>NZ_LBIX01000169.1:0-209596 GCF_028128655.1 Bradyrhizobium sp. CCBAU 45394 | reverse complement strand
CGCCCGAGATGATGGCGGCCTGATACGGCGGCACTGCCGCCGACGGACGTGCAATTGGAAGTGTCCCCGCGAAGGGGACAGGAAGCAGAGGTTCACATGCGAACTTGTCTCGTCGTTGATGATTCCAGCGTCATCCGCAAGGTTGCGCGCCGGATCCTGGAGGGCCTCGACTTCCAGATCCTCGAAGCCGAGGACGGTGAGAAGGCGCTGGAGGCCTGCAAGCGCGGCTTGCCCGACGCGGTGCTGCTGGACTGGAACATGCCTGTCATGGACGGCTACGAGTTCCTCGGCCATCTCCGGCGCATGCCCGGCGGCGACCAGCCGAAGGTAGTGTTCTGCACCACCGAGAACGACGTTGCGCACATCGCGCGTGCGCTTCATGCCGGCGCCAACGAGTACATCATGAAGCCCTTCGACAAGGACATCGTGACGGCGAAGTTCCAGGAAGTCGGCCTGATCTGAGCGACCGTCCGGAGGCTGAACGGCTCCTTCGGCGTTTGTTTTCAACTGAACCGTTTCAGTCTGAGTTGGTGAGTAATGAGTGTTGCGTTCGCAGGTAATTCGACCACGGGTTCGTCGCGTGAAGCGGGACCGCTGCGGGTGATGATCGTCGATGACTCCGTCGTCATCCGCGGTCTGATCTCGCGCTGGGTCGGTGCCGAGCACGACATGGAGGTCGCAGCCTCGCTGCGTACCGGGCTCGAGGCGGTCAACCAGCTCGAACGCATCAACCCTGATGTTGCCGTGCTCGACATCGAAATGCCCGAGCTCGACGGCATCTCCGCGCTGCCGCAATTGCTGGCGAAGAAGCGCGATCTCGTCATTATCATGGCCTCGACGCTGACGCGCCGCAACGCGGAGATCAGCTTCAAGGCGCTGTCGCTCGGCGCGGCCGACTACATTCCGAAGCCCGAATCGACGCGCGAAGCGTCGGCCGCGGACATCTTCCATCACGACCTGATCCAGAAGATCCGTCACCTCGGTGCACGGCTGCGCCGGAAGCTCGCGGTTGCGAGCCCGCCGCTGGCGCCTGCGAGCCCCGCTCCGGCTGCACGTGCATCGGTTGTCGCGCGGCCCGCCGCGCCTGCACCGGCCGCCAATGCCCTGTCGTCGGGGGCGCTGTCCACGCGCCCGTTCTCGACCCAGGCCCCCAAGGTGCTGCTGATCGGCTCCTCGACCGGCGGTCCGCAGGCACTGATGGCTCTCGTCACCGAGCTCGGCCCGGTGATCGACCGCTTCCCGGTGCTGATCACCCAGCACATGCCGCCGACCTTCACCACCATTCTTGCCGAGCATCTGGCGCGTTCGAGCCGCCGGCCGGCAGCCGAGGCGGTCGACGGCGAGCCGGTGAAGCCGGGACGGATCTATCTCGCGCCCGGCGGCAAGCATATGCGCGTGGTGCGCAGCGGTGCGGACGTGGCGATCGCGCTCGACGACGGCCCCGCCGTCAATTTCTGCAAGCCCGCGGTCGATCCGCTCTTCACCTCCGCCATCGACATCTGGCACGGCGCCATCCTCTCCGTGATCCTGACGGGCATGGGTTCGGACGGCATGCGCGGCGGCAAGGACATCGTTGCCGCCGGCGGCAGCGTCATCGCACAGGATGAAGCCTCCAGCGTCGTCTGGGGCATGCCGGGCGCGGCGGCCAATGCCGGCATCTGCGCGGCGATCCTGCCGCTCAACCAGATCGGCGCCAAGGTCAACCGCCTTTTCGCGGGAGACCGCTCGTGACGCCGGTTGACTACGAGTATCTGCGCAAGTTCCTGAAAGAGCGCTCCGGCCTCGATCTCTCCGCCGACAAGCAGTATCTGGTCGAGAGCCGGCTGCTGCCGCTCGCCCGCAAGGCGAGCCTGCCCGGCATCCCCGATCTCGTGCTGAAGATCAGGAACGGCGATGGCCGGCTTGCGACCGACGTGGTCGAAGCGATGACCACCAACGAGACCTTCTTCTACCGCGACAAGATTCCGTTCGATCATCTGCGCGAGACCGTCCTGCCGGGCCTGATCCAGGCGCGCGCCGCGCGCAAGTCGCTGCGCATCTGGTCGGCGGCGTCGTCGACAGGGCAGGAGCCCTATTCGATCGCGATGTGCGTGAAGGAGATGGGCGCGGCCCTGGCCGGCTGGCGCGTCGAGATCGTCGCGACCGACCTGTCGCAGGAGGTGCTGGAGAAATCCAAGGCCGGCGTCTACAGCCAGTTCGAGGTGCAGCGCGGCCTGCCGATCCAGCACCTGATGAAGTACTTCACGCAAGTCGGCGAGCTCTGGCAGCTCAATGCCGACATTCGCGCGATGGTGCAGTTCCGCCAGCTCAATCTGTTGCAGGACTTTTCCCATCTCGGCACGTTCGACGTGATCTTCTGCCGCAACGTGTTGATCTATTTCGACCAGGATACCAAGGCGGTGATCTTCGAGCGCATGGCGAAGGGGCTGGAAGCCGACGGCACGCTGCTGCTTGGCGCCGCCGAATCCGTCGTCGGCATCACCGATGCGTTCCGTCCCATCACTGAGCGCCGCGGTCTCTATCAGCTCAACCCGGCGCGCTCCGGCCGCCCCATGGGCGGACTGATGCCGCAGCCGCTGAAGATCGCCGCGGCGCGGTGATTGCCGAATGACAGGCGCTCTGAGAGAGCGCCGTCGTTGCGAACGATCGACAACATCTGACGAGATATCTTCCGTCATTGTGCGCGACGCTTCACGAGCGTTTGAGCCCTGCGAGTTACTCCGCTACCGCGCAATAGACCTCGCGCCGCGATGCAGCACGGTCGTGACCCTGACCAGCATCTGAAAGACCTGCTATGCTGCCGAGGGTCTCGCGGACGCGGGACCCCATTCCATCATGAACGGATTTGAGGAGGACACACCATGCGAATAGCTTGTGCCTCGTACTTTCTGTTGGTTGCGCTTTCGTTGCCCACGACTGCTCGCGCTGGTGAGCAAGTGCTCGAATTCAAGCTCGTCACCAGGCCGGTGGACGTCAAGGTCACCGAGGTCGCGAATGTTGAAGGTCAGACGGTCATGTCCGGCAAGATGTTTGGCGTTGCCTTTTTCAAGGATGGCCGCATCGCCGTGAAGGACTTCGTCAACTCCAGTGATTTGCTCAAGGGCTCGGGGCCCATGTTCGGCTACAGCACCTACACCTTCGACGATGGCTCCTCGATCACGGCGCGCTACGCCGGTGCGATCAAGGACGGTAAGGCAAAGGGCGAATATACGATCCTGTCGGGCACCGGAACGTACGCAAACGCGACAGGCACTGGCGGCTTCGAAAGTGTGCAAAGTGGGTTCAAGGGCGCCTTCCTGTACGACGGACGATTCATCGTCAAGACGCCCTGAGCCGACACCAGGACCTTCGCGCTCGCGTGCCCTTGCCGACGGCGTCGCGAGCGCATTTCACAAGATCGCATGCGGAAGAAAACGCGAGCCGTTGCCGGTGATCGGACTCTCGTCTTCGCGGATCGACAGGCCGCAGGGTTCGTGGTTCACCAGCCAGCTTCCGATCACCGGATAGAAGCCCGAGAAGTTCGGCAGTGGCGAGAGCGCCTGCCGCACGAAGCCTTCTGCACCATAAGGACCTGCGTGCTCGTCGAGCGGCGTTCCGCCGGACACCAGCGTGACATTGGCGCCTTCGCGCGACAGCAGCGGCTTGCGCACATAGGAGCTGCCGAGCTCTGCTGCCCGCACATCGTCCTCGAAGAAGGCCGGCAGCAGGTTGGGATGGTTCGGAAATATCTCCCAGAGCAGCGGCAGGATGCCCTTGTTGGAGAGCACCGCCTTCCACGGCGGCTCGATCCAGCGCGTCGGCGCGCCCTCGAGCTTTGCGCCGAAGGCGTCGTGAAACATCCATTCCCAGGGATAGAGCTTGAAGGCGAGTGCGATGTCGCGATCGTCGAGATCGACGAAGCCGCCAGCCTCGTCACGCCAGCCGATCGCTTCAATGTCGAGCAGCGTGGTCGAAAGCCCCGCCTGGCGCGCGGTGTCTTCGAGATAGGCCAGCGTGCCGGCGTCCTCCTCATTGCCGGTGGTGCCGGTGAGATGGACATGGCGGCCTGCGGCAATCTCTTTCCAGGCTTCGATCAGCCGCTCGTGGATGGAGTTGAACTGGTCGGCGCGCACCGGGACGATACGGCGTTCGATCGCTTGTTCGAGCCAGGTCCATTGGAAGACGGCGGCCTCGAAGATCGAGGTCGGCGTATCCGCGTTGTATTCGAGCAGCTTTGCCGGCCCCTTGCCGTCGAACTTCAGGTCGAGCCGGCCGTAGAGGCTGCGGTCGTCCCGCTCCCAGCTCTCGGCGATCAGGCTCCAGAATGCCTCCGGAATCTTCAAGCGCTGCAGATGGCGCTCGTCGCCGATGATGCGACCGGCAAGCTCGAGGCACATCGCGTCGATCTCGCCGGTTGGCGTCTCGATGCCGCGCTCGATCTCGTCGAGCGTGAAGGCGTAATAGGCGCGTTCGTCCCAATAGCGTTCGCCGTCGATGGTGTGGAAGACGAAGCCGCATTGCGCTGCGGTTTGTCGCCAGTCGTCGCGCTCGAGACAGATGATGCGTCGCATGGATCAGCCACCGCCCGAGAAGCCATGGCCAAACGAGCCGAAGCCGCCGCGGCTCACGCTGCTGTGGCCCGAGTCGGATGACGTGCTCGACGAAGAATGGCTGGAGGAATCGCTGCTGAAGAAGCTCGAGCGCGACGATGAGCCCGAGCCGCCGCTGCCGCCTGAAGAGCTGCTTCTGCTGCTGCACGCGGTGCTCGTCTGCACCGCCGGATCCGTCCCGGGAGGAGAGGGCTCGCAAGTCTGCCGCGGCATCAGCGTGTAGGCGGTGGTGCCGACCGCGATCGTGCCCATCACCAGGAGCGCGACATGGCCGGAGCGCTTCACCGGCGCCCGCGGTGTCGGCGACACCGGCCGGCGTTTCCCGAACTCCCTGCTGGAGCGTTTGTCGGCCATGTCAGTAGATCATGCAGGCGGCGTTCAACAGGCCCGCGGCGAGCGAGGACAGCCCGAGCCAGATCGCGGGGGCAAGCTCGCCGGCGGCGATCCGCGTCGACAGGTTCGGCACCGGGACCTTCACGAGAAAGAACACGATGATCTGGACGATCAGCGCGATGGCCGCCCAGATCAGGCAGTCCAGCACATTGGCCGAATGCGCGATCGCGCTGACCAGCGGGGCCACGAAGCCGAGCAGGCTGAGGCCCAGCGAGATCGCCGCCGCCGGCTCGTTGTCGCGGATGAGCTGGAACTCGTTGTACGGGGTGATGCGGGTGTAGACGAACAGATACGCCACGATCGCGATCAGCCCGGTGCAGAAATAGACCAGGAAGGCGGGCAGGCCGGCGAGTGATTGCAGGATCATCGTTCCCCCATCGTGCAGCGACCATTCGTCGGCGGGGGGAGGATAGCGGTTCAACGGCGGGACGGCGACGAAGCCGCGTTAGCGTCCCCAAAAAACAAAACCCCGCCATTTGCGGCGGGGTCCAGGCTGGGAGGAGCAAGCCCTGCGGCTCGCGACGTAAACCCAGGATCAGGCGGGAATGCGCTCTTCGTGCTCGTGCGGCTCGCGCAGCACGTAGCCGCGGCCCCACACGGTCTCGATGAAGTTGCGGCCTTCGGAGGCGTTGGCGAGCTTCTTGCGGAGCTTGCAGATGAAGACGTCGATGATCTTCAGCTCGGGCTCGTCCATGCCGCCATAGAGGTGGTTGAGGAACATTTCCTTGGTGAGGGTCGTGCCCTTGCGGAGCGAGAGGAGCTCCAGCATCTGGTATTCCTTGCCGGTCAGATGCACGCGCTGGCCGCCGACTTCGACCGTCTTGGTGTCGAGGTTGACGACGAGGTCGCCGGTCTGGATGACCGACTGGGCATGGCCCTTGGAGCGGCGCACGATCGCGTGGATGCGGGCCACCAGCTCGTCCTTGTGAAAGGGCTTGGTCATGTAGTCGTCGGCGCCGACGCCGAGACCCTTGACCTTGTCCTCGATGCCGGCGAGGCCGGAGAGGATCAGAATCGGGGTCTTGATCTTGGAGACCCGGAGTTGCTTGAGCACGTCATAGCCGGACATGTCAGGCAGGTTGAGGTCGAGAAGGATAATGTCGTAATCGTATAATTTACCGAGATCGACGCCTTCTTCCCCCAAATCGGTCGTGTAGACGTTGAAGCTCTCAGACTTCAGCATCAGCTCGATCGACTGCGCGACGGCGCTGTCATCTTCAATCAGCAAAACGCGCATGCCAGTTCCCCATAGTCGCCGCTCCTGGGCGTCAGGTCGGCCGCATTCGCGGCACTCAACAAAACGCCTTTGAACAACTGATTCGGATCCTGACAACAGATGGTTAACAAATCCTGATTCTGGAACGCAAGTCCCCCCGGTGCAATTTTTGTCGAATCGCCCTAAGGTCTTGCGCAGGAAGCAGCTTTCGTTATCCGGCTCCGTTCAAGTTCCACTTTAAGAGACGGGCCTAACCGACTCCCGCGACTCAGCCTTCTTCTGAAGGGGAGCCACGCTCAGTCACAAAGACAGTGACGCAATGATTAACGATGCGGGTAAACACGAAGTTAAGCGCCGTTCAGAAATATGGCGAAACTTAAGAGTTTCCCCGTGAAGGCCCGGGGATCACGACGACGACCACCTTATGAAGGCCCCTCCTATGAAGGCGCGCCGCTTATGAAGGCCCACCGATGAAGGCTCTGGCCGAACAGATCGGCGACATCGACGGCGTCAATATCTATGGCCGTGTGGTCGGTGTGCGCGGCCTGATGGTCGAGGTGGCCGGCCCGATCCATGCGATGTCGGTCGGCGCGCGGCTGGTGATCGAAACCGGCGCCAACCGTTCCATCCCCTGCGAGGTGATCGGCTTCTCCGGCAACAATGCTGTCGTGATGCCGTTCGCCGGTCTCGACGGCGTGCGCCGCGGCTGCAAGGCGGTCATCGCCAATGCCGCCAATCAGGTGCGGCCCTCGGCGGCCTGGCTCGGCCGCGTCGTCAATGCGCTGGGCGAGCCCATCGACGGCAAGGGGCCGTTGCCGCAGGGGTCCTCGCCGATGCCGTTCCGCAATACGCCGCCGCCGGCGCATTCGCGCAAGCGCGTAGGTAGCCCGCTCGATCTCGGCGTGCGCGCGATGAACACGTTCCTCACCTGCTGCCGCGGCCAGCGCATGGGCATCTTCGCGGGCTCCGGCGTCGGCAAATCGGTGCTGCTCTCGATGCTGGCGCGCAACGTGGACGCCGCCGTCAGCGTCATCGGGCTGATCGGCGAGCGCGGCCGCGAGGTTCAGGAGTTCTTGCAGGATGACCTCGGCGAGGAGGGCCTGGCGCGCTCCGTCGTCGTGGTCGCGACCTCCGACGAGCCGGCGCTGATGCGCCGCCAGGCCGCCTATCTGACGCTCGCGGTCGCCGAATATTTTCGCGACGAGGACAAGGACGTCCTCTGCCTGATGGACTCGGTGACGCGCTTTGCCATGGCCCAGCGCGAGATCGGCCTGTCCGCCGGCGAGCCGCCGACCGCCAAGGGCTATACGCCGACCGTGTTCACCGAGTTGCCGAAGCTGTTGGAGCGTGCCGGACCGGGCCTGGGGGAGGGCGCGATCACCGCGATCTTCACGGTGCTGGTCGACGGCGACGACCACAACGAGCCGATCGCCGACGCCGTCCGCGGGATCCTCGACGGCCACATCGTGATGCAGCGCTCGATCGCCGAGCGCGGCCGCTACCCCGCCATCAACATCCTCAAATCCGTCTCCCGCACCATGCCGAAATCGGCCGATCCGGAGTTCTGGCCGACCATCCAGAAGGCGCGCCAAGTGATGGCGACCTATGCCGACATGGAGGAATTGATCCGGCTTGGCGCCTACCGGGCCGGCTCCAGCCCCGAGGTCGACGAGGCGATCCGGCTGCACGAACCCCTGGAAGCCTTCCTGCGCCAGCGCAAGGACGAAAATGCCTCATTGGCGGACGGTTACCGCCAGTTGGCGCAAATCCTCGGTAATTTGGAAACGGAACGCTAACTTTGTCAGGTCATCATCCGATCCTACAGAGTAGCAGAGCCGGTCTTGGCCCCAATTGGGCCTGTGGGGAGACCGGTGTTGTCCCACGTGCAGCCAGGGGACTTCTGGGGAGTACGAGTCGATGAAGTCACGTGATACCCTCATTCGCCTGAAGAAGTTTCAGGTCGACGAGAAGCGCCGCCGGGTTACCCAGATCGAGACCATGATCGCCGACTTCCAGCGGATGTCGGTCGATCTCGAACGCGAGATCCAGACCGAGCAGGAGCGTGCCGGGATCAACGATCCCTCGCACTTCGCCTATCCGACCTATGCCAAGGCCGCGATCCAGCGCCGCGAGAACCTGACCCGCTCGGCCGACGAGCTCAAGGGCCAGCTCGACGAAGCCAAGGCCGCACTGGCCGAGGCCTTCGAGGAGCTGAAGAAGGTCGAGCTCCTCGACGAGCGCGACCAGGCCCGCGAACGCGCCGAGGAAAACGCCCGCGAGCAGGCCGACCTCGACAGCATCGGCCTGATGCGGGCTCGCATCGGCGCTGTCGCCTGAGGCGCTAGCAGCAAGAACCGCCGAAAATTCGCGAAACCCGGACCCGCAAGGTCCGGGTTTTCGTATGCGCTGTCCACAGCGTGGCGCCACGCCCCTTGGTGGTCGGCTTGGCCGCGCGCTATGGTGGTGCAGTGCCGGGGGCCTGCGCGGAACGCGCCTGAGCCTACGCGTTGGGGGGCTGAATGCTGACGCCAGCAGAGCTGGTCGGGCTGATTGAGGTGGTGGCGAAGGGCGATCAGGCCGCGTTCGAGCGCCTTTACGTCGCCACGCGCGCGAAACTCTATGGCGTCGTGCTCCGTATCTTGCGTCGGCAGGATCTCGCAGAGGAGGTCATTCAGGAGACCTACGTCAAGATCTGGAACAGCGCCGGCCAGTTCAATCCGGCTCTGTCCTCGCCGATCACGTGGATGGCATCGATCGCGCGCAACCGTGCGATCGATATCGTGCGCAAGAAGTCGGAAGTCTCCATCGAGGAAGAGCCTCAGGCGATGGAGGTTGCAGCCGACAGTCCCGATCCGCTGGCGCGCCGGGAGATGACCGAGGAGCTGAAGCGGCTCCTTGAATGTATCGGCCGGCTCGAGCCGGACCGTCAGAGGCTCGTGCTTCTCGCCTATTACAACGGCTGGAGCCGCGAGCAATTGGCGGAGAAATTCGCCGCGCCCGTCAACACGGTGAAGACGTGGCTGCGGCGCAGCATGTTGGATATCCGCGAGTGCCTCGGACTATGAGGGTTTATGCTGTGAGGGTGGTTCTGGACTGCAAGTGATGGCCTACACGGAGGACCATATCGCGCTCGCCGCGGAGTATGCGCTCGGTACGCTCGACGCCGATGAGCGCGCGCAGGTCGAGACCATGATGGCGGTGGACAAGGCGTTCGCCGATGTCGTGCAGGCCTGGGCCTACCGGCTCGGCGTCCTCAACCAGATGGTCGGCACGATCGAGCCGCGCCCGATCGTGTGGGAGAACATCAGGTCCGAGCTCGCGCGGACCGGCTTCGCACAGGAGTCCCAGGCGCTGTCTGAAGCTTCGCCGCCGCCACCTGTACCGGCGTCTTCTTCGTTCGAAGCCGTCACGCCGGAAACGTCATCGGACCGCATGGAGCAACCGGAGCCGCTGCCTCCCGAAGCAGCGCAGACCGAAGCAGCTCAGCCCGAAGCCGCGCAATCCGAAGCCGCGCGACCGCCGTCCGATGCGCTTCCCGACGTCGCGCCGATCTTCATGCCGCAGGTCCATGCGCCCGATCCGGACGTCGCGCGCGCGCCGCCGGCGCCGGTCGTGGACAACACCAATGTGATCCGGCTCGAGCGCCGCGTGAAGCGCTGGCGCACGATCGCATCCGCCGTCGGCGCGCTCGCGGCAGCGCTGCTGGTGACGCTGTCGCTTCAGATCTTCCTGCCCGATGCGCTGCCGGGCGGCTTGCGTCCCGCACCGCGCATCCAGACGGTTGAGGTGAAGACACCGGCGCCGCTCGCGGCGTCTGCGCAATATGTCGCGCTGTTGCAGGGCCAGGCCGGCGGCCCGGCCTTCATCCTCACCATCGACGGCGCGACACGGAATTTCACCGTGCGCAAGGTCGGCGCGACGCCGGAGCCCGGCAAGAGCTTCGAGCTCTGGCTGATCTCCGACAAGCTGCCGCGCCCGCGCTCGCTCGGCGTGATCGGCGGCGGCGAATTCACCGCGCGTCCGCTGCTCTCCTCCTACGATGCCGATGTCGTCAACGGCGCGACCTACGCCGTCACCGTCGAGCAGGCCGGCGGCTCGCCCAACGGCCAGCCGACCTCGGCGCCGGTATTTACCGGCAGGCTGATCGAGACCGTGCCGCCGTCTCAGCCGCAGGCGCCGGCGAAGAAGTAGGTTTTCCATCGTCGTCCTGGCGGAAGCCTGGACCCACTACCCCAAGAGCTTGTTGCAAGAGTGAGCTGTGGCCGCACGGGCGAGCAACCGCACAATCCTGTGGTAATGGGTCCTGGATCGGTGCTCGCTCCGCTCGCTGGTCCAGGACGACGCTTAGAGGCATTGGGCGCGTCACCATCGTCGCGGCAGCGCCTGATCGACGCATGTCGCCCCGGTCCACCCCGCTGTCGCATTCCGACAAGCCCGGCCAAATCCAGCCCCGCTTTGAACCTCTCCGCAATTCGCGGCGTCAAATCCCCGGAATTCAGGCGGCGCATGCCGATCATGGTGCCGGAGAGGGGCGAGAAATCAAATGGATGCAGCGAAAACGCCGGGCATCTTTGTTCACCAATATGCGGGCCTGCCGATTGGTCCGGCCTTCGAACAATGGCGCGATCGGGCCTTCGGGGCCTGCGGCCTCGACATCGGGCCGAGCCATGGCGACAGCATCGATTGCCGGCTCCAGATCAGCGTGGTCGACAATATCGCGCTGGCCATTCCCGAAGGCGCCTCCGCGCAATATACGCGCACCCAGAGCCACCTTGCCGACGGCAGCGACGATCTCGTCCTGATCGCGGCCCATGCGGGCCTCGTCCGCGTCGGGCAGAACGGCCACACCGTGGAGCTTGCGCCCGCGCAGATGGTGCTCGTCGACATGGGCATCACCGGCACCGTCGGCCATACCGACGAGGATCGCTTCACCACCATCCGCATGCCGCGCCGCGCGCTGCTCGACATCAATCCGCGCGCCGAGGAGAAGCTGTCGCAAGTCCTCGCCGACGGTGCGGTCGCCGAAACCATCTTCCGCTACCACGCGCTCGCCGCCAATCACGGTCCGCATCTCGATGCCGTCGGCCAGCGCCTGACCGCGCAGCACATGGTCGATCTCGTCGGCCTCCTGCTCGGGACCGATGCCGAGCACGCAAGCCTTATGCGCGGCCGCGGGCAGGCGGCGGCCCGTCTCGATCTGATGCGCGCCGACGTGATGGCCGCGCTTGGCCGCAACGATCTCTGCCTGGCGGAAGTTGCGACGCGCTCGGGCCTGAGCCCGCGCCAGGCGCAGCGCCTGTTCGAGCAGGCCGGCACGACCTTCACCGAATTCGTGCTTGAGCAGCGCCTGTTGCTGGCGCGCAAGCTGCTGGGCGATCCCCGCGCGAGAACGCGCAAGATCAGCGACATCGCGCACTCCTCGGGCTTCTCCGACCTGTCCTATTTCAACCGCGCCTTCCGCAAGCGCTTTGGCGCGACGCCGTCGGAACTGCGCGAGGCGTGAGCCGAGATCTTGTGCAGCGGCGCGCGCCGCCGCAGTTGGTCGGCAGGGGCTATTGAGCTATATCTGCCTGCGCGGGCAGACCGCAGGATTCCATTGGAAAGCACAGTAGGCGGACATGACGCGCATCGTCGTGCTCGGCGCCGGGTTTGCAGGCCTGTGGGCGGCCATCGGAGCTGCGCGCAAGCGCGACGAGATCGGCGCTGCCGGCCGCGACATCGAGATCCGTGTCGTCGACCGCAATCCCTATCACAACATCCGGGTGCGCAATTACGAGGTGGACCTCAGCGAGGTCGCGCTTCCGCTTGGGCAATTGCTCGATCCGATCGGCGTCACTCACGGCCTCGGCGAGGTCGAAGCCATCGATCCGGCACGGCGCGAGATCTCGCTGGTCACGAGCTACGGCGAGGAGACCTTGGGCTACGACCGGCTTGTGCTCGCGCTCGGCAGCGAGGTGACGCGTCCCGACATTCCGGGCCTTGCCGACCACGCCTTCGACGTCGACACCTACATTGCGGCCCTGCGCCTCGAGGATCATCTCGTCTCGCTCGGGCGCAGCGTGCCGTCGCCGGGGCGTTCGACGGTCGTGGTGGTCGGCGCCGGCTTTACCGGCATCGAGGTCGCGGCCGAGATGCCGGACCGGCTGGCGCGTGCCGGGATCACCGGCAGCCGCCGCATCATCCTGGTCGATCCGAATCCGACGGTCGGCGCTACCATTGGCGCGCACGCGCGTCCCGTCATCGAGACGGCGTTGTCGGCGCTCGACATCGAGACACGCCTTGGCGCGCGTGTCGCATCGGTCGAGGCGGCCGGCGTTCACTTGAGCTCGGGCGAGTTCATCCCGGCCCAGACGGTGATCTGGTGCGCCGGGCTACGTGCGAGCCGGCTGGCCGCGAGCCTTCCAGGCGCGCGCGATCGCCTCGGGCGCCTTCTGGTCGATCCGTTCATGCGGGTTGCCGATCTGCCTGGCGTGTTCGCGGCCGGCGACGTCGCCTCCAGCGTGGTCGACGGACTGCATCCCACCGTGATGTCCTGCCAGTTCGCCCGCCCCATGGGCCGCTTCGCCGGCCACAATGTCGTGGCCGATCTCCTGGGCCTGCCGATGCTGCCGCTGCGGATCGACTGGTACGTCACCGTGCTCGATCTTGGCAGTTGGGGCGCGCTCTATACGGAGGGGTGGGATCGCGAGGTCCGCACCACCGGCGCGGCCGCGAAGGCGACGAAGCAGACTATCAACCGCAAGCGCATCTATCCGCCGCTCAACGGGAGCAAGGACGAGCTGTTCGCTGCCGCAGCTCCAACCGTGCAGACGCCGCCGCCGACCTATGGGGCGCGGTAGTGTCCCACATATCCGGTGTCATCGTCCGCGAAGGCGGACGATCCAGTATTCCAGAGACTGCAGGGGGATACGGAGAAGCCGCGGCGTACTGGATTCCCCGCCTTCGCGGGGAATGACAGCGGTGGTCTTGGCGGCATCCCGCGTGACATCCGCGGTGAAAAACATCACCCCAGACGTGAGAAAGCGCCCGTGGGGGGCGGGCGCTTTCTGTAGTCGACTTGGGGTTGGGGTCGTCTACATATCCACGTGGCGACTTTGGGGGGCTGGTAAAGAGCCGCGTGAATTCAAAAAACTCGTCAGATCTCCTTAGCGAACGAGGGATGCGTTCGAACTGGTGATAACAACCGGCTTGCCGGCCTTGATGACGCGGGCCGTCTGGGTCAGACCTTCGTCCGAACCCGTGCGTGCCGTGATGCCGAAGCCTGCCACCGCGATCCCTGCGACGAGGGCTACGACCACGATCTTCAGGTGGGTCGAGCGATCTGCGCTGTAAATCGAGTGGTTCATGGAAGGCTCCTGCCGCCATCTACCCGAAGTAGTCGCTACCCTGTTCAGGCAGGTTCATGCTTCCGGTGCCCAACAACCTAGTATTGGGGGGATTCGTTCCCAAGGGGCGATCACAAGAGCGTGACAGGACGTGAAAGATCGCGATCAAAAACGATCCTTCATCGTGTAATTTCGTAATTATTTCAATGTCGTAATGTGCTTGTCAGGCGCCTTTTCCGCATTTGGTCGACAAGGCGCCAGGAACTCAAAAACCATTTGCCTGTGGCCGAAAAACACACGGCTTCTTAAGGCAAATCAGATGCTTCCGACCGTTTTCAACCTCGCCCTGGGGTGGATTTCAGCCTGCGACAGCACGGTCGTCTGAGCGCGGAACCGCTCGACGAGAGAGCGGACGAAGGGACGAATTGCCGCAGAGGTGACCAGCACCGGCGCCTCGCCTTCGCGCGCGGCGCGCTCGAAGGCCTCGCGTACGGCGGTCATGAACTCCGACAGTTTCGAGGGCTGCATCGCGAGGCTGCGCTCTTCGCCCTGGCCGATGATGGATTCGGCGAAGGCCTGCTCCCAGCGCGCCGACAGCGCGATCAGCGGCAGATAGCCGTTGTAGGAGGTGTTCTGCGCGCAGATCTGCCGCGCCAGGCGGGCACGGACGTGCTCGACCATGGTGGTGGGATTGCGCGAGAAGGCGAGCGAGTCGGCGATCCCCTCGAGGATGGTGGAGAGATCGCGGATCGAGATGCGCTCGGCGAGCAGCAGTTGCAGCACGCGCTGGATTCCGGAGACCGTGACCTGTCCGGGGACGATGTCCTTGACCAGCTCGCTCTGCTCCTTCGGCAGCTCCTTGAGCAGCTTCTGCACCTCGCCATAGGAGAGCAGGTCCGACATGTTGGCCTTGAGCAGCTCGGTGAGGTGGGTCGAGAGCACGGTCGCGGCGTCGACCACGGTGTAGCCCTTGAGCGAAGCCTCTTCCTTGAGGCTGGCATCGACCCAGGTCGCGGGCAGGCCGAAGGTCGGCTCGGTGGTGTGGATGCCGGGCACCTGAACCTGGCTGCCGCCGGGGTCCATGACCATGAACTGGTTCGGCCAGATCTTGCCGGTGCCGGCGTCGACCTCCTTGATCTTGATGATGTAGGTGTTGGCTTCGAGCTGGACGTTGTCGAGGATGCGCACCGCCGGCATCACAAAGCCCATCTCGATCGCGAGCGAGCGGCGCAGCGCCTTGATCTGCTCGGTGAGGCGGTCGGTGCCGTCGGGGCCGTTGACCAGCGGCAGCAGCGCATAGCCGAGCTCGATCTTGAGGTCGTCGATCTTGAGCGCCGCCGAGATCGGCTCTTCGGTCGCAGCGGTGCCCGGCGCACCGGGTTGACCTGCCGCGGGCGCGGCCTTGGCAATTTCGTCAGCCTTGGCGGTTGCGCGGTTGCGGTTGCGCGCGGTCCAGGCCAGCGCACCGGCGCCGGCGCCGAGCGCGAGGAAGGGAATGGTCGGAATGCCCGGCAGCGCCGCCAGCACCAGCATGACGGCCGAGGACATCGCGAGCGCCTGCGGATAGCCGGAGAACTGCTTCATCAGGGCCTTGTCGGCGGCGCCGGAGACGCCGGCCTTGGAGACCAGCAGGCCGGCCGCGGTCGAGACGATCAGCGCCGGCACCTGGGTGACGAGGCCGTCACCGACGGTCAGCAGCGTGTAGCTGCGCCCGGCGTCGGCGAAGGACAGGCCCTGCTGCGCCACGCCGATGATCATGCCGCCGACGACGTTGATGAAGACGATCAGAAGGCCGGCGATGGCGTCGCCGCGGACGAATTTCGAGGCACCGTCCATGGCGCCGAAGAAGCCGCTCTCGTCCTCCAGCGCCTTGCGGCGCTCCTTGGCGACCTTCTCGTCGATCAGGCCGGCGGAGAGATCGGCGTCGATCGCCATCTGCTTGCCGGGCATGGCGTCGAGGTGGAAGCGCGCGGCGACTTCGGCGATGCGGCCCGAACCCTTGGTGATGACGACGAAGTTGACGATGATCAGGATGGCGAAGACGATGATGCCGATGACGAAATTGCCGCCCATCACGAAGCTGCCGAAGGCTTCGATGACGTGACCGGCGGCATCCGTGCCCTCGTGCCCGTGCGACAGGATCAGGCGGGTCGAGGCCATGTTGAGCGACAGCCGCAGCATGGTCGAGATCAGCAGGATGGTCGGGAAGGCGGAGAATTCCAGCGGCGCCTGGATGAACAGCGACGTCATCAGGATCAGGATCGAGAGCGTGATCGAGATCGCCAGGAACAGGTCCAGCACGATCGCGGGCAGCGGCAGGATCAAGACCACCAGGATGGTGAGGATGCCGAGCGCCAGCGCGATGTCGCCGCGCTTGAGGATGTTGACGATCTCGGTGAGGGTGGGGACGCCGGCGTTTGTGCTCCCTACGCCCTGTCCCGCGGTGACGTCGACCATGGTAGCTGCCTCCCCGCGCGACTGCCGGCCGCGCGCCCCAAACGTCTGCGCGGCGGCCGAAGGGCCGCCGTTCCGAAAGTGAGGCACCGCACTGGCGTCCACGGGGGACCTCCCGTTTTACGCGGCTGACGACACTCGACTTCACCCGGCAATTCTTGCCGGGTGTATGGTTAGCAAAGGGTTAACGAGGGGGCGGCGGGAGGTCAGACCGGGGTGTTTCGGCCTTCCGGGTCGTCATTCCGGGGCGGTGCGAAGCACCGAACCCGGAATCTCGAGATTCCGGGTCTGGTCCTGCGGACCATCCCGGAATGACGGGGTAGGTGGCAAAGCTACTTCGCCTTCTCCATCTTCGTCACCGTGTAGCCCGAAGCCGCCTCCTCGGCTTCGAAGGTGACCTTGTCGCCGACCTTCACCTGCTTGAGCAAAGCGGGGTCCTTGACGCGGTAGACCATGGTCATGGGTTCATCCATGCCGAGGCTCTTGGCCGGCCCGTGCTTGAGCGTGATCTTGCCGGCGCTCTCGTCGATCTTCTTGACCTCGCCGCTGATCGAGGCGCCTGGCGCCGCGGCGGCACCGAAGGTCAGGCCGAGCGTCAGCGCGAGCGCGGCGGCGATGCGGGTGATCGATTTCATGGCTCTCTCCATTGCTTCACTTGACGGTGACGTGGCCGACCATGCCGTAGTCGCGATGGTCCGGGATTAGGCAGGAAAATTCGAACGTGCCGGCCTTGCTGAACTTCCAGAGGATCTCGGCCGTCTTGCTCGGGGCGAGCCGGACCCCGTTCGGGTCGTCGTGCTCCATGTGCGGATGTTTCTTCATCACCTCGGCGTGCTCGAGGTTCTCCTTGGTGGTGGCGAGCAGGAATTCGTGGTCTTCCTTGCCGCTATTGCGCAGCACGAAGCGGATCTGTTCGCCGCGTTCGACCGTGATGTTCGACGGCTCGTAGGACATCTCGCTCATCGCGATCTCGACGGTACGTGCCGGCTTCTTGGGATCGCCGGGCTCGCCGGCCGAAAAGGTCTCATGACCGTGCTGGTCATGAGCAATGGCCGGCGCGATCGAAAGCGCAGCCAGCGCGAGGGCGAGTTTGATCGTCTTCATCTTGTTCTCCAGTTGGTGGTTCATCGAAACGCTCACATCTTCATGTTCTTCATCGGCGGCGTGCCGCCTTGCTGCCGCGCCGGTTCCGCGGCCGGCGGCGTCACTTCGTAGGCGACGGTGCCTTGCGGGAATTTGTACGGGCCGGGATCGCGGTAATCGTCGCGCGCGAGGTCCTCGCGGATCTTCATCACCGTGAACATGCCGCCCATCTCGATCGGGCCGAACTGGCCGGTGCCGGTCATCATCGGCAGCGTGTTGTCGGGCGCGGGCATCTCCATGTTGCCCATCGCCATGCCGGTCGAGCCCATCGCCATGCTGTCGGGTGCGAGCTTGCCGACGGCCTTGGCGAGATCCTTGCGCGACACGCCAATGAGGGTGCGCACCTCGTGTCCCATTGCGTTCATGGTGTGATGCGACTTGTGGCAGTGGAACGCCCAGTCGCCGGGATTGTCGGCGAGCACGTCGAACACCCGCACCGCGCCGACGGGGACGTCGGTGGTCGTCTCGGGAATCTGCGCGCTCTCCGGAATCCAGCCGCCGTCAGTGCAGGTCACCGCGAAGCTGTGGCCGTGCAGATGGATCGGATGGTTGGTCATGCTGAGATTGCCGATGCGCACGCGTACCTTGTCGCCGAGCCGCACCGGCAGCGGATCGATCCCCGGAAACACCCGCGAATTCCAGGTCCACATGTTGAAGTCGGTCATCTCGTTGACCCGCGGCAGGTAGCTGCCGGGATCGACGCGATAGGTGCTCATCACGAAGACATAGTCGCGGTCGACGGGCCGAAAATTCGGGTCGCGCGGATGCACGACGACCATGCCCATCATGCCCATAGCCATCTGCACCATCTCGTCGGAATGCGGGTGGTACATGAAGGTCCCGCTCTTCTTCATCTCGAACTCGTAGACGAAGGTCTTGCCCGGATCGATGTGCGGCTGATTCAGCCCGCCGACGCCGTCCATGCCGCTCGGCACGATCATGCCGTGCCAGTGAACGGTGGTGTATTCGGGCAATTTGTTGGTGACGAAGATGCGGACCTTGTCGCCCTCGACGGCCTCGATGGTCGGGCCCGGCGACTGGCCGTTATAGCCCCACAGGTTCACCTTCATGCCTTCGGCGAACTCGCGCACCACGGGTTCGGCGACGAGGTGGAATTCCTTCCAGTCACCGTTCATGCGGAACGGCAGCGACCAGCCGTTCAGCGTGACCACGGGGCGATAGTCCGGGCCGCTGATCGGATGCAGCGGCGGCTGCATCACCACCTTGTCCATGTGAGGTGCTTCCGGAATCGACGCAGCCTGGACGCGGCCGCTGATGGCCGACGCGCTGGCAAGCGCGGCAGTGCCCAAGAATCCTCGGCGGGAATACATGCTGGCCTCCATCTCAGTGGTCGCCATCGGCAGACGCTGCCGCGGCGATGGTGGTTGACGTGTCGCCGCCGGAAGCGAGCGAACCGCCGCCATTGACGGCGGTCTGCAAGTCGGACTGGGCGAGGAAGAATCTTTGCCTGGCATCGATGGCGCCGCGCAGCGACGCCAGGCGCTGTCGCGCCTCGGTGAGCAACGCAAAAATGTCGACCTGCATGCTGGAGAAGCGCAGCTGCATCTCCTCGGTGATGATTTTGCGCAGGGGGATGATCTCGCGCTGGTAATGACTGGCGATATCGTAGGTGGACCGGTAGGTCCGGTAGGCATCGCGCGCCTCCGAGCGAACGTTCACGGCACGCTCGGTCAGGCGATTGAAGGCGAGATTGTAAGTCTCCGCCGCTTGTCGCACGCGCACCTCACCGCCGTCGAAGATCGGGATCTGGAACTGCACGTCGAAGCCGCGTTCGCGGAACGGCGCCCCTTCCGGATCCTGGGTGCGGCGGGAGATGCCGGCGAGATCGAGCAGCGTCACGAAGCGCGTCGCCTCGGTGAGATTGAGCGATTTGGCCAGCGCCGTCAGCTCGAGCCGCGCGATCTGCAAGTCGATGCGATGGGCGACCGCGTCGGCCTCGATCGAAGGCAGCGCTTGTGGCCGGCGCGGCAATGGCGGCAACTGGTTGGGCAGACGGAAATCGAGGCCGTCGTCCCATAGTCCCATCAGGCGCGCGAGCCTTTCGCGCGTGCTCGTCGCGGCCTGCCGTGCGGTCGCGAGGTCGGCGGTGGTCTCGGCGTAGAACACCTGTTCGCGGGCCTGGTCGAGCTTGTTGATCGAGCCGGTTTCGCCGAGCTTTACGGCGAGTTGGGCCGTCGATTCCGCCGTCGCTTTCGCGTCCGTCAGCAGCACCGCCAGCTCGTTGCAGGTGACCGCGCGGACATAGGCGCGGCGCACGTCGGCCGCGAGCCGTAACGTCGCCAGTGCCGCGCGCAATTGGGCCTGGCGGAAGCGGTCGCGGGCGATGTCGGAGCGGAACGGCAGGGTCGCCAGCGCGAGGATGTCACCGACCACCTGGCGCTCGATCTCGTTCGCGCCATTGCCCGAGATCCGCGAGATCGAGAACACGGGATTGGGCGGCAGGCTCTGCTCGACCTGCTCGGCTTCGGCCAGCGCCAGCTCGTTGTAAGCGGCTTGCAGCCCCTTGTTGTTGAGCAGCGCGATCTGCACGGCGGTCTCGGCGGTCAGCGTGCGCGCCAGCAACCGGTGGACGGTCGCGTTGACAGCCTCGGCGCCTTCTGCCGATCGGACGAAGGCGACGTCCTTGTTGATGGTCTGGCTGGCGAGGTCCGAGACCGTCGTCATGCCGCCGTCCGGCGAGAACGCCATGCAGCCGGAGAGTCCGAACGCTGTGAGCATGAGCAGGCCCCGCGCAGAATGCTGTGTCATGGCGGGTTCCTAGCGGTCTTGCTTCGGCTGCGGTGTCACGGCGTCGTTGCGGTCGCGCCATGGCGCCGGGGTCGCAGGCCGCAGGCTGGTATAGGGCGCGACGGTCGACCGATAACTGGCGCGGGCGACCTTTGCCGAGGGATCGGCAGGATCGGCGTCGGCCACTTGCGTGGTGGCCGGCATGCAGCCGGACAGCGCGAACGCAATCACGGCCAGCAGCGGCCAGCCAATTAGAAAGAGTCGTCCACGCACCGCGGATGCGGCGCCGGACTTCGCCCCGGAAAGGGTAAGCATGATTCATCCCTGAACTGTCGTGAGACCACAGGCCCGCGCGCGCAGACGCGCGCTGGCCCTGACGTCATCGTGTCAGATCAGGCGATGGGGGGACGGTAGAGCAGGGGCGGCGCCTCGCTACGCAGGCTGGCCACGATCTCGGGCGCGCAGGCGGAGATGGGCTGAAGCGGCTTGGCGACGACGGGCAGATCGGCCGGCAGCGCACTCACGCACATCATCGCGCAGCACGGGCCGACTGTTCCCTTGCCGTCATGATGATGCGGTGCAGGCGCGTCCTGCGCCGCGGTCTGGGGATGCGCATGCGGTCCGGCGTGGTCATGCGAGGCGCCGTCGTGCATGTGGCCGGCTGGCATCTGATGATGCACCGGCACGGGGTCGGCGAGGAGCGCGTCGTCGAGGCACGGCGCCGGACCATTGCCCCAGGCAAGGCTTGCGGCCGGCGCGAGCACGCAGAACAGATAGGCGAGGGCGATGATCCGCCCCACCCTGATCCGCATCGATCGTGTCAATCGCAACAGCATTCCGCCGATAGGCTCCTCGCGCGGCAGTCTTGCACACGCAGATTGCAAACTAATGGCAAAACGCGCATCCGCCAAGCATCTTCTTACCGCAGTGCACCGCGCATGCCCAATATCACGCCACGAAGCTTGACCGTGTTCCGATCCGCGGGCCATGGTTCGGCCCGTGCACGCCCCAAATCATCCCGGACAAACATCAGACTCATTAGACTCATTCAGCCCTGATTCCCGTCAGGCCTGGGTGCGGCTTGTCATTGCGCTTCTGATCGGATCGATCGGAGGCGTCGGCATGTGGGCGATCGTGGTCATGATTCCCGCGGTCCAGGCCGAATTCGCCGCCACGCGCGGCGCGGTGTCGCTGGCCTTCACCCTCATGATGTTCGGCTTCGGGCTTGGCGGCGTGATCGCCGGCAAGATCACCGACCGATTCGGCATCGTGCCGGCGATGGCGATCAGCATCGCCTTCCTCGGCGTCGCCAATGTGCTCGCGGGCCTGTCTGGTCAACTCTGGCAGTTCGTGGCGGCGTATTTCCTGATCGGGCTCGGCACCTCGGCGACCTTCGCGCCGCTGATGGCGGAGGCTTCGCACTGGTTCGAGCGCTATCGCGGGCTGGCCGTGACCATCGTCGCGAGCGGCAATTACGTCGCCGGCACAATGTGGCCGCCGCTGGTGAATTGGGGCCTGCAGACGATCGGCTGGCGCATGACCCATATCGGCATCGGCCTCGTCTGCGTGGGCTTGATGACGATCCTGGTGCTTGTCCTACGCGCGCAGATGGGCGGCAACAAGGTTCGCGATCATGCCAATGCACCGCCGCCGCGGGTCGATCTCAAGCTCTCGACCAATACGCTGACGGTGCTGCTCTCGATCGCCAGCATCTCCTGCTGCGTCGCCATGGCGATGCCGCAGGTGCATATCGTCGCCTATTGCGGCGATCTCGGTTATGGCGTGGCGCGCGGCGCCGAGATGCTGTCTTTGATGATGGCCTGCGGCATCGTCAGCCGCATCGGCTCGGGCTTCCTTGCCGACAAGATCGGCGGCGTCCGCACGCTGCTGGTCGGGTCGCTGGCGCAGGGCTTTGCGCTGGTGTTCTACCTGTTCTTCGACAGCCTCGCCTCGCTCTACCTGATCTCCGCGATGTTCGGACTGTTTCAGGGCGGCATCGTGCCGAGCTACGCCATCATCGTGCGCGAGGCGATGCCGGCCGGCGAGGCGGCGACTCGTGTCGGCATCGTGATCTTCGCCTCGGTGTTCGGCATGTCGTTCGGCGGCTGGGTGTCGGGCGTCATCTTCGATGCCACCGGCTCGTATGCCGCGGCGTTCGCAAACGGCGTGGCCTGGAACGCGCTGAATATAGCCATCGTCCTGACCTTGCTGATCCGCGCGCGGATGAATTCGGTCAAGGCAAGACCGGGTTTCGCGACCTAAACCGCCTGTCCCGCCTTCAGCAGCGAGCAGCCGGTGATCTTGTAACTGCCATCGGCCTGCTGCTCGAGCGTGTAGAGCGCCTCCCAGGCCTCGCCATTGGCGTCGACGATGTGGACGCGCTGGGCGATCCAGTTGCCTTCGGTCTTGCTGTCGCCGAACTCGAAACTCTTGTGGCGGTAGACCGGCGCGTAGCCGTTTTGCACCATGGACATGAAGATGTCGGGCGCCGGAAAGATCTCCTTGATTGCCGGTGCGGCATAGGAATAGGCGGCCGTGGCATCGTCGCGGACGAACGCCTGCTCCTGGGCGCGGATGATGCCCTGTGCCGCGGCGACGTCGTCGGCCAGTGCGCAGAGCGGGCTGAGGACAACAGCGAGAAGGAGAAGCAAGGCTGCGACGCGCACGACAGATATCCCGGCGGCCTTGATCCTAGCACGATTTTGCAGAACGCGGGACGCGCTATCGCTTCCGCTTGGGCGCCGGCGTCGCGGGCTTGGCGGCGGAGCGCGCCTTGGCCTTCGCGACGGGCTGCACGCGCAGCCCGTCGACGAACACGTCGAGCATGCGCAGCACCGAGGATTGCCAGCCGGGCTGGTCGTGCATGTAGCACATGCCGATCAGAGCCCTGAGCAGGTCTTCCGGGCTGACATCGGCACGCATCTCGCCGGCCGCGACGGCGCGGTCGAGCAGCGAGCCGATCGCCTTGGTCAGCCGGTCCATCGAGAAGGCCGCAAGTTCCGACGAGCTCTGGAACGTCAGCGCCAGCGCTGCCGACATGCCTTTTTTCGTGGCCACGAATTCGACCCCGGAACGTAGCCAGCGGCGCAGTGCGTCGACCGAGTCCTTCGCATTCTTCAACTGCTCGGCAAGCTCGCTGAGCTGTTCGACTTCGCGCCGGTATACCGCCTCGAACAGATCCTCGCGCGTCGGGAAATGCCGGTAGAGCGTGCCGATACCGACGCCGGCGCGTTTCGCCACGGCCTCCAGGCTCGCCTCCGGACCGCCCGCGTTGAACACGGCCTTGGCCGCCTCGAGCACGCGCTCGCGATTGCGCACGGCATCGGCGCGGGGCTTTCGGGTCTGGTCGGTGTGATCGTCCATGCCGGCAATGTAGATCACGAATTGGTTAGATTGAACCCTTGGCTAGCTGCATCGCGTTGTCTGCGCATGGGCTTTTGACGAATTCCAAATATTTTTCGGCGGCCCTTGTTAAGCGGAGGGTGCCTCCGTATCTTCGTTGGGATGTTGCCCGGCTTCGCCCGGTCAACGCTGGAATCGACGGCGGCCACGGCGGTGGCGCGCCGCGCGATCACTCATGTCCATATCTGATCGGAGCCTTGTATGAACCACTCCATCAGCCTCACCGTGAACGGTGCGCGGCGCGACTTCGTCCTCGACGATCCGCGCGTCACGCTGCTCGATCTCCTGCGTGAGCGCCTCCATCTGACCGGAACCAAGAAGGGATGCGACCGCGGCCAGTGCGGCGCCTGCACCATTCTCGTCGACGGCAAGCGCATCAATTCCTGCCTCGCGCTCGCCGTCAGCCATGACGGCGCCGACATCCTCACTATCGAGGGCGTCGCGCGCGGCGACCAGCTTCACCCCGTGCAGGCCGCCTTCATTGCCCATGACGGATTTCAGTGCGGCTTTTGCACGCCCGGCCAGATCATGAGCGCGATCGGCATGATGCGCGAGGCCCAGGCCGGCGACGATCCCGAACGCATCCGCGAATGCATGAGCGGCAATCTCTGCCGCTGCGGCGCCTATGCCGGCATCGTCGACGCCGTGCGCGAGGCGCAAGAACGCATGGACGAATCCAGCCAGAGGCGCTCCGCATGAAACCGTTCTATTATGTCAGGCCGGCCACGGTTACTGAAGCCGTTGCCGCCGCCGGCCAGCCGGGCGCTGTCTATCTCGCCGCCGGCACCAATTTGCTCGATCTGATGAAGGGCGGCGTCAGCGGTCCGGATCGCCTGGTCGATGTCACGCATCTCGAAGGGCTCGACGCAATCGAGCATCTCGCCGACGGGTCGCTGCGTATCGGCGCGCTGGTGAGCAACGCCGATCTCGCGCACGATGCCGGCTTCGCGAAGTCCTATCCGGCCGTCGCCGAAGCGCTGCTCTCCGGCGCATCGGCGCAATTGCGCAACGCTGCGACCGTCGGCGGCAATCTGCTGCAACGGACGCGCTGCGCATATTTCTATGACACCGCCAGCCGCTGCAACAAGCGCGAGGCGGGCAGTGGCTGCGACGCCCGCGACGGCGAGAACCGCACCCATGCCGTGCTCGGCTGGAGCGAGAGTTGCATCGCCACGCATCCCTCGGACTTCTGCGTGCCCCTGGTTGCACTTGACGCCATCGTCGAGATCGAGGGCAGGAGCGGGCGTCGCGAGATCGCACTGGACGAACTGCATCGCCTGCCCGGCGATACGCCTCAGCGCGAGGCCGCGCTCGAACCCGGCGACCTGATTGTCGCGGTGCGCCTGCCGGCTGCGGCGCGCAGCTTTGCGGCGCATGCGCGCTACCTCAAGGTTCGTGAGCGCACATCTTACGCCTTTGCCGTCGTCTCGGCCGCCGCTGCGTTGCAGATCGAGAACGGCAAGATCAGGGAGGCGCGGCTCGCGCTCGGCGGCGTTGCCGCAAAGCCCTGGCGTGCCCGCGCCGGGGAAGACGTGCTCAAGGGTGTCGCACCCACGGCCGACGCCTTCCAGGAAGCCGCCTGGCGCGCGCTCACCGACGCAAAGCCGTCCGGCGACAATGCCTTCAAGATCGAGCTCGCCCGCCGCATCGTCGTGCGCGCGTTGACTCTCGCCGCCGCCGGTACGCCGGCGCGCCTGCCGGCGCTGCCGGCCTCTCCCTTTGCCTCGACCTCCGGAGCCATCCATGCCTGAGCTCAATCTCACCAGCGCTCCCGCCCATCTGCGCCACGGCTCGAGCATCGGCCAGCCTCTGACCCGGCGCGACGGCCTCCTCAAGGTCAAGGGTCAGGCGACTTATGCGGCCGACAATCATCCGCCCGGGATGCTGTTTGCGGTGATGGCGGTCTCGAGCATTGCGCGCGGCCGCGTGGTCTCGCTCGATGTCTCTGCTGCCAAGCGCCATCCCGGCGTCGTCGACGTCATGACACCAGACCACAAGCCGCCACTCGCGATCGACCCCGAGATCAAGACCAACCCGTTCGTGTTCCGGATGGAGGTGCTGCAGAGCGACGAGGTCCGCTACGCCAACCAGCCGATCGCCGTCGTGATCGCCGAGACGCTGGAAGCGGCAACGGAAGGCGCGGTGCTGCTGGCGCCGCGCTATGAGGCGCTGCCTGCGCTCGTCGGCCTCGATGCCGGCGAGAGCTACGTGCCGCCGGTCGTCGGCGTCGGCAATCCCACGGAAAGCCACCGCGGCGATGTCGAGGCGGGCCTTGCCTCGGCCGAGAAGCAGATCGATGCGGTCTACGAGACGCCGCCGCAATATCACAATGCCATGGAGCCGCATGCGATCGTGGCCAGCTGGGACGGGGACAATCTGTCGGTCGACATGCCGACCCAGGGCCTGATGCTGTCGCTCGGGCGCATCGCCGAGCTGTTCGGCATTGCGCCTGACAAGATCCACATCCGCAGTCCGTTCCTCGGTGGCGGTTTCGGCTCCAAGGGGCTGATGTCCGGCCCGCCGACCCTCGGCATCATGGCTGCCAAGCTCGTCGGCCGGCCGGTGAAGCTCGTGCTGCGCCGTGAGCAGATGTATGGCCCGGTCGGCCATCGCGCACCGACCCGCCAGCGGCTGCGCATCGGCGCCGACGGCGAGGGGCGCCTGACCGCGCTCGATCACCATGCGCGGACCGTGTCGAGCACGTTCGACGATTTCTACGAGCCCGCCGCCGATGCCTCGCACACGCTCTATGCGGCGCCTGCGATCCGCACCTCGCACGATGCCGTGCGCGTCAACACCGGTACGCCGCTGTTCATGCGCGCGCCGGGCGAGGCGACCGGCTCGATTGCGCTCGAGAGTGCGATCGACGAGATGGCCTGGGCCTGCGGCATCGATCCGCTCGCCTTCCGTCTGAAGAACTACGCCGAGGTCGAGCCGATCACGGGAAAGCCGTTCTCATCCAAGGCGCTGCGTGCCTGCTACGCGCAGGGCGCCGCGCGCTTCGGCTGGGCCAAGCGCTCGCTCCAGCCGCGGCAGATGCGCGACGATGCCGGTCTTCTGGTCGGCTGGGGCATGGGCACCGCGACCTTCCCGGCGCTGATGTTCCAGGCGGAAGCGCGTGCCGCGCTCCGCCGCGACGGCACCGGTGCAATGGAGATCGGCGCGCATGACATGGGGCAGGGCGCCTGGACGGCACTCGCCCAGATCGCAGCCGACGGTCTCGGCCTCGATATCGATCGCGTCACGTTCAAGGCCGGAACGTCCGACCTACCCGACGCCGGCATTGCCGGCGGCTCGGCGCACACGGCGACCGCGGGCGCCGCGATCCACAGCGCCGGCGCGGCCGTGATTGCAAAGCTCGCCGCTCTTGCCACCGGCGACGAGCGCTCGCCGCTGTTCGGCGCCGGCAATGCCGGCGTGGTCGCGCGCGACGGAAAGCTGTTCCGGCGTGACGACGAGAGTCGCGGCGAGAGCTATGCCGAGATCCTCGCGCGTGCCGGCGTCGCGGAGGTCGAGGCGCGTGGCACCGGCGCGCCAAATCCTGCGGCGATGGAGGAGTATGCCATGCACGCCCATGGCGCGGTGTTCGCGGAGGTGAAGGTCGATCCCGAGCTCGGCCAGGTCCGCGTCACGCGCATGGTCGGCGCCTTCGCCGCGGGGCGCATCGTCAATCCGCATCTGGTGAAGAGCCAGCTGTTCGGCGGCATGATCTGGGGGATGTCCTTCGCGCTGCACGAGGAGGCCATCACCGACCGCCGCAGCGGCCGGATCATGAATGCCAATCTCGGCGAGTACCACATCCCCGTGAATGCCGACGTGCCGCCGCTCGACGTCATTACTGTCGAGGAGCACGACCCGCATGTGAATGCGCTCGGGATCAAGGGCGTCGGCGAGATCGGCATCACCGGCAGTGCGGGCGCGGTCGCCAACGCCGTCTGGCACGCGACCGGGGTGCGCGTGCGCCGCTTTCCGATCCGCATCGAGGAATTGCTGACGCAGCCTTGAGCGCTGCGGCGATGTCAACGAGAGCCGCGCGGAGATCGCCGCACGGCTGGCGCCCCGCGTCGAAGCGTCAGTTCATCTTCCGCCGGAGGGCCTTGATCGCCTCTCTCTGCGTCTCGATGTATGCGGCGATGGCCTCGCGCAGCTCGCGCGAGTGGAGCTTGTCGGCATCGCGCCGAACTTCGTCGAGCGCGGCTTCTGCATTGGCGAGCGTGATCTTCATCGGCGAGCCCTGTTACGAAGCGGCCCCGGAGTGCCTAGGAGTCCGGGGCCATAACCTCAGCACCTCTGCGCCAGGCTGCTCGGCTACGGCTCGTAATATATAGAGGTTCGGCTCGCGGAAATTGAGATGGCTCAAGCTCCGTAGGAAACCGGTGGCTCCGTAATATCCCGGAGGATTTTGATCCGCGTCAAAACGTCGGCGGCGTGCAGGCCGAGATCACTTCGCACGGCTTGCCGCCGACGCAGCGGAAGCGATGCGGGCGGCGGCTCTCGAAATAATAGGCATCGCCGGGATTGAGGATGCGGCGCTCGTCCTCGACGGTGACTTCGAGCTTGCCTGAAATCACGATGCCGCCTTCCTCGCCGTCATGGACGAGATGCACGCGCCCGGTGTCGCTGCCGGGCTCGTAGCGCTCTTTCAGAATCTGCAGGCTGCGGCCGAACAGATTGTCGCCGACTTGCCGATACGAGATCGGCTTCTTGCCGACCTCGGTCAGCTCTTCGGCGCGATAGAAGATCTTGCGCCGGCTCTCCGGCTCCAGTGCGAAGAACTCGGCGAGCCCCATCGGGATGCCGTCGAGGATGCGCTTGAGCGCGCCGACCGACGGGTTCATCTGGTTGGATTCGATCAGCGAAATCGTCGAATTGGTGACGCCGGCGCGCTTGGCAAGCTCGCGCTGCGACAGCTTCTGGCGCGCCCGGATGAATCGCAGCCGTCCACCGATGTCGACGCTCATGCCCCTGGTCCCTGTTGCAGGTGTTGCGGATCGCGCAAATATGGACCAGCGGCCCCAGTGAAATCAATGGCTTGCAGGTCACCAGAAAAGGACTTGTTGCGCCTTGGAAGCCGTGCCTCTGCTATCTCGTCAGCAAAGGAGCGCGGCCGTGACCCTTCATCAGATTCCGAACACTATCAAGACCGACTCGTTCTGGATGCCGTTCACGGCCAACCGTCAGTTCAAGAAGGCGCCGCGCCTGTTCTCCTCGGCCGAGGGCATGCACTACACCACCGTCGACGGCCGCAAGGTGATCGACGGCTCCGCCGGCCTCTGGTGCGTCAATGCCGGCCACGGCCGCAAGCAGATCGCCGCCGCGGTCGAGCGGCAGCTGATGACGCTGGACTTCGCGCCCACGTTCCAGATGGGCCATCCGCTGGCGTTCGATTTCGCCGAGCGGCTCGCCGAGATCGCGCCGAAGGGCCTCGACCGGATCTTCTTCACCAATTCCGGCTCCGAGTCGGTGGACACCGCGCTCAAGATCGCGCTCGCCTATCATCGCGCCACCGGCCAGTCGAGCCGCACCCGCCTGATCGGCCGTGAGCGTGGTTATCACGGCGTCGGCTTCGGCGGCACGTCGGTCGGCGGCATGGTCGCCAACCGCCGCGCCTTCGCGACCCTGCTGCCGGGCGTCGACCACATCCGCCACACCCACGATCTCAGCCGCAACGCCTTCGCCAAGGACCAGCCGGAGCATGGTGCCGAGCTCGCCGACGATCTCGAGCGCCTGGTTGGCCTGCACGGCGCCGAGACGATCGCCGCCGTCATCGTCGAGCCGGTGCCGGGCTCGACCGCGGTGCTGCCGCCGCCGAAGGGCTATCTGCAGCGCCTGCGCGAGATCTGCGACAAGCACGGCATCCTGCTGATCTTCGACGAGGTCATCACCGGCTTCGGTCGCCTCGGCACGCCGTTCGCCGCCAACTTCTTCGGCGTCACGCCGGACCTGATGACGACGGCCAAGGGCATCACCAACGGCACCATTCCCTGCGGCGCGGTGTTCGCGAGCCGCAAGGTGCACGACGGGATGATGGTCGGCCCCGAGAACCAGATGGAGCTGTTCCACGGCTACACCTATTCGGCGCATCCGACCGCCTGCGCCGCCGGCATCGCGACGCTCGACATCTACAAGGACGAAGGCTTGCTCACGCGCGGTGCGTCGATCGCCGAGTACTGGCGCGATGCGCTGCATTCGCTGAAGGGCCTGCCGAACGTCGTCGACATCCGCAATTGCGGCCTGATGGGCGCGGTCGAGCTGGCGCCGCGCGCCGGCGTGGTCGGTGCGCGCGGTTACGACGTGATGGTCGACTGCTTCAACACCGGCCTCTATTTGCGTATGAGCGGCGATAGCTTCGCGATGTCGCCTCCGCTCATCGTCGAGAAGAGCCATATCGACCAGATGGTCTCGATCCTCGGCGACGCCATCAAGAAGGTGGCCTGATAATTGCTCTCGCCGTTGCGGAGTTTCTTCTTGGCAGCGGCGAGCGTGATGCCGCGGGAGTTTGACGAAGCGTGAAAGTTCTGATCCTCGGCAGCGGTGTCATCGGTGTCACCTCTGCCTACTACCTTGCGCGTGCCGGCCATGACGTGACGGTCGTCGACCGTCAACCGGAGCCGGCACTGGAGACCTCTTTCGCCAATGCCGGCGAGGTGTCGCCCGGCTATTCCTCGCCTTGGGCTGGGCCCGGCGTGCCGGTGAAGGCGGTCAAGTGGCTCTTGATGAAGCACGGCCCGCTGGTGATCCGGCCGAAGCTCGATCCGGTGATGTGGGTCTGGCTGCTCAAGATGCTGCGCAACTGCACCAGCGCGCGCTACGCGGTCAACAAGAGCCGGATGATCCCGATCGCGGAATACAGCCGCGACTGCCTGCGCGACCTGCGCCGCGACATCGGCATTCAATATGACGAGCGCTCGCAGGGCACGCTCCAGCTGTTCCGCCACCAGGCGCAGCTCGACGGCACCGGCGAAGACATCGCCGTGCTCAAGCAATATGGCGTGCCCTTCGAGGTGCTGGGCCGCGAAGGCTGCATCGCGGTCGAGCCGGCGCTCGCCGGCGTGAAGGAGAAGTTCGCCGGCGGACTTCGCCTGCCGGAGGACGAGACCGGCGACTGCCACATGTTCACGCAGGCGCTGGCCAAGCATGCCCAGGCGCTCGGCGTGCGCTTCATGTTCAACACCGGCATCGACCGCATCGTCACCGACGGCGCACGCGTCAGCGGCGTCGTGACCAGCGCCGGCGTGTTGCAGGCCGACGCCTACGTCCTTGCGCTCGGAAGCTGGTCGTCGCGACTCGTTGCGCCGCTCGGTATTTCGCTGCCGGTCTATCCGGTGAAGGGCTATTCGATCACGGTGCCGATCAAGGACGCTTCCGGCGCGCCGGAATCGACCGTGATGGACGAGAGCTACAAGGTCGCGATCACGCGCCTCGGCGATCGCATCCGCGTCGGCGGCACCGCCGAAATCTCGGGCTTCTCGAGCAAGCTCTATGACGCCCGCCGCGCCACGCTGGATCACTCCTTGACTGATCTGTTCCCGCGCGGCGGCGATCTGTCCAAGGCGACGTTCTGGAGCGGCCTGCGTCCGATGACGCCGGACGGCCCGCCCGTGATCGGCCCGACGCAATACGCCAATCTCCACCTCAACACCGGACACGGCACGCTCGGCTGGACCATGTCCTGCGGTTCGGGACGGGTGCTCGCGGACATGCTGTCAGGCAAGAAGCCGGAGGTCGACGTCAGCGCGCTGACGGTGGATCGGTACACGCACCGGTTCGGGTGATTGACGCTGTCATTCCGGGTCGATGCGAAGCATCGAATCCGGAATCTCGAGATTCCGGGTTCGCCTCTTCGAGGCGCCCCGGAATGACGGCAATTGACTACCCCGCCCCCGTCACGCAATTCACCCACAGCACCACGGCCTTGGCATCCTGCGCCGGATTGGAAAACCGGTGTGGCCGGCGGCTGGCGAAGCGAAAGCTGTCGCCGGTCTTCAGCGACCACGTCTCGCTGTCCACCGTCAGCATCATCTCACCTTCAAGCACGAGGCCGGCTTCCTCGCCGTCATGGGTGTAGAGCTCGTCGCCCGCGGAGCCGCCGGGATCGATGTGCACCAGGAACAGGTTGAGCCGGTTGTCGCTGCCCGCGGCGCTCAGCAATTGCTTCGAAATTCCGCTGCGCCAGAGTTTCAGTTCCGGCCGCTGAAGCCCGCGCGTCACCACCTGGTCGGAGGCACCGTCGGCACTTGGGTTCGAACCGAACAAAGCCGCCATGCCGACGCCGAGCACGTCGGAGAGCGTTGCCAGCGCGCGCAGCGACGGCGACGACAGGCCGCGCTCGATCTGGCTGAGGAAGCCGATCGACAGGCCGGTGCGCGCGGCGACCGTTTCCAGCGAGAATTGCCTGACGCGCCTGATATCGCGGATGCGGCGGCCGACCGCGACGTCCATCGCGGGCTCGGCCGGCTTGGTCATCGCCTTGGCCGGCACCGTCTTGGCCTTCAGCTTCCTGGCCGGCTTTGCGGCGGCCGGTTTGCGCATTCTTTTGCCACCGCTCACGTCAAACCGCTTCCTTCATGTGCATGAAAACCGCTTGCATCACCTGCGAAAGTGTGACCAAATTTTCATATTGGTGAAAATAGGCCGAAACGGCTTGGCCCGCAATGTCTGCGATCAAGACATCTGCGAGCGCCGCCAGCGGCCGGACCCAAAGGGGGATGCGATGGCGTTGAAGCGTTTTGTCCAGGCCGCAGCCGCGGCGCTCGCGATTGCCGCGGTCGTGCCGGCCTCCGCGCAGCAGGTGCTGAAGGTCGGCTCGACGCCGACGGGCATTCCCTTCACTTTCCTCGACACCAAGACCAATACCATCCAGGGCATCATGGTCGATCTCATCACCGAGATCGGCAAGGACGCCGGCCTCAACGTGCAGATCGAGCCGATGTCGTTCTCGGCGCTGATCCCGTCGCTGACCTCGAGCAAGATCGACATCATCGCGGCCGCAATGTTCATCACTGCGCCGCGCAAGGAGGTCGTCGACTTCTCCGACCCGATCTACACTTATGGCGAAGGTCTGGTGGTGCCGAAGAACGACACCAAGGCCTACGCCACGCAGGACGACCTGAAGGGCGAGACGGTCGGCGCCCAGGTCGGCACCGCCTTCGTCGACGCGTTGAAGAAGTCGGGACTGTTCGCCGACGTCAAGGCCTACGACACCATTCCCGACATCCTGCGCGACGTGAACACCGGCCGCCTCAAGGCCGGCTACGCCGACTATCCGATCCTCGCCTACAATCTGAAGCAGGGCGGCTTCCCCGATGTGCGGCTCGTCGACAGCTACAAGCCGGTCACGGTCGGCTCGGTCGGCATCGGCGTGCGCAAGGGCGACAGCGCGCTGCTCGGCAAGATCAACGCCTCGCTGGCCAAGCTCAAGGCCAACGGCACCATCGACAAGATCCTCGAAAAATGGGGCCAGAAGGCCCAAGGCTGATTGCTAGAGGCTGATCGAAGGCTGCCCGATGAAAGGCTTTTGGCACGACGCTGCCGAGTTCTTCCCGATCCTGATGAGCGGCGTCGCGCTGACGATCGTCGTCACCATCGGCTCGCTGCTGCTCTCGACGGTGCTCGGCCTCGTCTGGGCGATGATGCGGGTCTCCGGCATCAAGGTCCTGTCGATGCTCAGCGCCAGCCTGATCAACGTGATCCGCGGCATCCCGATCATCGTGCTGCTGTTCTACCTCTACTTCGTGATGCCCGATCTCGGTGTCACGCTGTCGGCCTTGCAGGCCGCCATCCTCGGGCTCGGCATCGCCTATTCGGCCTACCAGGCGGAAAACTTCCGCGCCGGCATCGAGGCGATCGACAAGGGCCAGATCGAGGCGGCGCAGTCGATCGGCATGGGCTGGTGGCTCACCATGCGCCGCGTGGTGCTGCCGCAGGCGGTGCGCATCGTGCTGCCTCCCTACGGCAACGTCATGATCATGATGCTGAAGGATTCGTCGCAGGCCTCGACCATCACGGTCGCCGAGCTTGCGCTGCAGGGCAAGCTGATCGCGTCCTCGACCTTCAAGAACACCAGCGTGTTCACGCTGGTGGCGTTGATGTACCTGACTATGAGCATTCCGCTGATCCTGCTGGTTCGCCACTTCGAAAAGCGGGCGGGCAAGAAATGATCGAGCTCACCGACGTTCACAAGAGTTTCGGCAAGGTCGAGGTGCTCAAGGGCATCACGGCGAAGGTCGAGAAGGGCGAGGTGGTCTGCATCGTCGGCCCGTCCGGCTCCGGCAAGTCGACCATCCTGCGCTGTATCAATGGGCTGGAAAGCTACGATCGCGGCGAGATCAATGTCGAAGGATTGAAGGTCGACCGCGATGCGCCGTCGATCGTGAACGTCCGCACCCAGGTCTCGATGGTGTTCCAGCGCTTCAACCTGTTTCCGCATCGCACGGTGCTGGAGAACGTGGTCGAGGGCCCGCTCTACGTGAAGAAGGAGGCGCGTGCGCAAGTGCTCGAGCGCGGCCGCGCGCTGCTCGCCCAGGTGGGCCTCGCCGAAAAGGCCGACGCGCACCCGCCGCAGCTTTCCGGCGGCCAGCAGCAGCGCGTCGCGATCGCGCGCGCGCTCGCGATGCAGCCCAAGGCGATCCTGTTCGACGAGCCGACCTCGGCGCTCGATCCCGAACTCGTCGGCGACGTTCTCGGCGTGATGCGCAAGCTCGCCGACGACGGCATGACCATGGTCGTCGTCACCCACGAGATGGGCTTCGCCCGCGACGTCGCCGATCGCGTGCTGTTCATCGACGGCGGCGTCATCGTCGAGCAGGGGCCGGCCAAATCGGTGCTCAACCAACCCCAGCACCCGCGCACGCAGGATTTCCTGCGCCGGGTGCTGCATCCGCTCTGATCGGTCTTCGCCATGACTGCGCGCCTGCCTCTGCCGCCCTCGATTTATGCTGACACCGCCGTTGCGCCGGTCGCCACGCCGCCGCTCGACGCCGACAAGACCGTCTCCGTCGCGATTATCGGCGGCGGCTACACCGGCCTGTCCACCGCGCTGCATCTGGCGGAGCAGGGCGTCGAGGCCTTGGTGCTGGAGGCGCAGGAGCCGGGCTGGGGCGCGTCCGGCAACAATGGCGGCCACACCAATCCCGGCCTGAAGCACGATCCCGACCAGATCGAGGCCGATTTCGGCACTGAACTTGGCCGCCGCATGATCGAGTTCTCGTACGGCGCGCCGAATTTTACGCACGAGCTGATCCGTCGCTACCAGATCCCGTGCGAGGCGCGGCAGAACGGAACGCTGCGTGCGGCCTATAACGAGGCCAGTGCCGCTGCGATCGAGAAGACCGCGCAGCAATGCATCCGCCGCGGCATGCCGGTGACATATCTGAACCGCGAGCAGCTGCGCGAGATGACCGGCACCGACCGCTATATCGGCGCCATGCTGGACTCGCGCGGCGGCGACCTGCATCCCCTCAGCTACGCCCGCGGTCTCGCGCGTGCCGCGATCTCGGCCGGTGCAAAGGTGCATGGCGAGACGCCGGCGCTGTCGCTGCGCCGCGACGGCGCGCATTGGCGCATCGAGACGCCGCGCGCGGTGGTTCGTGCAGAAAAGGTGCTGCTCGCCACCAATGGCTTCACCGATGATCTCTGGCCGGCGCTTCGCCGCACCATCGTGCCGGTGTTTTCCTCGATCGTCGCCTCCGCGCCGCTCTCCGAGGAGGTCGCCCGCTCGATCATGCCGACGCGTCCCGTGCTCTACGAGAGCGGCCACATCACGGTCTACTACCGCATCGATCAGCACAACCGCCTCTTGATGGGCGGCCGCGGCCCGATGCGCTGGATCAGCTCGCCGTCAGATGTCTCCTATCTCATCCGCTACGCTGAGCGGCTATGGCCGCAGCTGAAGGGCGTCGCCTGGACCCATGGCTGGAATAGCCGGCTCGCGATCACCAAGGACCACTATCCGCATGTGCACGAGCCCGCCGAAAGTATCCTGATCTCGCTCGGCTGTAACGGCCGCGGCGTCGCGCTCTCGACCGCGATGGGCGCGCAGCTCGCCCGCCGCCTGATCGGCGGCGCCAAGGCCGAGATCGACATGCCCGTCACCGGCATCAAGCCGATCCCGATGCATGCGTTCTGGCCGGTGGGGGTGACGACCGCGGTCATCACAGGGCGCGTGCGGGACCGGCTCGGCATATGAAGAAGGCGCCGCCTTGTCAGGGGCGGCGCCTTGCAGGAATTGTAGATCGCGTCAGCAGCGGCCCTGCTTCCACAGTCCGGGCGGGCACCCGTGACCGCGCCAGCCGACCTTGCGTCCATGCGACCATCCGGGCGGCGTGCCATGGTAATGATGGCCCATCGCGTGGCCGTAACCGTGGCCGTGACCATGACCACCCTTTGCAAACGCAGGGTTGGTCAGTGTGAAACCCGCCGCAATGATCAGCGACGCGGCGAGCGCAAGTTTCTTCATCATGTTCTCCAGTGGGGCGAGCGCACTTGTCCGATCAATGAACGGACTGTGCGCAGCTAAGTTCCCTGCAAATGTGGAGGAGTCGTGACGCTCGCGGAGATGCGCGATCGCGCATCGGCTCAACGCGTGCTGGCACATCCGCGCTTGCGACGTGCCCGCGGTTCACCGCTGGCACGCTCTCTCGTAAACGGACTCAGGCCTCCGCCACCGCATCGGCCCACGGCTGGAAGATCTCGACCGCGCCGGAATTGACCTCGCCCTCGCGCATCACCACGCTCGGGCAGGCGAATTTCTGCGGCAGCGCCTGCACCCGGCTCTCTTCATAGTCGAAGCGTGCGGCCAGCGCCTTGCGTGTGTCTGCCGGCAGTCTGACATCGCCGATCACGACCGCGCCCTCGCTGGCGTCGATGCGCGGCTGGTGGATCGCCGCGTCGAGGTCCATGCCGAAATCCATTGCGAACGATGCGAGTTGCATCACCGCGGGCAGGATGCGGCGGCCGCCGGAGGCGCCGATGGCGAGACGCTTGCCGTCCCTGGTCTCGGCGATGACGGGCGTGTAGTTGGTGAGGCAGCGCTTGCCCGGAGCGAGCGAGTTGGTGGTGCCGGGCGTTGGATCGAACCACATGATGCCGTTGTTCATGGCGATGCCGGTGTGCGGCGTCACGTATTTCGAGCCGAAGGACGAAAGCAGTGTCTGCGTCACCGCGGCGACATTGCCGTGGCGGTCGACGACGGAGAAATGCGTGGTGCAGGCTGGTGCCAGATATTCGGCGCCGAGCGAGCGCTTGCCGTCGGCATCGCCCATGTCCTTGAGCCGTTCGCGATAGGCAGCTTGCAGGGCGAGCGCATATTCGGCGTAGGTGGCGGCATCGGGTGCACCTGCCGGTTTCAGATTTAGCTGCAACAGGCGCAGCGCGTGCGCCAGCGTCGGTCCGGCGGTGAGCTCCGGCGTCGCAAACACCTTGCCGCCGCGATAGGGGATCGCCAGCGGCTCGCGCAGATGGGCGCGGAATGCGGCGAGGTCCTCGACCGACAGCGAGCCGCCGTCGGCCTTGATGTCGGATGCGATGCTTTTGGCGAGATCGCCCTGGTAGAAATCACGCGGTCCGGCTTCGGCGAGGTGCGATAGCGTTGCCTTCAACTTGTCCTGCGGCAGCCGCGTCTCGGACTTGATGCCCCATGGCGCGGTCGGCGGCAGGCCGTCCTTCAGGAACGCTGCCGCGCTCGCGGGATAGCGCCGGAGGTCAGCCGCCGAGCTTGCGATCGTCAGTGTGGTCCACCAATCGGCCAGCAGGCCTTCGCCGGCGAGCGCGGCGGCCGGCGCGACCAGGTCCTTCCACGGCAGTTTGGCGTGGCGGCGATGCGCTTCCTCCATGCCGGCGACGACACCGGGCACGGCGATCGCGCCGGGGCCGTGGATGTTGCGATCGTCCTTCACCCGCGGCCAGGGAAAGAGATCGGACGCTGCGCCTTCGCCGCTGAGCGGATAGTCCGCGACGCGCAGGCTCTGCGGGGCGCACATGCCGTAGTCGATCACCTCGGTGCGATTTTCCCTGGCGCGGTAGAGCACCATCGCGCCGCCACCGCCGATGCCGCTGTTCCAGGGCTCCAGCACGTTCAGCGCCATGGTGGTCGCGACGATCGCGTCGACGCAATCGCCGCCCGCGGCCAGCACTTGCGCGCCCACTTCGGCGGCCCGGCGCGATTGCGCGGCGACGATACCGCCCTTGGTCTTGACGGCAGGCTTGCGGACGGTTTGGGCGAGGCTGAACTGATGAGGCATGATGCGGTCTTGTGTCTGTCTTCGGTGGTCTTGGCTTGGTGGTGCCGACTTGAAAAGCTCCGCATTTGGCGAAGCGCGCGGACAATGGCACATTGCGGCCAACGAGAACATCCAAAGGGAGAAGCGGCATGGCTGGTGTGAAACAGGCGCGGGATGGCGCGGTCGGGATCCTGACGCTGGACGAGCCGGCGAGCCTGAACGCGATGACGCCGGACCTGCTCGGCGCGCTGGCTGTCGCCATCGGCGACATGACGCAGGACGAGGGCGTTCGCGCGCTGATCCTCACCGGCGCCGGGCGCGGCTTCTGCTCGGGACAGAATTTGAAGGCCTCCGAGGCGCTCGGCGAGGACATCGCCGCCGGCGTGATGCGCTTCTACTGGCCGGCCTTCAAGGCGCTCCGCGAATGCCGCGTGCCCGTCGTCGTCGCCGTCAACGGGGTGGCGGCCGGCGGCGGCTTCAGCCTCGCGATGGCCGGCGACATCATCGTCGCGGCGCGGTCGGCGAGCTTCATCCAGGTGTTCAGCCGCATTGCGCTGGTGCCCGATCTCGGCTCGACCTGGCTGCTGCCGCGCCTGGTCGGCCGGCAGCGGGCGCTCGAGCTGATGCTGCTCAACGAGCCGCTGACGGCGGAACGCGCCCAGGAGATCGGCCTGGTGCGGCAGGTCGTCGACGACGAGAAGCTGATGGGAGAGGCGCTGGTGCTGGCGCGCGGCCTGGCGGAGGGCCCGACGCGCGCTTTGGTCGCAACCCGCGCGCTGGTCGAGGAGAGCGAGCACGCGACCTATGAGGCCCAGTTCCGCCGCGAGATCGAGCTTCAGGCCACGATCCGGAAAAGCGCCGACGCCATCGAAGGCCGCAATGCCTTCGTCGAGAAGCGCAAGGCGAAGTTCACCGGGCGGTGACGAGCCGAAGACGTCAATGCCCGGGAGCTGCCCGGGCATAGCGAGTTTGGAGAACCGGTTTGCGGCAAGCGGCGAGACGACAGCTTCAGAGCGCGCGGTTCAGACGGCTGGCCTGATACTTGGCGTGCCATTTCGGGCCGGGGCCGCGCATGTAGTGCAGCTCGGGGCGGTAGGGGTCGCCGGCGACCCTGACCAGCGTCAGCCATTTGGTGGCAACGAAGTTCAAGGGCTGGCGGAGCAGGCTCAAGGACGCGATCAGCATGGCATCACCTCAATGCGGCTTGCCGAGCATGGCGGTGAAGGGGAGGTCGAAAATCTCCTCGCCGTCGTCGCCGCTGACATGGATCACCCAGTCGCGCCAGTCTTCCGCACCGGGCGTCAGGATCATCGAACGCATGATCTGGGCGGCGCGGTCGCGTGCCTCGGTCAGATTGGCTACCGCCGTGCCGTACCGATCGATCAGCGTGCCTTCGGTATTCGAGCAGTGGAAATACATCTGAACCATACACGCCTCCTGTAGAAAGCGATTGGGACGGCAAACCGATACCATCGGAAACGGTCGAAAAATATTCGGGTCGAGCCCGGTAAGGGAATCTACGGAGGTTGGTCGGCACCAAGGTCGTTACAGGTTTAATCACAGGCGGGTGATCGGCAACTGGACGGCGCGCAGGCGGCATGGAACAACCCTGGACGATACGTCCGGGAGGCCGCTGTGAACGACTTCACATTCCGCTGTGAACGCCCGAGCCTGCGCTTGCTTGTGGCGGCCGTCGTCGCAGTGCTGCTCGGCCTGGCCCCGGCCTCGTCCGAGTCGGTCAGGAAAAGCGGCTACGCGATCGGCACGGAAAGCTGCGGCAGCGGCGATCTCGCTTTTCCAAGACTCCAGATCGATATGAAGGCGGGATTTTGCGCCGGCCTCGTCGCCAGCGAGGAGGATCGCCTCAAGTTTCCGCGTTCGATCGTCCAGGTGCCCGGCCGCGACCTGTTCGTGGTCGCCGACATGGGGGGCTGGGGCCACACCGATGGGCGGCTGCTGCTGCTCGATCCGCATGCGCCGCCGGGGCAGCGATTCAAGGAACTGCTGACCGGCCTCGAATATCCGTTCGGCCTCGTGATCGGCCCGGACAAGAAGCTCTACGCCTCGACCGCCGAGACGATCTTCCGGTTCGATCCGCTCGCGGACAATCCGCGCGGTACGGTCGAGACCATCATCCGTCACATGCCGGGCCGCCGGATCACGCTGCCCGACGGCACCAGGCTCGACGAGAGTGCGCATCCGCTCAAGCAGTTCGTCTTTGACAGGAACGGCCGGCTGTTCGTCAATGTCGGCTCGCACAGCGACGACTGCATCACGCCTGCGCCGATCACAAAGCCCTGTGCGGCGGCCGAGGGGGCCTCCGCGATGGCCGCGATCTGGCTGTTTACGCCGCAGTCAGGCGGCGTCTTCCCGGCATTGAGGCCAAACGACCCTGACCCGCCGCACACCGTCTACGCGCGTGGCCTGCGCAACTCGATGGCGCTGGCGCTGCATCCGAATTTCCCCGATGCCGGCTATGCCTTCCTGCAAGGCGAGAACGGCCGCGACCTGCCCGACATCTTCAAGCCCAACGAGGAGATCAACGCGATCGAGCAGGGCAGGCACTATGGCTGGCCCTATTGCTACGACCTGTCGACGCCGAGCCCCGAGTTCAGGAGCGTGCTGCAATCCGGGACCTACAAGTCGCTCTGCACGGCCAATGCGCTCTACAAGCCGCCGTTCTCGCTGCTGCCGCCGCACGGCGCCCCGCTCGCGATGCTCTATTATCACGGCGCGAAATTCCCGGAGCTCGAGGGCAAGCTGCTGGTGGGCCTGCATGGCTATCGCCCGACCGGCAGCCGTGTGCTCGCCTACGATGTCGACGACCACGGTTTTCCCAGGCCGAGCCCGGCGCCAGTGCGCTACCATGTCAGCTGCGCGGCTGATCCGACCCACAGCTTCCAGACCGACGCCGGCGAGGTCGCTGCCGCGTCGTTCGAGGAGCTGATTGCAGGCTGGCACCGCGTCAACGGCGCGCGGCCGCAAGGCGCGCCGGTCGGCATGACGGTCGCCGAGGACGGCGCGATCTGGCTGGTCGAGGACAAGAACCAGACGGTGATCCGCATCGACCGTGCCGCGGGCGACGCGCCTCAGCCGCTGCCCTGCGACACGCGCAGCCAGGCGATGATCGACCAGCTCGCGGCCTTCATCGCCAGGGACGCGCAGAACAGCGTTCGCCTCACCACGCTGCGCAAGGGCCTCGTCGAGAAGCATTGCCTCGGCTGCCATTCGGATTTCGGCCTGAAGGCAGGACAGTCGGAAGCGGAGAAGGATGCGACGGTGCTCCGCTTCATGCTGTCGCAGGACGGCTGGATCTATCCGGGCGACCCCGATTCCGGCAGGCTGCGGACGCGCCTTCGCGGTCTCGGCGCCGAGAAGCTGATGCCGCCGGGCGGCGAAAGCCTGCCGAAGACCGAGCCCGGTTACGCACGCCTGCTCGATACCGCTGACCTGCTCGTTGCCAGAATGGTTCCGGGAACGCGGATGCGGATCAAGGCCGGTCCGCCGCAACGCAGGTTCTTTGGCAAAACCAACAAGGAATGCGGCGAAATACCGGCTGCCAAGGTCGTTGTCGTGACACAAAGGAGCGCTGTAGACAAACCCGGCTTCAGCCGATTCTTCCGGCCGGCCGATCCCTATCTGAATGGCGAGTGCACCGACGACGATGGCTATTACATCCGGCAGGAATTTCTGGTGCCTGTGCAGTAGCATCTTGCTCATCGCGGCGCCGTCCGCTGCTGCCGAAACCAAGCTTTTCGACAGCGTGCAGGTCACGCCCGCCAGCGAATACACTTTCGGCATCGAAGGACCCGCCGCCGATCTCGACGGCAATTTGTTCGTCGTCAATCTCGGCAAGGCCGGCACCATCGGCAAGCTGCCTGCGGGCGCTGCGGCTTCGGAGCTGTTCACGACGCTCCCCGAAGGCAGCGTCGGCAACGCGATCCGTTTCGATCGGAGCGGCGCGATGTTCATTGCCGATTACAAGAAGCACAACATCTTCACCATTGCGAAGGGAAGCACCGAACCTGCAGTCTGGTTTCACTCCGACGAGATGAACCAGCCCAACGACATCACGGTCGCGCGCGACGGCACGGTCTATGCGAGCGATCCGAACTGGAAGGGTCGCGAGGGCCACATCTGGCGCATCGCGAAAGCCGCCGACGGAACGGTGCAGGGGCAGGTGATGACGGCGCCCCGCGCGATGGGCACCACCAACGGCATCGATCTCAGCCCCGATGGCAAGACGCTTTATGTTGGGGAGTCCAGCTCAGGCCAGATCTGGTCCTATACGATCAGCGGCAACGAGCTCACCGGCGCAAAGCTGGTGAAGTCGTTTCAGCCCGACACCGTCGACGGGCTGCGCACCGACGTTGCCGGTCGCCTCTACGTCGCGCGCATCCTCAAGGGCACGATCGCGCTGATGAAACCCACTGGCGCGGTCGAGCGCGAGATCGCGCTGAAGGGCAAGGAGCCGACCAACCTCGCCTTCGGCGGCAGCGACGGCAAGACCGTCTTCGTCACGCAGCGTCAGGGCGGCTTTGTCGAAGCCTTCCGTACCGATCAGCCGGGCCGCGAGCACTGCCTCCAGCGCGGGCGCTGCTGAGCATCAGGCGCGATCTGCTTGCGACGCAGAGCGGTGCGACAGAGGCGGCATTCTTCTTGCTTGCATCTGGCCGCCGCAGCGATCAAGAATCTGTGGCACCGTCAAAGCGACCACGGAGTGTTTGAGTGAAAGCCGTCCATACCGAACTGCACCGCAGCCATGATCCGCAATTCTTCCTGGTTCGCGGTGTCGTCAAGCGCACCACCGAGCAGCCCGAGCGCGCCGACCGCCTGCTCAAGGGGTTGAAGGACGGCAAGCATCAACTGGTCGAGCCGACGACATTCGGGCAGGGACCCCGCGCGCGCATCCACAGTCCGGAATATCTGTCGTTTCTGAGCGAGGCCTGGGACGCCTGGACCGCGCTCGGCGATTCCGGCCCCGAGATGATCGGCAACATCCATCCCGTGCGGCATGCCGCGACCTATCCGACCCACATCGTCGGCAAGCTCGGCTGGCACACGGCCGACACCGCAGCGCCAATCGGCCCGGGCACCTGGGCCGCGGCCTGTGCTGCGACGGATGCTGCGGTCACCGCCGCGCAGATGGTGATGGATGGCGAGGACGCGACCTACGCGCTCTGCCGTCCGCCCGGCCATCACGCCTATCGCGACATGGCCGGCGGCTTCTGCTTTCTCAACAACAGCGCGATTGCAGCCGCGCATCTGCGGCTCAAGCACGAGCGCGTCGTGATCCTCGACGTCGACGTCCACCACGGCAACGGCACGCAAGGCATCTTTTATGCGCGGCCGGACGTGTACACGGTGTCGATCCATGCCGATCCTGTCACATATTATCCTTATGTCTGGGGCTATGCGCACGAGCGCGGCGAAGGCCCGGGCCTCGGCACCAATCTCAACATCCCGCTGGCGATCGGCACCGGCGACGACGGCTACATCCAGGCGATGGATGTCGCGCGCAAGGCGATCGAGTCCTTTGCTCCCGGCGCCCTCGTCATCGCGCTCGGCCTCGATGCCTCCGAGCACGATCCACTGAAGGGCCTTGCCGTTACCACGCCGGGTTTCCGCCGTATCGGCCAGGCCATCGCCAGGATGGGCCTGCCGACCGTGTTCGTGCAGGAGGGCGGCTATCTCTCGGATATCCTGGGTGCGAACCTGACCTCGGTGCTGGCAGGGTTTGAAGAAGCGCGGTGATATCTTCGCCTCTCCCCGCGTGCGGGGAGAGGCCGGAATTTGCGACAGCAAATTCCGGGTGAGGGGGACTCTCCGCGAGTCCGACTGTCACAGTCCTCGCGGAGAGCCCCCTCACCCCGCAAGCGGGGAGAGAGGGAAAACTCAGAACATCCCGCTCGCCGCAAGCGCCTTGCAGACGTGCTGCATCTCGGCCTCGTCCGCGACCATGTCGAGCATGATCGTGGTCAGGCCCTTCGCCGCGAAATCCTTCAGCTTCGCGCCGATCTCGGCATAGCTGCCGACGAGATAGGGGCAGTCGGCCTGGAAGGTCAGGAACGGCAGCAGCCAATAGCCATTGTCCGCGAGCTCGCCGCTTTGCCCCTCGTACAGCCGCCGCTTCCACACGGAGTCGCTGTTCTCCACGGTGAGCGCGAGCAGCTCGCGATCATCGGGATTGTCGCGAAAGCGCGCCCTGGCCGCCTGCCGCGCCTCGTCGCGGCTCTCGCGCGCGAAAATGCCGAAATTCATGCCTGATACATCGAGCCCGCGATCGAGGTCCGGCGGCAACATCTGCATCTTGATGCAGCCGGTCTCCTTCGCCACGCGCTGTGCCGCCTCGGACTGGCCCGCGATCAGAAATTCCGGCATCAGCTCCGCGGGCAGGCGGGGGCGCAGTTGCAGGTTGCTCGCACGGTAGAACCGGCCCGCGACATTCACCGGCCGCGGGCTTGAGAGCAACTGGCGCATCAGCGCGACGAATTCGCCGAGACGGACGTAGCGGTTCGCATGGGACTGGTCGTCGCCGAGGCCATGCAAGTCGCTGACCGCGGTGCCCGTGATCATGTTGAGATAGACCTTGCGGCCGTAGAACTGCGCGAAGGAGGAGACGAATTTGGCTGCCGTGAACGGGTGCATGTAGATGGGGTTGACGGCGATCAGCGGCGAAGATCGCGTCGTCCCTGCCATGATGTGCTGGGCCATTGCCCAGGGCTCGACGAACACGTCGTTGCCTTCGAACAGCAGAATGCCTTCGAAGCCGTTGCTGTCGGCGAACTGCGCCACCCGCATCAGCTCGCCGACATATGTCCTGGGGTCGCGGTTGCGCGAGATCGCGGGGAAGACGCGCAGCCGCGAGGTCGTCATTCAGCCGCTTCCTGGAGCGGCCAGGCGTTGCGGCTGATGGGAAGGCCGCCGTCCGCACGGGAGCCGTCGGCAATCGCGAGGCGATGCGAGGGGGAGGGCGAGCACAGCGAGAAGCGCCATCCCGACGGATCGTCGGCGATGTCGGGTTTGAAGCTGATCTCGATGGCCTCGCGCGACACCTGCATCGCGAAGGCGTCGAGCGGCAAATTGAGGCCAAAGCCCCTGGCCTTCAGATAGGCCTCCTTGAGCGTCCAATAGTCGAAGAAGCGCTCGATCGCCGCCGGCTCCGGCAGGCTGCGCAGCGTTTCGACCTCCTCCGGCGCAAAGAAACGATTCGCGGTGGAGAGCGGGGCGACACGCCGCGACACGGTTTCGACGTCGACGCCGACGGCCTCATGCCCGGACACGACGCAGGCGACGCAGCCATCGGCATGCGACAGGCTGAAATGCAGCGCGATCGAGGTCGCGGGCGCAGCGACAAACGGTCGCCCGTAGCGGCCGGCCCCAAAAGACCAGTCGGAGGGAGCGACGTTGGGCGCGACCCGCGACAGTGCCAGGCGCAGCATGGCATGCGCGAAAATATATTGCCGCCGATGCCGCTCGAACACGAAGCGGTCGGCGCGGACTCGTTCGTCGACCGAGAGCAGGCGCCGGCACGCATCGGCCGCGCCCGGCGCGTCAATAGTCTCGATCAGTCCGACAAACAGTTCAATTCTGTCGTCTGCCATCAATCAGGCCCATGGCGTCAGGCGGAGGCCAAATCCCCCGGTCCTGACGGAAGAATCAATTGAGCAAGAACCAACTGAGCGGAGCGTTGTTATCGGTCCACCCGGGCGAATTCTTGTCGATTTGCAGGCCGGTTTACGAGCTCAAGCTTGTGCGAGACCCCAACTCGCAGGCGAGCGGCCCGTTTTCCGAAAGATTCGTGCGGCGTCCCGGCCGACGAGTCTTACTTTTTCTTCTTGGCCTTCTTCGAGCCGCCCAGCATGGAAAGGCTGGCGTCGACGTCCTTCAGCGCGGACTGGAGCTTCTTCTTCTCGTCGGTCAGCAGCTTTTGCAGGGCCTTGCGGTCCTTGTCGCTCAACGAGGTGCCCTTGGTAAATTTGATGAAACCCATAACACTCCCCCGGATCAAAATAATCGTCCAAATCGAAACGCGAGAATAATCTTGCGCGCTGGCGCCAAATAATCAAGATGCAACTTGGTCATTCACAGCTTTGACGAGTGAACCTGTATTCGCCCGTGCTGTACAGGCGGTCAAGCAGCCCTGCGATCGAGCAATCGGTCGAGCGGCGTGTTTGGTTGGGCGGCGGCGGCCCCCAGCAGCGCGACGAAATCCTCCATCCACTCGCCGACCATACGGGCCTCGAGCAGTTCGCCCTTGTAATTGCATGAACCGGTGATTCCGGTCGGGCGCTCCTTGAGCATCAGCGACAGCCAGGTCTGGTCGATCGGCAGCACCGGCTGCCCCTCGCGCGCGATGTTTCCGATCGATTGCACCGCAATCTCCGGCAGGTCGAGCGGCTGGCGCAGCGGATTTTGCAGCGTGAAATAGACTTGGAGCAGCGCGGCCGGGTCGATCCCCTGCTGCTCCAGATGGTCGGCCAGCATGTTGAACGGCAGCTCCTGCCGCGCATGCGCATCGAGCACGCTCTGGCGCACGCGGACCAAGGCTTGGGCGAACGACAGATCCGGCGTGATTTTCGTGCGGACGATCACCGTATTCTCGAACGGGCCGACGATTCGGTCGGTGTCCGGCTGGGCGCGATTGGCCATCGCGGTGGCGACCGAGATGTCGGTACGGCCGGTCCGTGCCAGCAGCAGGGCCTTCAGGCCGGTGAGCAGGCACATGAACAGCGTGGCGTTATGCTGACCGGCGAACGCCGTGAGCCGCGCGATCAGGTCGGGTTCGAGCCTGAGCTGATGGTGACCGGTGGACGCGCCCGGGTTCGCGTCGCCGTCGAAGATTGGGGCCGCGCCGCGCAGATTCTCCGTCCAGTCGGCGGCCTGGCGGCGGGCGGCGTCGGTGCCGCACCACCAGCGCTGCCAGCGTGCGACGTCCGAAAAGGCCGGCGGCAGCTTCGGCAGCGGCGCCGAGGGACGTCCGGCCAGCGCCGCATAGCGGCTCGACAATTCCTCGAACAGCACGCCGATCGACCAGCCGTCGGCAACGGCATGATGCAGCGTCAGCAGCAGCACGTGATCGTCGGCATGGAGCTGCAACAGCCGTGCCCGCAACAGCGGCGGCCGCGCGGTGTCGAACGGGGTGTAGGTCTCCTGCTCGATCAGGAGATCGATCTTCCTGAGTTCGAGCGCCTGGCGCCGCTTGTTGTTGTGCGGCCGCCCGTCGCCAATGACCTCGACGGTGAGGACCGGCCCGAGTTCGCTGGGTGTGGCGATGCGGCTGACCGGCTCCCCGCCGCTCCAGCCGAACGCGGTCCGCAGCGATTCGTGGCGACGCACGATGTCGCCGAACGCCTGGGCGAGGGTGGCCGGATCGAGCGGGCCCTGGAGGCGGAAGGCGAAGGGCAGGTTGAACAGCGGCAGCCCCGGCAGGCTCTGCTCGATGCGAATCATCTGGTCCTGCGCGATCGAGAGCGTTGGAGGGCCGTTTTCAGCCAGCCTTGTTTCAGTGAGTCTTGGCAGGCTTGCAGCAGGCTTGTGCGGCTTCGCCGCCACGGCCTCGTCGACCCGCCGGGCAAGTTCCTCGATCGTCGGCGCCTCGAAGATGGTCTTGATCGGCAGCGAGACGCCGAGCGCGCGGGCGACGCGCGCCATCGCCTGGCCCGCCAGCAGCGAATGGCCGCCGAGATCGAAGAAATTGTCGGTGACACTGAGGTTCTCGACCTTCAGCAGATCGATCCAGATATCCGAGAGCACCTTTTCGGTGAAACGCCGCGCCGGCACGGCCGCATCCGGCTCGGATGCCTCTTGCTGTGCGGGTGCCAGCAGCATGGACCGGTCGATCTTACCATGGGCGTTGAGCGGCACCTGATCCATGAATAGGAATGCGGACGGGATGGCATGGCCGGGCAGTCGGCTCTTCAGGAAGTCGCGCAACTCGCTGGCGCTGACCCGGCTGCCGGGCCTTGCGACGATATGGGCGATCAGCCTGACGTCGCCGCTGGCCTCGCGGCGCGGCTCGACGATGCCGGCGCGCACACTCGGATGGTCAGCCAGCGCATTCTCGATCTCCTTGAGCTCGATGCGGTAGCCGCGGACCTTGACCTGATGGTCGGCGCGGCCGAGGCACTCGATCGTCCCGTCGGCGCGGCGGCGGGCGAGGTCGCCGGTCCGGTACAGCCGGCTAGCGGCCTGGCGCAAGAACGAATCGGGCAGGAAACGTTGCTTGTTCTGCGCGGGATCGTTGATATAGCCGCGGCCGACGCCCGCGCCGCCGATGCAGAGCTCGCCGGTCACGCCGACCGGCTGCGGCTCAAGGTTTGCGTCGAGCACGTAGAGCTGGGTGTTCGGCAGCGGCGCGCCGACCGGAACGTTGCTCGTCGCGGTCGCGGGCGGCTTGGTCAGGCGATGCAGGGAGACGTCGTCGGAACATTCCGATGCGCCATAGGCATTGATCAGCGGCACTTTCGGGCAGCGGGCGAACCAGGCGCGGCAGAGGTCGACCGGCAGCGGCTCGCCGGTCGAGATCAGGAGGCGGAGCCTCGCGAAGGCGCGCAGGATCGGCGCTTCGTCCATGCGATCGACGATCACGCGCAGCAGCGACGGGACGATCTCGAGCACGGTGATACCTTCGCGCTCGATCTCCCGCGCGAGCAGGATCGGGTCCTGCACGATCGCGTTGCCGCAGACATGCACGCGCGCGCCGACCATCGGCGCGGCGAGGAACTGCCAGACCGAGATGACGAAGCTTTGCGGCGCGGTTTGCGCGATCACGTCCCTGGCCGACAGCTTCAGCTCGGAAATCAGCGACGCCAGATGGTTCGACAGCCCGCGCTGCTCGATCATGACGCCTTTCGGCGCGCCGGAGGAGCCGGACGTATAGATGAGATAGGCGAGGCTGGATGCCGCGCGCCGCGCGGCGCGGGCCGGCTTGGTCGCCCGCGGCGCGATCGCGTCGTCGAGCTCGGCCACCTGGATGCGCTCGACCAACGGCTCGAGCAGTGCCTCGACCATGGCCGATTGGGCACGCCCGATCAGCAGCACGCGGGCGCAGCTCGATCCGAGAATGGTCGCAAGCCGCGCCGGCGGCTGGTCGGGATCGAGGTTCAGGAAGGCCGCGCCCACGCGTTGCACCGCGATCATTGCGGCGAGCAGATCGGGTCCGCGCTCCGCGAGCAAGGCGACCACGCTCTCGGCACCGACGCCTTCGCGGGCCAGCCAGCGCGCGGCCGCCTGGCTGCGCCGGGCCAGCTCGCGATAGCTCAGCGATGTGTGTCCGTCCGACACCGCAACAGCGTTCGGCGTTGTCCTGGCCTGACGGTCGAAGCGTTCGCTCAAATTGCCGCGCGTGGTGAAATTGGCCGGCACGCCGTGGCCCTTCGCCAGCAGTTGCCGGCGTTCGGCTTCGGTCAGCAGCGGCAGGCGCGAGATGCGCTGTTCCGGATTGGCGATGACGGCCTTGAGCAGGGTCTTGAATTGAGCAGCCATGTCTTCGATCGTGGCCGCATCGAACAGATCGGTGGCGTACTCGAAGAACCCGGTGAATCGGCCGTCGGCCTCGACCAGCTCGAGCGTGATGTCGAAGCGCGCCACTTTTGGATCGACCTCCAGCCGCCGCGTCGACAGACCCGGAAAGCGTGCCGCCTCGATCGAGGCGTTCTGGAGGATGAACATGATCCGGAACAGCGGATTGCCGTCGCTCCGGCGTGCGATCTGCAACGCACGCAGCACCTCCTCGATCGGGAGATCCTGATTGCGGTAGGCATCCAGCGTGACCTGGCGCACCCGCCGCAACATCTCTCCGAAGCTGGGATCGCCGCCGAAATCGTTGCGCAGGATCAGGGTGTTGGCGAACAGCCCGATCAGACGCTCGCTCTCGATCTGGTTGCGGTTGGCGATCAGCGATCCGGTCGCGACATCCTCATGCGAGGTGTGACGGAATAGCAGGCACTGAAACACCGCGAGCAGGATCATGAAGGGCGTGACGCCCTGGTCCTGGCTCAGCGCGCGGACGTCGCCCGAGAGGGCCCTGGAGAATTCGAAATAGTGACGGGCGCCGTGACCGCTCCAGATCTCAGGCCGTGGCCGGTCGGTCCGCAGCGGCAGCGTGGTGACGCCGTCGAGCTGCGTCCGCCAGTAATCGAGCTGTTCTTTCGCCGCCGGCGTTCGCGCCCAGCTCTGCTGCCACAGTGCGAAGTCGCGGTACTGGAAAGTGGGCGAGGGCCGCGCTGCCACGCCCTTCTTGCGTGCCGCGGCATAATGGGCGGCGAGCTCCTCCCAGAACAGCCGCTGCGACCAGCCATCGGTGACGAGGTGATGCAAATTGACCACCAGCGCGTGGCTGGATTTGTCGAACGACAGCAGCGTGACCTTCAGTGGCGGCTCGTGCGCCAGGTCGAACGGATATTGCGCGAGCTTGAGCGTCTCGCGCCGGACGACCGCGACCTGGTTGTCCGCAGGGCAGGGCTTGAGCTTGATCCGCTCGAATTTTGGCGGCGATTGCAGCACAAGCTGCGCCGGCTCGCCCTGCCGTTCGACGAAGACCGAACGCAGCGCCTCATGGCGGGCGCAGATCGCGGTGAGGCTCGCAGAAAGCGCGGCGACGTCGACCAGGCCTTTGAGGAGCGCGACTTCGACGACATTATAGTTGTAGCGGGTCGGATCGAGCCGCGAGAGCAGGTACATCCGCTGCTGCTGGTACGACAGCGGCGCGTCCGCTGTCGCAGCTCCGGCCCGGCGCCAGGCCGGCAGCGCCGCTTCGCGATGGGTTGCGGCGGTCTCCAGCCGGGTCGCAAGCGCGGCGACCGTAGCGCAGTCGAAGATGTCCTCGAACGAGAAGTCGACGTTGAAGCGTTCGCGCAGGCGCGAGCGCATCTGCGTCACCGCGAGCGAGTCCGCGCCGAGCGCGAAGACGTCCTGATCGATGCCGACCTGCGGCAGCTCCAGCAGACCGGCCCAGATCTCCGCGAGCTGCGTCTCCAGCGTGGTGCGCGGCAGGCGCGCCGCATCGGCGTCCTCCGCCGTCGCGATCAGATCAGCCAGTGCGTTGCGCTTGACCTTGCCGCTGGCGCCCTTCGGCAGCGCCGCCACGCTGCGGATCAGACTCGGCACCTTGTAGGCCGCGAGACGCTTTCGCGCGAACTTGCGCAACTGGTCCGAGGTCGCCTCGGAATTCGCTAGCAACACCACGACGGCGGCGACGTTCTCGCCGAGCTTTGGGTGCGGAACGGCAAAGACGCCGGCCTCCAGCACTGCCGGATGGCTGAGCAGGACCTCTTCCACCTCGAGCGGCGAGATCTTCTGCCCGCCGCGATTGATGACGTCCTTGATGCGGCCGACGATGAAGAGATAGCCGTCGGCATCGAGATAGCCGAGATCGCCGGTCCGGAACCAGCTGTCGCGGAAGGCGGCCTGCGTCGCCGCCTCGTCATTATAATAGCCACGGCTCATGTTCGCGCCGCGCAGCACGATCTCGCCGTGTGCGCCGCTCGCAAGCGCGCGGCCCGTCTCGTCCATGATCGCGATCTCGGGCCCCGCGGCGCGGCCGACCGATCCGAGCTTGCGCAGCTCGAACGGGTTGGCCGCGATCTGCGAGGCCGCCTCCGTCATGCCGTAGGTTTCGAGCACGGGGACGCCGAACGTCGCCTCCAGTCCGCCAAGGATCGCGGGCGCGAGCGAGGCCGAGGCCGAGCGGATCACGCGTAGCGACGAGGCCCGGGCGCGGCCCGGATCGGCTTCCGCCGCCGTCAGCAGCGCGCGATGGATGGTCGGCACCGCCGTGTACCAGGTCGGTTGCAGCTCCCGCATCCAGCCGAAGAAGGACGCGGCGTCGAAGCCGTCGGTGCAGATCACGCTGGAGCCCGCGGCGAGCGCCGTCAGCAGACCCGAGATCAAACCATGGGCGTGAAACAGCGGCAGGACGTTGAGCAGGCGATCGTGGGACGTGAGCGACAGCACGCGGCCGGCATTGGTGGCGGACAGGCAGACGTTGCGATGCGTGAGTGGCACCATTTTCGGCCGCGCCGCCGTGCCCGAGGTCAGGAGGATGAACGCATCATTGTCGCCGCGCGAGGCGCCGCTCGCGCTCGCCGGACCGACCGCCGGGCCAACGAACGCGCAGCCTCCGAGATCGTCTTGCGGCCCCGGCACGAAATCGATCACCGCGATATCGAGCGCCCTGGCGACGTCGCGACTGGCCGAGTTCATGTCGGCCCGGGTGACGAGCGCCGTCAGCTTCAATTCGCTGAAATAGCGTTGCAGCTCGTCCGCGGTCAGATCGGGATTGACGGGGACGCAGGCGCAGCTTGATGCGACCGCGATCAGTGCCAGCGCGCTGTCCGCGCCGCGCGGCAGCGCAACGGCAATCCGGTCAGCCGGCGCAATGCCGAGCCCGCGCAGCGTGCGGACCAGATCCTGCGTCCGCTCGCCGAGCGCGCCGTAGGTGAGGGCCGGCCGGCCAGGGGCGAGGAGGGCGGGCGCCGCCGGCGTCCTGCGGGCGTAGAAGTCGAGAAGGCCGCCGATATGGGAAAAGATCTTCGTTTCGCCGCTCGCGCCGACCGATCCCGCTCCGGATGCAATGTCCGACAATGCCATTCCTTTTTGATCTGATTGAGCTATTCTTCCTATGAGTTAGGGAACGCGTCCAGTCTGAGGTGAAGTTCGGGCCCCAAAATCTGTGGTTGAGGGGCCTAAAGCCCTTCGACGGAGTGATGGTCGGGCAGAATCACCATGCTGGAGAATGAGCCGGGCACGGGAGCGGAAGGCGGGCTGAAGCGCTGGCTCGAAGGCATCGGCCTTGCGCACTACTCCGATCTCTTCGCGCAGCACCGCCTCGATCTCGATGTCATGGCGGATCTCACCGAATCCGACCTGGTCGAGCTCGGATTGCCGCTTGGTGATCGCAAGCGGCTCCAGCGAGCGATGGCGGCGCTGTTCCAGGCTGAAACCGCGGAGGCGCCGGCCGCCGCGGCGCCCCCGCAGGCCCGGGCGGAGGTCGGGGCCGAACGGCGTCAACTCACCACCATGTTCTGCGACATGGTGGATTCCACCTCGCTCTCGGTGCAGTTCGATCCGGAAGACGTGCGTGACTTGATCGCGAGCTTCCGCGAGACCTGCGTCCGCGTGGTCAAGCACTACGAGGGCTTTGCCGCCCGTTTCGTCGGCGACGGCATTTTGGTCTATTTCGGCTATCCGACTGCACATGAGGACGATGCCGAGCGCGCGGTGCGTGCGGGGCTCGAGATCGTGCGGGTGCTGTCGACTGCACGCGCGATCGAGCCGCGTGGCGCGCTCAGCCACTCGCCCGCCGTCCGTATCGGGATCGCGACCGGTCTCGTCGTGGTCGGCGACCTCGTGGGGCAGGGCACCGAAGAGCGCGACTCCGCGGTTGGAGAAACCGTCAATCTCGCCGCGCGCCTGCAAGCGCTGGCGCCGCCCAATGGCGTGGTGATTTCGGCCTCGACGCAGTCGCTGCTGAAGGGGAAGTTCGACTACCGCAATCTCGGCGTCCATGCGCTGAAGGGCATCTCGGAGAAAACGCAGGCCTGGCATGTGGTGCGTGCCTCGCGCGTGGAGACCCGGTTTGCCGCCGCGATGGGCACGCGGCTGACGCCGCTCGTCAACCGCGAGGAGGAGATCGCGCTGCTGATGGGACGCTGGCAGCAGGTCAAGGATGGCGACGGCCAGGTCGTGGTCAAGTTCGGCGAGCCCGGCATCGGCAAGTCGCGCATCATTCAGGAGATCTTCGAGCGGATCGCAGGCGACCGCCACGGACAGGTCTCGTTCCAGTGCTCGCCCTACTACACGTCCACCGCGTTCTATCCGTTCGCCGAGCAGCTCAAATTCTCCCTCGGCCTCGACCGGGAAGATGCGTCCGCGCACTCGCTGGCGAGCCTGGAGACCGCTATCGCCGCCGCCCATGGCGACATCGAGCAGGTCACGCCGCTGTTTGCCGCACTGTTGTCTATACCGACCGGAGACCGCTATCCGCCGCTCGAGCTGTCGCCGCAGCAGCAAAAGGACGCGACGGTCGTGGCGCTGGTCAATCATTTCCTCGGCCTCGCACGCGAGATGCCGCTCGTGATGGCCTTCGAGGACCTGCACTGGATCGATCCGACCTCCCGCGAGGTCATCGATCTCTTCGTCGACAAGGTGCAGAACGAGCCGATCCTCGTCATCATCACGGCGCGCTCCGAGTTCCAGCCCAGCTGGAATGCGCATTCGCACATCACCACCCTGGTGCTGAACCGCCTGAGCCGGCAGTTGCGCACGACGATGGTCGAGCGCGTCGCCGGGAGAGAGCTTCCCAAGGAGGTCGTCGAGGAGATCATCGTCAAGACCGACGGCGTGCCGTTGTTCCTGGAGGAGCTGACCAAGACCGTTCTCGAATCCAACCTGCTGACCGAGCGGCACGGGCGCTACGTGCTGTCGGGCCCGTGGCGGCAACTCGCGATCCCGGCAACCCTGACCGACTCGCTGATGGCGCGTCTCGACCGGATGGGGCCGTTCAAGCGGATCGCGCAGATCGGTGCCACCATCGGCCGCGAGTTCTCCTATGAGACGCTGCACGCAGTCGCCAATACGCCTTCGGAGCAGATCGAGGCGGCGCTCAATCACCTGGAGGAGGCGGGGCTGATCATGCGCCGCGGCCATCCGCCGGACGCGCTCTACTCCTTCAAGCATGTGATGATCCAGAACGCCGCGCATGCGAGCCTGTTGCACAGCGAGCGGCGCAAGCTGCATGCCCGCATCGTCCAGGTGCTCGCCGAGATGTATCCGGAGAAGACCGAGCGCGAGCCGGAGCTGCTCGCCCATCATCTGACCGAATCCGGCCAGAGCGAGGGTGCGGCGAGCTTCTGGCTCAAGGCCGGCAAGCAGGCGGCCAAGAGCGGCGCCAATCTCGAGGCGATCGGCCATCTGCACCGAGGCCTCAGCGTCGTGCAGGCCAATGCGCGCATGCAGGGCGCCGACGAGATGGAGCTCGAGCTGCGCATCGCGCTCGGCAACGCGCTGATCGCCGCCAAAGGCTATGCGGTGCAGGAGGTCGAGGAGAACTACGTCCGTGCGCTCGAGCTCGGCCGGCAGCTCGACGATGAGGAGAATACCTTTGCTGCCACGCGCGGGCTCTGGGTGTGCCACTTCATCCGGGCGGATCTGACGCGCGCGCACGATCTCAGCGTCGAACTTTTGAAATTCGCCAAGCGCGAGCGGCTGAGCGAGCGGACGCAGCCGGCGCAGCAGACCGGCTATCTGATCGAGGCGCATCGCGCGATCGCGATGACCATGCTCTATCGCGGGCGCTTTGCCGCCTCGCAGCATCATTTGCACCGCTGCATCAATCTCTACAGCCCCGATCTGCATTCCGACCTGATGGTGCGCCACGGCACCGATCCCGGCGTGGTCTCGCTGTCCTATCTCGGCTATCTCCTGTGGTTCCTCGGCCGGCCCGACGCGGCGCGCCAGCACAGCGAACAGGCGATCGCGAACGCCGAAAAGATCCGCCATCCCTTCACGCTCGCCTTCGCGCTGGTGTTCGGCGCCTATCTCTGCCAGCATTTGCGCGACGTCGAAGGCACGCGCGATCACGCCAACCGTGCCATGATCATCGCCACCGAGCACAATTTCCTGCACTGGAAGCAGCAGGCCGCGATCCTGCGCGGCTGGGCGCTGACCCAGCTCGGCGAGGCCGACGAGGGCCTCAGCCAGATGCGCTTCGGCCTCGACGAATATGAGGCGATGGATTCCTGGCTCGCCGGCTGCTGGTTCCGATGCCTGCTCGCGGAAGCCTACGCCAAGGTCGGCCTGCGCGACGCCGCCCTTCGCGCGCTGGACGGAGCGCTGGCGACCGCAAGGCGGACCGGCGATCACTCCTACCTTGCCGAGGTCTATCGGCTGCAAGGCGAGATCACCCTGTCGGACGGCAATCCGGCGTCGGTGCAGGAAGCGGAAGATCTGTTCGTGCTGTCGCTGGAGACCGCGCGCAAGCAGGGCGCGCTGTCCTGGGAGCTCCGAACCGCCGTCAGTCTCGCGCGCCTGTCGCATGATGCCGGCAAGGGCGAGCAAGCGACGCTCCTGCTGACGCCGATCGTCGGCAAGTTCAGCGAGGGCTTCCTCACGCCGGACCTGAAGCAGGCGATGCAGCTCGTCAACGACCTTCGCGCGGACGCGCCCGTTCGGGAACGGATCGATCCCTGACATGAGCGATCTCGCCGCCGCGCGTGCGCGCTACGTGGAAAGAATCGCAAAGCGCGAGCGGATTTCCTCAAAGCGCCTGCTCGAAGCGCTCGCCGCCGTGCCGCGCGAGGATTTTCTGGCGAGAGGGCCCTGGCGCATCAAGAGCGAGGCGGCGCGCAGTTATCGGCTGACGCCCGACGCCGATCCCGTTCATCTCTACGACAATGTGCTGGTCGCGATCGACGCGCGCCGCAAGCTCGACACCGGCCTGCCGAGCCTGTGGGCGCATTTCATCGATTTGCTCGACGTCGGGGACAAGGACCACGTGGTCCAGATCGGCTGCGGGCTTGGCTATTTCTCGGCGGTGCTGTCGAAGATCGTCGGTCCGAAGGGCAGCGTGCGTGCGATCGAATGCGACGAGCGGCTTGCAGCCCGTGCCGCGAACTTTCTTCGCGCCTATCGCAATGTCGAGGTCGTCCAGGGCGACGGGTGTGAGGACATCGGCGCGCCCGCCGACGTCATCATCGTGCATGCCGGCTTCTCGCATCCGCATCCGCTCTGGCTCCAGTCGCTCCGCCCGCGCGGCCGCCTTCTGGTGCCGCTGACCCAGCGGGACCGCGAAGGTGCCGTCGTCAGGATCACGCGCAAGGGCAGGGGGTTCGAGGCCGAGCCGGTCCAGCAGATCAGGATCTTTCCCGGCCGGGGTCGCGGCACGACCGCGCTCGACGACCGCGTCGCCGACTGGTGGCGCCGCGCCTCCGCGCTGGCGCCGCTGCGGTTTCGCGGCATCGAGCAGGGACTGCCGTCGGATGGCTGATGCTTCGTTTCATTTTACCTTGATTGCGAATGTGAGTATCCAGCGCCCCCCGGTGCGGTTATGACTATGGCTTGATGGCCATTCGAGCACGCTCCATGCATTCCGTTGCACTGCTGACTGCTAGCTATGCCAAGGATATCGAACGCTTTTCGCTGCTCAGCGAGAGCATCGACACCTGGCTGACGGGATATACGCGGCATTATGTTCTCGTTAACGATGAGGACGTGCCGCTGTTCGAGCGGTTCGCTTCCGACAAGCGCGTCATCGTTCCGGCCTCGCGGTACTTGCCGAAATGGCTCTGGGCGCTGCCGCCGGCGCTCCAGTTCATCAGCAAACGACGCGTCTGGCTGTCGCTGCTGTCGTCACCCGTGCACGGCTGGCACATCCAGCAGATGCTGAAGATCGCCGGCGTCCTCAATGCGCCCGAGCAGCGCGTCTGCATCCTGGATTCAGACAATCTGTTCTTCCGCGAATTCGATGTCGGCCAATATGCCGGCGGTGAGAAGACGCCGCTGTTTGTCACGCGCAAAGGGATCGACGCCGACCACCCGTTACATGTGCTGTGGCTCCGCACCGTCGATCAGCTTCTCGGTATCAAGGAGCGCTCGTTTCCGGCAGACGACTATGTCGGCAACGCGCTGGTCTGGGACAAGGATACCGCGCGCGCGATGACCGACGCCATCAAGTCGGCGACTGGCCTCGGCTGGGCTCTCGCACTGTGCCGCAAGAAGAAGTTTTCCGAGTACCTGCTCTACGGCCACTTCGTCGCCAATTCGCCGGAGCATCTGGCAGCACATCGGGTGACGGAAGACAGCATCGCGGTCTCGCATTGGGATGACACGCGTCTCGACCGCCCGGCCATCGAGGCGATGATGCGCGCCGCCTCGCCCGAGCAGGTCGCGCTCTGCATCCAGTCCTATTCGTCGACCTCGATCGGCGACATCCGCGACGTGTTCCGTCTCAGCTCGCGCGACCGTCGCGGACCGAGCCTGTCTCCCGATCATATGGGAGACGAAGCCGAGTTCGAGACGCCGAAGACGCGCTAGAACAAGCTGCCCTCAAACGTCCCTCGTGAACCTGCTGATGACGTCCATGAACGGCTTCGGCCTGAATTCGCCGTCGAGCGGCAGGGGACGGTTCGGCTGCTTGTCCGCGCGGGCGAAGGTGCCGTTGATCCAGCTGTAGCGATCCGAGAGGCCCCAGGTCAGGATCGAGCGCACCGGGCCGCTGGTCGAGATCGCGGTCAGGAGATCATCGACACGCTTGGCGACGATGGCGTCGCGCTCGGCCGGGTTGCCCGTCAGCTTCTGATCGTCCACGTCGAGCTCGGTGACGAGAACTTCCAGCCCCCACGAGCGCAGCTCGGTGACGAATTCGGCGAGCCCATGGGTGTCGATCTCGAGCTCGGCATGCAGATGCGACTGCAATCCCACGGCGTGCAGCGGGACACCTTGGTCGAGCAGCTCCATGATCAGGTTGCGGTAGGCAGCGCGCTTGGCGATGAAGGAGTCCTTGGCCGACTCGATGTCGTATTCGTTGATCGCGAGCTTGACCAAGGGATCGGCCGCGGCCGCCGTGCGGAAGGCGAGCGGGATCCAGTTGTTACCGAGATGCTGCGTCCAGAACGTGTCGCGCCGATCTTTCGGACTGCGGGGATTGTCCGGGATCGGCTCGTTGACGACGTCCCACGACGTCAGCTTGTCCCTGTAGTAGGAGACGACGGTGCCGATGTGGTCGAGATACGCACGCTCGACGCCTTTGGCGTCCTTGATCTGCTTGGTCCAGTCCGGAATGTCGTGATACCAGGCCAGCGCATGCCCGCGCATCGTCAGATCGTTCGCCCGCGCGAAATCCAGGATCGCGTCGGCGCGCTCGAAGGCAAACGTGTGCGCGTCCGGGCGCAGCATCGGCCATTTCAGCTCGAGCACCGGCACGACCTGCGTGCAATAGGTGCTGATGGCTTCGCCAAGCCGCGGATCGGCCTGCAGGTCCCAGAGCGTTGCCGCTGCACCAAATCCCGGACGGCGCTGGGCAAGTTTCGACGCCGGCAAGGCTGACGCGGATCCGCCCGCCGCAAGCGTTGCGGCAGTGCCGAGAAGGAATTCGCGTCTGTCGAGCCTGGCCACGGCATTCCCTCGGGAACCAATGCGCCATCGTACCAAGCGGCGCCGTGCAATGCCGGGGTTTCGTCGTGTTGGGTTAACCTTTGCCGGATGTCAGGTGCGTCAACCCATGGGCCGCTGCATCGCTGTTCCGGCGCGTTCACGCGCTGGAAAGCGTGTTAAGGCGCCTGAATGATGGTCTCTTCTCAGTGATCTGCGGCTCCGGTTCGAGGAAAGGGCAAATTTAACGCTAACGCGCGAAATCCGCCGCGTGGCTCCATTCGCGGCCCGATTTGCAGACTTATGTGACACTCTTCGGGGATGCTGCGGCGCAGTCCGATCGTCACCCCAAGGTCCAACTGATCAACGGCCGCAAAACTCGCATGACCGCTTCCGGTCCCGTGCCCGCATGCTGAACCGCCATTTCTCCATCTACCTGGTCGCCTATATCCTGCCTGCGGCGGTGGGCTTCTTCGCGGTCACCGCCTACACGCGGCTGCTGACGCCCGCAGAGTACGGCGTCTATGTCGTCGGCATCAGCCTTGCCGGCATTCTGGGTGCGATCTTCTTCGCCTGGATCAAGCTGTCGGTGTCCCGCTATCAGGCGATGTCGGCGGAGGTGGATTTTCGCGGCACGGCGATGGTCGCCTTTGGGCTCACGGCCGCGGTGCTCTGTGCCACGACCCCGCTGGTCTTCCTGTTCCGCAGCGACGTCAGCGTCGAGCTGCTGCTCGTCAGCATGTTCGTGGCGATCATGGCCAATGCGGTCGATGTCGGCCAGGAGTTCGAGCGCGCCAAATTGCGCCCTTACCGGTTCGCGGCGATCTCGATCGTGCGCAGCGTATCGAGCGTGGGCTTCGGCCTGCTCGGGATCTGGCTCGGCTGGGGCGGCATGGGCCTGCTCGCGGCGTTCGGGCTGGGCTCGCTGACCGGCATCATCCTCAATCTCGTCGGCGACCGCACCAGGATCGCGCCTTTCCAGCGCAGCCAGTTCATGCAGCTGGCGCGCTACGGCCTGCCGCTGACGCTGGCCGGTCTCTCGGTCGCGCTGTACTCGACCTGCGACCGCCTGATCGTCGCTTATCTCCTCGGCAAGGACGCCGCCGGCATCTTTGGCGTCGCCGCCGATCTGCCGCGCCAGTTCATGGTGATGATCGCCTCCAGCGTCGCCGCGGCGACCGTGCCGCTCGTGTTCCGATCGCTGTCGGAGAAGAACAATGAGACCACGCGCGAGCGGTTGAACGAAAGTCTCGAGCTGCTGCTCGTCGTCGTCGCGCCCGTCGCGATCTGGCTGGCGCTGGCGGCGGACCAGGTCGCAGGCACGCTGGTCGGCGTCGACTTCCGCGCCGGCGTGTCGGCGCTGCTGCCGACCCTGGTGCTCGCCCGCTTCTTCGGCATCGCCAATCAGTTCTACGTCCAGATCAGCTTTCAGCTCGCCGAGCGGCCGTTCATGCTGGCGGCGCAGTCCTTCCTCACGCTCGTGGTGAGCGTCGCGCTGATGTTCGCGCTGGTCGCAGGCTACGGTCTCAACGGCGCGGCGCTGGCGACGCTTGCGACCGAGGCGATCGGCTTCGTCGTCGCACTCGTCCTGATGCACCGTGCCCATCCCGTGCCGTTCGACGTCAATCGTCTCGCCGGCGTTGCCGCCTCCGCCGCAGCCATGGCGGCTGCGATCCTCGTCGCGCGGTCGCAGGTCGACGGCACCGGGCTCGTCGCGCTGGTCATCGTGAGCCTTGCGGGCGGTTTCGCTTACGCCGCCGCGGCGTGGCTTCTCAATGTCGCGAACGTGCGAACGCTGTCGCTGCGTGTTCTGCGAACCTTCAATCGGAAGGCGCTGGGCGTCTAGCCGCGGTGTCTGCCGAGGCAACCGGGCCGGGCTCCAGGCGGCGGGAACTTTGCTCGAGCGAGCAATATTGACCAGTAACTTCGGCCCCGGCGGCTCATGCTGGTTGTATCACCGCCCCTTATCGGCATCTATCGGTGACTGAGAGTGCTGTAACGCTCCCGCCTGATCTCGAGGGTGCATCGCATGCATTTGCAACATTCCCACTCATTCGGTTCGTCACTTGCATCAGACCGGCGGCCGCGCTGTCCCAGGTGCGGCGAACCCATGAGCTTGGTGAGGATCCCCGGCTCATCCGCCTTTGACATCGGAACGTTCGCGTGCGCCTGCCATCACATTCGTGCTGCCGCAGTCGAAACCGATCCGATGAGATCGGCCGCGGCCCTCTGGCTCGCCAGTCACGATTTGAGGCCACCGACCTGAGCGGGTGCCCCCGAATGGAGGACCTGGAAGACTTCATCCACCTCGAAAACCTCAAAATCCTCAGACGGCAGATCGATCTGGCCAAAGACGACGTCCGGCGGCAATGGCTCATGATACGTCTGGCCGAGGAGGAGGCGAAAGGCCGGGTTGCGACCCGATAGGCGGTCGCCGGCGTACCGCCAAAGGGCCGTCGATGGGAGATGTGTGGTGAGCGGATACATATTCAACAAGAGGGGAATCCGCGCCGGGGTTCTGAACGGCACATCGATCTTCGACCTCACCGGCAAGAAAGTCTACGATCTCCGGGGGAACAATATCTATCGTCTCTCGGGCGAGTTGGTCGGCCATACGCTCGACGCGTCGGGTGCTGACAAGCGTCTGGACCGCGACAGCGAAGCGCTGCTCTCCGTCCTGCGAGCACCGGAGCCTGACGAGCCCGAGAACCGTCCCGCTCCGCAAAGGCAGCCATCTGACAGCTTTGCGGAAGCAATACGTCTGCGCCGGCAGGTCTCGGACACCCCGTCCGATCGTCCCAAGAAAGGATGATCCTGCATTCCGAGAGCTTCACGAACACTTCGCACAGGCCCGCAACGACACCCGATGCGGGCCCGGTCACGCCGAAAATCTATTGCAGCGGCGACCGCATCCCGGTCGCAGCATCGTAGACCAGGATTTGCAACATTGGGAATCTGCCGAGCAACTCGGCGCCGGCTTCTCGGGCAGCAGTTTCGCTGTCGTAACGGGTCTTGAAGTGGCCATCGACCACAAGCGTGAAGCCATCGGCCGGTGCGACGTCAGCCCTTTGAATGATTCTCGGCGCGATCTCGTCGACGTGCGCGGTCGGCTTTTTCATGGGGTACCTTCATATCGTTGCAGGAGGCGGCTCGAGGCGTTCTTGCCCCCAACTGTCTCAGTCGTCCCTCACGATCTCAGGCTTGTCATACAAGACCGCGTTCAGGAGGGAACTGTGAACCTCGATCTTGCCGTTGTAGGTGATAAAGCCGAGCTTGCGAAATTTATTCATGAAGAAGCTGACGCGTGAGCGGGTCGTCCCGATCATCTCTGCGAGCGTCTCCTGACTGACCTGCGCGGTGATGGGCTGAGTGGCGCCATCCTTGCCAAAATTCGCCAGGAGCAGGAGAAGACGCGCAAGCCGCTTCTCGCTCGAATTGAACAACTGGTCGATCAGGTCTTCTTCGATGCGGCTGTTTCGACTGAGCAGATACTCCATGAACAACTCGGAGAACTTTGGCTCGCCCTTGAGTATCGCAAGCATAGCCGATTTCGCGATCGACGTGACCAGGCATTGCTCCATCGCCACCGTTGTCGAAATCCGCAAGGGATGGCCGTTCAGGCAACCTTCGCCGAAGAATTGTCCGGGCTCCATGATTCCGACCACGGCTTCCTTGCCCTGCTCGGAGACGACGAGAACCTTGATCCTGCCCTTCTGGATGTAGAAAACCGTGTCCGCGGCGTCGCCCTGCGAGAACACGACCTGGTTCTTGTCGAATTTCAGTATGGCTTTGCCCTCGCCGACCTTGGCGAGAAAGAGTTTTGGATCGAACGAGCTTTTCGCCGCTTTTAGCATAACGTCGTCAAGAACCTGATGGAGGGGGCTTCAGCTTAGCAGGGCCGGGGCCGGGCGCGTTAGGCAAATCTTGCGTCCGCCTTCGGGCCCCCCGGTGATCCCGGCCAGGCAATTGTGGCGGCGGCCTCGGCCGGCTCGCCATACGGCTCGCCTGCGCTCTCAATGCCGTACGACCGTCTGATGCCGGTCCTTCATGAGTGCGGCATCCAGCTCCGTTTGGCTGACCGAGTAGAACTGGATCAGTAATTGGGGGGCAGACCTCGCGGGCGTCTGAAGCAGCGTCGCCACGCGCCGATAGGCGATCCTCGACAACCCTTCGATCTGCTCGTCGTCAGTGACGACGACATATTCACCGGCGGGCTGAGTGCCCTCCAGGCCCTGAAGGACGAAGGGATTGGCGAACGAAACGGTGGTCCGTGTTGTTCTGATAGTCAAGGTGAGATCTCCTGGACGAACTGCAGAGGCGTCAGCCGCGCCACTTGTCGACCCCTCTTCGTGCCGGTCGAGGGACGGCCATCAGAGAGCCTATCGGTTGGCTCGCTCTGCTGCAGAGCAAAATTGCTCAGCTTTGAAGGAATGGTCCGCAACTGATCCTGAGCCGCGCGCCGATCATACGATCGGCATCTGAGCAGTTTTGCACATCATCCGCCCTTGCCCGGGTCTAGTCTGACGGGTGACGGAACACTGCTTGGTCGTCCGTTGGTGAGGTGAAAATGAACATATCTGGTGAAAGCCTTCTCGTCATATTGGCTGTGGGCATCGCGGCCGGTTGGCTTGCGGGCCAGATCGTCATGGGTACGGGCTTGGGCCTGGTCGGCGATCTCGTCGTGGGAATAGCGGGCGCCTTCATCGCGAGCTGGTTATTTCCGCAGCTGGGAATCCATCTCGGTTCGGGGATCGTCTCGCAGATCATCGACGCCGCGGTCGGCGCGGTCTTGCTGCTCATGATCATCGGGCTCGTCCGCGGACGAAGCCGATGGGGCGGAAGCTGGGGCGGCGTTTGGCGCAAACGCTGGTAGGCGGGCATCGTGAGAGTCTGCCTGGAACGAACGTCGCCGGGACTACTTGGTGATGGCGACCGGATATGATGCCCACTCATCATACCCGATGAATGGCGGCCCCGGTTCGCACCCCCGTGCTGGGGCCGCTTCCTTGAGCGTTCCCCTTCAGCTGCTATTTGGCTGATCTCATCGGGTCGTCCATGGATATCTTGTGGACGTTCCCGCATTTGGCACATTCGAAGATTCGAAGATTGGGACCGTCACAGCTTGCCCCGACGTGGATCAGCATCATGCGGCTCTGGCAGGCCGGGCAGAGTGGCCGGGGTATCGGAATCAGCGTCGGTTCTGGACGAGCATAGACCTCGGACATATGAAGCTCCTGCCCATATGGCGGGGTACGCTGTACCCGAAGCCGCCGCCGATGACAGCCGATTCGCCGGCTGCGTCATGGCCAGCATGCCGCGCTCGCGTGTCAGCTTCAGTTCAATATTGCTCACATTGCCGGAAAATCGCCGGCCGGTCGGTGAACATCTCCGACCTGCGTCCCTTCCCATCTCAGTCGCGGTGTGTCATGGGGGGCAGGCCAATTCGGCGGGACGCCGGCTCCCGGCGTGAGCAATATTGCTCAGCAGGACATCCAGGCTCGGATCAATATGAGTGCGTGCGGGGCAGGACCTCAGAACTGCTGCCGGAGGCGTCCGTGGGCGATAACGATACTTCTTCGGCGGACATCGGGAACAGACCAGAAATGACTGAGAGAACGCCGGAGATCCGCGCGACGGCGCGGATGCTCGCCCGCTACCGCGAGCCCGACAGTGCGCGCGGTGTCCTCGAGCTGGCGATCACGGCGGTGCCGCTCGTCATCATCTGGGTTCTGATCTGGGCCGCTCTTGACCACGGCTATTGGTTTGCGCTGCTGCTCGAGGTGCCCGCGGCGGGTTTGCTGGTCCGTCTCTTCATGATCCAGCACGATTGCGGACATGGCTCGTTCTTCCGCGGCCGCGTTGCGAACGATTGGGTCGGCCGCGCCATCGGCGTGATGACACTGACGCCATACGATTACTGGCGACATAACCATGCACGCCACCATGCGAACTCCGGCAATCTCGATCACAGGGGCTCGGGCGACATCGATACGTTGACCGTGCGCGAGTTTCGCGACCAGCCCCTATGGGGTCGGATGCTGTACCGTTTGTATCGCCATCCCCTCGTGATGTTTGGCGTCGGTCCCTCGTATTTGTTCATCTTGAAGCATCGCTTGCCGGTCGGGCTGATGCGCGGTGGCTGGAAGCCCTGGCTGAGCACAATGGGCACGAACGTCGCGATCGCGGTTCTCGTCGGCGCGATGATCCGGCTGGTCGGCTATGGGCCGTTCCTGCTGGTTCACCTGCCGATCATCGTTCTGGCGGCGTCGATCGGTGTCTGGCTGTTCTATGTCCAGCACCAATTCGAGCACACCCACTGGTCCCACGACGACAACTGGAATTTTCACGACGCTGCGCTGTACGGCAGCTCGCACTACCAATTGCCGGGTGTCTTGCGATGGTTCACGGCGAATATCGGCGTCCACCACATCCATCATTTGTGCAGTCGAATTCCCTGCTATCGCCTGCCGGACGTGTTGCGGGACCATCCGCAGCTCGCCGGCGTCGGACGGATTACGCTGCTCCAGAGCTTGCGGACCGTGCGGCTGACCTTGTGGGATGAGGAGCGCTTGCGGCTTGTCTCCTTTGGAGAGGCAGCCTTGACCTCAACCGCCTCGCCGGCGGCCGCCTCGCGGCGAGGCCGCTGAGGGTCGTGAAGGTGCGCGCCCCGCAGTGGTGTTTACTGCCGAGGTTCGGCCGGAAGGTGCCGGGCGTTTAGCCACCATTCTCAACCAAAGCCTGCCGGTTCAAAGAATATAGGCCGGTTTGCGCCGCACCGTTGTGATCCGGGTCGTGATCGCCGCGGCGCTCCACCGCAACGGGGGGAAAACCGGCGGATCCGCCCCCTCCAAGGCGGACATTCTGCCGCAGCGATCGCCGCCAGCCTCGGACCAGCCTTGGCCGGGAGCCACCCTTCCGCCCGCGCGAGCCGTCGTATATGAGAGATTTGTCGTTGGAACGTGCCGAATATCGCCACAGACGGAACGTATGGCGGCTGCGATTTCTTAATCCAAAGATCGCAATCTGAGACCTAATCGACATGAGCGCGGACTGGCATTTCGACCGGGGCATGGCATGAAAAACCGACTGACGACGGCGCAATCCACCCTGGCGATGCGGCGTTGGGCCCCTCCCGGCAGGATCGCGCTTGCGGCGTTGGCCGTGCTTGCCGTGGTGAACCCGGCGACCGCGGCCAAGCAGGCGCGCCAGCCGACCGAGGCGGTGGCGCCGCGCGAGGCCGGCGAGCCGATCATGGCGATCGTGTCGATCAAGAGCCAGCAGGTCACCTTCTACGACGCCGACGGCTGGATCCTGCGTGCGCCGGTGTCCACCGGCACCACCGGGCGCGAGACGCCGGCCGGCGTCTTCGCCGTCGTCGAGAAGGACAAGGACCACCACTCGACCATGTATGACGATGCCTGGATGCCCAACATGCAGCGCATCACCTGGAACGGTATCGCGCTGCATGGCGGGCCGCTGCCGGGCTATGCCGCCTCGCATGGCTGCGTGCGGATGCCCTTCGGCTTTGCGGAGGGCCTGTTCGACAAGACCAACATCGGCATGCGCGTGATCATCTCGCCGAACGACGCGGCCCCGGTCGATTTCACCCATCCCTCGCTGTTCGTGCCGAAGCGCGAAGCCATCGCGGCGGTGCCGAACCGGGCCGACAAGCTCTCCGCCGAGGCCGAGGAGGCGACCCGGGCCGCCGACGATGCCAAGAAGGCCGCGGCAATCGCCGCGAAGGAGGCCGCCTCGCTTCCCGCCTCGCTGCGCAAGCTGGAACAGCAGAAGGCCCGCGCCGATGCCGAGCTTGCTTTTGCCGACAAGTCGCTCGCGGCGGCAAAGACCGATCAGGCCCGCGCCAAGGCCGAGGAGCTGAAGCAGAAGGCCGCCACCAAGGCTGCCGATGCGGCGAGCCAGCTCGACACCGCCAAGGCGGCCGCGCAACCGAAGCGCGACGCCGTCGCCGCCACGAAGGAGGCCGCGAAGGCGGCTGCGACCAAGAAGGCCGAGATCGTGAAGGCCGCGACCGACGCAAAGCTCGCGCTCGAGCCGGTCTCGGTCTACATCAGCCGCGCGACGCAGAAGCTCTATGTGCGGCGGAACACGCACAAGCCGGCGCCGGATGGCGGCGGCGAGGTGTTCGACACCAGCATCGAGGTCCCGGTCACCATCCGCAATCCCGACCAGCCGCTCGGCACGCATATCTTCACGGCAATGGCGAAGAACGACACCGGCCTGCGCTGGAGCGTGGTCACGATCGAAAACGGCGACGATGCCAAGGACGCGCTCGATCGCATCACCATTCCGCAGGACGTTTGGGATCGCATCGCGCCGACCGCATTGCCGCGTTCGTCGATCATCATCTCGGACGAGCCACTGAGCAGCGAGACCAACTACCGCACCGAATTCGTCGCAGTGCTGAGCAACCATCCCCAGGGCGGCTTCATCACGCGCAAGCCGACCGCGCCTCCGATGGACATTGCGAGCGACGACAGCTGGGACAATGGTGGCAACGGCTTCGGCTTCTTCTTCCAGCGCGATCCGAACCCGCAACCGGTCAATCCGCGCCGGCAGCGCGGCGGCCAGTACCCGTACTATCAGCCGGCGCAGCCGATGCCGCGGAGCTTCTGGTAGGACGCGGGACGTAAGCTGAAGCGCCCTGCAACTACGGCTGTGCCGTAATCACCAGCGCCTGGATTTTGCCCTCGACCGGTCCGGCTCCATGGCGCGTGCGGATCGCCTCGGCCACGGCGTCCGTCGCGGCCTCAAGCTTGCTCGCATCCCTTGCCTCGATCTCGTTTCGCAGCGGCGTCCCCTGGCAATATGCGAACGCCACATATTCGGGTGTCGGCGCGCGGCTCACCGCGGGAAGCGTTTCGATCGAGATGTGACGGAAGCCCGCTTGCTCCAGATCGGTCTTGATGACGGCCTTGTCGTGATAGCCGTGCGGCGTCCGCGCCATGAAACGCGGCGGATCGTCGGGAAAGATCTTTCCGAGCACGGCCGTCGCCTCGTCCGCGAACACGTTCTCCTCGATACGGTCCCAGACGTTGAACACGAACGTGCCTTCCGGCCGTAAGACCCGCTTCGCCTCGGCGTAACCCTTGATGCGATCCGGAAAGAACATGGCGCCGAACTGGCAGCAGACCACGTCAAACGCGGCGTCGTCGAACGGCAGCGCGGTGGCATCCGCCGGGCGCCAGGTAATGCGATTGTCTTCGGCCTGGCGCTGCGCCGCGATCGCGAGCATCGGCTCGTTGAGATCGGTCGCGATGTAACGGATGCCGGGAGGCAGCGCCGCCGTCACGGCCCGCGTCACGGCGCCGGTGCCTGCGGCGGTTTCCAGCAGCGTTGACGGGGAGAGCGCGGCGACACGCCTGGCGATGTCGGCGGCGTAGTGGGCGAAGATCAGCGGGACGAGATACTCGTCGTAGATTTTCGGGATCGAGCCGGCGAAGACCTTGTCGGTAGAGGACATGTTTGCCTCGCTGAAGGTTCGGACACGGGATCAAGCTACCATAGAACGCCATCTACCGGGCGAGCAGCGATGTGAACCCCGCCGGTTCCTGCATCGCCTTGCGCGCTTCGAGAAGGTCCGCGTCGTTGGTGGCATTCGCGAGCTTGGGTGCGCGTTGATAGGCCGAATTGCCCATCACCAGCGCCATGCGCTGGTCGGCCAATGCTCCGGTCGGCTGGAAGGCGAGCGCCAAGGCGCTGAGAAGAAATAGACAAAAGAACTTCATCACGGCCCCCGAGCCGGGATTGCAATGTCGGCGAGAATATCCGACCGGGGCCGCAATACAATTTCTATTTGATTTCGTCCGGCGCTCCTGTTGCCGCAAGCCGGCGACAGGTCCTAGGACTTACCGCCGCCGACCTCCCGGATCGGCCGCGATCCGTCCCAGTTCATCGCCGCCTGCCGGACCTTCTCGAAGAACGGCCCCTTGGTGCCGCTGGTGTCGGAGATCTCGATCACTGTTCCCGGATGCGCCTGGGTGTCGAAATAGGCAAAGCGTCCCTTGTCGCCGCCGATCTGGCCCTCGTGGCCGATCCTGTAGCCGAGCGCGAGCGCCTTGTCGTAGAGCGCCTGATAGTCGTGGCTCCAGTACGACATGTGCTGGAGTCCTTCGTGGCCGGCGTCGAGGAATTCCTTGTACAGCGAGGGCGCATCGTTGCGCTGCTGGATCAGCTCGATCTGGAGGTCGCCGGAATTGGCCAGCGCAATGCTCATCTCGACGGCGGAGTCCTGGCCGCGATGGCGGAACCAGTCGGTCCTGACGCGATCCATGTAGTACCAGGGGCCGACGCCCATCACCTCGATCCAGTGCTTCATCGCGGCGTGGATGTCCCGCACCACATATCCGTTCTGGCGCACCGCGCCGAAGATGCGGCTCATGCCCGCGCTCCTCTTGCCTTGTTCACTTGACCTCGATTCACTTGACCTCGATGCCGGCGTCCTTGGCAACCTGCTTCCAGGCCGCGATGTCGCGCGCGTTGATGTCGCGCTGCTCCTCGCCGGAGACGAATTGCGGCGTGATGCCGAGCGCCAGCAGCTTCTCCTTCACCTCGGCATCGCCGAGCGCGTCCTTCAGGGCCGCCGAGAGCTTCTTGGCGACCGGCTCGGCAAGGCCTGCAGGCGCATACATCGCCCAGGACAGGCTGCGGTCGAACGCCACGCCCTGTTCCTTGTAGCTCGCGACGTCGGGCAGGCTCGGCGAGCGCTCGCCGCAGGCGGCCAGCGCCTTGATCGAGCCGTCCTTCACCAGCGGCGTCGCGGTCGCCATGTCGAGTGTCGCAAGCGAGATGTGGCCGCCGAGCAGGTCGCCGGCGAGTTTCGCGATGCCGTTGAAGGGCACGTGATCCATCTTGATGCCGCTCTGCTGCATCAAGATCTCCGCGCAGAATTGCCCGGTCGAGCCGACGCCCCAGCTGCCATACTGGATCGGCTCGCCCTTCTTGGCGAGCGCAACCAGGCCCTTGATGTCATTGGCGGCAAAGTCCTTGGTCGCCACCAGCATGATCGAGGAGGTGCCGACGCGGCCGATCGTCGTGAAATCCTTGATCGGATCGTAAGCCAGCTTTGGATAGATCGCGGGCGCCAGCACATGCGTGGTCATGCCGCCGACGGTGATGGTGTAGCCGTCGTTCGGCGACGCCGCGACCATTTGCGTGCCGAGCGTACCGGCCGCACCCGTGTGGTTCTCGATATAGATGCTCTGCCCGAGCGTCTTGCCCATCCTATCCGCGAGCAACCGGCCGACCACATCGCCGCCGCCGCCAGCCGCGTAAGGAAGCAGCATCCTGATCTTGTGGGTGGGGTAGGCGGCGGGATCCTCGGCCCGGACGGGCAACGCCGCCGACAGCAATGCGAGAAACGAAAGCGTGACGGTGCGCAACATCATGATGGCTTCCCCTAATCCTCGAAACGAAATCTGTAAGTGTCGCCATGCCGCACCACGCGCCCCGCGGTCGGCGCGGGAAAATGGCCGGTGAGCAGATAGCTCGGCGTATCCGCGAGCTCTTCCAGCAGCGCCATCCGCGTCGCGACCGCCGCTGCCGGATCGACATCGGCGGCATTGGACAGCCACGGCGCAGCGCACTGGATCGGGTGATGGATGACGTCGCCCGACATGACGGCGTGATCGTGGCCGCCGTTGAGGTGGATCTGCATGTTGCCGGCGGTGTGGCCCGGCGCCGGCGCGAAGCGCAAGGCCGCGTCGCGATCCTCGAACAGGCGATGGTCGGTCTCGACCAGTTCGGCGAGGCCGGCGGCGACGACCGGCAGCACGGAATCCTCGAACGAGCCGTGGTTCACCGGGTTCTTCGGTGCGGCATTGTGCGCGGCCTCGAAATGCCGGTACTCCTCGCGTCCCATCAGATAGCGCGCGTTGGGGAAGGTCGGCACCCAGCGGCCGTCGAGGAGCCGTGTGTTCCAGCCGACGTGATCGACATGCAGATGCGTGCACATCACGAAGTCGACCTCTTCAGGCGCAACGCCAAGCGCCCGCATGTTTTCGAGATAAGGCTGGCTGAGGTCGTTCCAGACCGGGACGCGCGGCCGTTTCTTGTGATTGCCGCAGCAGGTATCGACGATGGCGGTCCAGCGCGGCGCGCGCACGAGATAGGAATGATGGCTGAGGATGAAGCGGCCGGTCCCCGGCTCGATATAGCGGTGATCGAGCCAGCTCCGGTTCTCCGCGATCACGGCTTCGGTGACGTTGGCGAACAGCCAGCTCTTGTCGAAGGCGAGCGAAGCGATCTCGCTGACGAGATCGACCCGCATGACGCCGACCTTGACCTGCCGCATCGCTCAATTCTTCAGAAGTTCGCCGAACGGCACCCAGCGCGTGCCGTCGAAGCGGATCAGCTGGAGGCTCGTCATCGGCGTATAGCGCTCCGGCGAGTTGTTCACCGTGGTGCCGTTAATTAGCATCGGCAGCTTGACGTCCTTGAGCGTCGTCGCCTGCTTCATCACATTGGCGCGGGTGAGGTCGTTGCCGGACGCCTTCAGCACGGTGACCAGCGTCTGCGCGATGGTATAGCCATAGACGTTGAGCCAATCGCTCTTGTTGGCTTCAGGCAGGTACTTGTCCATAAAGGCGAGCCACTCCTTGTAGCCGGCATCGTCCTTCAGCGCGGGGTCGGTCGCATCCTTCAGGTACTGGCTGGAGATGATTCCGGTGGAATTGTCCTTGCCGGCCGGCTCCAGCACGCCGCTGATCGAGGCCGAGACGTTGGAGATGATGGTCACGGGCTTCCACCCGATCTCGCCGATCTTGCGGATCGCCTGCGCCGCAAACTTTGGCGTCGCCGCAACCAGCACCACATCGGCGCCGGCAGTCTTCAGTTGCAGGATCTGCGTGTCCACGGTCGGCGCCGTGGTCTCGTAAGCGGCGCGCGCCACGATCGCCTCACCACCGCCGAGTCCTTCCTCCAGCGCCTTCAGATAGTCCTTGCCGAGATCGTCGTTCTGATAGAGCACGCCGATCTTCGCATTGGCATGGCTTGCCTTGATGTACCTGGCGTAGGCGATCGCCTCGTCGCGATAGGTCGGCTGCCAGCCGACGGTCCACGGAAAGTTCTTCGGATCGTCCCACTTCGCGGCGCCCGAGCCCAGGAAGAGCTGCGGTACCTTGCGGTCGTTGAGGTATTTGTGCACGGCGCTGTTGGTCGGCGTGCCGACGCCGCCGAAGATCAAGAGCACTTCCTCGCTCTCGACCAGCCGCCGCGTCTGCTCCACCGTCTTCGGCGGGCTGTAGGCGTCATCGGCGATGATCATCTGGATGCGCCGCCCGTTGACGCCGCCGTCATCGTTCACCTTGCGGAAATAGGCCTCGGCGGATTTTGCGATCTGCGCGAAAGCCGAGGCCGGTCCGCTCAGCGGCGCGGTGGTGCCGATCTTGATGGTCTTGTCGTCGGCGCCGGGATCGTATTTTGCGCTTTGCGCCTGGGCGATGCTTGCCGCGAGCATGGGCAACAGGATGCAGGCCGCGGCCAGGCGAAGGCGGGCAAAGCGCGCCATGAGGTCGTCTCCCCAGATTTGCTCTCCGCCTCTCAAGGGAGCGGAGTTGAAACGCGAGAACAGGGCCCGCAACCGGATTTGCGGGCCGCGACCGTAGCCGCCAGACTGGCAAACGAACGATCGTTCGTACGGTTGACTAGCGAACGATCGTTCGTTAGTCAAGTCGCATGGCTGTCCACACCTCCAGCGCGGCGGCAGCGGCTGCGCCCACCACCCGCGAGCGCATCCTCTCCGAAGCGCTCAACCTGTTCGCGCAGAGCGGCTATGGCGGCGCCTCGATGCGCGAGCTCGCGCGCCGTGTCGGCATTCGCGAGAGCAGCCTCTACAATCATTTCGCCGGCAAGGCCGCGATCCTGGAAGCGATCGTTGCCGAGCATGGCCCGGCCAGCTCGGCGAGCCGGCTGGAGGAGCCGCGCTACAAGCAGCTTGCGCGCCAGCCCGCCGCGTTCTGCCGGCAGTTTGCGCTTGATCTCGTCGAGCAATGGTCCGATCCGCGCGAGCATCAGTTCCAGAAGGTGATCACCGCCGAGCGTAACCGCGTGCCCGGCATCCGTGCCAAGTTCGCCGACCATTTTTACGCGCGCGAGCAGAGCCTGATGACGGATTACTTCCGCGGCTTTGCGCTCGCTGGCCTCGTCTCGACGCCGGACCCGCGCGAGACCGCGCGGCTGTTCGCGGCGGGCCTCATCTATATCCGCCTCGAACATTACGTGATGGGCGCGACGCCGTCGTCGCGGCCGAAGGTGATCGAGGCGATCGACCGCTACCTCGCCTTCTTCCTGTCGCTGATCGCGGCAGGCAATGACGACAACAAGAAACGAAAACCCAAGGGAGAAACGCGTGGCAAGGCTGCCCCTGATTGATCCGGAGACGACGAGCGGCGACATCCGCGCCTCGTTCGACCGCATGCCGGTCAAGCTGAACATCTTTCGCATGATGGCTCATGCCGAGGCCAACATGATCCCGGCGATGCGGCTCGGCAATTCGATCCTGCACAAGCAGAAGCTCAGCGCCGTCAACCGCGAGCTCTTGATCCTCCAGGTCGCCCAGCTCGAAGGCGGCGCCTATGAGTGGCGCCAGCATGTTCCGATCGCGCTCGGTGTCGGCTGTACGCAAGCGCAGATCGATGCGGTCGAGCGCAGTGACTACGATGCAGCCGGCTTAAGCGAGGCTGAGCGCGCGCTGCTCAAATTCGGCCGCGAGGTCGTCGAGAACGTCCGCGTTCCCGAGGCGACCTTTGCCGCCATGCGCCGCCACTTCAGCGACCAGGAGGTCGTGGAATCCATCGTCGCGCTCGGTTTCTACATGATGATGGCGCGCGTCACCGAGGCAACGGAAACCGATCTCGATCCCGCGGCGGGCATGAAGGTCTATGACGGCGGTAAGAAGCAGGGCGGCTGAGATGACGGAAACCGAGACCAAGCCGGAGCGCTACGTCCGCCCGCCGAGCGCGGAATCGCTGGGCGAAGCGCCGGGCAGGGGGCGCCTGAGCGGCCGCCGCATCCTGATCGTCGGCGGCGGCCAGCGCGTGTTCGATGCCTTAACCGATCCGATCGGAAACGGCCGCGCCATGAGCATCCTTTGCGCGCGCGAGGGTGCGAAGGTCGCGGTCGCCGATCTCAACCGCACCTCGGCCGAACAGACGGTGAAGCGCATCACCGCCGAAGGCGGCGAGGCATTCGCCATCGCGGCGGACGTCACGTCCGAGCCCGACGTCGTCCGCATGATCGACGAAGCGCACCGCGCGATGGGTGGGCTCGACGGCATGGTGCTCAACATCGGCACCTTCGGCAAGGTCGGTCTCGATGCCGTCAGCCCCGAGGAGTGGAACAGGATCTACGACGTCAACGTCCGCGGTCCGATGCTGTGCTGCCGCGCCGCCATGCCGAGATTCGACGATGGCGGCGCCATCGTCTTCATTTCCTCGATCGCCGCGCTGAAAGCCGGCTCGCAGATGGCGGTGTACGATTCCTCCAAGGCCGCGCTCGGCGGCCTCATGCGCAACATCGCCCATCTCGGCGCGCGCCGCGGCATCCGCGCCAACCTCATCTATCCTGGCCTCGTCGACACTCCCAACGGCCGCGAAGCCGGCGCCGGCCGCCCATCGCGCGGCAAGGGCCATGTCCCCTTCGGCCGCCAGGCGACCGCGTGGGAGATCGCCTATGCGGTGCTGTTCTTCCTGTCGGACGAAAGCGTCTATGTCACCGCGCAGACGCTCGCGGTGGATAGCGGGTTGAGCGGGATGTGATCGGACCGGTCACTGCGTGGCGAGGCTACGACCGCGACGAGTGCCTGGAAGCACGATGCCCCTTCAGCGTCGCCCCGGCGAAAGCCAGGACCCATAACCACCGTCGGATGTGGTTACGGGAACTCGCAGTTGCCCCTTCGCACCACAACCTCTCCCTGGGCTAATAGGTCCTGGCTTTCGCCAGGACGGCGGCGCTTCCCCAGATTCAGATTGCACGCGCTAGCCATTCCCTCTAATTACTTTGTACAACTGACCAAATAAGATGGTCGCGCGCCGAATGGCGCGATCGAGGATGGAAGCGCAGCATGTCGCAGGACGGATTTGGACTGGCGGGTATCATGGGCATGCCGGTTGCGCATTCGCGCTCGCCCGTCATTCATAATTATTGGCTGAAGGCGCACGGCATCCGCGGCAGCTATGTCCCGCTGGCGGTGAAGCCGGAGCGGCTGGAGGATGCGCTTGACGGGCTGATTGCGCTCGGGTTCCGCGGCTGCAATGTCACCATGCCGCACAAGCAGACGGCGATGCCGATGCTCGACCGCGTCCACGAAACGGCAAAACGCATCGGCGCCGTCAACACCATCGTCGTCGAGGCGGACGGCACGCTCTCGGGCTTCAACAATGACGGCAACGGTTTTGTGCAGAGCCTGCGCGACGCCAAGGCTGACTGGCGCGGCGATGCCGGGCCGATCCTGCTGCTCGGGGCAGGCGGCGCCTCGCGCGCCGTGGTGGTGGCGCTGCTCGAAAATGGCGCGCGCGAGATCCGCATCGCCAACCGCACCGCGGAGAAGGCGCAGGCGCTCGCAAAGGATTTCGGTTCCGCCATCAGCACCGTCGCGTGGGACGACCGCGGCGCCGCGCTCGGCGATGTCGCGCTGCTCGTCAATTGCACCGATCGCGGCATGGTCGGCAAGGCCGCGCTGGAGATCGACCTGTCGCGCCTGCGGCCGGAAACGCTCACCGCCGATCTCATCTACACGCCGCTGGAAACGCCGTTCCTCGCCGAAGCCCGCGCGCGCGGCTGCGTCACGGTCAACGGGCTGGGCCTGCTGCTGAACCAGGCTAGGCTCGCCTTCAAGGCTTGGTTCGGTGTCATGCCCGACGTGACGCCCGAGCTGATCAAGGCCATCGAAGCGACGTTCTGAACCGCCGGGGAGCTTTGCGCCATGACGCTGCCGGTGTCCCCCAGGATCGACTGCCACATCCACGCCATCGATCCCGCCCGCTTTCCCTATTCCGCCGATACGCCGTACCGGCCGAGCGGGCAGGAGATCGCGCCCGCGGCGCAGCTCATCCGCGTGTTCGACGCGTTCGATATCAGGCACGCGCTCGTGGTGGCCACCAACACCGGCTACGGCAGCGACAGCCGCATCCTGCTCGATACGTTGCAGCAGGGCGGCGGCCGCTTTCGCGGTGTCGCCGTCGTCGAGAACGACGTCGACATCAGCGAGCTCGAACGGCTGAAGGCGGCCGGCGTGATCGGCGTCGCCTTCAACGTGCCGTTCCACGGTGCCGCTTACTACCAAGAGACCGCACCACTGCTGGAGAAGCTGACCAGCCTCGGCCTGTTTCTCCAGATCCAGGTCGAGCAGGACCAGTTGCTCGACCTGTTACCGCTGATCGACAAATCAAATGTGCGTCTGGTGTTCGATCATTGCGGCCGGCCCTCCGTTGGGCAGGGATTGCAGGGCAAGGCCTTCCAGGCGCTGCTCGCGATCGGCCGCGAGCGCGACGCACACGTCAAGCTCTCCGGCTATTACAAGTTCTCGCAGCAGCCGCATCCGTATCAAGACGCCTGGCCGTTCATCACGGCGCTGGTCGAGGCCTTCACGCTCGACCGTTGCGTCTGGGGCTCGGACTATCCGTTCCTGCGCGCCCCAGAGCGGCTCGATTACGGTCCGCTGCTCGCGGTGCTGACACAACTGTTTCCCGACCCCGGCGATCAGCATCGCCTGTTGTGGCGAACGCCGGCACGGCTGCTCGGCTTCGACGGCGGGACGGATCAAGCGAGATAACAACAGAGCAAAATGGGAGGGAGGACGTCATGAGGCATTTTGCAGGGCCGGTTAGCATCGCGGTTGCGGCATCGCTGTGGGCGAGCGCGGCCTGCGCGCAGAGCACGGTCTACATCCCCGACGTCATCGAGCTGTCCGGCCCCGGCGCCGTCTCCGGCACCAACTGGCGCGACGGCGTCGCGCTCGCGGTCGACGAGATCAACAATGCCGGCGGCATTCTGGGCCGGAAAATCCAGACCGAGCATCTCGACACCCAGAGCAATCCCGGCATCTCGCGCGCGCAGGTGCAGAAGGTTTTGGACAAGGACCCTTACGTCGTGCTCGGGCCGATCTATTCAGGCTCGGTCAAGGTCAACATGGCGCTGACGCAGGCAGCCGAGATTCCGCAGATCGTCGGCGCCGAGGCCGCCGACATCACCACGCAAGGTAACCCCTGGATATTCCGCACGGCCTTCGGTCAGCAATTCTCGATGCCGAAGATCGCCAACTATCTGCACGACAAGCTCAAGGTGAAGACGGTCGCGCTGGTCTGGGTCAACAATGATTTCGGCAAGGGCGGCCACGACAACTTTCTGAAGGAGATGAAGGCGCGCAATATCGAGATCGCGGCCGATATCTCCACCGAGCAGGGCCAGGTCGATTTCGGCTCCGACGTCATCAAGCTGAAGAGCGCCAAGGCTGACGCGATTTTCGTCTATACCAATGAAGAGGAGTGCGCCCGCTTCCTGATCGAGGCGAAGCGGCAGGGCTTGTCGACGCCATTGTTCGGCGAGACCACGCTGCTGAGCCAGAAGGTGGTCGAGCTCGCCGGCCCCGCCGCCAACGGCGTGCGCGGCCATGTCGGCCTTTCCGCCGACGCTCCGATTCCCGCCATCGAGGACTTCACGAAGAAATTCAGCGAGCGCTACAAGTACCGGCCCGACCACAACGGCATCAAGGGCTACACCGCGGTCTATCTGGTCAAATACGTCACCGAAAAGATCGGCAAGTTCGACAGCAAGGCTTTTGGCGCCGCGATGAAAGGCCTGACCCTGAGGCCCGACAAGGCGCCGGGCATGCTGATGGAAGCGAGCTGGGACCAGAACGGCGACATCGACCGCGCCAGCTTCCTCGCCGAGATCATCGACGGCAAGCAGAAGATCATCGAGACATTGCCGAAGCTGAAGGCGGGCAAGGGCGAGTGAGGAACGCCTCGCCCGCGCGATCGCTCCGCCCTCAGAGTTCGTCGAGCGCAGCCCAATGCGGGACGTGCGCGGCGAGCTTGTCGAGCAGGCGCTCGAATTCATTGCGCTCGGCCCGCGTGAGGCACGCGAGCATGGCACGCTCCCGCTCGCGCAGGGCCGGGATGTATTGTGCGTAGAGCGCCCGCCCGGCCGCCGTCATGAACAATTGCTGGCGGCGGCTGTCCGTCTTGTCGGCGGCACGCCGTATCAGCTTCTTCTTCTCGAGCGCGATGATTCCGCGGCTGATGTTGGCCTTGAGATGGCCGGAGAATTCGCAGATCTCGCTCGCGGTCACGCCCTCTCGGAAATTCAGGAAGATCAGGGTGACGATCTCCGGTCGCGTCAGGCCGAATTCCATCTCGATCCGCCGGAATGACGGCTCGCGATAGAAGTTCAGCACGTAGCCCATCCTGTAGGCGATCTGGAGTTCGGTGCCGCCTATCACCGCCGCGAGCGGTTTTCGCTCGGGTGAATGGCTCCCGGTGGTGCCGTTCGTCGATTTTCGAGATGGTCTCATATGAGACTTTCTGGTTGCTTTTCGATCCGGCTTGATCTTAACATCGCTGCGAGGCCCGCAAGAACGGCCGTCGACGATAGTTGTGGAGGATCGCAGGAGCATGCCGCTGGCCGGGCAGAGGGTGATGGACCTGTCGTGCGACGGCGAGGTCCGGTGCTTCCATGCGGGAACGCCGGAGCATCCAGTCTATGTCGACCAGGTGCGATCGTCCCACGTGGCCTTGCGCAAAATGCCTGTTGTCATGGTCCATGGCGCCGGTCACACCGGGACCTGCTATCTCGCCACGCCGGATCGGAGACCGGGTTGGGCGCCGCGCTTTGCTGCGGCTGGCCGGGACGTGTTCGTGCCGGACTGGCCCGGTCACGGCCGTTCGCCGTCAGGTCCGGACTTTTCGCGGCTTGGAACGCGGGATGTGGCGACGTCGCTGCTGGCGCTGATCGAAGAAATCGGGCCGGCCGTGCTGCTGGTGCATTCGGCGAGCGGTCCGATGGCCTGGTGGATGGCCGAGCGGCGTCCCGATCTGGTCCGCGCCGTGGTCGGCATCGCCCCCGGTCCACCGGCCAATCTGTTGCGCGATCTGCCCGACGATCCGGCAGCGATCCGCGCGCTGCGCGATGACGCCAGCGCCGGTCATCCCGTTTACTCGAGCGAGGATGCGCCGGTATGGCTGACGGCGGACTTTGCCGCCGCCTATTGGGCCAACGGGCCGCGCTTTCCGCATCACGCGTTCGAAAACTACTGCCGCTCGTTTGCGCCGGAGAGCGCGCGAATCCTGAACGAGCGCTTCAACATCGGCGGACGGGGGCTCAGGATTGCTGATCCCGAGCGTCTGCGGGAAAGGCCGATCATGATCGTGACCGGGGACCGCGACCCGCGCCATCCGCGCGAGGTGGATGCGGCGACGGCGAGCTATCTCGGCGCCGAGTTCGTCTGGCTTCCGGATCGCGGCATCGAGGGGAACGGCCACATGATGATGATCGAGGACAACAGCGATGATCTCGCCGCCATGATCCTGGCCTGGCTCGATACGGTCGGATGCTGAGATCCCGCGCCTTGCAGGCACATTGGAGGATACCAAGGATGAGACGGATTGCATGTGTCCTTCTGCTGCTGGCGCAGCCCGTCGCGGCACGGGCGCAGGTCAGTGGTGACGTCGTCAAGATCGGCGTCCTCACCGACATGGCCGGCGTGACCGCCGACATCACCGGCAAAGGTTCGGTCGTCGCCGCCGAGATGGCGGTGAGCGAGATCGGTGGCGCGGTTCTCGGCAAGCCGATCCAGATCGTCTCGGCCGATCACCAACACAAGGCCGATGTCGGCACGGCGATCGCCCGGCGCTGGTTCGATGTGGAGGATGTCGATGCGATCGTCGATGTGCCCAATTCCGGCGTTGCGCTCGCGGTCCAGAGCCTCGCACGCGAGAAGAAGCGGATCGTTCTCTATTCGGGGCCGGGGACGACGGCGTTGACCAACGAGCAGTGCTCGCCCTACGGCTTCCACTGGACCTACGATACCTATGCGGTCTCGCACGGGACCGCGTCCGCGGTCGTCAAGGCGGGAGGCGGCACCTGGTTCATCCTGGCGTCGGACTATGCCTTCGGCCATCAGCTCCAGCAGGACGCGACCAGCGTGATTGCGGCCTTGGGCGGCAAGGTGCTGGGCAGCGCGCGCCATCCGCTCAATACGTCGGACTTCTCCTCGTTCCTGCTGAGCGCGCAATCCTCCGGCGCCAAGGTCATCGGCCTCGCCAATGCCGGCAATGACACCGTCAACGCGATGCGGCAGGCCGGCGAGTTCGGGCTGGTGCAGGGTGGCCAAAGCCTCGCCGCGCTGATCCTCTTCCTCCAGGACGTGCACGCGCTCGGCCTCAGGGATGCGCAGGGCACCTACCTGACGACGGCCTCCTACTGGGACATGAACGAGGCGACGCGCGCATGGTCGAAGGCGTTTTTTGCAAAGACCGGCATGATGCCGTCGATGCTGCATGCCGGCGTCTACGGCGCGGTGCGTCACTATCTCAAGGCCGTCGCCAGCGCCGGCACCGACGATGCCGGCCGGGTTGCGGCCGCCATGAGGACGATACCGGTCGAGGATGTCTTCTCGGAGGACGCCAGCATCCGTGAGGACGGCCGCGTCACGCGCACCATGTACCTCGTTCGAGTCAAGAAGCCGTCCGATTCGAAATATCCCTGGGACTACTTCGACATCGTGCGCAAGATCCCGCCTGAAGAGACCGTCTGGCCGCTCGCGGAGAGCAAATGCCCGCTGGTAAAGGCCTCCAGCCGCTAAATCGGAAACGGCCGTCGAACGGGTTGGCAAAGCGGGTTCGCCACGCGCATGATGCTGCGTGATATCTCGCCCTTTTGCGATCCCGGACGACCCAGGAACATGAAAACCACGCTGCTGAAATCCGAATACTACACCCGCTCGCCCTGGAAGAACGGCGGCGGCATCTTCACCGATATTGCGGATGCGCATCGTGCAGGCAGCCCGACGAAGGATTGGGACAGTCTGCTCTGGCGCTTTGCGTCCACGCCGATCGTGGCGCCCGGTCCGTTCTCCTACATGCCCGGCATCGACCGCTTGCAGATGGTCGTGGGTGGGCGCGGGCTGGTGCTGAAAGCACCGGGGCGGGAATTCGACGAGCGCGAGCCGTTCACGACCGTGCGCTTCACCGGCGAGCTCGAGATCGTGACCGAGCTCGAGGCGGGTCCGGTCGAGGTCGTGAACCTGATGGCCCGGCGCGGTGCGGCGGAGATCGAGCTCCTGGCGCTCCGGGAGCCCGGCGATCGGCCATTGTCCGCCGGCACGCATCTGGTTTACGCGGTTTCCGGCCATTGCAGCATTCGTCTCAATAGCGAGGAGTTTGCGGTTCCCCACGGCAGCACGCTGAAGGTCGAGCTGACCGAGCCGTCCAGGCTGGCGCTCGTCTCGGGGCTGGGGGTGCTGGGATCGATCCGGCTCGCCGGTTAGATCACAACTGTTGCTGATGCGCACGATCCGTGCAACTGGCTAGGTTGACGCGGCCCCGCCAGCGCACGATATCTGCCTTGATGCAAGCCGCCGCGAAGGGCAGGATATGAGCGCACCAGACAAGAATCCCCCCGCGACGCTGTCCGACGGTGTCGTCGACTGGCTGACCAACGGCACGCGCGACGAGCGCTTCATCGACAATATCTTTGCGCAGATGTGCATCCGCCTCCAGCAGGCCGGCATTCCGCTGAAGCGGTCCACGCTTCATGTCCTGATCCATCATCCGCAATGGCTGGGGGCCCGCTTCATGTGGTCCGACGGCATGCGCGAGGCCGAGATTGCGCGGGTCGATTATGACGTGCGCGAGCGGTCCGAATTCATCGGCAGTCCCGCCAACGAAATGTTCGACGGGGCGACCGAGGTGCGCGAGAACCTCGAACGCGATCCGGCGCTCGGCCGCAAGCACGCCCTCTATGACGAGATGCGGACGAAGGGCCTGACCGACTATGTGGCCTGGCCGCTCTACCACACCCTCGGCAAGCGTCATCTCATCACCTTCGCGACCGACCGGCCCGGCGGCTTCGAGGAGGCGCATATCGCTGCGCTGAAGAAGCTGTTGCCGGTGCTGGCGCTGGTCAGCGAGATCCGCATCAAGAACCGCCTGGCGCGGACCCTGCTGGAGACCTATGTCGGCGCACACGCCGGCGAGCTGATTCTCGCCGGCGCTACCCGGCGCGGCACCGGCACCACGGTTCGCGCCGCGATCATGATCTGCGACCTCAGGGATTTCACGAAAATCTCCGACAACTGGCCGCGCGACGACGTCATCGACCTCCTCAACGACTATTTCGACGCGATGTCCGAGCCGATCGCGCGGCACGGCGGCGAGATCCTGAAATTCATCGGCGACGGCCTCCTTGCCATCTTCCCGCTCAGCCAGCCCAACGCCTGCGCAAACCTGCTGCATGCCGTGACCGAGGCTCGAGCGGCCATGGCCGCGCTCAACGAGCGGAATAACGGCAGCGGCCGCGCGCCGCTGAACTACGGCATCGGCGTCCATGTCGGCGACGTCATGTACGGCAATATCGGCTCGACCACCCGGCTCGACTTCACCGTGATCGGCCCGGCCGTCAACATGGCCTCGCGTCTCGAAGCGCTCACCAAGCAGGTGGGACGACCGGTGCTGCTGTCGCGCGACTTCGCCGAGCTGGTGGAGCGAAAGTCCGAGCTGGAGCGGGTGGGCGAGTACGAGGTGCGCGGCTTCAGCGATCCGATCGAGCTGTTCGCGTTTCACGGCTGAAAGCGCCGGGCGAAAGGCCTAGTAGAATCCGGCGAAGAACCGGATTGCGAGATATGCCCCTGCGACGACAGCCGCGGTGGCGCCGATTGCAAAGACGACCCTCAGGCTTTCGTCCATCGATCATTGTCTCCTTGAGACGACGCCGACTCCGCAAGGGGGGCTGAGAGCCGGAGCCGCCAAAGTGCCGGTGTCTTGTGGGACCCGGCCTGCGCCAACGTCCGAGCGATGCGCCGGTTCCTGTCAGCCTCATTACCGGATCACGCGATTGCGCGAACGCACGGTTGCTGCGGTGCGCCCTCCCTGCGCGCGTCGCAAGTCGTGCGGATGGGCAATATCGGACGCATTGTCAAAAGAAATCTCCGCGCAGAACTCCTAGGTTGGCTTTACTGGCGGCCCTGCCAATGGTGCCGCACGAACGCATCGACGACAGTCAATGCTGCCGGCGCGATGCAACAGAAAAGGTGATCGACGCATCGGATGCGATCCCAAGAGGAGACGCCAATGCCAAGCTGTTCCGAAGATATTCGCAGTCGAACCGGGCGCTGTGCCGTGTGCGACGGCAGGTTTGGTCTGGTCCGCTACTACTCTTGGCGAAAGCCCCTTTGCTCGAAAAGGTGCCTCGAACGTTTCACGGTGCGCCGGCAGGGTGACTGCGACTGGGTGGGCCGATTTCCGTTGGCTTTCGACACGCTTTCAGAGAACCGCGCGAGGCTCCTATGACCATGCTGATGTCGCGACGAGGAAAGGAATATCTCGAGACGGCGCAGAGCCTGTTGCGCGCAGCCCGGACCATGACGGACGCCGTGGTCGCGGCTCGGCTCGAGATGCTCGCCACTGACTATCAGCGGCGCGCCGAAAAGGCATCAACGGTCGATGCGGCGAAATCGTCGGCGCGTTCGACCGGCACTGGATACGAAGGGTACCCGTGAGGGCGGGTTGCGCCGCCGGTTTGGTCGCTTAACCAGGCCGGCTTGCCAGTTTCCTCTTTTGCCACCTGTGGAGCCGATATGGGCGAAGTTGTTCGACTGGTCACAAGGGCCGAGCGCGAACGAGCGCGTTTGATCCGGGAAGCGCGCGCCATCTGTGACGCCGTCTTTCCACCGACCGATCCCGACGGCAAGCAGCCTGTCAGGCCGCGGGTCGACCACCCGGGCGGCGACGCAAAACCCGAGCAGGTCGAAGGAGTTCTCGTGACATGATCAAGATCATTGCCGTGCTCTGCAGCCTCTCGTCTCCGACAGACTGCCGTGAGCAGATCGTCACGACCTCGGACTTCGCGGACGTGACGATGCAGTCCTGTCTGATGGGCGCGCCGCAGCTTGCCGAATGGATGGCGCAGCATCCAGCCGAACGTCTCGCGGCGTGGCGCTGCACGATCGGCAGGCAGGAGGTTCGCAGAGGAGCGTAGGGTGCGAGTTGTCGAGGCTCGCTGATTGCGTCCGTCACATCAGGAGAATCGGAGCCGGCTCCAGGCGCCGGCCGCCGCGCGCCGGACGGCTTCACGCCGGATCGTATTGCAAACGCGAGGGTGTACCACTACGCTTTGCACTCGGTAGCCCAATCGTTCCTGCAAGTGGCCGCGCGTTCATGCCAAAATTTCTTCGCATCGGAGTCCATTGGTCGAACGTATCGGGGTACACGTCGAAGGCGTGGTGCGTCAGGCGCGTTGGCCCGGTGGTTTTCCTGAAATGGGGTGCCGTGGAGGTCCATGGCACCGGTGCCAGGCGAAAGGTCTACTGGACGCGTCTGCCGCAGGAGAAGACAATTCGTTGCGGCACGGTGCAGCGCGCCCAGGACTATGCCAAGGCCGCGATCGCGCGGCGGCGGAACCATCGCTACGAGCCGTTGACCGGGCCCATTGCGAACCGGCGCCGGTCGGCCGACGGTAGCGCCGAGCCCAAGCAGGCGCTCGCCACCATCCTGATCGTCGATATCGTCGGCTCCACCGCAAAGGCCGCGAAGCTCGGCGATGCGCGATGGACCAAGATCATGGGCCACTATTACGCGGCCGTCCGCAAGGAGCTGAAGACCTCGCGCGGCAAGGAAGTCGTGACGACGGGCGACGGGGTGCTCGCGACGTTCAAGGCGCCGGCGGCCGGCGTCAGTTGCGCGACCGCGATCCGCGAAGCCGTGCGTACGCTGGGCCTCGATGTCAGGGTGGGCCTGCATGCCGGCGAGTACACGGTGAGCGGCGGCGAAATGGTCGGGCTCGCCTTTCACATCGGCACCCGCGTCGCCGCCAAAGCGCGCGCCGGCGAGGTTCTGGTGTCGAGCGCGGTCAAGGACCTGATGAAGACGCAGTCAACGTTCAGCTTCAGGGATCACGGTGTGCATCAGCTCAAGGGCGTGCCGGAGCGGTGGCGGCTCTATCGGGTGGAGGGGTAAGTACCTCCGGCTCGCAAACCCTGACCTCGCCTTGAAAATCAAGCGACCTCCGTTGCTCACTCGGTCGCCTCCATGTGGTTTCGGTCCACCACCCGCAGCGTCCTCCGCACCATGCCGTCGACAATTGCCGTCGACTCGCTTGGACGCAGATAGATCGCCGTGGACTTGAGCAGCCATGGCAACACCGCCTGCTCAAGCCGCTCCTCATAGGCGAGGCGCATCATGTCAAATGCCTGCAGGCCGGGCCCTGCCAGAATGACATGGTGTGGGCGCAGCACGGATATCGTTGCCGCGACCGCCTCGGCAAGCGCGCGACCTGCCTGCTGGAAGAGGTTCTCGAGGCGCGGATCGCCGCCCAGCGCCCGCTCGCGCAGCAGAGCCATCTGCGCCTCGGACGGCTGCTGCGAGTCCGCCGGCGGCAAGTCGAGAAAGGTGCGGGCGTCGCGGTAGAGCGCATAGTCGGCAAGATAGGCCTCGATACAGCCGCGCTGGCCGCAGCGGCATTGCGGACCATCCGGCGCCAGCTTGACATGGCCGATCTCGCTGCCGGCGCCCCAGTGCGCTTCGCCATCGGCGACAACGCCCATCCCGATGCCGTGACCGACCATGATCGTGGCCGAGAGGCCCTCCGCCAGCGCCGGTTCGGCGGCCGTAAGGGCGAGCGCAACTGCGACGGCGTCGTTCGCCATCACGACCTCGACCCCGAACGCCTGACGTATCGGCGTCGCCAGATCGACGTCGGTGATCGACAGTGCCGGGCTCCACAGCGTCCGGCCGGTATCGGCGTTCACGATACCCTGCAGCGCAAGCCCGATTCCCAACAGCTGATGGCGCGGCGTCGCCGTCGCATCAAGCATCGCATTGATCTGCGCGATGACCAGATCGCGCAGTGCGCCTGCATCGAGAGCGCGCGTCGGGAGAGCAAGTCGCGACTGCGCCAGGCCAGAGCCTCCGAAATCGGCGATCAGCGTCTCAATCAGGTTCATGCGTACGGAGACCGCGATGATGCGCCCGAACTCCGGGTTCAAGGTCAGCAGCACGACCGGCCGGCCACGGCGGCGGCCATTCAGCCCGTCCGCATCCTCGTCGTCGGTATCGTCGGACCATGACGTTGCCGCTGTCTCGGTCTCGCACAACAACTCTTCCGCCATCAGTCTCGACGTCAGACCGGAAACGGCGGGGAAGCTCAGTCCCGTGCTCCGGGCGAGCGCCACGCGGGGCAATGGCCCCTGGCGTCGCAAGAGTTCGACGAGGCGGCCGCGGTTCGACCCGCGGGCCAGGCTGGAAACGCGTCGCGGTGGCTCAATCTGGTCAACCATGCTGTCCATTTAATTCTGTTAGTGAATTTAATAGGTGCGTGTCTCGGTAGTGTTGTTGAAAAAGCACAGCCAAAGGGAGTCGTTATGCGTCATATTTACTATTATAATACCCCATGTACTATCTAAACTCGAAGAGTGAGCAAGTGCATCCTGATTTTTCTGTTTTGCTCTGCGACATTTCTTCGCTGTGTGAATAAAATAAGGCGCAAAAAGCGCCGTGAAGTCGCCTGATGCGGGGCGACCAAAGGGAGGTGCACATGAACGGATCAAGGACGAAATTGATAGTGCCGCTGCTCGCGGCCGCCGCGCTCGCGATGACCGCGGGAATGGCGCAGGCGCAGCAGAAAAAGACCATCGCGCTGGTTACCAATGTCGCGGCCGATTTCTGGACCATCGCCGGGCGCGGGCTCGAAAAGGCGCAGAAGGAGCACCCGGACTACAATATCGAATTGATCGTCACCAACGAAGGCACGGCGGCGGGCCAGCGGCGCGAGCTGGACGACCTCCTGGTGCGCGGTGTCGCCGGCATCTCCATCTCGGTGGACGACGCGCCGCACGCAACCGAACAGCTCAACAAGGTTGCGGCCAAGACCGTCTTGATCACGACGGACAGCGACGCGCCGCAGAGCAATCGCCTCGCCTATATCGGCACCGACAACGTCGCGGCCGGGCGGCAGGCCGGCGAGGAGATCAAGAAGGCGTTGCCGAACGGCGGCAAGATCGCGCTGTTTGTCGGCACGATGGACGCGGACAACGCCCGCGAGCGGGTGCAAGGCATCAAGGAAGCGATCGCCGGCACCAAGGTCGAGCTGGTCGACGTGTTCACCGACCAGGTGGACTTCGCCAAGGCCAAGGCGAACATGGAGAACGTGCTCGTCAAATATCCCGACATCGCACTGCTGTCCGGCCTTTGGAGCTACGAGACACCGCTGATCTATGACGCGGTCAAGGCGGCGGGCAAGGCCGGCAAGGTGAAGATCGTCGGCTTCGACGAGGACCAGCGCACGCTGCGGGGCGTTTCCGACGGCACGATCGAGTCGACGGTGGTGCAGCAGCCGTACGAGTTCGGCTATCTCTCCGCCACCAACATCATCAAGACGCTGAACGGGGACAAGTCCTGGATCCCGGCGGGCGGCAAGCTGATCGTACCGACCAAGGTGATCAGCAAGTCCAACGTCGCGGAGTTCACCGCAGATCTGAAGGCCCTGCTGAAGAAGTAAGTAGCACCGCCTTTCGACGCCCGGCTGGCACTGCCGCCGGGCGTCGTGCGGGAGGAGATGAATGGCGGAAATCCTGTTCGAACTCGCCGGGATCAGCAAGTCCTATCCCGGGGTCATGGCCCTCGACGATGTCAGCCTGCGCGTGTACCGCGGCGAGGTGCTGGGCCTGATCGGCGAGAACGGCGCCGGCAAATCGACGCTGATGCGCGTGCTGGGTGGCGTGATCGCGCCAACCCAGGGCGTGATCCGCATCGGCGGCGTCGACCGCGCCCGCATGACGGTGAGCGAGGCGACGCAGGCCGGCATCGCCTTCGTGCATCAGGAATTGAACCTGTTCGAGAATCTCGACGTCGCCGCGAACGTCTTCATCGGACGCGAGAAGCTTGTCGGCGGCCCGCTGAAGCTGGTGGACAATGCTGAGATGCGCGCCCGCGTGACGCCGCTGCTGGAGCGGCTGGGTGCCGATTTCCCTCCTGACACACTGGTCGACAATCTGTCGATCGCCGAGCGCCAGATGGTGGAGATCGCCAAGGCGCTTTCGATCGACGCCCGCGTGATCATCATGGACGAGCCGACCTCCAGCCTGACGATTTCGGAGACCGAGCGGCTGCTCGAGGTGATTGCCGATCTGAAGGCGCACGGCATCGCGGTCATCTATATCTCGCATCGGCTCGGCGAGATCATGACCTGCGCCGACCGCGTCGTGGTGCTGCGCGACGGGCGCACGGTGGGGGAGCTGGCGCGAGACGAGTTGAGCCATGCCGCAATGATCCGGCTGATGATCGGCCGCGACCTGAAAGCGCTGCATACGCCGCCGAAACGGCCGCCGCAGCCGGGTGGCTGCGACATCCTCGGCCTCGTGACATCGGCCTTTCCCGATCGGCAGATCGATCTCTCCGTGCGGCATGGCGAGATCCTCGGACTGGCGGGGCTGGTGGGTGCCGGTCGCACCTCGCTTGCCCGCGCGGCCTTCGGCATCGATCCGCTGCTGGGTGGCGAGATCAGGATCGACAACGCGCCGGTCGATGTCACATCGCCGCGGGACGCGATCAGGCAAGGCATCTATCTGATGCCGGAGGACCGCAAGAAATCCGGGCTCGTGCTGGAGCTGCCGATCCGGGAGAACGTGACGCTGGCAAGCCTGCTGAATTATGCCCGGATGTGGCTGGTCAGCGGCGCGGCCGAGCGCAAGGTGGCGAAGGAGCAGGTCAGACGCCTCTCCATCAAGGCGCCGAGCGTCGATATCGAGGCCGTCACGCTCTCCGGCGGCAACCAGCAGAAAGTCGTGCTGGGCAAGTGGCTCTCCATGCAGCCGCGCGTGATGTTCTTCGACGAGCCGACCCGCGGCGTCGATGTCGGTGCCAAGAGCGAGATCTACGCGCTGATGCGCGAGCTCGCCGACCACGGCGTCGCGATCGTGATGATCTCCTCGGACATGGAGGAGGTGATCGGCGTTTCCGACCGGATCGCGGTGATGCATGAGGGGAGTGTCAGCGGCGTGCTGGAGCGCCCGCAGTTCAGCGAATACAACGTGTTGCAGCTCGCAATGGGCCAGGCGCCGGAAACCGTGGAAGCGGCGGCGCCATGATCAAGAAGGAACTCGGCCTGGGCCTGCTGCTCGTGGTGATTTCCGCCATCACGGGCCTGATCAATCCGGCCTTCCTGTCGCTGGTGAACCTGCTGAACATGGCCAATCTGATTGGCCTGTTCGGTGTGTTTGCGCTGGGCGAGGGGCTCGTGATCATCACCGGCGGCATCGACCTTTCGCTCGGCTCGATGTTCGCGCTGCTCGGCGTCATCTTCATCGATCTTCTGACGACTCATCAGGTTCATTGGCCGCTGGCGCTGCTGGCCGTGTTGCTGGGCGGACTCGTGCTGGGCGCCATTCAGGGTCTTCTCGTCACCCGGCTGAAGATGCAGCCCTTCATCGTGACGCTGTGCGGGTTGCTGATCTATCGCGGCGCCGCGCGCTACTATACGAGCGACTCGACGCGCGGCTTCGGCTACGGCGACGAGGCCGGGACACTGAGCAACATTGCCTCCGGCAACTTGGCGGGCATCCCGAACACCTTCATCCTTTTGATCGTCCTTGCGCTCGTCCTCGGCGTGCTGCTGCATCGCTCGGTCTACGGGCGCTGGCTTTATGCCGTCGGCAAGAACGAGGAAGCGGCGCGCTTCTCGGGCATCAACACGAATCTCGTGATCGCAACCGCCTATATCATCAGCGGTGGGCTGGCCGGCGTTTCAACAGTCCTGTTCGTGTTCTACACGAACTCGGTGTCTCCGAGCTCCTTTGGCAATTTCTATGAGCTCTACGCGATCGCAGCTGCCGTCCTGGGCGGGTGCAGCCTGCGCGGCGGCGAGGGCTCCATTCTCGGTATCGTGCTGGGGACTGCGCTGCTACAGGTGCTGCAGAACCTCGTGAATATCCTGGGCATCCCCAATTCCTTGAACTTCGCGGTGATGGGGACCGTGATTCTGATCGGCGTGCTGGCGGATCAGCAATTGCAGGCGCGCCGGCGGCGCAGGCAGGCCCTCGCGGGCCTCGCTCGCACGGCGCCGAAATCGACACCGTTGCAAGGACAAGGCGCGTCACCGCGCGCCGCGGATGCCTTGCCGGTGAGAACGAGTGATCAAGCATGACGAATCCACGCTCCAGTTGACACAAGGCCGCTTCGTCGGCGGCCGCTGGGGGAGGGAGTGCGTTCCTGGCTCGAGGGCTTTGGGCCGGAACGTGAGGCAAAACAAGCAAAGCCTGAGACGGCGGGAGGACGAGTAAGATGTTGCGCAGGTTTGTAAACACCGCACGAGTGTGCAGTGTGGGGATTGCTTTCTCGTCGCTGCTGGGCGGCGCGGTGCATGCGGCCGATTTTTCGACGAAAGCTGCTCCTGTTCCTTATGCTGCCGACGATTTCTGGACGAGACCGTATCTATTCGGCGATCTCGGCAGGACGAAGCTGAAGGAGCAGGGCATCGAGCTGGGCCTGACGCTGGGTAACGAATCTGTCGGCAACGTCACGGGTGGAAGCAGGAACACCGCAGCCAACGCCGGTCAGCTGTGGTTCGGCGCGAAGCTCGATATGGGGAAGCTCGCGGGCATCCCCGGCGGCACGGTCGGTCTGACGCTGGTCGACCGCTTCGGCAAGAATCTGAACACCGAAGCGGACATTCCCGCCTTGCAGCTGACCAACGAGGTGTTTGGCCGCGGCAATATTCTGCGCCTGACACAACTCTACTACTCGCAGAAGCTTTTCGATGACCGCCTCGAACTCAAGGGCGGCCGTCTTCCGGTCGGCTCCGACTTCTTCTTCGGCCTGTGCGAGTTCATTAACCTGACCTTCTGCGGCGGCCAGCCCGGCAACATCCAGGGTGGCTACATCTACAACTGGCCGGTGAGCCAATGGGCCGGTGTCGTCCATTACAAGCTGGCGCCGGAATTCACGATTTCGGTCGGCGTCTACGATGCCAATCCGAATTATCTGACGACGTCAGACCCTGCCATCTACTTCCTGCCGGGCATCCCCGCCTCAAGCCGCGCCAGCGGCGTGATGGTGCCGGTGGAGTTGGTCTGGGCGCCGTCGGGGCCGCTGAACGGGACCTGGAGATTGGGCGGCTGGTATGACAGCGCATCGACCATTGATGGTGGCCTTCCCGGGGTCATCTCCACCATCCCCGGCATTGGAGGCGTCCCGGATCAAAATCTCGGGGATCAACGCGGCCGCTACGGCGTCTACGAGTCCATCCTTCAGCGCTTGACCGTCGACGGTCCGGGCGCGCAGGGCTGGTACACTTTCCTCAACACGACCGTTGCCGATCACCGGACGTCGTATCAGGACTACCAGATCGCCCTGGGCTTCCGGCATACCGGAACGTTTAGCTGGCGTCCCCAGGACGAAGTCGGCTTCGCGGTGGGCACGACCCACGTGAACTCGGCTGCCCTCAGCCCCAACGCCGGCGGCAACGAAGTTCCGATCGAAGTCTGGTACGGATGGCAGGCGACCGGCTGGCTGAACCTCAAGTTCGACGCGCAGTATGTGATCAATCCCGGCGGGCGCGGCTATAACGCCGTGGGCGTGAAGACCGACAATGCCGTGGTTCTTGGTATGCGCACCGAGGTCCACTTCTGATTCACGGCAACCTGCCCGGATCAGGACATTGAGCGAGCCGGCAGTGAGAGGTGCATGCCCCAATCGGGGCATGCACGAAAGTCACCGTTCCAGATCGAGGATCCTCATCACCCGGTTCAGCTCAGCCCGCGCGTTTCGGTACCGGTGTGTTGAGCAGCTGCTGCTCCCACAGGAACGCGATGCCGCTCCCGCCGGCATGCTGCAGGATCACCTCCGTCAGCTTGACGGCTTGATCGGCCCTGGCCCAGTCGCGCTGCCATTCGGCCGCCACTGCCAGCCAAGTCATCATGTTGGCGCCAGCCGTAATCATGCGCTGGATGGCGACCTCGTGGGCCTCGACCGAAACGGCGCCGGACGCATCTGTGACCACAGTGACGTCCCAGCCTTCGCCGAGGGCCTGGATCGTCGGCATCGCGACGCATATCTCGGTCCACAGACCGGCGATGATCAGCTGCTTGCGGCCCGTCGCCTTGACCGCGTCCACCACCTTCTTATCCTGCCAGGTGTTGATGAACGTCCGGTCGATCACCTCCTGTCCGGGGAACACTTCGGTGATCTGGGGGAAGAGCAGGCCACCCCGCTCGGCAATCACGCTCGTCAGGATCGTGGGGACACCGAAGGCCTTGGCTGCCTTCGCGAGAGCTGCCGTGTTGTTGATCACCATCTGCGGTTCGTGGCTGTTCACGTTCGCAAGCTGATAGGGCTGGTGGTCGATCAGGACGAGCACTGAGTCTTCGGGACGAAGAAGCGAAGCAAGGCCGTTACGAAGTTTCATCATGACATCCTTTGTTGCCGTTCAATGCGGCATCGGTTTTGGGGAGATGCTCGCCAAAGGCGGGCCACCTGCAGGGCTTATTGCCGTTCCCGTGTTCGATGCGGTAGTACCGTTTTGTGGCGAGCTGTGTCGCGAAATGAGGAACGCCAAAGTGGACATCGAGGAGCTGCGGACATTCGTAGAAGTTGCTGATGCTGGCGGAGTTTCGCCTGCTGCGCTCCGGCTCGGCGTCTCCAAGTCAATCGTCAGCCGACGGCTCTTGCGGCTTGAATCGGAACTTGGTGTCCAGCTTCTTGCACGAACCACCCGCGGCGCCGCTCTAACGGAAGCTGGGGTGACGTTCCGAGACTATGCTGCCAGAGTCTGCACCGAGATCGACGTAGCCAAAGAGACGATCCTGCCTGCCGGCGAGCTTCGTGGACGCTTGCGAGTTGCTGTGCCGCTGTCCTTCGGCTCGAGCTACTTCGCCCCCATGATGGCGGAAATGGCGCGACGACACCCTCAGCTCCAAATCCACACCTGCTACAGTGACCAATTCGTCGATCTCATCGCAGGAGGTTATGACTGCGCGATTCGGATTGGCTATCTTCAAGACTCCAATTTGATCGCCAAGCGCGTCGGACCGATCTACGGCAAGTTCGTTGCGAGTCCTGGCTACGTCAAAGAGCACGGGTCGCCTGAGACACCCGAGGAACTCGTCGCCCATCAAGCGCTCATGCAGGGCACCGAAACTTGGCAGCTCATGGACGGCGACAAGATCATCACGGTTCGTCCACAGGGTCGCTTCAAGGCCGACAACGGCACTGCTCTGGCGGCCGCCGCAACAGCAGGGCTCGGGATTGCCTACCTCCCCGATTTCCTTACCAATGAATTGCTGGCATCGGGTGCGCTTGTTTCCGTCATGACCCGTCATCCACCACCTCCGGCGGGTGCCTATGTCATCCGCCCGCCGGGCCAGCATCCCGCGCGGAAGATCCGGGTCCTCACGGAATTGCTGATCGAGCATTGCAATCCGGTCTCGGGATAACGATCAGCTTCGCCTTCACGGCAAAACGACCCGCGGACCTTACGCAGAGCTGCCCAGCTCGGAACGCGATCTCTCGATATCCCGCCAAAGCCCTGCAGGCCATCGTAGCCCTTCTACCCGCGGCGAGAATGCCGTAGGAAATGGCAGCGACGAGGATTGGACATGGCAAAGCAGACCGAGAAGAAGCCGCCTGCACTCAAAGGCGTATCGGCAGCCGAACGGGCGTTAGCGGTATTGACGGCATTTCGCCGGGGCGACGGCGCCTTGAGCCTGGCTGAGTTGGCCGAGCGGACCGGTCTGGTGAAGAGTACGATCCTGCGGCTAGCTCTATCGCTGCAACGTTACCGACTGCTCGCGCGCCTGCCGGACGGCTCTTATCGGCTCGATGCGGAGACCTTGCGTCTCGGGACAGCCTATCAGCAGGCGTTTCGTCTGTCCGATCATGTCATGCCTGTGCTTGAGCAGCTCGCGGCGAAAACCGGCGAGACGACGTCCTTCTATGTGCGAAACGGCGAGGAGAGGCTGTGTCTTTTCAGGGTGGAGACCACCAATCGGATCCGGATGACCGTGCAGCCGGGCGACACCCGTCCCATGGACAAGTCCGCCATTGCCCAAACGCTCCGCCGCTACGAGTCCGGGCCGCCTCGACCGGATGACGAATTGCCGCTGTTCACCTCCGGCATCACGGATCCTCATGCGGCCGCTCTCGCCATGCCCGTCTTCGGCATCGGCGACTCCCTGGTCGGGGCGCTCGCCATCTCCGGGCCGGTCAGTCGGCTGACGGCGGCGCGCGCAGAGCAAATCAAGGGCGCGCTGGTCGAGGCTGCAAACAGGCTCACTGTGGCATGCGGGGGAACCCCGCCATCTGGAGCCGGAAAGAGCACCCGCAAACGGGCGGCCAGCCTGTCTGCGTAAAACGCAACGTCGTTTCATTTTTTATTGCCTGGTCCGTCGACGCGACTTATAAGGCTCGCCATAACAAAGTATGGGGAGGACGAACGTCGTGGCTTCAGCTTCGCTCACGCGGAGGACGGTCTTGGCCGGACTCACTGCATCCGCGCTTCCCCGGTTTGCGACAGCGCAGGAGGTGCGCTGGTCGAGCGGCTCGGAGAAGCCGCACTTCGTTCCGCCGCCGGGCGCGACCGATTGCCATTTCCACACCTATGACAAGAGCTATCCGGTCATGAAGGGCGCGACGCTGCTGCCCGAGGACGCCTTGCCCGAAGATTATCGCGCCCTGCAGCGCCGGATCGGCACGACGCGGGGCGTCATCATCCAGCCCTCGACTTACGGTACGGACAACCGGCTGCAGATTGCGTCACGACGGGCGCTTGGGCCGGAGAACTTTCGCGTGGTCGCCGTTGTGCCCGAGGACGTATCGGATACCGATCTGCAACGGCTCGACGAGCAGGGCGTCCGCGGTGTCCGCTTCAATCTCGGTTTTCCGGGAGCGTTGACGGTGGACTCTCTCAAGTCGCTCGCCCCGAGACTGGCCAATCTCGGTTGGCACTGCCAGATCAACATGCGTCCCAAGCAGATTGAGGACAATGCGGACCTTCTGGCGTCTTTGCCCGGGGGCCTCGTCTTTGACCACTTGGCCCAGATACCGCAGCCGGCTGGCCTGGAGAGCGCGCCTTACAAGATCATCCGCGGCTTGCTCGACCGCGGCAAGACCTGGGTGAAGCTGTCAGGTCCCTATGTGTCGAGCAAGCAGGGTGCGCCGGACTACGCTGACGCCGGAGCCGTCGCGGCGGCCTATGTCAAGGCGGCGCCCGAGCGAATGGTCTGGGGCAGCGACTGGCCGCACCCTTCCGAGAAGGAGCGCAAGCCTGACGATGCGCATCTGCTCGATCTTTTCGCCGTATGGGCGGGAGGCGATGCGGTGTTCAAGCGCATCCTCGTCGACAACCCTGCCGAACTCTACGGTTTTCCCAAGGTCGCGCCATGACGTTCTTCGCCCCACCGCGCCGGATCGAAACCAGCATCTTCACACGGCTTCCGGACCAGTTCCGCAAGCCACGCCGCACCGCCTGGGCGGACGCCAATCAGGGCGGACGTGAGATCGACTCCTTCCTTGAAGGGCCATCCTTCGATCGGCAGGGCCGACTGTATGTCACCGATATTCCGTATGGACGCATCTTCCGTGTCAGTCCGGAAGGCGCGTGGGAGCTCGTGACCGAGTATGACGGGTGGCCGAACGGGCTGAAGATTCACCGCGACGGCCGCATGTTCATCACCGACTACAAGCGCGGGATCATGCTGCTGGATCCGGCCAGCGGCAGCGTAACGCCATTTCTGGAGACGGCGGCAAGCGAGAGCTTCAAGGGCGTGAACGATCTCATCTTCGCGCCGTCGGGTAATCTTTACTTCACCGATCAGGGCCAGACCGGGATGCACGATCCCACGGGCCGGGTCTGGAAGCTCGCGCCCGACGGCCGGCTCACCTGCCTGATCAACACGATCCCGAGTCCGAACGGCATCGTCGTCGACCACGAGGAGAGCTTTCTGCTGGTGGCTGTGACACGGGCCAACCAGGTCTGGCGCGTGCCACTGCCGGCCAGTGGCCTGACGACGAAGGTCGGCATATTCTCGCACCTGCACGGCGGTCCCGGCGGCCCCGACGGCTTGGCGCTGGACAGCGGCGGCAACCTGCTGGTCTGCCACACCGGCTTCGGCTCCGTGTGGCGGCTGTCCCCCCTGGCCGAGCCGCTTGACCGCATCGTTTCCTGCGCGGGCGTGGGCACGACTAATCTTGCGTTCGGCGGACCGGAACGAAAGAGCCTTTTCATTACCGAGAGCCGCACGGGAACACTGCTCCGCGCCGAACTCGAAACGCCGGGCATGCCGCTGTTCTCGCACGCCGACTAGGTCAGCGCCCGGCTCGCGATCAGTTCGGTATGCATCGGAGCAGGTGGCCGCATATCGCAAACGCGCGGCAGCCTGTCTCTCTCCAGGCCTCCCGGACACCGTAACCGGCGGCCAGCACTCCACTTTTCCAGGGGAGCGCCTCCGATCGGCGACGCAAGCGCTTCGCTGTAACTTCTATAAAATGAAACGGCGTTTCATTATAAATTGCAACGTCGTTCTATTTTTGCTATGGCGCGTCATGGCCGGGAAACATCGGCCGGTCTCGGAGGGAACAATGGCAAGTGTCTCTGCCGCGTCGGTCGGCGCCGGCTTCACACCCGAGCAGGAGAAAATCCTCTCGAAGTTGCTGTGGCGGATCGTGCCGTTCCTGCTGCTCTGCTACATCGTCGCTTATCTCGATCGGGTGAACGTCGGCATCGCCAGCCTGACGATGAACCGCGATCTCGGCATCTCGCCTTATGAATTCGGCTGGAGCGCGGGGCTGTTCTTCTTCGGCTATTTCCTCGCAGAAGTGCCGAGCAACCTTGCCTTGCAGGCGATCGGCGCCCGTAAGTGGATCGCGCGCATCCTGATCACCTGGGGCCTGATCTCGGCCGCAACGGCATTCGTGGTCGGTCCCGTCAGCTTCGGCGTCATGCGCTTCCTGCTCGGCCTCGGCGAAGCCGGCTTCACGCCGGGCGTATTCCTCTATTTTACATACTGGTTTCCGGCGCGCGTCCGGGGTACGGCGACCGCGGCGTTCCTGCTCGGCATTCCGATCGCGAACATCGTGGGCGCCCCGATCTCGAGTTCGCTGCTGACGCTCGACGGCTTGGCCGGCTTGCATGGTTGGCAGTGGCTTCTGATCCTGGAAGGCCTGCCGGCGACGCTCCTTGGCTTCGTGTGCTTCTTCACGCTCACCGACAAGCCCGAGCAGGCCAAGTGGCTGAGCCCCGAGGAGCGGAGCTGGCTCGCGGAGGTGCTGGCGGCGGAGCGTCAGGCCATCGCCGCCAAGCACTTATCGCGGCTCAAGGACGCCTTCGTCAATTGGCGGGTCCTTGTCTGCGCCGCCGTCAACTTCTGCGCCATCATCGGCTCCGTCGGGCTTGGCCTGTGGATGCCGCAAATCATCAAGGGCCTCGGCTTCAGTGTCGTTGCCGTCGGCTTTATCGCGGCAATTCCCTACATCTGCGGCGCCGTCACGATGATGCTGTGGGCTCGCCTGTCGGACAGGGGCGGAGAACGAAGCTGGTTCGTGGCATCCGCGCTGCTCGTGGGCGCAGCGTCACTGATTGTCTGCGGCTATGCGACATCGTCCGCGCTGATCTCGATCGTCGCGCTCTGCGGCGCCGTGATCGGGATCATGTGTTACCAGTCCACTTTCTGGCCGATCCCGTCGAGCTTCCTCACCGGCAGCGCTGCCGCCGGCGGCCTCGCGATGATCGTCTCAATCGGCAATCTCGGCGGCTTCGTTGGTCCCTATCTCATCGGCATGATCCGGCAGTCGACCGACAGCTTCTCATGGGCCCTGATCTCGGTGGCCGCATTTCTCACCTTGGCCGCCATCCTGATCCGCGTGGTTGGTGCCAGTCTCCAGCGACCGGGTGGGGCGACTGACCGCCACACCGGCCCGATCGCAAGCCTCTCGAAAGGAATCTGAAGATGAGCGAAAAGCAGCAATTCCGCCTCGGTCTGGTCGGCTATGGCGAGATCGGCAGCACGTTGGGAAAAGGGCTGCGCGAGGCGGGACTGCAGCAGATCTTCTGCTACGACAAATACGCCTTCGACGGTCCATACGCCGACTTGATCCAGAGCCGCGCCAAGGCGGCAGGCGTCACGCTGGTCAAGTCCAACAAGGAATTGGCCGATACCGCGGAGCTGATCTTCAGCGTCACGCCGGGCTCGGCGTCGCTCGAGAGCGCGGATGCGTTTGCACCCGTGCTCGATGGCCGCCACACCTTCCTCGACTTCGCCTCCGCCACTCCGAAGGTGAAGTACGGCGTGGCCGAGCGGCTTGCCAGGACGGGCGCCACGCTCGGTGACGGCTCCATCATGGGGACGCCCAAGCACGGCTATTCGATGCACATGATGTCGAGTGGTCCCGCCGGGCAGCGCGTCGTCGATCTGCTCGTGCCCTGGGGCATGAGCATCGCATTCGCGGGCGAGAAGCTCGGCACGGCTTCGGGCATCAAGATCCTTCGCTCCGTCCTGATCAAGGGCATCGAGGCGCTGATCGACGAGACGCTGTTGGCGGCCCGGTCCTACGGTCTGGACGAAACCGTATTGGCCTCGGCGTCGAAGACGCTCACGCGTCCGTTCATGGACACCGTCGAGAGCCTGACGCCCTCCGGCGTCATCCATGCCAAGCGGCGCACCGAAGAGGTCGAGATGGCCGCCGAGGCGGTCGCGGATGCCGGGATCGAGCCGCTGATGGCGCGCGCCACGGCGGCGCGGCTTCGCTGGAAGGACAGCCTGGGTCTGAAGGAGCATTTCAAGGGCGTCGTTCCCGAAAACTACAAGATCGCCATCGACGCGATCGTGGCCAAGACGCAGGCCGGGGCGAAGGCGGCCGAATAAGGCCAAGCCCGCCGAAGACAACAGGGAGAGAAACGTGACGGCCGCCCGAACGGAAATCGACCAGATCGAAAAGGTGACGATGCGCAGGGTTATCCTGCGCCTCGTGCCGTTCCTGATGATCTGCTACTTCTTCGCGTTGCTCGACCGCGTCAACGTCGGCTTCGCAGCGCTACAGATGAACAAGGATCTGGGGCTGACGCCGGCGATGTTCGGCTTCGCCGCCAGCCTGTTCTTCGTCTCCTACTTCCTGGTCGAGGTGCCCAGTAACCTCGCTCTGCAAAAGGTCGGCGCCCGGCGCTGGATCGCGCGCATCATGATCACCTGGGGATTGGTGACCGCGTGCATGGCGTTCGTCGTCGGGCCGTACTCGCTCTATGCGATGCGCTTCATTCTCGGCGCGGCCGAGGCCGGCTTCTTTCCCGGCGCCATCCTCTATCTGACCTATTGGCTGCCGTCGCAGTATCGGGCACGCATCCTGGCGACGTTCACGGTTTCGATTCCGCTCGCCACGTTCCTGGGCTCGCCGCTTTCGGTCGGCCTGCTTGAACTCGACGGCGCGCTCGGTCTGCGCGGCTGGCAGTGGCTGTTCATCCTGGAAGGGCTGCCGACGGTTCTGCTGGGTCTTGCGTGCCTGTTCGTCCTGACCGACAAGCCCGCGCAGGCGTCCTGGCTGACCCTGGAACAGCGGGAATGGCTGACCCGGCGCATGGAGGCGGAGGCCGCCGCGCGCAAGCCGGTCGGGCATCTCACGCTGTGGCAGCTCGCCACCAACAAGCATTTTCTTGTCATGGCCCTGGTCTGCTCCGGCGCCTCCGCCACGGGCAGCGTGCTGTCGGTCTGGCAACCGCAGTTGCTGAAGTCGTTCGGCCTCTCCAACCTGCAGACCGGCTTTGTCAATGCGATCCCGTACGGCATCGCGACCGTGCTCATGGTGCTGTGGGGCCGCCATTCGGACAGGACGGGCGAGCGCCGCTGGCACACGGCGATCCCGCTCTTGTTCGCAGCAGGTGGTTTTGCGGCACTGGGCATGACCGGGACCGCGGTTGCACCGACCATCGTCATGGTGACGTTCTGCCTGGTCGGCGCATATGCCTTCAAGGGACCGTTCTGGGCACTTTCGGCAAGCTGGCTTTCGGCGAGCACGCTCGCGGCGGGGCTCGCCGGGATCAACGCGATTTCCAACCTGATCGGCGGCGGCCTGATGGTGAACGTCGTCGGAGTTGTCAAGGAGCGGACAGGCAGCTTCGTGCTCGGGATGTTGCCGCTTGCGCTGCTGTGTGCCGTGGCCGCAGCCTGCGTCCTTGTGCTTGGACGCAACGTCGCGCGCGCGGCGGAAATGGCGGCGGTGAAGCCATGAGCGCACGCAGCAAAGGACCGCAGCGCTTCATCACGCGACGCGGCGTTGTCATGGGCATGCTGGCTTGCAGCACAGGCGCTTTGGCTGTCGGCGCGTTGGCTGCCGGGGTGGAGCAGGCGGTGCCCAACAGCACCGGGTCGGCGGCGCCACGCCTGGATGCGCCGGCGGGCGCGTGTGACTGTCATCATCATATCTATGACGGGCGTTTTCCCGTCTCGCCGCATTGGCGCCAGGGCTTTCCGCCGGGCGCGACGGTCGCCGACTATCGGCTGCTGCAGCGGCGGCTCGGCACCACGAGGAGCGTGGTGGTCCAGCCGTCGACATATGGGATCGACAACCGGTGTCTTGTGGACGCGCTGGGCCAGCTGGGCGCCTCGTCGCGAGGGGTTGCCGTCGTTGACACGGATGTCAAGGATGCGGAGCTGCAGGCGCTTGCCGATGCCGGCGTCCGTGCCATCCGCGTCAATTTCGTTTCTCCGCAGACCTGGGGCACGACGACACCGCAGATGCTGACCACGCTCGCAGCGCGGGTGAGTCCGCTCGGCTGGCACGTGCAGATCCTGATGACGGGCGATCAGATCGCCACCCATGAGAGCGTGATCCGGTCGCTTCCCACCAGGGTGGTCATCGACCACCTCGGCCGTATCCCTCAGCCGGAGGGCGTCAAGCATTCGGCATTCGCCGCGATACGCCGCATGCTGGATGGCGGCCGCACCTGGGTGAAGGTGACCGAGCCCTATGAGGACAGCAAGCTCGGGCCGCCCTATGCCGACTCCGGCGAGGTTGCGCGTGCCTACGTGCACGCAGCGCCGGAGCGCATCCTGTGGGGCACGGACTGGCCGCATCCCACCCAGCGCGGGACCAAGCCGGATGATGCCCTGCTGGTCGATCTCCTCGCGGACTGGGCGCCGGACGAACGTACGCGCCGGCGCATCCTGGTCGAAAATCCTGCCGAGCTGTTCGGCTTTTAGCCATTAGACGATAGGCGTCTCAGTCGATGCCTTCGCACTTCAACTGGCGCAATTGCCTGTCCACCCAGGAGGCATCGTGCGTGCCGGCCTCGATGTTGGCGATCTGCTTCTGCTCAGCCTCGAACTTCGCCGTCGCGGCCTTGAACACCGCGCCGGTCTGATCGAACGGCACGCAGAGCAGGCCGTCGTCGTCGCCAATGATGAGGTCACCCGGCTCGATCACCATCCCGTCGATCGCGATCGGCACATTGATCTCACCAGGCCCGTTCTTGTAGGGGCCGCGGTGCGTGACTCCGGCCGCGAAAACCGGGAGCTTTTGGCCGCGAATATGACCGGCGTCGCGGATCGCGCCGTTGATGACCACGCCGGCCACCCCTCGCTTGGCCATTTGCATCAGCATCATCTCGCCGATGATTGCGTTGGTCAGATCGCCGCCGGCATCGACCACGATGATGTCGCCGGGCTCGGCGAGCGCGATCGCCTTGTGCACCATCAGATTGTCACCGGGAGGTGCCTTCACTGTCAACGCGGGGCCTGCGAGCCCGCCACCCTGGTGCATGGGACGAAGCCGGGCGCCGGCTGCCGTCAGGCGGGACATGCTGTCGCTCACATTCGCGACGGGCAGGCGGGCAAAGCCTGCGACGACGTCTTCGCCGACCTTTCGTTTCCGCGGCAAAACTCGAAATCCGGCAGACATCGGTGTTCCTCCACTCGAAGGCGACTATATTTTAGAACGACGTTTCATTATCAGAAAGACGGGCGTTGACGCAAGGCGATCCACCTCGCGTCAGACCCCCTATGCTCGCGGTCGAACATGGCGCGGGACGCCTCTGCGGCGCCGCGGCAGGTTGCCGACAGAGCGGCAGCGAAACGAAAGTCCGATAATCCGTTGACGTATTGGTGGGCTGCTAGCGGCTCTTACCTTGGTATTGGAGAGGTCATCAGCTCAACATCACCGCACGCCCGTGCCCTTGCAACGCTGGCACTTCACCACCTTGTCGCCCTTCTTGAGCAAACCTTTGCCTTCACAGTTTTTGCATTTCTGCTTCTTCTTGATGTTCGGGCCTTTTTCACTGGTCATGAAATTCTCCTGCCGCGAGAGAGCGGTCTTGTCCGGTAGCTCAGCGGAACAGCCGAGCGTCGCCGGGTCAACCCCGAACGGTCATCTATGCCGGCTTCGGCACCACCAGCACCGGAATGCTTCCGTCCACCAGGACCTCGGATGTCTGGCTGCCCAAAAACAGCTTTCTGAGGCCGCGTCGTCCATGAGAGGCCATGACGATCAGATCGCAGCCCCTGGACTTCGCCGTTTCAATGATAGCAGTCGCCGGGTGCGCATTCGGAACGTGCAAAAATTCTGCAGGCGCACCGATCTGCTCCGACATGGCGCGGGCGTCATCAAGCACTTTGCCCGCACGGGCCTTGCAGGCCGCGTTAAAGCTGTCAATCTCGTCCCGCGTCGGAATCCATCCCGAGTCGTGTCCGCCCCCATAGTCAACCGGCATCGCTTCCGTCACGGTGATGATTGTCAACCTGGCGTTCAAGGCCTTCGCCAAGGCAATGCCATGCTCAACGCCTCTTCTCGCGACGTCCGATCCATCCGTGCTCAAGAGAATGTTGGCGTACATTCAGTGGCTCCCTTGCTCGTCGAACAAAGTGATGCCCGGCTAATATGGTCCGATACGCGCCGCGGGTCCATTGCCGCGGTGACAACCAATACGGGTCGTGCGTTAGATTCATGAGCCTTCGAACCCGCGAAGCGGCGGGAGCCCACGGTTTGCCTCTCGTTCTCCGCGCGGCTGCGCCACGCGTAGCCCGCAGGGTTCAGATACCCGCCTTCGCCCTTTGGGCTTCGGCGCGGCAGCCTCACTCGATTCGCCTTGGATGTGTGGCGCTGGCTCGCCGAGCCGAAGCTCGCGAAGCGAGCGAAGGCTGGTGGGCCCGGCAGGACTCGAACCTGCAACCAGACCGTTATGAGCGGCGGGATATGGTGCAGCTTCATTGATCTTGCTGTGCCGTTGTTCGGGTTGGATCGCGTTCGTTGCATTTTGGCGCGGTCGTTTCTGGTGCGAAACTGGTGCGGTGCGCGTGGTGGTTGGTGGGAACGGCGATTGCGTCGATCTCCGTAAGCGAGCAGCAAGACCTGCGTCGCGGTACGGAGCGCTGTCGACCTCGCCTTGCGGACAAGGGAAAGCGACCCCGCATCAACCATCTGCAACGCCGGCTCACGGCCGTTCTTGTGGCAGAGGTGGTTAGCTACCTGTCGGCGCAGCCCCAGATCACGCGTCCCGCCTCAATTCAATGTCGGCGCCACTGCTCGCCATTTTTTGTGATGCGACAGGTAGGCTTGGGTGCTAAATTGTTCTTCAGGCGTCTATTTGGAAGTCTCGGCAAGCGGTACTCACAGTCCGGCTCGAGGCGGTGCGATGCCCAAGATCCTGCTGGTCGAAGACAACGAGATGAACCGCGATATGCTCTCGCGACGCCTCGTGCGCGGTGGGTACGAGGTCATCATTGCCGAGGACGGAGCGCGCGGCGTCGCGATCGCGACGAGCGACAGGCCAGATCTCATTTTGATGGACATGAGCCTACCGGTGATCGACGGTTGGGAGGCGACGCGCCAGATCAAGGCGACGCCCGAACTGCGCAAGATCCCTATCATCGCGCTCACGGCGCACGCCATGGCGACCGACCGGGACAAGGCCCTCAAGGCCGGCTGTGACGACTACGACACAAAACCGATCGAGCTGCAGAGGCTGTTGGGCAAGATCGAGACGCTGCTCGCAGCTACGGGACAATGGAGGAGCTAGAAATTCCGGACAGATGACGAGCTAGCTTCACGGCTTCAGGAGGTTGTCGTCGCCATATTGCGGCCGGCGTAAGAACACACAAAATGGCCGCTCGCCGCGCTCCAGATGGGATGGACTCTGGCCAGGCGGTGGGTGCAGTCCTGCGAATTTCATCGCCGGCACCGGCGATCAGCTACCCTGCTCAGGCGGACGTCCTGACTGGGGCAGAGGCCCGATCGGGGCGGAGAGTTTGTCTTTGTGATGGAGACGACTCATGAAAACAGCGCAGTACGAGTGGTCCAAAAGTGACGGGTGGCGGCCGAATTTGCCAACTGGCGAAGTCGGACGTCAGAGTGTCGTGTTCGTTTTCGGTGCCAGGTCGTTGGTGCAGGCAGGCAGCCTCGTGGGCGAGTTGCGCGACCACTTCAAAGGGGCCGCCATGCTTGGTTGCTCGACTTCCGGCGAGATTCTCGGCGACGTGGTCGTCGACGACTCTGTGAGTGCCACCCTTGTCGACTTCGAACATACGCGACTGCGGTTCGCCTCCGCTACGATTGGTGACGCAAAGGCAAGCTACAACGTCGGAAAGGAGCTCGCGCAGCAGTTGAACGACGCCTCGTTGCGCCACGTGTTCGTGCTTTCGGACGGCTTGCACGTCAATGGCTCCGACCTGGCGCGCGGTCTCGCGAGCGGCGTCTCGGAAGGCGTGTCGATCACTGGCGGCCTTTCCGGAGATGGAACCAACTTCGCCGAGACTTGGGTCATTGCCGACGGTGGCGCTGGCCCTCAGCGCGTGGCGGCGGTCGGTCTGTATGGCGACGATTTGCGCATTGGCTACGGATCGATGGGCGGCTGGCAGGCATTTGGGCCCCTGCGCACCATCACACGGGCCGAAGGCAACATCCTCTATGAGCTGGATGAGCGTTCGGCGCTCGATCTCTATAAATCGTACCTGGGCCCCCACGCCGACCAGTTGCCAAGCTCTGCCTTGCTTTTTCCCATCCTGGTTACCGAGGCAAAGGGCGGCCAGGGCGTCGTCCGAACCGTCCTGTCTGTGGACGAGCAGAAAAAGTCAATGACGTTCGCGGGCGACATCCCACAGGGCGGAACGGCGCAGTTGATGAAGACCAATGTCGACGATCTGGTCGACGGCGCGACCGCTGCCGCCAACGCCAGTCTCAGCGGGCTCGGCGGCAGGCGACCGGACCTTGCAATTCTGGTGAGCTGCGTCGGTCGTAAGCTCGTGATGAAGCAGCGCACCGAGGAAGAAATCGAAGCAATTCGAAATGTCTTCGGGGCGGATGCGAAGATTTCCGGGTTCTACTCGTACGGCGAGCTTTGCCCCTTCATGCATGGCGGCGACTGCCGCCTTCACAATCAAACCATGACAATTACAACTTTCGCCGAGGACTGAACGGTCACAGGGCACAGATGCACAGGCTGCTACGACGCCAGCTCAGAAAGCACCTCGGTATGGAGGGCGAAGTACCGGCTGCGTTGCAGTCTTTCGTGGCGGCCGTCGATTCCGCATACACCGATTTCGATAGCGATCGGGCGATGGTCGAGCGCTCGCAAGAGCTGAGCTCGAAGGAGCTGTCGGAGGCACGCGACAAGGCAACAGAGGCGCAGCGCCGGTTGGTCGACGCGATCGAGAGCATCTCCGAGGGTTTCTCGCTCTACGATGCCGACGACAAGCTGGTTATATACAACCGGCGGTACCGGGACATGCACGGCACCGCCAGCATCAATGTCGTGAATCAGGGCGTATCGTTCGAGACAATCCTCCGCAACGCGACCGCGAGCGGCGAGATCCGCGACGCGGAGGGGCGCGTCGAAGCCTGGATCGAGCAACGCCTCGCTCAGCATCGCGATCCCAAGGGCACGCATGTGCAACGCCGCTCCGACGGGCGCTGGATCCAGATCAACGAGCGCAAAACCGACGACGGCGGCACCGTGGCGACCTACACCGACATCACCGACGTGAAGAAGGCGGAGCAGGCGATCCAAGAGAGCGAACAGCGGCTGCGCGTCATCGCCGAGGCCGCGCCTATGGCGGTGGCGATCGTAACCTTTGATGACGGAATCATCCGGTATGCCAATCGGCGCTTCAGCGAGATGTTCGAGCTCGAAGGTTCGTCTGCCCTGGGCCTGCAAGCGAAAACCCTCTACGCAGACCCGCAACATCGCGAGCGCTTCATCGGCGCGCTCACCGAGCACGGCCATGTGGAGGGCATGGAGATGCTGCTCAAGCGGGTTGGAGGCGAGGAGTTCTGGGCGCTCATAGCTTCTCAGCGCGTCGAGTTCGAAGGGCGCCCGGCGATGATCAACGGCCTCGCCGACATCAGCGACCGCAAGCGCATGGAAGGCGAGCTGCACAAGGCGATCTGGGCGAGCGAGCAGGCGACACGCGCGAAGTCGGACTTCGTAGCCAACATGAGTCATGAACTGCGCACACCCTTGAACGCGATCATCGGTTACAGTGAGATCCTGTTCGAGGACGCCCAGAGCGCCGGCCGCGAATCGGAGATGGCGGACCTGCGCAAGATTCAGGATGCCGGCAAGCATCTGCTCGGCCTGATCGACAACATCCTCGATCTTTCCAAGATCGAGGCTGGCAAGATGACGCTCTATCTCGAGACCTTCGAGCTCCGCCCCATGATCGATAGCGTCGCGGCGACCGTCACCCCGCTGGCCAAGAAGACCGGCAACGCTCTGGTGGCGAACTGTGCTGACGAGATCGGCACGATCCACAGCGATCTGACCAAGGTGCGGCAGACCCTGTTCAACCTTCTCAGCAATGCCTGCAAGTTCACGCGAAACGGGACGATAACGCTGACCGCGCTGCGTGACACGAATGCGGCTGGCGAATGGATCGAGTTCCAGGTGCGCGATACCGGCATCGGCATGACGCCAGATCAGCAGGCCAAGGTGTTCGAGGCCTTTACTCAGGCGGACGACTCGACGACCCGCGTCTATGGTGGTACGGGGCTGGGCCTCGCCATCACCAAGAGCTTCTGCCGGCTGATGGGTGGCGACGTGACGCTGACGAGCGAAGCCGGCAAGGGGACGGCGTTTGTAGTTCGTCTGCCGGCGGTAACACGCGCTGCATCGGACACTACAGTCTCGGCGGCAGACAAGCGTTCCGAGGGGCCGCAGGCTGCCGAGCCCGAGCATGCGCCGATCGTTCTCGTGGTCGACGATGATCCCAATGCGCGTGAGCTGCTACGCCGACACCTGCAGCGCGGCGGTTACGCCGTTCGCCTGGCTGCCAATGGCGAGGAGGCGATGCAACTCGCCCGCACGCTGCACCCCGATGTCGTCACGCTCGACGCTCTGATGCCGCAGATGGATGGCTGGGCCGTGCTCAGCGCCATGAAAGAAGATGCGGTACTCGCGGAAATTCCTGTGATCATGGTCACGATCGTCGACAACCAGGGCATTGGCTTCTCGCTCGGTGCCGCCGATTACCTGGTCAAGCCGATTGATCGCGACAGACTGGTCAGCGCGGTGGAAAAGTGCTGCCCAAGGGGCGCGCCGCGACACGTGCTGATAGTCGAGGATGACGCGTCGGCCAGCGAGCTGATGGGGCGCGCCTTGCGGCAGATCGATTGCATGGTGACGCAAGCAGAGAATGGTCGGATTGGTCTTGAGCGTTTGAATGAGGCTTCACCCGATGCAATTCTGCTCGATCTGATGATGCCGGAGATGGACGGGTTCGAGTTCATCGCACGGGTGCGAGCCGAGTCCCGCTGGCGGAGCATCCCGGTCATCGTCGTCACCGCAAAGACGCTGACCGTTGAGGATCGCTCGCGCCTCAACGGCCAGGTACAGCATTTGGTGCACAAGGGCGAATACAGCGGCAAGGCCGTGCTGGCGGCGCTTGACGAGCTGCTACCCCTGCACGCCCGGCGCGCGCGCGCGGATCGGCCATGAGTATCATTGACACCGACAGCGCGCGCGCTTGGCGCATTCAGCTTGCCCATCTTCGCCAGGAACTGCAGTCCCCGGTCAACGCCTTGCTCGGCTACGCAGAGATCCTGCACGAAGAGGCGTCCCGGAACGGGCGCTTGGACATCCTCCCCGATATGAACCGTATCCTCGGCGCAGCCCGGGATCTCGCCGGCAAGGTCGACCGGCTGATGGACGGCGATCGCGCCAAGAGCCCGCCCGGCTCAGCGGCCACCACGCAAGAACAGGATCTTCGTCACGAGCTGCGCACGCCGCTCAACGCGATCAAGGGCTATGGTGAGATGCTGCGCGAGGATGCAGCCAGTTTCTCAAGCGACTCCCTGAGGGCGGATTTCGATCGCCTGCTGGCTGCGGCCACCGACCTGTTGCTGCGCCTCGATCGCATCGTGCGATTCTCGGTTGATGTCGAGGAGACGAGCTTGGCTCCCGATCAGACCGGCGCGGTCATGGTTAGCGACCTGATGCGCAGCCTCGGGCCGGTCCGGCAGTATGCTGCCACCGAAACCGGTTCTATTCTCGTCGTGGACGATATCGAGGCCAATCGCGACCTCCTGTCGCGCCGACTGACCCGCGACGGCCATCGCGTCTCTTCGGTGGCCGGCGGCCAGCAGGCGCTGCAGGCGCTCGCCAACGATGAGTTCGACCTCGTCCTGCTCGATTTGATGATGCCCGATATCAACGGGCTTGATGTGCTGGTGCGCATGAAGGCGGATGAGCGGCTGCGCCGCATTCCGGTGATCATGATCACGGCCTTGGCGGAGACCGAGAGCGCCGTCCGCTGCATCGAGGCCGGGGCCGAGGACTATCTGCCGAAGCCGTTTGATCCGATCCTGCTGCGCGCGCGGATCAATGCTTGCTTGCACAAGAAGCGCTGGCGCGACCGCGAGCAGAAGTATCTTCGCCGCATCGAGGAGGAGACCGCCAAGTTTGAGCGGCTGCTGCTGACAATCCTGCCAAGACAGGTGATTGGCCGTCTGAACCACGGCGAAGCCATGATTGCCGACCGCTTCGAGGGTGTGAGCGTTCTGTTCGCCGATCTGGTGGGCTTCACCGAGCATTCGTCACGGGTCACGCCTGCAGCGATGGTCGAGTACTTGAACCGGTTGTTCTCGGAATTCGACGCGCTTGCCCGTGAGCTCGGTGTCGAGAAGATCAAGACCATCGGCGACGCCTACATGGCCGTCGCCGGTTTGCCTGATCCGAACCCCGATGCGATCGCAGCGATCGCGAAAATGGCACTTGGCATGATCGATCGGCTGGGACGCGTCAACAGCCATTTCGGCTGGCCGTTGCAAATCCGGATCGGCATACATTCGGGCCCCGTGGTTGCCGGCATCATCGGCGCACACCGCTTCATCTACGACGTGTGGGGCGATACCGTAAATGTCGCCAGCCGGCTCGAGGCCTACTCTCTGCCCAATCGAATCCATGTGTCCCGGGATATCGCCCGCCACCTCGTCGGTCGCTTCGCGCTGGAGCCACGCGGCAGCATTGACGTGAAGGGCAAGGGCAAATTGGAGACTTTTTTCTTGAGCCGGATTTAGGCTCGGCGTGGCTGCGCCACGCGTAGTCCGACGAAGGGCGAAGCGTGGTGGGCCCGGCAGGACTCGAACCTGCAACCAGACCGTTATGAGCGGCCGGCTCTAACCATTGAGCTACAGGCCCCGCCGCGAGACGGCCGCGGGAACGCGCGGCCGGCAACGGTGCGCGGTTCGTTTACAAGGCTGGAGGCGAGGGTGCAATGCCGGCCCTGGCCGATGGAAACGCCGGCGCAGCAATGCCTGCGAGTTCTAAAATACCGAAATTGGCGATGATGCCCTTATAATCCTGTTTTGCCCGACGGGTCAAACCAGCCCCGCCTAGGCTCGTTTTCCTGGATTTTGTAACCCTTTGTGATCGCTTGATCTTTCTACTGTGCATGGGGTTGTTTTCGATGTTTCGATGGGAGGGGCTTTCCTGGGGCCCCTCCAATGTCTTGCCGGCGAGCTGCAAGCTCGCCGCAGATCGCCGTCTAATCCACCGAAACCCCGGCGAACTCCACCACCTTGCGCCACTTCTCGGTCTCGTCCGCGACCAGCTTGCCGAACTCGGCGGGTGTCATCGGCTTGGGGATGCCGCCGGTCTCGGCGAGGCGGGCGACCAGCTTGGGGTCCTTCAGCGCTTCGCCGACGGCCTTGTTGATGATCTCGACCACGTCGGGCGGCGTGCCCTTCGGCGCGGAGATGCCGTAGAAGCCGACCGATTCGAATCCCGGCACGGTCTCGGCGATCGCGGGCACGTCGGGCACGATCGGCCAACGCTGCGGCGAGGTCACGCCGAGCGCGCGGACATTGCCGCCCTTGGCCTGCTCCAGCGCGGACGGCAGATTGTCGAAGATCAGCTGCACCTTGTTGGAGATGATGTCTGGGAAGGCGATCGCCGAGCCGCGATAGGGCACGTGCACCATGTCGCACTTGGTCATCACCTTGAACAGCTCGGCCGACATGTGCACCGAGGTGCCGTTGCCGGACGAGGCAAACGAGATCTTGCCGGGATTGGCCTTGCAGTAGTCGATGAACTCCTGAACCGTCTTCACCGGCATCGCGTTGGAGACCACCAGCATGTTGGTGAGCTGCATGATGCTCGCGACCGGCACGGTGTCGCGCAGGAAGTCGTAAGGCAGCTTCTTGTAGAGCGAGGTCGAGATCGCGTTGTTGGGCGCGACGAACAGCAGCGTGTAGCCGTCGGGGGCTGCGTTGATCGCGGCGGCGGCGGCGATGTTGCCGCCGGAGCCGGCGCGGTTCTCGACGATGAATTGCTGGCCGAGATGGTCCGACAGCCACTGCGCCATGATCCGCGCCACGATGTCGACCGGGCCGCCGGCGGCGAAGCCGATCATCCAGTGCACGGGGCGGTCGGGATATGCGGCGGAGGCAGGAGGTGCGGCGCTGAAAAGACTTAAGAGAAAAACTAGCCCGAAAACATAGTTACGCAAAATTCGCAACATGACGCCTCCCATTGCATTATTGTCGTTGGGCTGCATGCTTTCACAAAATCGGGCCGCTGCCTACATCGTCGCAAGTCGGTGTTGACGCAGGTCCGCCGGGAACGACCATGAGATTCGCGATCATCCTTCTCGCCGCGGCGCTGCTCTTAAGCCCCGCTGCTGCTCAAACCGGAGGCACGGCCATTCCGACCACGACACTCAGCCTCGGCACCGCAACGCCCGGCGGCGGCTTCCCGCTCTACGGCAACGCCTTCGCGGAGGTGATGAACGCGGCCGATCCGCAAATCACCATCGCACCCCGCAACACCAAGGGCAGCAACGAGAACATTCCGCTGTTGGAGAAGGGCGAGCTCGATCTCGCCTTGGTCGCGGGCGAGCCGGCCTACGAGGCCTTCGCCGGCATCGGCCGTGCGAAGGTGCGGCTGAAGATTCTCACCGCGATCTATTCCAACCCCGGCATGTTCGTGGTGCGGGCCGACAGCCCCTACAAGACCATTCGCGATCTCGTTGGCCAGCCTGTTGCGTTCGGCGCCAAGGGCTCGGGCCTGCCGATCCTCGCGCGCTACGTGCTCGATGGCCTCGGGCTGAGGCAGGACGAGGATTTTAAGGCCGTCTATCTCGACCGCGCCGGCGACGGCCCTGCGATGGTCGAGGACGGACGCGTCGCAGCGCTCTGGGGCGCCGGCATCGGCTGGCCCGGCTTTGCCGCGGTGGCATCGAGCGCATCAGGCGCGCGCTTCATCGCGCCCAGCGAGGAAGAGGTCACGCGCATCCGCGCCAGGCATTCGTTCCTGAAGCCGATGATCGTGCCGGCCGGCAGCTACCCGAAGCAGGCCGAGCCGATCGCCTCGCTCGGTTCGTGGAGTTTTGTCCTCACGCGCGAGGATTTGCCCGACGATGTCGCCTACCGGCTGGCGAAGACGCTGCATGGCGTGGAGGCGACGTTCTGCAAGAAGCTCGCGCAGGCCTGCGAGACGACCGCGGCGAACACCGTCGCGGCCGCGCCGAAGCCGGAGCTGATTCATCCGGGCGTGATGAAGTACTTCCGTGAGATCGGCGTGGTGAAATGACGGTCGCTCCCTAAGCGGCCGTCATTCCGGGGCGCGCAAAGCGCGAACCCGGAATCTCGAGATTCCCAGGTGCGCAATTGCGCACCGTAGTTCGGTGCTTTGCACCGCCCCGGAATGACGATCGCTTTAAGCGATCGTCACTTCTTCACCATCGCACACGCCGGGTCCGGCGGCCCGAACGCCTTGTCGCCCGAGATGGTCGTGAGGATCTTGTAATAGTCCCACGGGTATTTGCTCTCTTCCGGCGTCTTCACCTGCACCAGCCAGAGATCGTGCACCATCAGATTATCCTCGCGCAGTTTGCCGTTGCGGGCGAAGAAATCCTCGATCGGCTTTTCCCGCATCTTCGCGGCGACCTTGAGCGGATCGTCGGTGCCGGTCTCCTTGATGGCGTTGAGATAGTGCATCACGCTCGAATAGACGCCGGCCTGCCACATCGACGGCATCTTGTTCATCTTGGCGAAATAGCGCTTCGACCATTCGCGCGTCTTGTCGTCCATGTCCCAGTAGAACGAGGTGGTCAGCAACAGGCCTTGCGCCGCCTGCAGGCCGAGGCCGTGGATGTCGGTGATCAGCGCCAGCAGCGCCGCCATCTGCTGGCCGCCCTTGAACACGCCGAACTCCGAGCCGGTCTTGATCTCGTTCATGTTGTTGGGGGGACCGGCCGCAATGCCGATGATCTTGGCCTTGGAGGCCTGCGCCTGCAGCACGAACGAGGAGAGATCGGGCGTTGCCAGCGGCGGCTTCACCGAGCCCAGCACCTTGCCGCCATTGGCGGTGACGACGCTGGAGGCGTCGCGCTCCAGCGAATGGCCGAAGGCGTAGTCGTCGGTGATGAAGAACCAGCTGTCGCCGCCGCGCTTGACCACCGCATCCGCGGTGCCGACCGCGAGCGCGCGGGTGTCGAACACCCACTGGATCGCGTAAGGAGAGCAGAACTTGCCGTGGAAATCGGCGGTGCCGGTGGAGTGGGTGATGAACAGCCGCTTCTTCTCGTTGGCGATGTTCTGCACCGCAAGCCCGACCGCCGAGACCGGCACGTCGACGATCAGGTCGACCTGGTCGACGTCGTACCAGCGCCGCGCGATGGCGCCGCCGATATCGGCCTTGAGCTGGTGGTCGCCGATCACGATGCTGATCGGCTTGCCGAGCACGGTGCCGCCGAAATCGTCGATCGCCATCTGCGCCGCCGTCACCGAGCCCTGGCCGGTCGGCGCGGAAGCGGGACCGTTCATGTCGGTCAGCACGCCGATCTTGACGACGTTGTCGGAAACCTGCGCCATTGCGGCGCCCGGCAGCAGGGCTGCCGCCAAGAACGTCGCTGCAAAGCCGGCCGCGACCGGCAGTCCAAATCTTGCTGGATTCACGCTTGTCCTCCCCTGATCCGGCTCGTTGGCCGGTGTTGCCCGGGTATGCCCGGCTGAATTGGTTTCTTTTGCAACTATTTGGGGGCGGGCGTCAATGTCAGGCCGCGAAGCGGATCTGCCCCGCTGGCGAGGGGTCGTAGCCGGTCAGCTCCTCGGCGCGCTGGCGCAGCCGTCTTTCGCTCAGGAACCGGATCAGGGCCTGCATGGTGGGGCGGAAATAGCTGCGCTGTCGCATCGCCAGATCGAGATTTTCCCAGACCAGCGGCACGAAATCGAGGCCGGCCGAGCGCGCCGCCGCGCGTGTCGCCACCCCGCAATCGGCCTGGCCGGCGCGGACCATTTCGGCAAGATCCGGCCCGGTGAGGGCCGGCGTCTCCACCCGGCGCAAATCGCGGGTGGTGGCGTCGGCGCGCTTCAGGAGCACGTCGAGCAGCATCTGCGCGCCTGTGCCCTGTTGTCGCATCGCCATCCTGGCGCCGAGCGCGAGCACGTCGGCGAGACCGCGCAATCGCTTCGGATTGCCCGGCGGCAGCACGAGACCCTGCTCGCGGCGCGCGAATGCGACCAGCAGCGCGTCATGCAGGTCCGGAGCGTCTCGCAGCGCCGTCACATTGGCGTCGGAGGCAAGATTGCCGGAGGCATCCAGGCTGTGGAAGTGCACTGCGACAGCCGTCACCTCGTCGCGCTGCAGGCGCTCGAGCCCGCGCGCGCTTCCCTCGCTCATCGATCCCAGGCCGGAGCCGGATTCGCGCAGGCTCCAGTCCAGGAGCTCGTCCTGGCTCCCGCCCACGACGGGTGGCGGCTCCGTGGCCAGCATGCCCGCAGGGCGCGCCAGTCCGGACAGCACCCAGAGATCGAGTTCGTGCCGCGGGAAGAGCCACTTCCCGGTCACCTTGCTACAGGGGATCGCGCCGGTGGTGACGAGTTCGTAGAGCTTGCGTTCGCCAAGTCGGAGATAGTCAGCGGCTTCACTGGTCGTCAGGAATTCCATCCTGCATTCCTATGCAAATTCTTGCTTCTTTTTGGACTTTCGTCGCAGGTGGAATTCTGCAGTTCATTTTCGGTCCGCGGGAACCATGCCCGATCATCTCGTTGCTTTGCAACACATCCGCGGTCGCCTCTTCCGCTTTGGTGAACGATCCTGAAGCGCTCACATGGTGCGGGCCTTGCTGTCGCGCGCGCGATTGCAATCGGCTGCAATTGCCGGAATTTCCCGAACGGTAGCGCGCGAGGGGCAAATGCGTCACGAGTGCGGCGCAATCGATCCTCATGATCGTGGCCGTATCCAATGGGAACCAGCTCATGGCCTTTCGCCGCCTGTCCGTTGCACTCGCGCTTCTCTGCGGCCTGACCGCGGACATCGCAGCGTCGTTCGCGGAGGACCGCGCCATCGTCCTGGCCTCCACCACAGCGACGCAGGATTCGGGCCTGCTCGATCATCTGCTGCCGATTTTCCGTGACAAGACCGGCATCGACGTGAGGGTGATCGCGCAGCGCGCCGACGAGGTGCTCAACGAGGCGCGCAAGGGCGATGCGGACGTCGTGCTGATGCATGCGCGGCCACAGGAGGAAAAGTTCGTCGCCGACGGCTTTGCCGTGAAGCGCTTCGACGTGATGTACAACGACTACGTGCTGATCGGGCCGAAGAGCGATCCTGCCGGCGTGAAGGGCAAGGACATCGCGACCGCACTCAAGGCGATCGAGGCCAAGGGCGCGCCGTTCGTGACGCGCGGCGATCGCTCCGGCACCCACGCCGCGGAGCTCGCGCTCTGGATCGTCGCCGGCATCGACATCGCCGCTGCCAAAGGCGCCTGGTACCGCGAGGCCAGGGAGGGCATGGGCGCGGCGCTCGAAGCTGCGCGTGCCGCAAATGCCTATGTGCTGTCGGACCGCGGCAGCTGGATCGCCTTCAGGGAGCGCGGCGATCTCGACATCATCGTCGAAGGCGACAAGCGGCTGCTCAACCAATACGGCGTGATGCTGGTCAACCCCGAGAAGTTTCCGAGCGTGAAGAAGGAGCTGGGGCAGACCTTCATCGACTGGCTGATCTCGCCGGACGGGCAGGCGGCGATCGCCGGCTACAGGGTCGACGGGCAGCAGCTGTTCTTTCCGAATGCGGACAAGTCGGCCGGCTGACATCTGCATCTCCGGCGGTTGCCAAACGCAGCGTTGCATGGTCCATCATGGCGCATGACCCAGCGCCTGCCGCCATCGCTGACGCCGCTCGACACCGCGCTTGCCGCGTTGCTGCGAGACGTTGAACCGATCACACCTGTTGCGTTGCCGCTGACTGAAGCGATCGGCTGTATCGCGGCGGACGCTCCGCTGCTTGCGGCCTATCCGCCGCACGACATTGCCGGCATGGACGGGTGGGCGTTGCACGCCAATGATCTCGTCGGTGCGTCCGCCTATTCGCCGTCGCATCTGGCGACGGCGCCGGCCTGGGTCGATGCCGGCGACGCGATGCCGGCGGGATGCGACTGTGTGCTCGATGCCGACGCCGTCGAAATATCTGGACCGCTTGCGCAGGTGCTGGCGGAGGGCGTGCCGGGGCAGGGCGTCCGCCGCGCCGGAAGCGACATCGCCGTTCGCACGCTTGCCGGCACAGAAGGATATCCGGTCGGTCCGGCCGCGCTGATGCTCGCCGGCGTCGCGGCGGTGGACAGGCTGAGCGTGCGGCGACCGCGGCTGCGCATCGTCAATGTGCCTGATACGACGACGACGGCGCATATGATTGCCGGGATCGCGCGCGCCGCGGGACTGGATGTGCAGGCGTTCGAGGCCGCCGCGCGCGATGACGCATCGATTGCGGATGCGCTCGATGCTTCCTCTTGCGACCTGCTGCTGATTGTCGGCGGCAGCGGCGTCGGCCGCCGGGATGCCGCTGTCGCGGCGCTGGCCCGGCGCGGTGACGTGATCGCCCATGGCATTGCGCTTCAGCCCGGCCGCACCGCCGCGGTCGGGCGGCTCGAAAAAGTTCCCGTCGTTGCCTTGCCCGGCTCGCCGGATCATGCGCTCGCAGCCTGGCTCGCGCTGGTGCTTCCGCTCGTCGATCGTTTGTCGGCACGGCAGCAGCGCCGGCAGGTGACACGGCCGCTCGCGCGCAAGATCGCATCCAGTGTCGGCATTGCCGAAATCGCACTGCTGGCCGAGGACCATCATGCCTGGATGCCGCTTGCGGTGGGGGAGTGGCCGTTCCAGGCCATTGCCCGTGCGGATGCATGGATGATCATTCCAGCCAGCCACGAGGGATTTGCAGCGGGCGCATCCGTCGATGCCTATCTGATGCGGGAGTGATATGGGTTCCGGCATGACGATGATCCCGCAATCGCAAGACCGCAGCGCGCTCGAACAGGAGCAGTTCCTCAAGATCCTCTCGCGTGAGGAGGCGATGGCTCGTTTCGAGGCGGCGCTGTTTCCCCGCGCGATTCCGAGCGAAACGCGCAAGCTTGCCGATACGCTCGGCACGGCGCTCGCCGAAGACGTCACCGCCCCGATCGACGTCCCGCCGTTCGACCGTTCCAATGTCGACGGCTTTGCCGTCCGCTCCGCGGACCTCGCCGCGGCCGGCGAAGGTGCGCCTGTTCGCCTTGCGTTGAACGGCGAGACCATCCACTGCGGCACCGCGCCGAGGATGCAAGTTGCCACGGGCACCGCAACGCCGATCGCCACCGGCGGCCCGCTGCCGCGCGGCGCCGACGCTGTCGTCATGGTCGAGCACACCCAGCCGGCCGGCCCGGATGCGATCGATATCCGCCGAGCCGCGTCTCCCGGGCAGTTCGTCTCCTATGCGGGCTCCGACATTGCGCGCGGCGAAGCCCTGCTGCGCGCCGGCACGCTCGTCGGCTCACGCGAGATCGGCATGCTGGCGGCCTGCGGCATCGCCGAGGTGGCCGTCGCGCGCAAGCCGCGGGTCGCCGTGATCTCGACCGGCGACGAACTGGTTCAGCCCGGCGAGGTGCTCGCGCCCGCGGAGATCTACGACACCAACGGCGCGATCGTCGCGGCCGCGATCGACGAGAATGGCGGCGAGGCAATCTTCCTTGGCGCCATTCCCGACGACGAAGCGAAGCTCGAATCCGCCATGCGCCGCGCGCTGGCGGACGCCGACATGCTGGTGCTCTCCGGCGGCACGTCGAAAGGCGCGGGCGACCTGTCCCACCGCATCATCAGCCGGCTCGGCCAGCCCGGCGTCGTCGCGCATGGCGTGGCGCTCAAGCCCGGCAAGCCGCTGTGCCTCGCGGTCTGCGACGGCAAGCCGGTCGTGATCCTGCCGGGCTTTCCGACCTCGGCGATGTTCACCTTCCACGACATGATCGTGCCGGTGCTGCGCAGGATGGCCGGCCTGCCGCCGCGCTCCGATGCCAAGGTCAGCGCGACCGTGCCGGTGCGCATTGCCTCCGAGCTCGGCCGCACCGAATTCGTCATGGTCTCGCTGGTCGAGGGCAGGGGCGGCTTGATCGCCTATCCCTCCGGCAAGGGCTCCGGTGCGATCACCTCCTTCGCGCAGGCCGACGGCTTCCTGCGCATCGATGCGCTCGCCGATCAGATGCCCGCGGGGACCGAGGCCGAGGTGACGCTGTTCACGCCGCATGTGCGCGTGCCGGATCTCGTCATCGTCGGCAGCCATTGCACCGGCCTCGACCTCGTCACCGCACAGCTCGCGCATGCGGGCCTCACAGTGCGCTCGATCGCGGTCGGCAGCCTCGGCGGGCTTGCGGCAGCCAAAAGGGGCGAGTGCGATCTCGCGCCGATCCATCTGTTCGACGACAGAAGCGAGACCTACAACACGCCTTATTTGGTCGAAGGGCTCGAGCTCGTGCCGGGCTGGCGGCGGATGCAGGGCATCGTGTTCCGCAAGGGCGACAAGCGCTTCGAGGGCCTCAGCGCAAAGGACGCCGTTGCCGCCGCGCTCACGGATCCCGCCTGCATCATGGTCAACCGCAACCAGGGCGCCGGCACGCGTATCCTGATCGACCGGCTGCTCGGCGGTGCGCGCCCCGAAGGCTATTGGAACCAGCCGCGCTCGCACAACGCCGTTGCCGCCGCCGTCGCGCAGCAACGCGCCGACTGGGGCATGACCATTGCGCCGGTCGCCCATGCGGTCGGTCTCGGTTTCATTCCGCTCGCGGAAGAGCATTATGACTTTGCGTTGGTGACGGCGCGCAAGCAGCGTCCGGCGGTACAGGCCTTTCTCGACGCACTCGGCTCGGGCGAGGCACGTACGGCACTGGAGCGAGCGGGCTTCCGGCCGGCGTAGACGATAGACGACGACGGGGCGTTCAAGCCGTGCGACAGGTTGGGGGACGCGATGGCAAGGCCGCTTTCGGTTGCGATCGTCGGTGCCGGCATGGGCGGGCTTGCGACCGCCGCGGCGCTCCGGCGCGTCGGCATCAATGTGATGGTCTACGAGCAGGCCTCCCAATTCGCCCGCATTGGCGCCGGCATCCAGATCGGCTGCAATGCCATGAAGGTGTTGCGCGCGCTGGGGCCGGAGGCGCGGATGCGCGAGGCTAAGCCGCGTCATCCAGCGCCGCGAGCCGCTCGGCCTCGGCGATGTCCTCGACCGTATTGGCGTTGAAGAACGGATCGAGCGGCTCGGCCGGCCACGTCACCGTCGCGAGCGGATAGCGCGCGGTCCAGCGGTCGATCTTGCGCAGGTCCTCGACGACGAGGGCGTGGCGCAATTCGTCGCGCAAGGCCACGCGCCACAGCCCGATCACCGGATGCGTCTGGTCGCCCGATGCGGCGACCGCGAGCTGCGCGCTCTCCCGCTCACGGGCTTCATGCAGGCGCGCGACGAGATCGCGCGGCAGGAACGGGCAGTCGCCGGCGGCACTGAGCACCCATTCGATCTCCGGCCGATTCGCCGCGGTCCAGTCGAGCGCGGCGAGGATGCCGGCGAGCGGGCCGGGAAAGCCGGGCACGTCGTCGGCGATCACCTGCAAACCGAACGCGGCGAAGCGGGCGGGATCGCCGTTCGCATTGAGGATCAGCCCGCTGCACTGGGGCGAAAGGCGTGCGATCACGCGCTCCAGGATGGTGCGTCCGCCGATGGTGCGCATCGGCTTGTCGCCGCCGCCCATGCGTCGCGCGAGACCGCCGGCGAGCAGCACGCCTTGCGTCGGAATTCTAGTCGTCACCACCTTCACCCTTGCGCTTGTGCTTGGCCGACTCCTCCTCGACATAAGCAAGGTTCTGGTCGTAGACGATCCGTTCCTCGCCCGCGAGCGCGATGAAACGCTTGCCGCGGGTGCGGCCGATCAGCGTCAGGCCCACCTGTCTTGCGAGATCGACGCCCCACGCGGTGAAGCCGGAGCGCGACACCAGGATCGGAATGCCCATGCGTACCGTCTTGATCACCATCTCCGAGGTGAGACGTCCCGTGGTGTAGAGGATCTTGTCGCCGGCATCGACGCCGTGGCGGTACATCCAGCCCGCGATCTTGTCCACGGCGTTGTGGCGGCCGACGTCCTCGGTGTAGCAGAGCGGCTCGCCCTCCTTGCACAGTACGCAGCCATGGATCGCACCGGCCTCCAGATACAGCGAGGGCATGGTGTTGATGGTCTGCGTCATCTGGTAGAGCCATGAGGTGCGCAGCTCCGCCTTTGGCAGCGCGACGCTCTCGACCGCTTCCAGCAGATCGCCGAAGGCGGTGCCCTGCGCGCAGCCCGAGGTTTGCGTGCGCTTCTTCAGCTTGGCCTCGAAATTGGTGTGATGCGAGGTGCGCACGACCACGACCTGGAGGTCGTCGTCGTATTCGACCTCGGTCACCGCGTCATTATATTTCAGCATGTTCTGGTTGAGCAGATAGCCCAGCGCCAGATATTCCGGATAGTCGCCGATCGTCATCATGGTGACGATCTCCTGGGAATTCAGGTAGAGCGTCAGCGGCCGCTCCATCGGCACCTTGATCTCGACTCTGGCGCCGGTCTGGTCGGTCCCGGTCACGCTCTGGGTCAGGCGCGGGTCATCCGGGTTGGGGACGATCAGGGGCACCGGGGCTTTGTCGATCTTCATCATGGCCACGACGTTAGCATGACATTCGGGTCAAGCCGATATAAGCATGCTGGCGGAAAGCGAAAATGCTGCCTCGCCGTCATTGCGCGCGGCGAAGCAATCCAGAACTATACCGCGGTGGCAGTCTGGATTGCTTCGCTACGCTCGCAATGACGGGGAGAGGCCGGCGGTTCCATCGGCAGGCGTGTCGTTGGCGGAGACGGATCGGTTATGAAAGTCATCGGCCTTGCAGGCTGGAGCGGTGCGGGCAAGACCACGCTGTTGACGCGGCTGATCCCGTATTTCAGCGCGCAAGGCCTGCGCGTCTCCGTCATCAAGCATGCGCATCACCAGTTCGACGTCGACGTGCCCGGCAAGGATTCCTGGCGCCATCGCGAGGCGGGCGCGGCCGAGGTGCTGGTTGCCTCGTCAAATCGCTGGGCTCTGATGCACGAGTTGCGCGGCGCGGCGGAACCGCGGCTGCCGGAACTCCTGAGCAAGCTTTCCGCGGTCGATCTCGTCGTGGTCGAGGGTTTCAAGCGCGAGCCGCACCGCAAGATCGAAGTCCATCGTGCCGGCAACGGCAAACCGTTGCTGTTTCCCGACGATCCCGGAATTGCCGGGATCGCGACCGACGCCCCGATTGACACCCGGCTGCCGACCGTCCATCTCGACGATATCCCGGCCGCGGCGTCGCTGCTGTTGCGTGTGGCGATGCCGGTCGAGGAAGCGGTCGCGAAAAGCGCTGCTATGCGCTGACGAGGCACCATGGCGCAACTGTCTGACGATTGCTTTGCCTTTGGCGGACCGATGATGTCGGTCGACGAGGCCGTTGGCCTGATCACGACGCGCGTCAACGCGATTGCCGATCTCGAGACCGTGGCGCTGGTCGATGCGGATGGTCGCGTGCTGGCCCGAGACATCGCCGCGCCCCTGCCGCTGCCACCCTTCACCAACTCCGCCGTCGACGGCTATGCCGTGCGCGACGCCGATCTTCCGGACAGCGCGGAACGGGCGTTTCCGCTCGATGGCCGCATCCAGGCCGGCGGCCTTGCTCACGCGCCGATCAGGCCCGGCCACACCGCGCGCATCTTCACGGGTGCGCCGATGCCGCCGGATGCCGGGACCGTCTTCATGCAGGAGGATGTCCGCATCGATGACGCCGCCAGGATCGTGCTGCCGCCAGGGCTGAAGCCGGGCGCCAATGTCCGCCCTGCCGGCGAGGACATTCCCCAGGGGCACGTCGCGCTGCGCGCCGGCCAGCGGCTGCGGCCACAGCATGTCGCGCTCGCCGCGGCGTTCGGCCTGACGAGGGTCGACGTCGTCAGGCGCATCCGCGTTGCGGTGTTCTCGACCGGCGACGAGCTGGCGTCGCCGGGCGAGCCGCGCGCCGCCTCGCAGTTGTTCGACTCCAACCGCTTCATGCTGATGGCGATGCTGCGCCGGCTCGGCTGCGAGGTCAGCGATCTCGGCATCCTGCGTGACGAGCGGACTTCCCTCGCGAATGGCTTGAAGCAGGTTGCAGGCAGCCACGACCTGATTCTCACCACCGGCGGCGTCTCGACCGGCGAGGAGGATCACGTCAAGGCGGCGGTCGAGAGCATCGGCTCGCTGGTGCTGTGGCGGATGGCGATCAAGCCCGGCCGGCCCGTGGCAATGGGCATCATCGGCGGCACGCCGCTGATCGGCCTGCCCGGCAATCCCGTCGCGAGTTTCGTCACCTTCGTCCATGTGGTGCGGCCGACGGTGCTGGCGCTGATGGGTGGTTTGCCGGAGCCGCTGTTGCCGATCCCGGTGCGTGCGGCGTTCACCTACAAGAAGAAGATCGGCCGCCGCGAATATGTTCGTGTCTCGTTGCGGAGGGGACAGGATGGCGCGCTGGAGGCAATCAAGTTCCCGCGCGAAGGCGCCGGGCTGTTGTCGTCGCTGGTCGAGACCGACGGCCTCGTCGAGCTCGGCGAGGACATCACGCGTGTCGAGCCAGGGCAGGGCGTGGGGTTCCTGTCCTATGCCGATCTGCTCTGACCGGTTGCGTTGACGCCATTGATCGGTCCCGCCATGTTGCGCCCATGACCAGAACCACGCTCGATCTCACCGGGCTGAAATGCCCGCTGCCCGCCCTGAAGACACGCAAGGCGCTCAAACCGTTGCAGCCGGGCGATCAGCTCGAGGTGTACTGCACCGATCCGCTGTCGGTGATCGACATTCCGAATCTGATTCGCGAGACCGGCGACACGGTGGAGATCACCGAGCGCAACGACGCGCGCATCGTGTTCTTGATAGAAAAGGCAAATGGTCCGATAGGCAACACCAATGGTGCGCTGCGTTCCTGACGCGTTACCGCGTTGATACCGACCTTTTGTCTATCGACATCGATCATGGCTTCTGCCCAAATTGACTTTCTCCGTGCGGGCGCGGAGGTTGAGTGTTGTCTGCGATACGCGGATCAACGGGCCAAACACGAAGCCTGCACGTGGTATCGGGCATAGAGCCCCGCTCGAGGGGTTAACTTTTCGGAGGTGCGTGACCGATCCTGGCGCGCGCCGGATGATGATGCGGGGCAGCGGGGACAGCTGGCTGCACCGTGAATGGCTGAGGATCAGGATCTTAGCGGCAGGCTGCTCAGAAGGGCGGCTTAGGGGAGGACTGTATGTCTACTATTGAGAGCGCTGGAACGATATCGGGCGCTGGCTCTGGCTTTCTTGATCGTGAGCGGACGATTGCGACCGCCGGCTTCAATCGCTGGCTGGTGCCGCCTGCGGCGCTGTGCATCCATTTGTGCATCGGCATGGCCTACGGCTTCTCGGTGTTCTGGCTGCCACTGTCGCGCGCGATCGGGTTGAACGCGCCGAAGGCGTGCCCCGACATCTCGCTGTTCCAGGAGTTGTTCTCCACCACCTGCGACTGGAAAGTCGCGAGCCTGGGCTGGATGTACACGCTGTTCTTCGTGCTGCTCGGCGTTTCGGCCGCGATCTGGGGCGGCTGGCTCGAGCGGGTCGGTCCGCGCAAGGCCGGCTTCGTTGCCGCGTTGTGCTGGTGCGGCGGCCTGTTTCTCGGCGCGATCGGCATCTACACCCACCAACTCTGGTTGATGTGGCTGGGCTCGGGCGTGATCGGCGGCATCGGTCTCGGCCTTGGCTATATCTCACCGGTGTCGACGCTGGTGAAGTGGTTCCCCGACCGCCGCGGCATGGCGACCGGCATGGCCATCATGGGCTTCGGCGGCGGCGCCATGATCGGCGCGCCGCTGGCGAACCTCTTGATGAACTACTTCAAGACCCCGACTTCGGTCGGCGTCTGGGAGACCTTCGTCGCGATGGGCGTCATCTACTTCGTGTTCATGATGATCGGCGCGTTCCGTTATCGCTTGCCGCCGCCCGGCTGGCAGCCCGAAGGCTGGACCCCGCCGTCCAAGGCCAACGCGATGATCTCGAAGAACAACGTTCATCTCAATGACGCACACAAGACGCCGCAGTTCTGGCTGATCTGGTGGGTGCTCTGCCTGAACGTGTCGGCGGGTATCGGCGTGATCGGCATGGCCTCGCCCATGCTGCAGGAGATCTTCGCCGGCAAGCTGATCGGCCTGCCGGACGTCGGCTTCAACGCGCTCGATGCCGGGCAGAAGGCGCAGATCGCCGCGATCGCCGCGGGCTTCGCCGGATTGCTGTCGCTGTTCAACATCGGCGGCCGCTTCTTCTGGGCATCGCTGTCGGACAAGATCGGACGCAAGAACACCTACTACACCTTCTTCATCCTCGGCATCGTGCTCTATGCACTGGCGCCGACCTTTGCGGCGATGGGCTCGAAGCTGCTCTTCGTGCTCGGCTTCGGCATCATCCTGTCGATGTATGGCGGGGGCTTTGCGACCGTGCCGGCCTATCTCGCCGACATGTTCGGCACGCAGTTCGTGGGCGCCATCCACGGCCGGCTGCTGACGGCATGGTCCACCGCGGGCATCATCGGCCCCGTCGTGGTCAACTACATCCGCGAGTTCCAGCTCGCGGCGGGCGTGCCGCGCGATCAGCTCTACAACACCACCATGTACATCCTGTGCGCGATGCTGATCGCGGGCCTGATCTGCAACTACCTGATCAAGCCGGTCGATCCGAAGTGGCACATGAAGGAGGCCGATGTCGCCAAGTTGCAGGCGGCGAGCGCCAGCGCCGCCGCAGCCGGACCGCACGGCTCTTACGGCATCGGGTTTGGCGGGCTTGACGCCAAGGCGGCGCTGTTCTGGGCCTTCGTCGGCATTCCCCTGCTCTGGGGTGTGTGGAAGACGCTGGAGAGCGCGGTCAAGATATTCTGATCGCCATCAAGACAGCCGCGGGATGCTCATCATCGGTGTCCCGCGGCGTTCGCCTTTCAGACATCATCAAGACTGGTACTTAGGGGATTTAAATGCTTCGCACCCGAATTTGCCTTGCGGCCGTGTTGCTGGTCGCTGGCCTTCATGCCGCGTCCGCGCAAACCGCGGCGGCGCCTGCCACCACGGCACCGGCCGCGACGACGGAGGCCAAGCCGGGCAAGATCAAGCTCACCATGCAGAAGCTGAAGGACATGAAGGCGAAGTGGTCCGCCAACAAGCCGAAGCTCAAGGCCTGCCGCGCCGACGTGAAGTCCAAGGGCCTCGCCGGCGACGATCGCTGGTTCTACATCGAGGAGTGCATGAACAAGACCTGAGGTCGGGTTCCACCAACAGTTCGAGGCAAGGGGCGTGGGGCTTGTTGGCCCCGTGCCCTTAAATGCTTATCGGAATGGATGAATTCTCTTGGCATCTGGTATGCCAACGGCTAGACTTGGACGTGTTTTAAAGAAGGTTTACGAGACTCATCGATGAGCCATGACGTGCACGAGGTCCGCTCGTTCGAACATCCGGGCGAGGGGCGGAAGCGAGCCAAGGCCACGCCCAAGGGGCGGCAGGTCGATCCCACCGCCGCACACGAGATCGAGCAGCTGCTCGGCGATCGCCCGCGGCGGCGCGACCTCCTGATCGAATATCTCCACCTGATCCAGGACAAATATCACCAGATCTCGGCGGCGCATCTTGCGGCCCTCGCCGACGAGATGAAGCTCGCCTTCGCCGAGGTGTTCGAGACCGCGACCTTCTACGCGCATTTCGACATCGTGAAGGAAGGTGAGCCTGATATCGCGCCGCTGACGATCCGCGTCTGCGATTCGTTGACCTGTGAGATGCTCGGCGGTGGGCAGCTGTTGCAGGATCTCCAGCGCAGCGCCGGTCCCGGCATCCGCGTCGTACGCGCGCCCTGTGTCGGATTGTGCGACGCGGCCCCGGTCGCGGAAGTCGGCCATCATTTCGTGCATCAGGCTACGGCCGCCGAGGTGCTGGCCACGGCAGCGCGCGGCGACGTTCACGCGCACATTCCTGCTTATGTCGACTACGACGCCTATGTGCAGGACGGCGGATACAAGCTGCTGGAGCGGCTGCGCTCCGGGGCGGTCAGCAAGGACGATATCCTCAGGCTTCTCGAGGATTCCAGCCTGCGTGGTCTCGGCGGCGCGGGCTTCCCGACGGGACGCAAATGGCGCGCGGTGCTTGGCGAGGCCGGCCCGCGGCTGATGGCGGTCAACGGCGACGAGGGCGAGCCGGGCACCTTCAAGGACCGCGTCTACCTCAACAACGACCCGCACCGCTTCCTCGAGGGCACCCTGATCGGTGCGCATATCGTTGAGGCGTCCGACGTCTACATCTACATCCGCGACGAATATCCGGCCGCACGCGAGATCCTGGAGCGCGAGATCGCAAAGCTGCCGCCGGGCGGCCCGACGCTGCATATGCGCCGCGGCGCCGGCGCCTATATCTGCGGCGAGGAATCTTCGCTGCTCGAGAGCATCGAGGGCAAGCGCGGCCTGCCCCGGCACAAGCCGCCTTATCCGTTCCAGGTCGGCCTGTTCGGACTGCCGACGCTGATCAACAACGTCGAGACGCTGTGGTGGGTGCGCGACATCGTCGAGAAGGGCGCCGACTGGTGGAAGGGCCACGGCCGCCACGAACGTCATGGCCTGCGCAGCTTCTCGGTCTCCGGCCGCGTGAAAAATCCCGGCATGAAGCTCGCGCCATCAGGCATCACCGTGCGCGAGTTGATCGACGAATATTGCGGCGGCATGGCCGACGGCCACACCTTCTACGCCTACCTGCCGGGCGGCGCCTCGGGCGGCATCCTGCCGGCGTCGATGGACGACATCCCGCTCGATTTCGGCACGCTGGAGAAATACGGCTGCTTCATCGGCTCGGCCGCGATCGTGATCCTGTCGCAGAAGGACAGCGTGCGAGCAGCGGCCCTGAACCTGATGAAATTCTTCGAGGACGAGAGCTGCGGCCAGTGCACGCCGTGCCGCGTTGGAACCCAGAAGGCGGCGCTGCTGATGCAGAAGCCGGTCTGGAACCGCGCGTTGCTGGAAGAATTGAGCCAGGCGATGCGCGATGCCTCGATCTGCGGGCTCGGACAGGCGGCATCGAATCCGCTTACCACCGTGATCAAGTATTTCCCTGACGAGTTCAAGGAAGCGGCCGAATGACGAAGATTACGTTCGAGCTCGACGGCAAGCAGGTCGAGGCCAGTCCCGGCGAGACTATCTGGCAAGTCGCAAAACGCCAGGGCCGCGAGATCCCGCATCTCTGCTACTCGCCGGCGCCCGACTATCGTCCCGACGGCAATTGCCGCGCCTGCATGGTCGAGATCGAGGGCGAGCGCGTTCTGGCGGCGTCCTGCAAGCGCACGCCGTCGGTCGGCATGAAGGTGAAGACCGAGTCCGCGCGTGCGGTTTCCGCGCAGAAGATGGTGATGGAGCTGCTCGTCGCCGACCAGCCGGCGCGCGAAACCTCGCACGATCCGGACTCGAAGTTCTGGCACTGGGCCGAGACCACCGGCGTCACCGAGAGCCGCTTTCCCGCCGCCGAGCGCTGGGCGACCGACGCGAGCCATCCGGCGATGCGCGTCAATCTCGATGCCTGTATCCAGTGCGGCCTGTGCGTGCGCGCCTGCCGCGAGGTCCAGGTCAACGACGTCATCGGCATGGCCTACCGCAGCCATGGCTCGAAGATCGTGTTCGACTTCGACGATCCCATGGGCGAGTCCACCTGCGTCGCCTGCGGCGAATGCGTGCAGGCCTGCCCGACCGGCGCGTTGATGCCGGCCGTGATGCTCGACGAGAACCAGACCCGCGTGACTTACGCAGACAAGAAGGTCGATTCGCTCTGCCCGTTCTGCGGCGTCGGCTGCCAGGTGACCTACGAGGTCAAGGACGAGAAGGTGATCTATGCCGAGGGCCGTGATGGCCCTGCCAATCACAACCGCCTCTGTGTGAAGGGCCGCTTCGGCTTCGACTACATCCACCATCCGCACCGCCTGACCAAGCCGCTGGTGCGGCTGCCCAATGCGAAGAAGGATGCCAACGACCAGGTCGATCCGGCCAATCCGTTCACGCATTTCCGCGAAGCGAGCTGGGAAGAGGCGCTCGACATCGCTGCCAAGGGTCTCGTCAAGATCCGCGACACGAACGGCGTGAAGGCGCTCGCCGGCTTCGGTTCGGCCAAGGGCTCGAACGAAGAGGCCTATCTGTTCCAGAAGCTGGTGCGCACCGGTTTCGGCTCCAACAATGTCGACCACTGCACCCGGCTGTGCCACGCCTCGTCGGTGGCGGCGCTGTTCGAAGGTCTCAGCTCGGGCGCCGTGTCGGCGCCGTTCTCCGCGGCGATGGACGCCGAGGTCATCATCGTGATCGGCGCCAACCCGACCGTGAACCATCCGGTCGCCGCGACCTTCATCAAGAACGCGGTCAAGCAGAACGGCGCCAAGCTGTTCGTGATGGACCCGCGCCGGCAGACGCTGTCGCGCCATGCGACCAAGCATCTGCAGTTCAAGCCCGGCTCCGACGTCGCCATGCTGAACGCGATGATCAACACGATCATCACTGAAGGCCTGACCGACGACCAGTACATCGCCGGCTACACCGAGGGTTTTGAGGACCTCAAGGAGAAGATCAAGGAATTCACGCCGGAGAAGATGGAGGCGATCTGCGGCGTCCCGGCGCAAACGCTGCGCGAGGTTGCACGCACCTATGCGCGGGCAAAATCGTCGATCATCTTCTGGGGCATGGGCATCAGCCAGCACGTCCACGGCACCGACAATGCGCGCTGCCTGATCGCGCTCGCGCTGATCACCGGCCAGGTCGGCCGCCCCGGCACCGGCCTGCATCCGCTGCGCGGCCAGAACAACGTGCAGGGCGCCTCCGATGCCGGCCTGATCCCGATGTTCCTGCCGGATTACCAGCCGGTCGGCCGCGACGACTTGCGCGGGGCCTTCGAGAAGCTGTGGCAGCAGGATCTCGATCCCGTGCGCGGCCTCACGGTGGTCGAGATCATGAACGCGATCCATGCCGGCGAGATCAAGGGCATGTATATCGAGGGCGAAAACCCCGCGATGTCGGACCCCGATCTCCAGCACGCGCGCCACGCGCTCGCCATGCTCGACCATCTCGTGGTGCAGGACCTCTTCGTGACCGAGACCGCGTTCCACGCCGACGTGATCCTGCCGGCCTCGGCCTTCGCCGAGAAGGAGGGCTCCTTCACCAACACCGATCGCCGCGTGCAGCTCGCGCGCCAGGTGATCAAGCCGCCGGGCGATGCGCGGCAGGATCTCTGGATCATCCAGGAGATCGGCAAGCGCATGGGCCTGCCGTGGAATTACGCCGGCGCCGGCGATGTCTACACCGAGATGGCAGAGCTCATGCCGTCGCTCAAGAACATCAGCTGGGAACGGCTGGTGCGCGAAGGTGCCGTCACCTATCCGGCGGACGATCCGAACAAGCCGGGCAACGAAATCATCTTCACCACGGGCTTCCCGACCGCGAGCGGCCGCGGCAAGATCGTGCCCGCGAAGGTCATCCCGCCGGATGAATTGCCCGACGCCGAATATCCGATGGTGCTCTCGACCGGCCGCGTGCTGGAGCATTGGCACACCGGCTCGATGACCCGCCGCGCCCAGGTGCTCGACCAGATCGAGCCGGAGGCGGTCGCCTTCATGGGCCCGAAGGACATGCACAAGAAGCAGCTCGCGCCTGGCGATTTCATTCGCCTGGAGACCCGCCGGGGCGCCGTCGAGGTCAAGGTCCGCTCCGACCGCGACGTTCCGGAGAACATGGTGTTCATGCCGTTCTGCTACGCGGAGGCAGCGGCGAACCTCCTGACCAACCCGGCGCTCGATCCGTTCGGCAAGATCCCGGAATTCAAGTTCTGCGCGGCCAGAGCCGAACGCGTGGAGATGCGGGACGCTGCGGAGTAAGGGCGGCGGCGTTCGTTGGGCGGCGCGATATCCACCCAACACTCCGATGTCGTCCTGGCGAAAGCCAGGACCCATACCGCGGAATCTATCGAGCGCGGACGGTGGCAATACCGAACGACAAGTCTTCGCCAAACCGCTCCCTGGGGTAATGAGTCCTGGCTTTCGCCAGGACGACCCGGGGAGAGTTTGCGCCGTACTCGTCGCTTCGCTCCCAGCAATGACGGTGGTAAATGTGACCCATGTCCAAAGTCACTCCCGCCACACGCGCGCTCGCGGCCGCCGATGTAGCCTTCACCGTCCACGCTTACGACTATGATCCCGATGCGGAGAGCATCGGGCTCCAGGCGGCGTCGGCCCTCGGTGAGAATCCGGCGCGCGTGTTGAAGACGCTGATGGCGCTCGTCGACGGCAAGCCGGTCTGCGTGATCGTGCCGTCCGACCAGGAGGTCTCGATGAAGAAGCTCGCCGCCGCCGTGAGCGGAAAGTCGGCGCAGATGATGAAGCCGCTGGAGGCGGAGCGCGTCACTGGCTTCAAGGTCGGCGGCATCAGCCCGTTCGGGCAGCGCAAGCCCGTGCGCACGGTGATCGAGCAGAGCGCGCTCGCGCATGACTACGTCTATCTCAATGGCGGCCAGCGCGGCTTGCAGGTGCGGCTCAAGCCCGCCGACGTCCGGGATGTCTCGAAGGCGGTCGCCGCGGATGTGCTGGCGTGAGCGCAGCGCTCTACTGCTTCTGCAACAATTTGAGCCGGCAGCGCAGCGCCTCGCGGATGTGTGCGCGCGCAAGCTGTTCGGCCCTGTCGCCGTCGCGTGCGGCGATGGCGTCGATGATGGCCTGGTGCTCGCCGTGGCTGGTCGTGGGGCGTCCCGTCACCGTGAAGGTGGTCGGGCCGAGCAGGGCGATCCAGTCCTGCAGTTCGCGGGAGGCGTTGTCGAGATAGCGGTTGCGCGCGGCGCGGCAGATCGCCTCGTGGAAGGCGCGGTTGAGCCGCGCCATCTCGATCGCGTCGGTCGCGGGCGCCTCGACGAAGGTCTGCTCGATGTCCCGGAGCGCGTCGATTTCGGTCGCCGAGGCGTGCTCGGCGGCGAGGCGCGCGGCGGCGCCTTCCATGATCTCGCGCATGGCGTAGAGCTCGAGCACCTCGGAGATATCGAGGTTGCGGACGATCAGGCCGCGGCCGCCGGCGGGCTCGACGAAGCCGCGCGCCGCGAGGCGGCCCAGCGCTTCGCGAACCGGCGTGCGACTGACCTTCAGCCGCTGCGCCACTTCCTCCTCGCGCAGGCGATCGCCCGCGCGGTAGCTGCCGGCCTGGAGCGCCTCGCAGAGTGAGCGGAACACCGCTTCGCCCAGCGCGACGCCCGCGCCGCGCGCGATCGATCCTGCCTTTGCCGGGCGTCTCGTCATGCATCCTCGAAGCGAAAAGCGCATCCTGCCCATGCAGAGATGCGGCTTGCGCAGCTTCTGTATATCTTTGTATACAAAAGTACGCAATGGCAGACCGGTTGACCGAGGCCGCCGGCGGGCAGAATGTCTCCAACTTCGTCGCATCGGGCAGACGGCATGAGCAGCAAATACGACGTGCTGGTGATCGGAGGCGGCAACGCGGCGCTGTGTGCGGCGATCGCGGCGCGTCGTGGCGGCGCCTCGGTGCTCGTGCTTGAAGGCGCGCCAAAATTCTATCGCGGCGGCAACACCCGCCACACCCGCAACATGCGCTGCGCCCATGACGCTGCCACCGAAATCCTCACCGGCCCCTACACCGAGGAGGAATTCTGGAAGGATCTGCTGCTGGTCACCGGCGGGCGGACCGACGAGGAACTTGCGCGCCACATGATCCGGGAGTCCAAGGACATCCTGAACTGGATCGTGGAGCAGGGCGTGCGCTGGCAGCCCTCGCTCGGCGGCACGCTGAGCCTCGGCCGCACCAACTCCTTCTTTCTCGGCGGCGGCCGCGCGATGCTGAATGCGCTCTACCTCACCGCCGAGCGGCTCGGCGTCGATGTCGAATACGATGCCGAGGTCACGGACCTCGTGATCGAGGACGGCATGTTCCTGGCCGCCCGCCTCAAGCGGCCGATCAAGGGCGAGACCGAGATCCGCGCGACGTCTCTGGTCGCCGCGGCCGGCGGGTTCGAGGCCAACATCGAATGGCTGAAGCAGTATTGGGGCGAGGCGGCTGACAACTTCCTGATCCGCGGCACGCCCTATAACCGCGGCTCGATCCTGAAAATGCTGCTCGACAAGGGCGTGCAGGAGGTCGGCGATCCCACCCAGTGCCACGCGGTGGCGATCGACGCCCGCGCGCCGAAATTCGACGGCGGCATCATCACGCGTCATGACTCGGTCGTGTTCGGCATCGTCGTCAACAAGCACGCCCAGCGCTTCTATGACGAGGGCGAGGACATCTGGCCGAAGCGCTATGCGATCTGGGGCCGGCTGGTCGCGGCGCAGCCCGATCAGATTGCCTATATCATCTTCGATTCCACCGTCGTTACCTCGTTCATGCCGACGCTGTTCCCGCCGATCGCCGGGCAGACCGTCGCGGAGCTTGCCAGCAAGCTCGAGCTCGATCCGGCCGCGCTGGAAAAGACCATCACCGAGTTCAACGCCGCGGTGAGGCCCGGCACGTTCGACCACACTATCCTGGACGACTGCCGCACGGAGGGCATCACGCCGCAGAAGACGCATTGGGCGCGGCGGATCGAGACGCCGCCCTATCTCGCCTATCCGGTGCGGCCCGGCATCACCTTCACCTATCTCGGCACGCGCGTGACCAAGGAAGCGCGGATGCTGATGGCTGACGGCAAGCCATCAGGCAACATGTTCGCGGCCGGCGAGATCATGGCCGGCAACGTGCTCGGCAAGGGCTATGCGGCGGGCATTGGCATGACCATCGGCAGCGTGTTCGGGCGGATCGCAGGGCGGGAAGCGGCACGTCATGCGAAGAACTAGGACCAAGAAGATAAGGTGATGGGAGAAACCATGTCGCGTATTGTCATTGCCTCGATCATGGCGCTGCTGATCGTCGGCCACGCCCGCGCCGCTGAGCCGATCACCCTGCGCGACATGGGGTCGTTCCATGTCGGCGGGCGTCTTGTCGAAATCTCCGGCAAGCCGGTGAAGGAGGTCGTGTTCGCGCCTGGCGGCGTGCCGGCCAAGGTCGATCCCAATGGCACGTATCAGGTCGAGCAGATGTACGTGCAGTATTTCCTGCCGGCCAACGAGGAGGGGGCTTATCCGCTGCTGATGTGGCACGGCGGCGGACTGACCGGCGTCACCTACGAAACCACGCCTGACGGACGCGAAGGCTGGCTGAATTATTTTCTGCGCAAGGGATGGGCGGTCTACAATTCCGACGCGGTGGAGCGCGGGCGCGCAGGCTGGGCGCAATATCCTGATATCTTCAAGAGCGAGCCTGTCTTCCTCACCACGGCCAATCCGTTCGAGCGTTTCCGTATCGGTGATGGGCCAAACTCCTACGATCCCGATCCCGCCAAGCGAAAGGTGCTGCCGGGCAACCAGTTTCCGGTCGAGGGCTACCAGAATTTCGTCAAGCAGAACGTACCGCGCTGGACCACGACCGATGATGCGACCATCGCCGCCTATATCGCCGAGCTCGATCGCGTCGGCCCCTCGGTGATCCTGTTCCACAGCCAAGCCGGCAGCTTCGGCTTCAAGGTGGCGCAAGCCCGGCCTGACAAGGTCAAGGCGCTGATTGCGATCGAGCCGGCCGGCATCGGTGATCCCGCGAGGGCGGATGTGCTGAAGAACATTCCGACCCTCATCATCTACGGCGACTATATCGAGCGCGATTCGCGCTGGCCCAAGATCCGCGCCAACGGCATCGCCTTTGCGGACGCCATCAAGGCGGCCGGGGGCAGCGTCGACATCGTCGACCTCCCACAGGCTGGCATCAAGGGCAATTCGCATATGGTGATGATGGACAAGAACAACCTCGAGGTCGCGGCCCTGATCCAGAAATGGCTCGAGGGCAAAGGCCTGACGAAGTAGAGCCATGCACGGAACCCAAATTCTGGACGAAGCCGACCGCCTGATGACGGTCTGCAATTCCTGCCGCTACTGCGAGGGTCTTTGCGCGGTATTTCCCGCCATGGAGATGCGCCGCGCCTTCTCCGACGGCGATCTCAACTATCTCGCCAACCTCTGCCATTCCTGCGGCGCCTGCTACGTCGATTGCCAGTTCTCGCCGCCGCACGAATTCGACGTCAACGTCCCGAAGACGCTCGCGGTCGCGCGCGCGGAGTCTTATGCGGCCTACGCCTGGCCGCAGGCGCTGTCCGGCGCCTTCGCGCGCAATGGTCTCTTGATCAGCATCGTCGCTGCGCTCAGCATGGGCGCCTTTATCTTCGGCTTTGCTGCGCTGAACGATCGCAGCGTGCTGTTCGGTGTCCATACCGGGCCGGGCGCGTTCTACAGACTGATGCCGCACAACGCGATGGCTGCGTTGTTCAGCGCGGCACTCCTCTATGCCATCCTTGCACTTGTCATGAGCGTGCGTGCCTTCTGGCGCGATATCGGCACGCCGATCGGCGGCAGAGCGGACGGCGGCTCGATTGTCCAGGCGATCCGCGATGCCGGCGAGCTGCGCTATCTCCATGGCGGCGGCGTCGGCTGCTACAACGAGGACGACAAGCCGACCGACCGGCGCAAGCTCTATCACCATCTGACATTCTACGGCTTCCTGCTGTGCTTTGCCGCGACGTCCGTCGCCACGCTGTATCACTATCTCCTCGGACGCGAGGCGCCGTATCCGTGGTGGGATCTGCCCGTCGTGCTCGGCGCGCTCGGCGGCATCGGCCTCATCGTCGGGCCGATCGGCCTGTACGTCGCGAAATTGCGCAGGGCGCCGGAACTGCTGGACGAGAACAGCTACGGCATGGATGTCGGCTTCATCGCCATGCTGTTCCTGACCGGTCTCACCGGCATGCTGCTTCTGCTCCTGCGCGAGACCGCGGCCATGGGGCCGCTATTGGCGCTGCATCTCGGCGCGGTGTTTGCGCTGTTCATCACCATGCCCTACGGCAAGTTCGTGCACGGCATCTATCGCTTCGCCGCGCTGGTTCGCTATGCACAGGAACGGCGGACAGCGCCGTGACCCGTTACCTCGGCCGAAAATGGCCGTTGCGCAGAAAAGCGATCGTCTGCGCGATCGCGACGGCGTGACGTGGCAGCCCGGTGTGGGACGCCTTCACGACGACATGGTCGGTCATGCCGGCCAGCATCGTGCTCTGCACCGACACCCGTCCGTCATTGGGCTTCGGCAGAACGAAGAGACCGGCGACAGGATCGATGAAGCGGTTTCCGGCGATCACACCGACCGGATAGTCGATGGCGGGGAAGGCATTCGGCGCGGTCGCGGGCGTGGTGGTGAGCTCGAGGCCGGCTGGCCCGTAGAATGCGCGGTAGGGCAGAAATCCCTGCAGGAGATCAGCGACCTCGCTGCCGCTGTTCGGCGTGCCCAGCATCACGACGCGGGCAAGCCGGGCGGGGCGGTGTCTTGCGATGTAGGCGCGCGCGACGAGGCCGCCCATCGAATGTGCGACGAAATGCAGCGGCGCCTCGACTTCGGCGAAACGGGCGATCGCCGGATGAATGTCGTCTACGATGGCCGCGATCGGCTTGCTGCGGCTGGAATAGTCGATGTTAAGCGTCGTGAACCCGCTCGCCCGGAGCGCCCGCTCCAGCCTAGTCAGGGATGCCGAGGTGCGCGCGATGCCATGAAGCAGAACCACTCCCGGACATCGCGCGTCGCCTGATTGAGGCGCCTCGTGCATCTGGATTACGCCACCTCGCGCTCCGGCGCGGATGCCTGCTCGCGGGCCATCGTCGTTGCCGTGACATAGTCGGTCTTGCCGGTGCCGAGCAGCGGTACCTTGTCGACCACCATGATCGCGGCGGGCACTGTCAGCTCGGACGCGCCGATCGCCTTGGCTTGGCTCTGCATCGCGCTGCGATCGGCGGTCTTCTCCGTCGTCAGCAGCACGATGCGCTCGCCCTTGCGCTGGTCGGGGATCGACACGGCGACCGAGCCGGCCTGCGGCCACAGCGTCGCCGCGATGCTTTCGACTGCCGACAGCGAGACCATCTCGCCTGCGATCTTGGCAAAGCGCTTGGCGCGGCCCTTGATGGTGATGAAGCCGGCCGGGTCGATGGCGACGATGTCGCCGGTGTCGTGCCAGCCTTCCGCGAGCACTTCGAGCACGCCGGGATTTTCGGCCCTGAGGTAACCGAGCATCACGTTCGGTCCGCGCACGGAGAGGCGGCCGCCGTTCTCGATGCCGGGGACCGGATCGAGGCGGCTTTCCATCAGCGGCGACAGGCGGCCGACGGTGCCGGGGCGGTTGGCCATCGGCGTGTTCATCGCCAGTACCGGCGCCGTCTCGGTGACGCCATAGCCCTCGAGGATGCGGATGCCGTAGCGCTCCATGAACACCTGCCGGGTGCGGTCCTTGACCGCCTCGGCGCCGGCGATCACGAGACGCAGGGTGCGGAAGTCGTAAGCATGCGCCGAGCGCGCGTAGCCGGTGAGGAACGTGTCGGTGCCGAACAGGATGGTGGCGCCGGTCTGGTAGATCAGCTCGGGCACGATCCTATAGTGCAGCGGGGACGGGTACATGTAGATCGGAATGCCCGCGAGCAGCGGCATCATCATCCCGCCTGTCAGCCCGAAGGAGTGGAACACCGGCAGCACGTTGAACACCTTGTCATTGGCGTTGGCATCGACCCGCGCCAGCGCCTGCGCCGCGTTGGCGAGGATGTTGCGGTGGGACAGCACCACGCCTTTGGGCGTGCCTTCCGAGCCCGACGTGAACAGAACGACGGCAGGATCGTTGGCCTGGCGGGTGACCCGCGGCGCTGTACCTGCGAGCAGGCCCTTGATCTTGTCGGCCACACCGATCGAGGCGCGGACATCTTCGAGATAGACAATTCGGGCCTCCGCGGAGATCGCGGCCATCAGCTTGTCGAGCTTGCCCTTCTCGATGAAGGCCTTCGAGGTCAACACGGTCTTGACCTGCGCGGCCTTCATGGCGGCGAGGACGTTGACCGGGCCGGCGGAGAAGTTGAGCATCGCCGGGACCCGGCCGATGTTTTGCAGCGCCATGAAGACGACGGCGACGCCCGCGGAGTTCGGCAGCAGCACGCCGACATTCTCGCCGACCGCCGTGCCGACCTCGAGCTTCCGGCTCAGGACCTGCGCGCCGAGGATCAGCTTGCGATAGGTCAGCTTGGTGCCGAGCGCGTCCTCGACGATGACCTTGCCGGTGTCGCGGTCGCGATAGGCGTGTCCGAGCGCTTCGAACAGCGAGTGATCGAGCATGGCGTTCTTGACCAGAGCGTCGATCATCACGTCCTGGAGCGCTGCACCCGCGGCGTTGCGGCGTGCCTTGCCCTTCAGCGCCGGATCGACCGGAAGCTTGACCGGCGGCAGGATCGTGACCGTCACCCGCGGAAACCACGAGCGCTTGATCTGGCTGCTGTTGAGGTAGCTGAGATGCGAGCGCTGCGCGCCTTCGATGCGGACGGGCACGACCACGGCGTCGGCCTTGTCCGCGATCATCGCGGTGCCGTCATAAACCTTCATCAGCGAGCCGGAGACGGTGATGCGTCCTTCCGGAAAGATGACCACCGGCTCGCCGGCGGCAACCAGCTTGATCAGGTCGCGCGCGGCCAGCGGCTTGGTCGGGTCCATGGTGTAATGCTTCACCACCCGCAGGAACGGCTTGGCCCACCAGGCCTTGGCGATGCCGGTATCGACCGCGAAACTCGCGTCGATCGGCAGCACGGCGTGCAGCAGCGGGCCGTCGATCAGGCTGACATGGTTCGGCGCGATCAGCATGCGCGTGCCGGATGGCGGCAGGTTCTCGAGGCCGCGGATCTCGGTGCGGAACAGTGCGCGGAACAGCAACCCGCCGAAATCGCGCACGCCTTCCTTGCCCCATTTCGTCAGCACGAACCACACCGCGCCGAAGCTGGCGACGCCAAGGCCGAAGAAGATCCAGCCGACATGGAGGCCTGCGGCCTGCAGCAGCGCGACGAACAGCGAGCCGACCACCATGAAGGCAGCCTGTAGCACATTGCCGGCCGCGATGATGCGGGCGCGCTCGGAGGGGACCGACCAGGCCTGGACTGCGGCGAAGGAGGGGACGACGAACAGGCCGCCGCCGAATGCGAAGGCGACGAAGTCGATCAGCATGCGCAGGCCCGCGAACGAGGTTGCGAAGTCGAGCGCGGTGATGTCGTGACCCTTGGTGGTCACGCCAATGGCCCAGGCGAGATCGAGGCCGGCAAACCCCATGATGATGGCGCCGATCGGCACCAGGGCGAGGTTCGGGCGAACGTGGCTCAGTTGTGCCGCGAACAGCGAGCCGATGGCGATGCCGATCGCGAAGATCGCAAGACACAGCGTCACCACGCCTTCGGTGCCGCCGACGACCTCCTTGACCAGCGCCGGCAGCAGCGACAGCACGATGGCGCCGACCAGCCAGAACCAGGAGACGATCACGGTCCCGTCCCACAGACGGTGGTCGGCGTGCAGCGTCTTCAGTAAGCCGAGCGTCGAGGTCCAGGGATTGGCATCGACGGGCAGATCGGGCGCGGAGGGCGTGGTCTGCGGAATGCGGGAAGCGAAAGCCCAGGACAGCAGAGCCAGCACCACCACGGCGGATGCGACCCAGCCCATATGGGCGGAGCCGGCCACGAACTGGCCGCCGGCGACGGTGCCGAGCAGGATGGCCATGAAGGTCGCGCCTTCGACCAGCGCATTGCCGGTCGCGAGCTCGCCGAGCTCGAGCTGGTCCGGCAGCATGGAATATTTCACGGGGCCGAACAGGGCGGCGATGATGCCGAACAGCGCGAGCGCTGCGAACAGCAGCGGCACCGAGTGCAGGAAGAAGCCGGCGGCGGCAAAGCCCGCGGCGAAGATCTCGGTGAATTTGAGTCGCCTTGCGACGACGGATTTGACGTATTTGTCGGCGAGCTGTCCGCCGAGCCCGGACAGGATGAAATAGGGGAAGATGAAGACGGCGCCTGCCACCGTCACCAGCGCGTCGCCGTGGCCGGTCGCGGCACTGTAAAGCAGGATGATGACGAGTGCGTTCTTGAGCACGTTGTCATTGAGCGCCGAGAAGAACTGCGCCCAGAACAGCGGCGCGAAGCGGCGTGACGACATCAATTCCCTGATCATGACTAGTCCTGTTTTGGAAAGGCAGCCTGAGGTTGCTTCGTGGGCGGTGAAAGCGTCACGACCGGAAGGGAATGGGACGAACGATTGCAGAGTGACGATGGTCGTCGGCCTGCTCTGTCCCCTCGATCCCTCCGATCCTGTTGGTCTCCAAATGGTCTCGTTAGGTTCGCAAATTTCCGGTTGCGGCCGCGTCGGCTTTGGGCGGAAGGGCCGCGCTGACCCGGATATGCGACGGGCCGTGAGCAAAAACTGAACCGCACCGGTAAGGCCCGCGACATCGGCCGCGAATGTCGGAAAATGGTAAGTCCTTCATTGCGGCCTTTTCTTGCATTCGAACCGCTTCGCGGCGGGTGCCTCAGGTGAGGTGAGCGAGGTGGCGAAAGGGGGAGAAGCGACCAAGCAGGCTGAACCTGCGGCCTTCGCGACGGGCGCGGCCACGGTTGGCGCGCCACATCCGGAAGGTCGCGCGACGCTCAGCGAGCACGCCGGCAATGTCGCAGGCATTGGCGATGCGATCGATCGGCGCCATCGCGTGCTTGAGGATGGCCCGGCCGAGGCCGGTCACGAGGGCTGCGGCGTCGTCGACGAAGGTGGTGGCAATATCAACAGCGAGGGTTTGCATTTTGCAGGTCTCCGGGTTAATTTGAACAATGTTCACATGAGTAGCTTGAAAATGAACAATGTTCAAGAAGAATCGCTGCGCGACCAAAAAAAAGTTCGGCGACGGCTCCTGATCCTGGAGATCGCCCGCACCATAATTTCTTCTAAGGGTTTGAGATCATTGAAGGTTCGTGACGTCGCCGAAGCCGCCGGCTGCTCGGTCGGCAGCGTCTATAACGAGTTCGGCGACTTCGACGGGGTGATCCTGACCGTCAATCGGGAGACCGTTCAGGCGCTCACATCGCGGCTTTCGGGGGTTCCGGCCGAGGATCCGGTCGGCCAGCTCTACGGGCTTGCCGAGGCCTATCTCGAATTCTTTGCGGAGCACGCCAATTTGCTGCGTTCGCTGTTCGAGCATCGGATGGAGGACGATCGCCCCTATCCGGACGACATCCTTCAGATGGTGATGGACGCCTTCGCGCTGATGCACCCGCCGCTGGTGCGGCTGCTGCCGGATGCGGATGACGTGAAGATCGCGCTGTTGTCGCGCACCCTGTTCTCCGCGGTGCACGGCATCATCTCGCTCGGTCTCGAGGAGCGCATGGTGGCCGTGCCGCCCCAGTTGCTGCGCCAGCAGGTGGAGCAGTTCCTCGACGCGCACCTTGCGGGCCTCGGGATTCTGCCTTTGCGCCGATAGGGCGGGCGGCCTCAGGCGCGGGCAGCTTCGCGTGGCCGTGCTGCAACGAGGACGACGTCGGGCCGCACACCGTCGACCTGAACCCGGTTGCGTCCCTTTTCCTTGGCGCGATAGCAGGCGGCATCCGCGCGCCGCATCGCGTCCTCGAGCGTGGTGTCGCGGTCGGTGATGCAGGTGATGCCGATGCTGGCAGTCACTGCAAAGCAGCGATCGTCCCAGGCGAAGCTGAACAGCTCGAGCGCTCGTCGCAGCCGTTCGGCGATGTCCGTTGCGTCGAACGGCGAGCACCGCGGCAGGATCAGGCCGAATTCGTCGCCGCCGAGCCGGGCCACCAGATCATGCGGGCGCCGGTCCTGTTGCAGGAGGCGCGAGACCTGGCAGAGCAGGCGGTCGCCCGCAAGATGGCCGCAGCTGTCGTTGACGTTCTTGAACTGGTCGAGGTCGAGCAGGATCAGGCCCAGCGAGCCTGCCGCGATATTGTCGAGCTCGCCTTGCAGGCGCGCCTCGAAGGCGCGGCGGTTGGCAAGGCCCGTCAGCCAGTCGTGCGACGCCTGCCAGGCCAGGCGCTCCTTCTCGGCATGCAGGGCATCCTCGAACGCCTTTCGTTGCAGCACCAATCGCCGCGTGTGCCAGATCAGCAGCAGGATCAGCGTCACGGCGGTGAGGATGTTGATGCTGGTCAGCGTCAATTTGATCGCGCGGGAGCCTTCGCCGAGGACGGTGGAGAAGCGGTTGGCATGCACCGTGAACTGGGTGTTGAGCTCAGAGAGCCGCGACGACAGGAATCGCAGGCGGCCGCTGTCCTGAACAGGGCCCTTCTCCAGCTCGGACCGGATGACCTCGCCGAACACGCTCAGCTCCAGCAGCATCGGATCGGTGGCCGCCCACTCGCGGATCGCTTCCTGGAGGAAGCTGACGCGGTTGAAATAGCGAAACAGCCAGATCAATCCCGGAACGTCATCGGGATGGTTGCCGCCTTGCAGGAAGCCGATGCGGGCGGCTTCGACGTCGACGGGATCTCGCTCGAGCGCCCAGCGTGCGAACTCGTCGCCGATCGGAACGGCGAGCGAGGCCTGGTATTGCGCGAACTGGCTCGGTTCGCCCGAATGCAAATAGCTATTGAGGAAATAGACGGCGTTCTTCTGCGAGCGCGACCACAGCGCTTCGCCCGCGACATAGGCGCGGACCGATGACATCACCTCGAGGCTGAATCCCGCAATCGCCGCCTGAAGCACGACGACCATCACGAAAGGCGAGACGAGCTTGATGACATGAAGGAAGCTGTGTCCCTTCGTCGACGCCGATGTCCTGCGAAACACCCTTAGTTCCCCAAATCGATCAACGACCCCAGCGGAGCGTTGCGCCTGCAACGTCAAGTAGAAGGGATGGTTGCTTAACTCGACCTGAAAGACGCGGGGGACTGCGCCGTAGGGTGAAGGCGTCGTGACGTGGATGCGCGCAGATCGCTTCAAATACTGAGGAAGCGGAACTGGCGCGGTATTGGCGAACCAATGCCGCGCATTCGTGGCGTGCGGTTTACCCGATCGAGAGAATTGCTAGACCAGCACCGGCTTGCGCACGCGGCCGACGTCGCCGAACACGCGCAGGTAACGCTCGATCTCCGAGGGGAGGCCGGTTGCCTTCTCCGGATTGTCGGAGAGCTTGACCGCCGGATGGCCGTCGACCGACGACACCTTGCAGACCAGCGAGATCGGATCGAGATTGAACGAGCCGTCCGGGGCGCAGCCGACGAAGTCGTTGGTGAGGTTGGTGCCCCAGCCGAAAGAGAGCCGCACGCGGCCGGTGAAGTGGTGATAGGTCTCCTCGATCGAGCCGACGTCCATCGCGTCGGAAAAGACGAGCAGCTTGTCCCTGGGGTTGCGGCCCTTCTTCTCCCACCAGGCGATGATCTCCTCGCCGGCCTGGATTGGCGGCGCGCTGTCGGGGCGGAAGCCGGTCCAGTCGGCGACCCATTCCGGCGCATCGCGCAGGAACGCTTTCGTACCGAAGGCGTCGGGCAGTGCGATCAGGAGGTTGCCGCCGTAGGTCTGACGCCACTGGTCGAGAATGCGATAGGGCGCCCAGCGCAACTCCTCGTCGTCCTTGGCGAGCCCGGCCGCGACCATCGGCAGCTCGTGCGCGTTGGTGCCGATGGCCTCGAGGTCGTTGTCCATCGCGAGCAGCACGTTGGAGGTGCCGATGAAGGAGGGGCCGAGGCCTTCCTTCACCGCCTCGACGCACCAGCGCTGCCAGAGAAAGCCGTGACGCCGGCGGGTGCCGAAGTCGGAGAGCCTCAGGTTCTCCAGCTTGCGCAGCCGCTCGACCTTGGTCCACAGCTTGGCCTTGGCGCGGGCGTAGAGCACGTCGAGCTCGAAGCGGCCGCGGCCCTTGATCGCCGCGCGCGAGCGTAGCTCGTTGAGAATCGCGAGCGCCGGAATCTCCCACATCGTGGTGTGGGTCCACGGCCCGTGGAAGTGCAATTCGTACTGCCCCTCGACCTTGCGCAGCTCGTATTCGGGCAGGCGGAATTCGGCCAGCCAGCGGATGAAATCCGCCGAGAACATATGGGTCTTGCCGTAGAAGGTGTTACCGGCGAGCCAGATCAGCTCCTTCTTGGTGAAGCGGATGGTGCGGGCGTGGTCGAGCTGGGCGCGCAGCTCGCCCTCGTCGATGATCTCGGCGAGCCGCACATGGCGCGAGCGGTTGATGACCGAGAAGGTCACCTGCTGATTCGGGTAGTCATCCCGAATCATCTGCAACATCAATAGCTTATAGAAGTCGGTATCGAGCAGGCTGCGGATGATGGGATCCAGCCGCCAGCTGTGATTGTAGGTCCGGCTCGCAATATCGGTCACTGTCATGGCCGAATTCTAGCGTGGCGGTCCGCGCGCAACCAGTGGGTTTGGCGAAGGGCGGCCTGAATTTGGGAAAGGCCTGTTGGAAGGCTGCCTCCCGTCCCCGCCGGCCCGTACCGGAAGATGGCTTCGGCCTGATCCGGCAACGACGCCGAACATCCTGATATCGAGGGCGGTGCGAAGACGCGCCTATCCGCGGCCGCTGCGCGCGCAGCTGATTGCCTCCGCGAGCACGTCGCGGTCGCCGATGTGATTGGCGAGCAGCAGGATCAGCCGAGCGTTCATGCGCAGCGCTTGCTCTTCGTTCAAATCCCGCTGGCTGCCGATCAGTTCGGCATAGAATCCGTCTGGATCGGCGATATTCGGTGAGCGGTTGAGCATCATGCCGCAATCTCCTTCTGCCGTACGGCGTCTTGAGCAGTAGCGCGCAACAGCGCCGCGGAGATCTTTCCTTCGTCGAAGCCAGCCCAGCGCGCGGCGACATATTGGTCGGGCCGGAAGAGGTATGTGGTGCCAGTCGACGTGCCGTAGCGACTCGCCAGAACACCCCTGGGATCATCAATGTCACGCCCGACACGGATGACCCGTGCCGCGATTGGCCCGACCTCGATCCGCTCGTTGTCCACCGCTTGGTCGAATGTCACGACGACGAAGCCCGCGCCAAGGCAGTTGAGAAACCAGTCGGGCTTGCCGCCAATCGTCACCGGAGCGTCCGCAGCGTTGGTGCCGGGCCGCATCTCGCCGTCGAGCAGGCTGTCGTCCAAGGTATTGAGGGGCGAGGTAACGTAAGGTGTCGGTGTCGACAGCCGGCCGCTGTTGACCAGTGGGCGCGCAAAGCCGTGATGCTGCGCGAGTTCGAGCACGGCGTCGCGGAAATGGCGGCTTACCTTGGTTTTTGGTGTGATGAAGTCGGTCGCTCGCGTCGAGTTCAGGATGTTGTCATCGGCGGCGTATGCGCGTTCGTCGTGATAGCTGTCGAGGAGCGCCTTCGGCGCCTCTCCACGCAATACCATAGCGAGCTTCCAGGCGAGATTGTCGATGTCCTGCACGCCGGTGTTGGCGCCGCGGGCACCGAACGGTGAGACCTGGTGTGCAGCATCGCCGGCAAACAGCACCCTGCCGTGGCGGAACTCGTCGATCCGCCGACAGGCGAACTGATAGATCGAGACCCATTCGAGCTCGAACTCCGTATCCTCGCCCAGCATCGCCTTGATGCGCGGGATGACCCGCTCCGGCCGCTTCTCCTCGTCGGGATCTGCGTCCCAGCCGAGCTGGAAGTCGATGCGCCATATGTCGTCGGCCTGCCGGTGCAGGAGCACGGACTGCGCGGGATGGAACGGCGGATCGAACCAGAACCAACGCTCGGTCGGGAAATCCGCCTTCATGGCGACGTCGGCGATCAGGAAGCGGTCCTCAAAGTACTGCCCCTTGAATTCGGCGCCTACCATCTTGCGCGTATCGGAATTGGCGCCGTCGCAGGCGATCACCCACTGCGCCTCCATAGTGAAGATGCCATCGGGCGTCTCCACCGCGAGCTCGGCATGATCGGCCGCCTGCTTGAGGCTGATCAGCCGGTGCTTCCAGCGTAGATCAATGAGTGGGCTGGCGCGGCACCTGGCGACCAGGATCTCCTCCAAATGATATTGCTGGAGGTTGATCATGGCGGGCCACTCGTGGTCGCTCTCGGGCAGGAGGTCGAACTGGTAGGAAAGCTCGTCGCGAAAGAATACCTTGCCGACGTTCCAGCTCACGCCGCGTTCGACCATGGGATCGGCGCAGTCGAGCCGGTTCCAGATCTCCAGCGGGCGCTTGGCATAGCAGACGGCGCGTGAGCCGATGCTGACGGTATCGTTGTCGTCGAGCAAAACAACCGGCTGGCCGCGCGCCGCGCAATCGAGGGCTGCGGTGAGCCCAACGGGACCTGCGCCGATGACGACGATCGGGTGCCGTTTGACGATGCCCTCGGCCTGTTCTTTCGAGCGCAAATAGCCGAACTTCGGATAGATGTAGTTCGTCATGTCCGGTTCCTCGCGAGTCGTGCCGAATTCAATGTGCGTCCTGAAACTCTTTCTCGTGCATCCAGGCGTTATGACGTGGCGGACGCCTGGTGCGTGACCATTCCTCGACCATCTCGTGCGCGACCGATTTCATGCGGTCGATCTGGTCCGGCGTGGCGGTCCAGGCCGCGATCTCGAGGCGGTGGCCGCTCGGATCGCGAAAGTAGATGGACTTGAAGATGGTGTGGTCGGTGACGCCGACGACGTCGAGGCCGGTAGCTTCCGCGCGCGCCCGGGCTTCCTCGAGCTCGGCGAGGTCCTTGACCTGAAAGGCGATGTGCTGGGTCCATTCCGGCGTGTTGGGATCGCGGCCCATGGGCGGCGAGTTCGGCAGCTCGAAGAAGGCGAGGATGTTGCCGTTCCCTGCATCGAGGAAAATGTGCATGTACGGATCGGGCGCCTTGGTGGAAGGCACGCGATCCTCGGCGATCGCGCCGAGAAGATCCATGTTCAAGACCTTCTTGTAGAACTCGACGGTTGCCTTGGCGTCGACGCAGCGATAGGCGACGTGATGGATCTTCTCGATTTTCATGGCGGCGTCACTCCCTTTGATGGTTGCGGAATTAGTATCAAATGTTACAATCTCCTGGGTTGATCTGGATCAATCTGCCCGGAAAACTTTTGCAGGAATGCAAGCCAGGGACTGAGCGGCATGGCGGGACGTTTGCGCGAAGCACGAAATAGGGCAGCGGGTCCGGCGCAGGATGCCGGCACCGAGCTCGATCTGCAGCAGTATTTTCCGTATCGGCTGGCGCGTCTGGCCGAACAGGTGTCGCTGGCCGTGGCCGAAGTCTATTCGGAACGCTTTGCGCTGACGCGTCAGGAATGGCGTGTGCTTGCCATTCTTGGCGCGCGGACCCAGATTGCGACCAAGGAAATCGGGCCGCTCACCACGCTCGACAAGATGCAGGTCAGCCGCGCCGTCCAGGGACTGGAGACGCGCGGCATCGTCAGCCGAAAACATGCTTCTGATGACCGTCGCGAGCTGATCGTTTCGCTGACGTCAGCAGGCCGCGCGCTTTTCCGCAAGATCGTGCCGTTCGCGCTGGAACGGGAGACGAGGCTGCTTGCCGTGCTGACTTCGGAGGAGGTCGAGGTTCTCGACCGCGCGATGCGCAAGCTGTCGGCGGAATTGACCTGAAGTTCGGACGTTCCCGATTCTGCCGTTCATGCTCCTGCGGCGGTCTCTGCTACCGTCTCGAGCTGGTTCCTGATCCAGCGATGGGCCGGGTCTTTCTGGTAGCGCTGGTGCCAGACCATGAACATCGGCAGCTCGGCCAGGGTCCGAGTGCCCGAGGCCAGCGGAATTCGGGCATGTGCGAAGCCCTGCATGACACCGGACGCGAGCAGGCTCGGCATGCTCGCGAGCATCTGCGTGCCGCGCAGGAACGACGGCACGCCTGAAAAGCTCGGTACGGAGATGGCGATGTCGCGGTGGAAGCCGTTGGCCGCCAGCCGGCGGTCGAAGTCGAGCCGCTCATTGTCGGTGTAGACCACGGTGATGTGGCGCGCTGCGAGATAGGCGCTGCGACCGGCGGGCGCGGTACGTGCCTTCGGGTCAAAGTAACAGACGTAGTGGTCGCTCAGCACGCGCTTCTGCACGATGTCGACGCCGGACGGCGGCAGCGGCGTGATCATGAGATCGCACCGGTTCTCGCGCAGCATCGCGGGGGAGGGGGACTGCGAGGGGATTACCCGCAGGTGCAGGCTCTTCACCTGTTCGCTGACATGGCCGAAGAAGCGCGGCAGCAACAGGTCGCGCTGGAAATCGTTGGCGGCGATCGTCAGCGAGAGCTGGGCCTGCGCCGGCTCGAAGCTGACGCCGCCGGCAAAGCTGCGCATCTCGTCGATCAGCGCACGCGCCTTCGCCGCGAGGGCCTGGGCGTGCGCGGTGGCGACGATGCCGCGGCCGGACTTGGCGAACAGCGGATCTCCAGCGATCCGCCGCAGCTTATTCAGGCTGTGGCTGACGGCGGATTGCGTCAGGCCGAGCCGCGTTGCCGCCGCCGTCACCGAGCCTTCTTCCAGCACGGCGAGGAACAATTCGAGGGCATGGCCGTCGAGGGCCAAATGATCGATTTTTTTCATGGAATTCATTATAATCGATCTATTTATCTTGAGAATAGGTGGCGGCATTATCGTTCAATAAGCCGCGCACTCGGACCCCGGGATGCCCTAGGGAGAGACAACGCCGATGAATGCCCAGGCGACAGCCTTGCAGGATCCCCGCCTCAACCGCCCCGAGCCGTTCACGCCGCCGCTCGGCGACGGCGGCTTCTTCCAGCGCGACCGTTCCATCCATCCGCCCGCGTATGCCCCCGGCTACAAATCCTCGGTGCTGCGCTCGCCGCGCCAGGCGCTGCTGTCACTGGAGAATTCGGTCTCGGAAATCACGGGACCGGTGTTCGGCCACAACGATCTCGGCCCGCTCGACAACGACCTGATCCGCAACTACGCCAAGGACGGCGATCCTGTCGGCGAGCGCATCATCGTCCACGGTCGCGTGCTGGACGAGACCGGCCGCGGCGTTCCGAACACGCTGGTCGAATTCTGGCAGGCCAATGCCGGCGGCCGCTACCGGCACAAGAAGGACACGTATCTGGCGCCGATCGATCCGAATTTCGGCGGCTGCGGCCGCGCGCTGACTGACGACACCGGCTATTATTATTTCCGCACCGTGAAGCCGGGTCCTTATCCCTGGCGCAACTTCGTCAACAGCTGGCGTCCCGCCCACATCCACTTCTCGGTGTTCGGCTCAGGCTTTGCGCAGCGGCTGATCACGCAGATGTATTTCGAGGGCGATCCCCTGATCCCGGTCTGCCCGATCCTGACGACGATTCCGGACAAGGATGCGCTCGATCGCCTGGTCGCGCCGCTCGACCTCAACGCCTCGACACCGTTCGACTCGCTCGCGTACCGCTTCGACATCGTCCTGCGCGGTCAGCGTTCCACCTATTTCGAAAATCGCACCGCGGGGAACTGAGCAAATGCCGCAGCCGCTCAACTATCTCAAGGAAACCGCCTCGCAGACCGCCGGCCCCTACGTCCACATCGGCCTGATCCCGGCCATGGCCGGCTTCGATATCTTCGAGAAGAACTTTTCCAACGTGCTGGTGACGCCGAACACCCGGGGCGAACGCATCACGCTGGAAGGCAAGGTGCTTGACGGCACCGGTACGCCGCTGCGCGACGTGCTGCTGGAAATCTGGCAGGCCAATGCGGCCGGCCGCTACAACCATCCGGCCGACCGCTCGGCCGGCGCGCTGGAGCAGGAGTTTCGCGGCTGGGGCCGCGCCGGCTCCGACTTCGACAGCGGGCTCGTGACCTTCGAGACCATCAAGCCCGGCGCCATCACCGACAAGGCAGGGCGCAAATGCGCGCCGCACGTCAATGTCTGGATCGTCGCGCGCGGCATCAATATCGGTCTCAACACGCGGCTCTATTTCTCGGATGAAGAGGCTGCCAACGCCGGAGACCCCGTGCTCAACCTGATCGAACAGCCGGCCCGGCGCAAGACGTTGATCGCAACGCGAAGCGAGCGCGCCGGCAAGGTCGTGTATTCCTTCACGATCAATTTGCAGGGGCCCGAGGAGACCGTGTTCTTCGACGTCTGAGAGTCGTGCGGCCTCCCGCAGGATCACTCCACCTGGTCGCCGCGATCGATCGCTACGCGCGCGAGGAATTGCGGTAACTGGCGCATCTCGCGCGATCCCGGCCGATTGGCCGGATCGCGCCCCACTTTTGGTTTCAGTTCTGCCAAATCAATGAATACGTCCGCCTGTCGGCGCAGGTCGTCGGCGACCATGGCTGGCTGAGTGGAGAGTGTGGAGACGACCGTTACGCGGACACCGCGGCGCTGCAGCGCTTCCACCAGCGAACGAAAATTGCCATCGCCCGAGAACAACACGATCTGATCGACGTGCTCGGCGAGCTCCATCGCATTTACGGCGAGGTCGACATCCATGCTGCCCTTCACCTTGCGGCGGCCGGTGATGGCGTCGACGAATTCCTTCGTGAACTTGGTGACGACGGTGTATCCGTTATAGTCGAGCCAATCGATCAAGGGGCGGATCGACGAATACTCCTGATCCTCGATGAGGGTCGTGTAGTAGAAGGCCCGCAACAGCGCACCTCGGCTTTGGAATTCGCCGAGCAGACGCCTGTAGTCGATGTCGAAGCCGAGCGCCTTGGAGGTGGCATGGAGATTGGAGCCATCGATAAAGAGTGCGATCTTCTCAATCGAAGACATTCTGCGTAAATCTCCAGTTGCACGCGAAAGGCGGCCGATCCCACCGCCAGGGCGCGGTGTGTCGGCCGGAAGAACAATGAAGGCACCGATGGCTTGCCGAAAAAGCAGCGCAGACGACCGGACAGGGGCGGCCGTCTTGCGCCCAGGTTAGGGAGGATCCAATGCCACTAGCGCCAGGGCGCCGAATGCAGCCAGGCTAAGGCGCGCGCGTTCCCTACTCAATTGTACTGAGGTAAAGGGCCTCTATCCAAAGGATAGGGCCCGATATACGAAGGTAAGTGGCAGCGCGGGCAACAAAGGCCATTGCGGTTCCCAGCGTGGCCTTCGACCATGGGCGCGGCTGTTCGATCGGCTGATGTGTCAGCCTTCATCACCATGCAGCCGGGTGCGAAAGGCGCGCGGCGATAGCCCCGTGGCGGCGGCATAAACGCGGCTGAAATAGGCGGGGTCCTCGAAGCCGAGCGCGTAAGCGATCGTCGAGACCGGCAGGTTGGTGTAGACGAGGTTGCGCCGCGCCTCGCGGATCAGGCGGTTGAGGATCAGGTGCGAGGCGGTGTCGCCGGTCGCCGCCCGCGTCACCCGGTTGAGATGGGTCGGCGTGATCGACAGCGCGCCTGCGTAGTCCGCGACGCTCCAGCGTTCCAGATGATGCTGCTCGAGCAGCGCCTCGAAGCGGCGGAACAGGCCGGATTCGGCAGTGCCATTGCCACCGGTCTCGCTCGTGAGCGCGCGGGCCACCAGCCCGATCATGGCTGCCGACAAAGCGCGCAGCACATGTGCGCGGCCGAAATCGCGGGCGGCGTGTTCGGCGAATATCTGCTTCATGGTGGGGCGGATCTGCGGGGTGCCGCGCACCACGCCTGATTGTAACAGGGCCCCGCGCAGGCCTTCGGCGGCGAGCAGCGCCTCGTCCAGAATCTCCGCCGCGATGGTCAGCACCCAGCCTTGGGTCTCAGGCACGAAGCGGAAGCCGTGGACGTGTCCGACGGGTACGTTGACGATCTGCATCGGCTTCAACGGCACCACGCGTCCGTCGAGCGTCGCCTCGCCGCCGCCGCGCTCGATCAGCAGGACCTGGTGCAGCCGGGCATGGCGGTGCACGGCCAGGGTCCAGTCGTGAAGTACGGAGCGGGACGCGATCGTCTCACAATGCACGACGTCGGGCAGGTCGCCGGACTCGCCGAACAGATTGTAGACCCGGATCGCGGGGGCAGGGGCGGCGCTTTTCATGTTCGAATAGTACAAGACAAAGACGAAACCCTCCATCGGTTTGCGCGGCTGAATCTGCAAAAAAGTGCCGACGGGAGGACGCGAAAATGAAAGTTCAGGTCTGTATTATCGGTGGCGGGCCGTCCGGGCTGCTCTTGTCCCAGCTCCTGCATCTGAAGGGCATCGACACGGTCGTGCTGGAGAAATACAGCCGCGACCACGTGCTGGCCCGGATCCGCGCCGGCGTGCTCGAGCACGGTTTTGCGAAACTGATGCGCGAGGCGCAATGCGGCGAGCGGATGGACCGCGAAGGCGAGATCCACCGGGGGTTCGAGATCGCCCATGACGGGGTGCTCTCCCACATCGATCTGCACAAGCACTCCGGCGGCAATTCGGTGCTGGTCTACGGCCAGACCGAGCTGACGCGCGACCTCTACGAGGCGCGCGACCGCCTTGGCGGCAAGGTCGTGCACAATGCCGAGGACGTGACGCCGCATGATCTCGCGTCGGACCGCCCCTACGTGACGTACCGCTCGAACGACGAGATCGTTCGCGTCGATTGCGACTACATCGTCGGCGCCGACGGCTTCCACGGCGTCAGCCGCAGGTCGATCCCAAAGGACGTGCTGCGCGAATACGAGAAGGTCTATCCGTTTGGCTGGCTCGGGGTGCTGTCGCGCACCAAGCCGGTCTCGTCCGAGCTGATCTATGTGAAGCACGAGCGCGGCTTTGCGCTGTGTTCCCTGCGTTCACAGGTGCTGAGCCGCTACTACATCCAGGTGCCGCTCACCGACAAGGTCGAGGACTGGTCGGACGACGCGTTCTGGGCCGAGCTGAAGCGCCGCCTGCCGGAAGAGGTCGCCGGCCGCTTGATCACGGGGCCCGCGATCGAAAAGAGCATCGCGCCATTGCGCAGCTTCGTCGCCGAACCGATGAGCTATGGCCGCCTGTTCCTCGCCGGCGATGCAGCCCACATCGTGCCGCCCACCGGCGCGCGCGGGCTGAACAGCGCCGCCTCCGACATCTACTATCTCTATCATGCCATGCTCGCACATTATCAGAGCGGCGATGATTCCGGCCTCGAAGGCTATTCCGCCAAGGCGCTGGCGCGGATCTGGAAGGCGCAGCGCTTCTCCTGGTGGATGACGATGCTGCTGCATCGCTTCCCCGATCGTCTTGACTATGAGGATCGTCTTCAGCAGACGGAGCTGGAATATCTGTTCTCGTCCGAAACGGCGCAGCGCCTGCTCGCGGAGAACTATGTGGGCCTGCCGTTTTGAGCGAGATGATCGCGCAACACGCGATGCTGCCCTCCCTTCTCCCCTTGTGGGAGAAGGTGGCGCGAAGCGCCGGATGAGGGGTATGTCTCCGCGAATTCAAGTGAGAGTTGGATGCGCCGAGAGAAACCCCTCACCCGTCTCGCCGCCTTGCGGCGAGCCACCCTCTCCCGCAAGGGGAGAGGGGAAGCTAGCGCTCTCGGCTGACGCGGCTACTTCCCTTCGAGCGTGTTGACTGGTGTCCATTCCAGCGACGGTGGATTTGCGACAAGCGCTCTGGCGCGCTTTGCAAACATTGACGATGGCGGATCGACCTTGGCTAGCCGGTCGAACGCATCAACCGCCTTCGCGAACTCCCGTGCGCGCCAGCAGGCCAGTCCTTCCGCATACAACGCCGTCACCTTCTTCTGCTCGGCACTCTCCCCGTCTCTCTCCGCCAGCGGCTCGAACACCTTGATCGCCTCGCCGCGGCCCTGCACCCTGATTGCGTCGAGCTCGCGCCAGGCGAAGGCGTCACCTGTCTGCGCCACTGTCGCCTCCGAGGCCATGATCGCGGTGCCGTAATATTTGTTCGCACCCTCGAGCCGCGAGGCGACGTTCACGGTGTCGCTCATCACGGTGTAGTTGAAGCGGCGGCGGGAGCCGATATTGCCGACCACGGCTTCGCCGCTGTTGAGCCCGATGCGGTGCGACAGGCCGTGGCCCGCGAAGGCGGCGTTGTTGGCGTTGAGGTCCGCCAGCTTTTCGTGGCACTTCAGCGCCGCGCGGACGGCATTGCGCGCGTGGGCGGGATCGTCGGCCGGCGCGCCGAACATGGCGACGATGGAATCGCCGATATATTTGTCGACATAGCCGCCATGGCCTTCGATGATGTCGGTCATGGCGGAGAGATATTCGTTCATCAGCGTGACCAGCTCGCCCGGCGTCATCGTCTCTGCGATCGAGGAGAACCCGCTGAGGTCGGAGAAGAACATGGTGACGTTGCGCATCTCGCCGCCGAGCGCCGGCATCTTGCCGGACGCGACCATGGTATTGATGACTTCAGGCGCGAGATAGAAGGCGAAGCTCTTGCGCAGAAAACGCTCGTCGCGATCGGCCAGCATGAAGCGGTAGCCGATCATCATCGCGAGCGCGGCCAGGCTCGCGAGCGCGGGCTCCGTCAAGGGCAGCGCCAGGGCATGCACGAACGCGGCGACGGCCATACCGGCGTAAACGGCGGTGAGGGCGAGCCAGGCGATCACAGCGCCGCCGGGTGCGAGCATGCAGGCCGCGCAGGCGATGATCGCCGCGAACGCAATTGTGAGGATGGTCCGCGCCGGAAAGCCGAGCTCGGTCACGGCGTCGCGCTCGATCAGGTTTCGCACGACGGTGGCATGCACGAACACGCCGGCGATATCGCTGCGGGCCTTTTGCGCGGTACCCGCCGAGGCGGGCAGGGCGCAGCGCGGCGCGGGCGAGCCGTCATATCCGCCGGACAGCCGCATCGAGGTGAGCTTGCGGTCCTCGAAATTGAGGACGGTGCCGAGCAGGACGACCTTGCCCTCGAAGGCGCGGCGGAAGAAATCGCGGTCGCCCTTCTCGACGCAGGCACGCAGGTCGGCGAAGGAATAGGCCGGGATGTCGCGGCCCATGCCGCGGAAGTTGAGCGTCAACGTGTTGGGGATCGCGCTCGGGATCGTGTAGCCGGACAGCTGCATCGCGCCGGATGGCTCGGTTCCGGGCGTCGTGCCGAGCGCGCGCGCGGCGAGTTCGATCGCCATCGCGGGGACCGGCTTGCCGTCGATGGCAAAGCTCAGGGGCATCCGCCGGATCACGTCGTCGGGGTCGGTATGGACGTTGAGGGCGCGGATATTGTTTTTCACCGCCAGTTGCTGCGCGCGGTAGGGCCTGTCCGGATGGTCGTTGCTCAGGATCTCGCCGAGCACCAGCTTGCCGCTGTCGGAAAGTTGCCGGAGTGCGATGAGGTAGTCCCGGTCAAAACCCTTCATGCGGCTGCCGAGTGGCGCGTCGCCGAAGGGAATCTCCGACTGCTCGATCGAGCTGGGAAAGATGACGTCGAAGCCGATCACCTTGGCGCCGCCCTCAGTGATGCTTCCGAGCACGCGGCCAATTTCGCGCGTCCAGGTCAGCGTCGGCGATCCCTTGAAGGGCGGAGTGTCGTAGGTCTCCCCGTCGATGGCCACGACGACGACCGGCGATGTCGCGGGATCGCGGCGGTCGCCGACCAGCTTGCCGCGCATCGCGGTGAGGATGTCGAGCGACAGGCCCTGCAGCGTCTGAAGCGGCGGAGACGTGAAGACCGCGCCCGCGAAGAGCGCAATCAGGATCGCTGCAACGATGTCCCGCCTTCCGATCCGCCGCATCGCCCCGTCGCAAGCCGCCTATTCGAGCCGCAGCAGGCGGCCGACGATCGGCGTCGGCGATGAGGTGGCGCTGGCGTCGACCTGGAAGGCATAGCGCTTGGCGCCGAGAATGGCGAGATAGCTGCCGCCGGGGGTCAGCGACTTCCCGGCCTTGGCAAAATCATAGAACTTGCCGCCGATCATGGCTTCGCTTTTGAGCGGCACGGTGATCGTGGGTTCCTTGCCGTCGGTGCGCTCGATCACCAGCGTGCTGCCGCTCTTGGCCTGCACCAGCGGTGCGACGCCGTAGATCGTCGGCAGCTTGGCCGGCGCGCCCTTGGCGTCCGAGCGCATGGTGCGGAAGGTGGTCGCGGCGCTCTGGTTGGCCTCTCGCTCGGACAGCTTCGCCGCGTTGGTGTCGCAGGGCACCTTGTCCCGCTTGACCTCGCCGAGCTGTACGGTGCTCTGCTCGGCGCCGACCAGCACGACGCCTTCGCTGATCGTCTCGCGCAGGCAGGATTTGAGATAGCTGAGCGTGACGCTCGCCTTCGGGCCGAGCTTGATGATCTTGCCCGGCGCCACATAGTCCATGAACGCGATGCCGTCGACCTTGCCCTGGACGTCCTCGACGATCGCGGCCGGGGTCTCCGCCAGAGCGGGGGTCGCGACACAGAGCGCGCCGACAACGGCGCCGATCAGGCTTCTCATGGGGATTCTCATTCAATTCTACCGATGCTCTACCGGTCCCGTCCTGGTTCGATGCTTAGCAGAGGAGCGCCCAGGCAAGTGTGACCGGAATCACTCTTGGACATTGGTGCACTCTATCAGGAACAGGTTCAAACCGGCGACCGGAGAAAACAGAGCCGCGGCAAGCTGTTGCCGGGATATGCGATCTCAGGCGGCCGGAACGGCCTGCGGCGAACGGTCTTCGGCCGTCCGGCCCTCGACGGCTCTCTCCATGACAGGGGCGAGCGTCGCCTCCGTCTTCTGAAATGGCGTCGCCTGCTGCCCGGCAGCGATCTCCATGACTTCGTTCCAGCGCGACAGGAAAGCCTCGACGCAGGCCGGGTCGAACTGCCGTCCCTGGTTCTCGACCAGGTAGTTGCGTGCCGCCTCGAGCGGCATCGGCTCTTTATATGGCCGCCGCGTCGTCAGCGCGTCGAACACGTCGGCGACAGCGACCACGCGAGCGGCCACCGGGATCTCGTCCGTCTTGAGGCCGTTCGGATAGCCTGCGCCGTCCCAGCGCTCGTGGTGGCCTGCGGCAATTTGCGCACCGAGCTGGATCAGCTCGCAACTGGAGTCCGCCAGGATCCGTTCGCCGATCGTGGCGTGGGTACGGATCACCGCCATCTCCTCGTCGGTCAGCCGGCCGGGCTTGAGCAGGATATTGTCGGGAATGGCGACCTTGCCGACGTCGTGCAGCGGTGCGGCGAGATAGATGTCGCGGCAGAGCCGGGCCGGCAGGCCGAGCTGCTCGGCGATGATGCGGCTGTAGCGGGCGACCCGCAGGGTGTGCTCGCCGGTGTCGTTGTCGCGGTATTCGACCGCGAGCGCGAGCCGCAGGATGATCTCTTCCTCGCGCTCGCCGAGCTTGCGTATCGCGGCCGCGACTTCACTGGCCAGATGCGCGGCGCGATCGTTGAGCTTGCGTACGGCTGCACCAAGCTGAATCAAATTCCGTAGACGCACCGTCATCTCGACGCTCTGCGGCTGCTTGGGCAGGAAATCGGTTGCACCGGCCTGCAGCGCTTCCATCTTCACGTCATCGGTCTGCCGCGACGTGATCATCGCGATAGGGATGTCGACGCAGCCGGGAAGGGTGCGGAGCGTGCGGATGAAGCTGATGCCGTCCATGTGCGGCATCTCGTAGTCGACCAGCACGAGGTCGAAGACGCGCTCCCGTGCGCAGGCCAGTGCCTGCACGGGATCGAGGAAGGTGGTGGCTTCGACCAGACCTTCGGCCTCGATGTGACGTTTCAGGAAGTTGAGGACGGAACGGCTGTCGTCAACCAGAAGCGCTTGGGTCAGCATCGGCGGCCGGGGCTCTCTTCGCTGGCAAGGGCACGAACCGACTGCATAACCCGTGCGAATTTAACGCGAAGCAAATGCGCCGTGCGTGCGCACGCGCTGCGATATGCGCGCCTCGCATGCGATTTCAGCAGGCTATGCACCGTTGCATGCAATTGCGCGAAGTCCTCGGGAATGTGACCCGTAGTTGTACGGACCTCTCCGTTAGGGGTTTGCTCACTTGATTCGCGTCAAACGTGTATCGGAATTTTGCAAGGGCGGGGGCAGCGATGGCGCTCAATCCGACGGAGCCGAAGTGGTCGTTGCGGTTACCCGCCGATTGCAGCATCGCGGCCATTCGCAGCGTCTATGACCTCATTCGCGAGGCGTTCGGCCGCGAGCAGCGGCTCGAGATCGATTGTTCGCGCGTCGACAAGGCCGACGTGACCTCGATCCAGCTTCTGCTGTCGACCGCCAGGACGGGCGAGGCCCAGGGCCGCCCGGTGGTGCTCACCGCATTCTCCCAATCTCTGCGCAACACCCTTCGCCGCGCCGGCTTCGCCAGCGAGGCGATGATCGAACAGCACTTCCCGCAAAAGAAAGATGGCACCTGATGGCCACGATTCTGACCGTCGACGATTCCCCCAGCATTCGGCAAATGATCAAGGTCGTGCTCGAGCCGGCCGGTCATAACGTGATCGAGGCCGGTGACGGTGCGCAAGGGCTCGCCAAGGCCCAGGCCGGCAAGCTCGACCTCGTGATCACCGACCTCAATATGCCGGTCATGAACGGGCTGGAGCTGATCCGGGCGCTGCGCAAGCTGCCGAGCGCGGTCGGCATGCCGATCGTGTTCCTGACCACCGAATCCAACGACACGGTGAAGCAGGAGGCCAAGAGCGCCGGCGCCACGGGCTGGATCACCAAGCCCTTCAAGCCGGAGCAGTTGCTCGCCGTCGTCGGCAAGCTGGTGCGCGCATGAGTGCAATGGACCCGACCGAGGTCTTTCGTCAGGAAGCCAGTGAGCTCTTCGAAGTTCTTGAAGGAGCCTTGCTCGATCTCGGCCTGCGTCCCGATGACCGCGAACTCGTCGATTCCGCCTTCCGCGCCCTGCATACGATCAAGGGCTCGGGCGCCATGTTCGGCTTCGACAAGGTCGCCTCCTTCACCCACGAATTCGAGACCGCGTTCGATCGCGTCCGCAAGGGCGAGATCAAGCCGACGCAGGAACTGATCTCGGTCGCGCTCGCCGCCAAGGACTATATCCGCGCCCTGATCGAGGATCCCCAGTCGACCGATGACGTCATCGGCGAAGGCATCCTCGACGACCTCAAGCGCTTTGTCTCGTCCGACCAGCCTGTTGCGCCGGTCGCCGGGATCGCGGAGGCGGCGGCGCCGGTCGAGAGCAAGCAGCCCGGCTGGCACCTGTATCTGGAATTCGAATCGCACATCCTGCGCAACGGCTCGAACCCGCTCGACCTCCTGGAAGATCTCTGCAAGCTCGGCCCCTGCTTCGTCGTGCCTGTTACCGACGGCATCCCGTTCCTCGACGAGATGGAGCCGGAAGACTGCTATCTGAAGTGGGACGTCAAGCTGCACGCGGCTTGCGACAAGGACGCGATCGACGACGTCTTCATGTTCGTCCAGGACGAGATGAAGCTGACCCTCTCGCCCTTGGAGCATGTCGAAGCGCCCGCGCCGATGCCGCTATTCCAGCTCATCGACGAGGAGCCGGCACCTGAGGCCGAGATGCCTGCGCCGGTGGTCGAGGCTGCTGCCGCGCCGATCGCCGCGCAGCCCGCCGCAAAGGCGGAGCCCAAATCTGAACCGAAGCCGGAGCCGAAGGCCGAGGCCAAGCGCGACGATCGCGGCATCGCCACCGTCCGCGTCCAGGCCGAACGCCTCGACGAACTGATGGACCGGGTCGGCGAGCTCGTCATCGCCCAGGCGCGGCTGACCCAGCTCGCATCGTCAGGCTCCGACCTCTCGATCAAGATGATCGCCGAGGAGATCGAGCGCCTCGCCTCCTCCTTGCGCGACACCACGATGGGCGCGCGCATGGTGCCGATCGGCTCGCTGTTCGGCCGCTTCCGCCGCCTGATCCACGATCTGTCACGCGATCTGTCGAAGCCGGTCGAATTCGTCACCACGGGCGAGGACACCGAACTCGACAAGACCATGATCGAGTGCCTGGCCGATCCGCTGGTGCATCTGATCCGCAACGCCATCGACCACGGCATCGAAGACACCGCAACGCGCGCCGCCAACGGCAAGACCGAGCAGGGCCGGATCGAGCTCGCCGCCGTTCATTCCGGCGCGCAGGTGCTCGTCACCGTGAAGGACAATGGCGGCGGCCTCAACACCGCGCGCATCCGTGCCAAGGCGGAAGAGCAGGGGCTGATCGCAGCCGGCGCCGTGCTGACCGATCACGAGATCCACCAGTTCCTGTTCCACCCGGGCTTCTCGACCGCGCAGACCATCTCGGCGCTGTCCGGCCGCGGCGTCGGTATGGACGTGGTCAAGCGCACCATCGAGAACATGCGCGGCACCATCGACCTGTCGACCAAGCCGGGCGAGGGCACCACCGTGACGCTGCGCCTGCCCTTGACGCTCGCGATCATCGAAGGCCTCCTGATCCGCGTCGGCGAAGGCCGCTACATCATTCCGCTGTCGGCGGTGGAGGAATGCGTCGAGCTGACGGCCGAGGACGAGCGTTCGCGCGGCCGCAATTTCCTCAACGTCCGCGGCAACCTCGTTCCGTTCCTGCGCCTGCGCGAGATCATGTCGTCGTCGGGGGCGCCCGACCGGCACCAGAAGACGATCATCATCTCGACCGGTGAAAGCCGCGTCGGTCTCGTCGCCGACCAGATCATCGGCAACCACCAGACCGTGATCAAGTCGCTCTCCAAGCTGCATTCGGATGTCACGATCTTCTCGGGCGCGACCATCCTGGGTGACGGCACGGCGGCGCTGATCCTCGACGTCGCGCAGCTCGTCGCGCTGGCGCAGTCGAAGGTCGAGAAGCAGCACATCAGCGAGGCGGCGTGATGAACGAGACTTTGGCCGGCGAGCATCAGGCCGACGCGATGCAGGTCGTGATGATCGGCCTCGGCGAGGAGAAGTTCGCGCTCGACGCGGGCCTCGTGCGCGAGATCATCGATCCCGTGCCGGTGACCAAGGTCGCCGGCGCACGGGCTTTCGTTCCCAGCGTGATCAACGTACGCGGCAACGTCATTCCGCTCGCGGACCTGCGCATCCGCTTCGGTATGCCGCAGCTCGACAACTCGGCCGACACGCGCATCGTCGTCATCGAGCTGGAGCTCGACGGCGAGCCCGTCCTGGTCGGCGTCACCGCCGACAAGGTCTATGAGGTCACGGAGATCTCGCAGACCGACGTGCAGCAGACGCCGCGCGTCGGCATGCACTGGAAGCCGGAGTTCATTCGCTTCATCGCCAAATGGCGTGAAGAGTTCGTCATCGTTCCCAACATGGAACGCATTCTGAATTGAAATGAGTCCCAGGGGTGGGACTTGAGGTTTAGGGGCTGGAAATGAGATTTACGGTCAAAGCGAAGCTGGCCAGCGCATTCGGCCTGGTCATTGTCCTGTCCATGGTCGCCGGCGGTGTCGCGTACATGAAGCTCGGCGACATGATGGCCACTGCTGACAGCATGGTCCTGCGCGCGACCCGGATGGAGAAGGCGACGCAAATCGAAAAGGATATCCTGCTTCAGCTGCGGGCGGAGAAGAATTCAATTCTCGGAGCGGAAGCCCAGGCCGAACAGTTTGCCGCCGATGCCGCCAAGATTCGTGACCAGGCGCTGAAGACCAAGGACGAGGTCTACGCGTTGGCGAGCGAAGCCGGCAGGAAGCTGCTCGACAGCTTCGCTGTGACATACGCCAAGATGAATGCGTATCAGGAAGAGACGTTCAGACTGGCCAAGACCGACAAGGCAAAGGCGACCGAACGCTCCATGGGCGACGGTCGCAAGGTCGTCGCGGACGCGATGGAAGCCATGAGCGCCTATGTCGGCAACACGAAAAAGCAGATGGCGGAGCAGGCGGTCCAATCCAAGGAGGAAGGCCACCAGGCGCAGTTCGTGCTGATGACGCTGCTCGGCATTTCGCTGGCGATTGCGATCGGGGCTGCGCTCTGGATTTCCATCTCGATCAGCCGTTCGCTGGGCCGCGCCGTTGGCCTTGCCGGCGCGGTTGCGGAGGGCGATCTCAGCCAGACCATCCCGTCCGCCAGCAACGATGAGATTGGCGACCTCGTCAGGTCCCTGAACGTGATGGTCGAGAAGCTCCGGCAGATCGTCGCGGAGGCGTTGACCGCCGCGCAGAACGTCTCGGCCGGCAGCCAAGAGCTCTCCGCCAGCGCCGAGCAGCTCTCGCAGGGCGCGACCGAGCAGGCCTCGTCCGCCGAGGAAGCTTCTTCCTCGATGGAGGAGATGGCCTCGAACGTGAAGCAGAACGCCGACAACGCCAACCAGACCGAGAAGATTGCCGCGCAGTCCGCCAAGGATGCGGAATCCAGCGGCGCGGCCGTCGGTCGTGCGGTTAACGCGATGCAGACGATCGCTGAGAAGATCACCATCGTGCAGGAGATCGCACGGCAGACCGATCTGCTGGCGCTCAACGCCGCGGTCGAGGCCGCGCGGGCCGGCGAACACGGCAAGGGCTTTGCGGTGGTCGCTTCCGAGGTCCGCAAGCTCGCCGAGCGCAGTCAGGCGGCCGCGGCCGAAATCGGCACGCTGTCCACGGAGACGGTGAAGGTCGCCCGGGAGGCCGGCGACATGCTGTCCAAGCTCGTGCCCGACATCAAGAAGACGGCTGAGCTGGTCCAGGAGATCACCGCCGCTTGCCGTGAACAGGACGTCGGTTCGGCCCAGATCAACCAGGCGATCCAGCAGCTCGACAAGGTCGGCCAGCAGAACGCCAGCGCCTCCGAGCAGGTCTCCTCGACCTCGGAGGAGCTCGCTTCGCAGGCCGAGCAGCTCCAGTCCACAATCTCGTTCTTCCGCATCGACCATGCCGGCCGCGGCGAGAGCGCGGCGCCGGCGCCGATCGATCGTGCCGTTACCCAGCTCCGCGCCAAGGCGGCGCACATGGCTGCGGCGGATCGCGGCGTGAAGAAGCCCGCGCCTGTCCGCAAACCCGCACGTGCGATGAAGGTCGCCGGCAGTGGCGGCTTCGCGTTCGACATGCACGACGGCGAAGACGACCGCGACGCCGAATTCCAACGTTGATCAGGCGGTCCGGCCTCGTGCCGGATCGTGCTCATTCGCAAACCCCGGGACCCCTGGACTGCAGCATGGCCGCAACCTCGCAATATCTGACGCTCGGACTCGCCGGCGAGACGTTCGGCATCAGCATCCGCAACGTCCGCGAAATTCTCGACATGCGTCCGATCTCGCGGCTGCCGCATGCGCCGAACTTCCTGCTCGGCATGATCGACGTGCGCGGCAGCGGCTATCCGATCGTGGACCTCCGGACCAAGCTCGGCCTGCCGAGCGTGGCGACGACCGAGGCGACCCGCATCATCATCCTCGACGTGCCGATGAAGGACCGTCTGGTCGGTGTCGGCTTCGTCGCCGATTGCGTGTTCGAGGTCACCGACATCGACGAGCAGGCGATCGAGCCCATCCCCGAGGTCGGTGGCAAATGGCAATCCGACTACGCCGCCGGCATCGGCCGCAAGGGCGAGAAATTCGTCGTGATCTTCGATCTCGCCAAGCTGATGGCGCATGACGAGATCCCGGAAGGGCGCGATGCGCCCCGCGCCGCCTGAGTTTGCAAGAGTAAGCATGGTCAAGCGTATGCCCCCCAATTCGAACCAACGAGATTGACATGAGATTTACCGTCAAAGCCAAGCTTGCCAGCGCCTTCGGCGTCGTCATCCTGCTCTCCATGATCGCCGGCGCGGTCGGCTATGTGAAGCTGTCGGACATGGTCGGCACCACCGAGACTCTGGTTAGCCGCGCGGGCCGCATGGAAAAGGCCGCGGAACTCAAGGAAGGCATCCTGTTTCTGGTGCGCGCCGAAAAGAACTCGATCCTCGCGGCGACCGATGCTGAATACGATCAGTTCGTAGCCGACCTCGCCAAGAATCGCGAAGCGCTCATCAAGTCCAAGGACGAGATCCACGCCGCCGCCAGCGAAGGCGGCAAGAAACTGATGGAGAACTTCTCCACGGCGTTTGCCAAGCTGAGCGCCTATCAGGATGAGACGGTCAGGCTCGCGAAGTCCGACAAGCCGAAGGCCCTGGACCGGTCCATGCATGACGGCCGCAAGGTCGTCGCGGACGCGCTGGAAGCAGCCGACGGCTACATCAAGAACGTCAAGAAGAACATGGCGGAGCAGGCCGAGCAGTCCAAGCAGGACGGCGCCCGCGCCGAAATGCTGCTGATGAGCCTGGTCATTGCCTCGCTCCTGATCGCCGCTGTTGCCGCCACCTGGATCGCCCTCAACATCAGCCGCGCGCTGGCACAGGCCGTCGGCCTCGCCGACGCGGTGGCGATCGGCGATCTCAGCCGTAAGATCGAGTCGTCCAGCAATGACGAGATCGGCGATCTCATCAAATCGCTGAATGCGATGACCGTGAACCTGAACGCCACTGCGGCCGTCGCCAACGAGATTGCGCAGGGCAATCTCATGGTTGAGGCCAAGCCGCAGTCGGACAAGGACACGCTGGGCCTTGCCCTCGAGCGCATGGTGGAAAAGCTCCGCCAGATCGTGTCGGAAGCTCTGACGGCGGCGCAGAACGTCTCTGCCGGCAGTCAGGAGCTTTCCGCGAGCGCCGAGCAGCTTTCGCAGGGCGCGACCGAGCAGGCCTCGTCCGCCGAGGAAGCCTCGTCCTCGATGGAGGAGATGGCCTCGAACGTGAAGCAGAACGCCGACAACGCCAACCAGACCGAGAAGATCGCCGCGCAGTCGGCCAAGGACGCGGAGGCCAGCGGCGCGGCCGTCGGACGCGCCGTCAACGCGATGCAGACCATCGCCGAGAAGATTACCATCGTGCAGGAGATCGCGCGCCAGACCGACCTGCTCGCGCTGAACGCGGCGGTCGAAGCCGCGCGCGCCGGCGAGCACGGCAAGGGCTTTGCAGTCGTCGCTTCCGAAGTGCGCAAGCTTGCCGAGCGCAGCCAGGCTGCGGCGGCCGAGATCGGCACGCTCTCGACTGAAACAGTCAAGGTCGCGCAGGAAGCCGGCAATATGCTTGCCAAGCTCGTCCCTGATATCAAGAAGACCGCCGAGCTGGTCGAGGAGATCACCGCGGCCTGCCGCGAGCAGGACGTCGGTTCGGCCCAGATCAACCAGGCGATCCAGCAGCTCGACAAGGTCGGCCAGCAGAACGCCAGCGCTTCCGAGCAGGTGTCCTCGACCTCGGAGGAGCTCGCCTCGCAGGCCGAGCAGCTCCAGTCCACTATCGCTTATTTCCGCATCGAGCAGGGTGGAAAGGGCCGCGCGGCCGCACCGATCGACCGGGCGGTCAATCAGTTGCGCGCCAAGGCGGCCACCATGGCGGCCGTCGAGCGCCCGGCCAGGAAGCCGCCGGCCAAGCCCGCGCGTGCCATGAAGGTTGCGGGCGGCGGTGGCTTCGCCTTCGACATGAACGACGGCGAGGACGATCGGGACGCCGATTTCCAGCGCTAAGGCTCTCTGAGGGATCGGCCCCCACCGGGGGCCGATCTGTGATTGCGTAAACGTGTAGGATTCAAGATGGCCCGGGTGGCCCGACATTCAGTGCAGGCGGCCATCTCGGACCGGGGCCGGCGACCATGATGCCCGCCGTGCAGGACATGGCCGTGCATCTGTCGGACCGCCACTTCCGGACCATTGCCGAATTGATCGAGGGCCAGGTCGGCATCAAGCTGCCGCAAGGCAAGCGGCTGATGCTGGAGGGGCGGCTGCACAAGCGCGTGCGCGCGCTGAACTTCTCCGACCTCAACGAATATGTCGACAACCTGTTCGGGGCGGAGCATTTCGACACCGAGCTCACCCATTTGATCGATGTGGTGACGACCAACAAGACCGACTTCTTCCGCGAGCCCCAGCACTTCACTTTCATGCGGGACGTCGCAATCCCGGCCCTGCTCAAATTGCATGGACGGAAGAACGCGAACCTGAAGATCTGGAGCTCGGCGAGCTCCACCGGCATGGAAGCCTACACGACCGCGATGGTGCTGGACGACATGACGCGGAACGGCTCGCGGTTTCAGTACCGCATCCTCGGGACCGACATCTCGACCGCGGTGCTGCGCCTTGCCAAGACCGCGATCTACACCCGCGACGTTCTCGCGCCGGTGCCGGAGCCCTTCGTGAAGCGGTACTTCCTGTCGTCGCGGGACAAGTCGCGCGGCGAGGTGCGGGTGGTGCCGGAATTGCGGCGCATGACGCATTTCATGCGGATGAACCTCATGGATGCGTCCTATCCCGTCGACCGCGACGTCGACATCATCTTTTGCCGCAACGTCCTGATTTATTTCGAGCGCGAGACGCAGCGCAAGGTGATCGAGCAATTGTGCAGCCATTTGCGGCCCGGCGGCTATCTGCTGGTCGGACATTCGGAATCGATGATTCACAGTGCAGTGCCGGGTTTGAAGCAAGTTCAGCCAACCATTTTCAAGGTCTAGCCGGAGCGCAACCAGAATGCCGAGGGAGAAAGTTCGCGTGCTGATCGTGGACGATTCGGCGTCGGTGCGCCAAATCCTTCAGACGATCCTCAATGACGATCCGGACATCGAGGTGATGGGGACCGCGTCCGACCCGTTCGCAGCCGCGCGCCGCCTCCAGAACGAGATCCCCGACGTCATGATCCTCGACATCGAGATGCCGCGCATGGACGGCATGACGTTCCTGCGCAAGATCATGGCGCAACGTCCGATCCCGGTGATCATCTGCTCCTCGCTGACCGAAGAAGGCTCGAACGTGATGTTCGAGGCGTTCGAGGCGGGCGCGGTCGACATCGTGCCGAAGCCGAAGATCGACACGCGGCAGGCGCTGCTCGAATGCTCCACGCGGCTGCGCGAGGCCGTCAAGTCGGCGGCGCGCGCCCGCGTGCGCCCGCGTGCGGAGCGCCGGGTGGTCGAGAAGAAGCTGACGGCCGACGCCATCATCCCGCCGCCGGTGCAGGGCAAGGTCCGGCCGACGACGGAGCGCATCGTGTGCATCGGCGCATCGACGGGCGGCACCGAGGCGCTCAACGACGTCCTCGAGATGCTGCCGCCGCACTGCCCTCCGCTTCTCATCGTCCAGCACATGCCGGCGGGGTTCACCGCGGCGTTTGCCAGACGTCTCGACAGCGTCTGCCAGATCCGGGTCAAGGAGGCCGAGGACGGCGAGCCGGTGCTGCCGGGCAGCGCCTATATTGCCCCGGGCGCCCGTCACATGCTGCTTCAGCGTATCGGGCTGCGCTACCAGATTGCGATCAAGGACGGTCCGCCGGTGTCGCGGCATCGCCCCTCAGTCGACGTGCTGTTCCGCTCGGCGGCCCAGCACGCCGGCGCCAACGCGCTCGGCGTCATCATGACCGGCATGGGCGACGATGGCGCGCGCGGAATGCTGGAGATGCGCAAGCTCGGCGCCTCGACGCGAGCACAGGATGAAGACAGCTGCGTGGTGTTCGGCATGCCCAAGGAAGCCATCGCCCATGGCGGGGTCGAGAAGGTCGTGCCGCTGCACCATATTCCGCGCGAGATCATGCTCTGGTATCAGGCCGGGCACGTCGCGGTGGCAGGTTGATTGCAATGTCCGCCATTCCGGCCACCACGCTCACTGAAGCGACCGCGGCGATCGAGGATGTCTCGTCGCGCATCGAGGATGTCTTTGCGCGCGTCGGTCGGGAGCTCGGTCGCGGCCACATCATCTTCAAGGAGCTGAACCAGGGCCTCGCCACGCTCTCCGAGGAGCTCTCCGGCGCCGAGATCGAGGGCGCCGCGACCGCGCTGCAGGAGATCGCCGCGCGGCTCAGCGAGCTGGCGCAGACGCTGCCGGCCGAGAGCGCACTGCTTGCGACGATCGGCAAGAGTACGGAGGAGGCGTCCTCGCTGCTCAAACCGCTGTTCAAGCACATCGGAATGATCACCATCATCGCGCGCAGCGCGCGGATCGAGGCGGCTTCGCTCGATGGCGACCGTGAAGGCTTTCTCGCCTTTACGCAGGAAGCCTACGATCTCGGCAAGGCCGTGCAGCGCTCGATCGAGGGCTGCGCACGGGACCAGCAACGTCTGTCGGAAGCCGTTGCCACCGCCTCCGGCCGGCAGAAGGAGTTCGAGAGCCGTTACGGGAACCAGCTGGTCTCGGAGAGCGCCGAGCTCGGCGAGGCCTATGGCGGATTGCGCGACCAGCGCAGCAAGAGCAGCCATGTCGCCGATCTCGCCAGCGCCAGCACCAGGAAGATCGCCGAGGCGGTCGGCAGCGCGATCATTTCCTTGCAGGCCGGCGACAGTACGCGCCAGCGTCTCGAGCATGTCTGTCACGGTTTCGGTCTTGCGTCAGGACCTTCACCAAGCCTCGTTCCCGAACCCGTCACGAGCGATGACGGCGCGCGCGCCATCTGCCTGTTGCAGGCCGCCCAGCTGAGGGACGCCCAGCGCGAGTTCGGTGGCGACATCGGCCAGATCGTTCGCGCGCTGGCGGCTATCTTGAATGATGCGGCCAGCGTCGTCGGCCACGGCCGCACCCTGTTCGGCGGTGAGGATGGCGGCTCGTCGTCGTTCCTGACGCGCATCAAGCAGATATTGGCGCATGCCTCGACCCTGATCGCCACCTGCGAGGGCGCCGGCCGTGCGGTCGATGACGCGCTGGCCATTGTCGAGGATACGCTGGCGAAATTTCGCCAGGCGATCGCCGGGCTCGCCGATGCGACCGTCGACATCACCCTGATCGGGATGAATGCCGGTCTCAAGGCAAGCCATCTCGGCAGCCGCGGCAGCGCCTTCGTCGTGATCGCCAACGAGCTCAAGGCGACTGCGGACCAGGTTTCGGCGGGGGCGGGGCGCCTCCGGCCCGTGCTCGACGGCATCGAGCGCTCGGCCAAGGCACTGAAGGAGCTTCGCGTGCAGGGCGATCCCACGCAGCTTGCCAACCTCGAGCCGCAGATCCTCCAGGCGCTGCGCGAGGTCGAGGCCGGCAACGAACGGCTCGACAAGCTGATGAGCCGGCTCGTCGACGAGGGAGCGGAATTCGAGAGCCTGATGAATTCGGCGCAAGGCCTGATGAGCAAGCTCGGCGAAAGCTCCGCGACTTTGCCTGCGGTGGCCGCGCGCCTCGAGACTGCGAGTGCGGTCGCCCGGCGGCCGCAACCGGGTGCGCAGGACGAGGCCATGCTCGACGATCTCTTCGCGCGCTACACGATGGAGCGCGAGCGGGACGTCCACCGGGAGTTCCTGCAAACGCTCGGGCTTGCGTCGGTCGCCGCCACGCGGCGCGTCGAGGCGGTCGAGACCGCCGACGACGGCATAGAATTGTTTTGACGTCGGTGCCGTCGCGTCGCGCGCCGGCGGCAATTCGATGGATCGGGTTTTCGGGGCGTTAACCCTGCCGAAAGCGCTGGCGGTTTGGTCATTGTCGCGCCCCAGAGTTGGTTGCAAATACCCGTCAATTTTCACGCCGAGAAATTCGTATGTTGAGAGACGGCAAATACGCTGCCTGGTTCAGGACGCCGCGCGGCCAGGGCACCGGCGTCGTGGATCTGATCGAGGGCCGGATCTCGGGTAGCGACAGCTTCTTCACCTATGGTGGCTCTTATCGTGTCAATGAGAAGCACTTCTCGGCCGTCTTGACCGTGAACCGGCACACCGATGGTCCGCCGAGCGTGTTCGGGCCGGACGAGGTCGAGGTCGATCTTGCGGGTGTGTGCAATGGCCTGGTCGCGACCTGCTCGGGCACGGCCAAGGAAGCACCCGACGTCAAATTCGAGGCGACGCTGATCTACAGCCAGGAAGATGCGCCTGCCGCCGACGCTCGATGCGCGGTCGTGAAGCTCAATGCCGACAAATTGCCCAAGAATCTCGACAGCCGCTCCCGGCCGCGCCATCCATTTGCGTCGCCCAAGGATACAGCAAAGGATACAGCAAAGGATCCCGCGTCTTAGCTTTGCATTGACGCTGTTGTCGCGAAAACCCTTCGTCACCGCATTGCGGCAACCGTGCCTTTAGAGGTGAAATCTAGGTTGAGGTCCATAACAAAAGACGGACAGGGACATGCCTCAAATCTGGATGACATATGACGAACTCGCGACGCTCAACGGCTGTAGTGCTGCCGAAGCCCGGCTTCAGGCGCAGCATCTGTCGCTCGATCGCCGCAAGAGTCGCGACGGTAACACCCGCGTCAAGCTGAACCTCGCCTTGATGGCCCGGTTCTTCGAGACCATTCGCGAAGCCGAATTCGGTCTCGATGATGCGATCGCGGCGTTGCGTGAAACCCATCGGCAGATGTCGGGAGTTCTCGCGACCCAGCAGGAGAGCCTCAGGCGCGGAGTGGCGTAGGTCGGCCGTCGGCCGCGCTAAGACGGCGGCCTTGGCAGGAAAGCCAGGATGGTTTGGGCCAGAAGGACGCCGACGGTGCCGCCGGCGGCCTTTTGCAGCACATCGATGAGCCGCGGATCACGATCCGGCGTCACCGCCTGCATAACCTCGAGACCGACTGCAACGGCCACCACAAACGCGCAAGCCAGTTTGACGCGCCCCGGCAGCAGGAACGACAGCAGGAAGCCCAACAGGCCGTAGGCGCTGAAGCGCTCGATGACGACGACCGAGTAGGCCTCCGCATGGCCCATGAGCGCCGGCCTGCCCGCGAGCTTGGCCAGCGTGGCATAGATGATGAGCGCGAGGCAGATTCCGGCGGCTGCGATGAGATGGTTGCGGCGCATGGCGCCAACATAACCGGTCGGCCCGCTGGTCGGTTTCGAAAGCCAGGAACATCGTTAAGGTTCATAAACCTTCGCGGGCATGAACCGAGGTTCACGAGCGAACGGCAGAGACGGCCCATTTCGGCGGTTGCGCATCTGACGACGTCAAGCGTGGCGATGCAGTCGCGATTTCATGCTGAATTGGCTGGGGGCGTCATCAACCCGCCGGCTCCCTGGTCTTGTGACCCACAATCTCACGGCCACGAACAGGATGTTGATGCCAAGCCAGATCGACATCACGATCAGGAAAGAGCTTGCCATGGCGCCGCCTCCCGCATTCCTTTCGGGAACAATGCGGGGCGCGGTCGAGAGTTCCGGCTTTGCGGAGGAGCAGCCGATCGTCCCTGCCCAAATTCTCGTCATTGACGAGCCGGGCCAGGCACGAAGCCGCGCGCCTGACCGCATGACGAAGTCGTCGGCAGGAGGGCGACGTTCAGCGCCGATTGTAGGACCAGCCCTTGTCGACATCGGTCGGGTAGTGGGCTGCGAAGTACGGATTCTTGAGGCAGTTTCGCGCAGGATCATAGATCCAGTCCGCGCACTCGCGGTAATTCAGAAATCTGCAATCGAAGCCAAAGGCACACCATGGCGCACCATTCGGAAATCCGAACCGCACGGGGACTTGCGCCGACGCCATCGAGGGCAGAGCCAGGAGCAAAGCTACAGCCAGTGCGCGGGACAACATGATCCATTCCTCCAACAAACGATCGGGCGGACATCGAAGCCCGTCGATGATCGATCTTCATCGCCGGGCAGCTTAACATCCAGGCGCGGAGAGATCGAGTGTGCTGAAGGCGTTCGGGCTGCGTCGATTGGCGGCTTTCCGCTCACCGGTCGATCGGGCAGGCGCGCACGTCCGTGAACTGTCGCGCACGGCCGGCGCGACGGACGCTAGTTCTTCTTGGTGCCCTTGGATTTCAGCGACAGGCCGAGACGCAAGGCCATGCGCTTGATCGCATCGGGCGAGCGACCGAGAAGCTTTGCCGCCTCTTCCAGCGAAGTCGAAGACTTGGCCAACTCCATCAGCCGGCGGTCTTCCTTGAACGACCAGGGCCTGCGCGCCATAACCGAATTCATCCTCTCGTCGACACAACGACAAAGCCGCCAAGCGGACCCATGTTCGCTCGACGGCTTTGCTTGGGTGGGGCCGGGCTTGGGGCAGCCCGGTGTGAAGATGGATATGCGATCCCTCGGCATTCGCAACAAACAACGCGGATTAAGCTAACCGCTCAACCTTACCGCGATGAAATCGGCGCGCGGCGCTCCGTAGTACCACGGTGTTTTTGTGAACCGCGGTCGATCCGCGCGCTCCGACAGCCGCGATCGAGGATGTTCTGTCATCATGTCCGGCTGTCGCAGAGCCAGCGGACGGCCTTCGCCAAGCCCGCTTTCGAAGCCTCGCGGGGACGCCGGCCGGGCTCGCGTCCGGCCTTGCCGGAATCCACGGCGTCGCGGAGATCGTGGCCGGAGCGATCCGCCACGAAGCCGGCCTCGTCGCGTACCCGTTGTGCGGAGCCGGGTCGCCGCATCCTCGACTGACGGGCGCCGCGCCATACCCGGAGACATCATCTTGCAGCGATCACTTGATCTTGCCGCGATCACCTGCGCGCGATTGCAGAATCGTCGTCGCGGCGGCTGCGTCGCGCGGAATCAATTTGAATTGAATCACCGCGCGGTGTCGATCGCAACCGCTCCGAACGAGAAGCGATCCAATCGCGACGCCGCGCAAGGTGCAAGCAAATCCCGACAAGCAGCATTGCACTTCGCTCAGACGACTCGTCACGAGATCGTCGAATTCGTTCGGCTATGTTCGCGCGAACGGCGAAGAACAAATCAAACAAACAATCAGAAGACCGAGATGCTTCAGAGAGCGCGAGCGGCACTTCCCCTCACGAAGATCAGAGAGTGGGCATTCGAAGGCGCATTTTTCAGCGTTGCGCTGATTGCGATGGCGGGCTGGGTGTACTTCATCACGCTGTTGCTGGTGCGGTTGTTCCTCTGGTTCTTCGGCTGAGCGCGCGGCGGACCACTTCGCAAGCACGGTGCTGCCCAAAAAATCTCGGGCGTGGCAAGAAAATCAGCGGCGCTCATCATGATCTCGACACAACTCGAAGATGACACTGGCGCATCGTGTTGGCGATGGCGCGGACGTGTATTCCGATGATTTACAACCGGCGTGGCACGGTTGTAGGCAGGGGCGTGGATGCAGGGGAGTGGATCATGACGGGAACGCGGGTAGACGCCATCACCAGTTCGACGAACACGGCGCCGCGGCGCTATTTCGTCGATGCGGGTGGCCGGCGTGTCCTGATTGGCCTGACGCCCGAGGAGACGTTCGAGTTCGAGCGGCTCGACAGTGGCCAGGCGCCGGGCCGGGTGCAGGTCGCGTCCGGCGGCCGTGACGTGTGGCCGGATGCCGGTGAGCGGCGCCGGCTTGAGCTCTACGAGAAGCACGAGGGCGCCTGGAGGGCCTGGATGGCGCAAAGCCGCACCGAACGGCGCGAAGGCTTCAATCTTTATTAACCATCCCGGACCCATTTTCTGGTCTGGCGCCTCGAACCGGAAAGTGCACGCATGTTTCAGCTCTTCTTGCGGGCCCGCACCCATAACTTCCTGAAGGACCGTTTCGGGGGAGAGCAGACGTTCCGTGCGCGCTCGCCCGAGCGCGACGCCGAAACCGATCGTACGCGGATCGAAGCCATCATGATCGCGATCGAGGACGCGCTCCATGCGGCGGAGCGGGAGCAATCGGGCCTCAATCGCCGGGTGGAAGACGTGCTGGCGCGTGCGGCCGTGACCTTCGGCAACGGCGATGACGAATATCTCGAGCGCGAGGCGCTCGACAATCACCATCAGGATCTGTTCGACAAGGAGATCCTGAACGGCCAGCGCCGGCTCAAGGAGCTCGGTGCCTCGATCGCGCATTTCAAGTTCCTGAAGGCGGCGATGCTGAGCCGTTTTCCGGAATATCGGCCTCCGGCAAGCTCCACCAATTAGAGTGTGGCGCGCGAGCGTGGGCGGCTAGATCGCGAGCATGCTGTTGCCCTGGATGGACAGCAGCGTCAGATTTCCGGTGGCGTACGCCCCGGTATCGATGTTGGCGCGGTTCTCCAGCAGCTCGGCCTGCCGCACCGGCGTGTGGCCGTGCACGACATACTTGCCGAAACGCCTCTTGCTCTGGAGGAATTCGTCCCTGATCCACAACAGGTCGGATTCGCGCTGTTCGGAGAGCGGAATGCCCGGGCGCACTCCGGCATGGACGAAGAAGAAGTCGCCGCATGTGAATGTCGGCCGCAGCTGGCGCAGGAACGCGATGTGCTCCGGCGGCATCGCGGATGTGAGTTCGCGCACGAGATCGGACTGTTCGTCCTTGCTGAGGCCCGGCGCGGCCGACACGCCATACGACATCAGGGTCTGGAGTCCGCCGAACTGAAACCATTCGGTGGCGCGCGAGGGGTCCTCCAGCACCGAGGTGAAATAGGCCTCGTGATTGCCCTTGAGGAAGACCGTGTTGCGGCGGCGGCTGCGCCTGATCAGGAGGTCGAGGGTGTGGCGCGAGTCCGGTCCGCGATCGATGTAGTCGCCGAGGAAGACCTCGATCGCGCGATAGGGCCGGCTGTTCGCCATGTCCGCATCGATGACGGCAAACATCTGTTCGAGCAGGTGCGCGCAGCCGTGGATGTCGCTGAGCGCATAGATGCGCACGCCGTTCGGTAGCTTCGGCCGGGGCGAATTTCGGGGCGCTGTCGTGGGCATGGGGCCCAACTCTTTCAGAGAGCTTCGCCCGGGATGTCAATATGCTATCGACGGAATCGGGGTGCCAAGAGCCGCTTTTTTCCCGCCTTCTGATGCTGAAGGCTCATCAGAGCTCTGCGAACCGCCGATCCTTGCTGCTTCCAGGCCGACTAGCCGAAGCTCCGGCTGTCGAACGATGGCGCGGCCTTGCCGCGATAGGCTGATGCTCGCACGCGGACCAGAGCCGCGCCGCAGAAATAGCCAAACTGGAGCACCGCCGCAAAGACGAGAATCGTAACAACGGTGTGACCCGAATCATGTCCCTGCCAGACCGCGCCCGCGCCGAGGATCGCTGCACCGAGAATGATGGCAGGCGGCAGGATGAAGACTCGGAATCGGCCTCCCAGCAACGATCCGATCAGCAGGCTGAAGACGACGACGGTACTCACGACACAACTCCTCGAATTGGTCACGAGTGTTAATGGCCGCGGGCTAATAACGACTTAAGCGGCATGGTTGAACAGTCGTTCAAATGCGCGCGACGCGTGGCGCGAAAATGACGCGATTTGACAGAAATCGCGGCGCATTGCCCGCATAATTGTCACGTGTGTGACAGCAGTTTGAGCATTCTCTCGATGCGATACTGCGTTGCAGAAAAATCGATTTGATTTTTTCGGTGCACTGCCGCAATGTCGCTTTGTTTAGTTAAGATATACTTCGGCGCACGTCGAAAAATTTCGATCGATTTGCTCGCAATCGTGATTGCGGGTGCGTGACGAGGCAGCGAGGTTCGGATGGCTGTAGCAACTTACGGTTCGGAAAACTATTATTCGGCTATATCGAACCGACGCGGTGCCCTCCAGAGACCCCTCCAGGTGGCTTTGATCGCCGGCGACTTCCTCGCCGTGCTGCTCAGCTATTTCGTCGCGAGCGGTTTGTATCGCGTGCTTGTCGTCGAGCAGGATTCGTCCGTCGGAGCCGGTCTCGTCGTCGGCGCGGTATTCGTGACCATCGCCTATTTCCAGGGCGTCTACGATCATCACCGCCTGTTGAGTACGGTCTGGCAGCTGCGCAAGGCCCTGGCGGTCTGGCTGATCTCGTTGACCATCCTCGCGGTCGAGGCGTTCCTGCTCAAATCGTCCGCGGATCTGTCGCGCGGAACTACGCTGCTGTTCGCTGCGACCGGCGGCGTTGCCTTGGGCGGGCTCCGCGTGTTGTGGCGCCTGGCCCTGACCTCGAGCTATGCCAAGGGCCGTCTGGTCGATCGCAAGGTCGTGCTGCTCAGCCTCAAGCCGCTCGATTTCACCTCGACCCGCTTCAAGGATCTGCGCAAGCACGGCTTCAACGTCGTGCGGCATTTCGTGCTCGAGCCGTCCGAAGAGGGCGCAGGCTGGGACAGCGAGATTCGCGACATCATTCGTCAGGGCCGGACGGCGGACGTGGAAGAATATCTCCTGGTCATCGACTGGGACGAGATGCCGCTTCTCCAGAAGCTGAGCCAGCATCTGCGCGTCGTTCCCCAGCCGATTCGTCTCCTGCCGGATTTTCCGATCGCGGATCTGGTGTCGCGTCCGTTCCAGCCGGTCAGCGGCACGGTCGCGATTGAGATCCAGCGTGCGCCGCTCAGCGTGTTCGAGCAGGCGCAGAAGCGCTGCCTCGATATCGGCCTTGCCTCGTTCGCCCTGCTGTTGCTGGCGCCGCTGCTGGTGACGGCCGCGATCATGATCAAGCTCGATTCCAGGGGCAACGTGATCTTCAAGCAGTCCCGGCGCGGCTTCAACGGCAAGCAGTTCGAGATCTGGAAGTTCCGTTCCATGACGGTGGCGGAGAACGGTCATGTCGTCACGCAGGCGACGAAGAGCGACGCGCGTGTCACCCGTGTCGGCCGCGTGCTGCGTCGGACCAGCATCGACGAGCTGCCGCAGCTCTGGAACGTTCTTCGCGGCGAGATGTCGCTGGTCGGGCCGCGCCCGCACGCGCTTGCGCATGACAATTACTACGACCAGCTCATCAGCAATTACGTGTACCGGCATCACATGAAGCCGGGCCTGACCGGATGGGCCCAAGTCAACGGTTTCCGTGGCGAGACGCCGACCATCGATCTGATGGAAAAGCGGGTCGAGTATGACGTCTGGTACGTCAGCAACTGGAGCATCTGGCTCGACATCAGGATCATCCTGAAGACCGCGCTGGCGCTGATTCATCAGGAAGCCTACTGAGCCGGATTGAATCTGGCGCGCATTCGTCGCGCTGGATGCCGATCACGTCCGTGCGAGGCGGAGACGGCCTGCATCTTGCAGCACGCGATCTATCGCCCCCCATCGGCCATTGGAGCCACCGAAACGCGGAGCCTTGCAGATTGAGCCATCGCCTTGTCAGGTCAGCCCTCATGCTGTTGCTGCTCGCCGTCGCGGTTGTCGCGTCCTGCTCCGATGCGCTCGCATTGGAATGGGGCGTCGGCGGACCGCCGCAGAAGCGCAGGGATCTCGAGCCGATCTTTCAGCTGATGAAGGCGCGAGGGCTGACGCAATACAGGACTGGCCTCAATCTCACGCAGGATGCCGAGCCGGTCGAAGCGCCGATGTTCCGGAAAACCGTCGCGCTGGCCAAAAGATATTCGATCACGCTTCATCCTCTCATCAACTTCCCCTTCCGCTATGGCGACCGCACAGACAGAGGGCGCTATCCGAAGGGAGATGGGGAAGCCCTCTACAGGCAGGGTTACGATCGGACCTACGCGTTCGTCCGGCAGTTCAGCGCAGATGTCCTCGACTGGGAGCTGGAGAACGAGATCAACCTGCTCGCTCTCGATTCCGACGGGAAGAAGCTGTTCGGGCGCGGGATGACGGCGGCTGACTTCGAAATGCCGGTGATGGAGGACTGGGCCCAGGTGTTGCACGGCGCCTCCGATGCCATCGACCAGATCAATCGCGAGACCGGAAGCCATCTGCGCAAGGTGTTGAACACGACCTCGACGATGCTGGGCTTCCTGGACTTCATGGAGTCCAGGGGCGTGAAATACGACGTGATCTCCTACCACTATTACGAGGTGGCGGGGCAGAATCCGCATCGGCACTGGAATGGACGAAATTTGCCCTTCGACCTGTTCAAGAAGCTCGCGTCCTATCGCCGCCCGGTGACGTTCAACGAGGTCAATTGCGGCGAGATCTACAAGCCGGCCTATGGAAACCAGCCTGGCGATGCTCTGACGGAGCAATGCCTGCGGACGTTGCGGGACACCTTCCAATATCTGAAGAACCAGAAAGACGTCGAGATCGAAAGCGTCATGGTCTACGAGCTGTTCGACGAGCCGCAGAAGAAGCCTCCGGAGAACAGGTTTGGGCTGATGTACGAGATCGACAGGCCCAAGGTCGCGCTCTTTCTGCTCTCGGAGTTTGCGGGCGGCCGTCTGTCGGCTGAAGAATTGACAGAGTTGAGAACCAGGGGACTGTAGCTCTCGGTCTCCGTGCAAAGAGAAGAACCAGCAATGTCCCTACTTGGATCTGACCGCCCCAACGCCGAAAAGTCGGGCAGTATTCTAGGCTTCAACGGACTGCGCGGTCTTTCGGTCGTTCTGGTCTATCTCAATCACAAGTGCGGACTGCAGTTCTACTCAGGCAGCGTCGGCGTCTGGATCTTCTTCATCCTGAGCGGGTTCCTCATCATCGGCGAGCTCAACAGGCAGCGCAGCAAGGCCGAGACGGCCGCGTCCCGGCCTGCAGCGGAGATCGTCACCTTCTGGGTGAAGCGCGCGACGCGCATCTTTCCCGCATATTATGCGCTTCTCGCCATCCTGTTCCTGACCCGGGCGTATTTTCAGCACGCGGGGCCCGACCTCGGCTTCCGCTATCACGTCGTGTACCTGTCCAACTACTGGATCGGCAGCGTCATCGGCGGGACCGCAGGTCCCTTCGGCGTGCTCTGGACGCTCTCGGTCGAGCAGCAGTTTTACGTGGTCGCGCCCTTCCTGTTCATCCTGCTTCCCCTGGAGCGCCATTTCGTCACCTGCATGTGCGTCGTCGCCCTCGGGCTGGTCGGTCATTTCCTGATGTATTCGTCGGGCTTCAATCACACCGCCATCCACACCTTGTCGCCCTGGAATTTCAGCCTGATCGCGTTCGGTGGCGCGATCACGATCCTGCATCTGCACAGGCAAGGATGGGCTCCGAACGGAAACGGCACGTTCGCGTTTCTCCTCATTTTGGCGTTCGCGTTGTGCTCGAACGGCGTGATTTACGACGCGCCTTCGTATCTTTTCCCGGTGATCGACACTGCGATCGGGCTTTGCCTGGTCGCCCTGGTGTGGTGGGTTCGCGCCAACCAGGAAAGTGTCGTTGTTCACGCACTGGAGTGGAAGCCGCTCGAGCATCTCGGGAAGATCAGCTACGGCTTCTATCTCGTGCATAACTTCATCCCGAACCCGCTCGGTAAGGCGCTCACGCTCTATGGCGGGATGTCGGTGCCCAACAGCGTGAAGATCAGCGCGGGCGCAGCCATCGGCTTCGTGATCTCCTACGCGGTCGCGCATGTGTCCTGGAAGTACTTCGAGTCGCCGATCCTGCGCAGCCGCCGCGGGCTGACCAAGTTCTTCCTGCAATACCTGCCCGACAGCCCTTCCCAGGGCGTGCCGCGAACCGAACTCAAATAGGCGAGGTGTTTGCGTGGCGCCGAATGTCGCGGACATCGGCGCACACGCCGAGGGCCCCTGCCAACCTCAACGGCTCGTACGAACGCCGTCGCCGTCGGTTGGATAGCAGCGATGGCGGACCCGCAGGCCTTTCTCCGCGACGAAATGCGAGAACAGGTCCCGATCGGCTTCCGGCGCCGCGCAAGTGCGTTCGAGCAGCGCGACGCGCGCCTCCATGCCCGCCGCCTGATAGAGCGTGGCGGCGCTGGGGTACAGGCGGGCCTGGAAGATGTCGGCGAAGTCCTGTGTGGCGTAGTCCTTGAGCTCCGGCGAGACCGCGTTGAAGACGCGAAGAGCCAACGGTGCGCGGATGAGCTGGAGCCAGGCCTCGTGCGGCGCGAAGCGATAGGAAAGATCCAGCAACTCCGCTGTTCGCGGCCCGAAGCCGACCTGGCGGATTTCGGCCCAGTAGCGGCCGAACCAGCCCAGTCCTTCCGTCGGTGCGCACGTCAGCAACGCGAGGCTCGTGGACGCGACGGCGTCTGCGTCGATGTCGATCTGCTTCAGATCGCCTGCGCGGGTCGAGTCGTCGGCGATTGCGAGCTGGAGCAGCAGGAGTTCGCGCAGCGTCTTGGCGCTGCATAGCCGGCGGGCGGACGGCAGATTGTCCCCCACGATCCGCCTCAAGCGATCGGTTTCATAGCGTTCGCCGCGCGCCACGCGGCCGGCGATCTGCGGGACCGCGGGATTGGTCACATCCGGGACAACCGATGCGACCCAGACCAGCGCGACAGCGGCGAGAGCGATGGTCGAGCCGCGCAGAAGCCAGCGAAACGCGGATCCCGCCGGCTGCTGTGCCGGCGGCTCGGTGCTAGGCGCCCTCGACATAATAGCTGTTGTAGTGCGAGCCCTTGTACGCCTCGATCCGCTTCAGCATCTTCGGATTGGCGCGATTGAGCACGGCGCCCAGGAGCTTCTTCTGGATGCCCTCGGAGCTGGCCATCGATTCCTGGAGCGCATTGCGGCTCGTGCGGCCCCACTCGATCACGTAAACCATCGCATCGACGAGGTGGCTGACGGCCTTGGCGTCGGCCACCGGCATCACCGGCGCCAGATCGATGACGATGTACTCATACTCCTCGCGAACCACCGCGAGCAGGTCGGCCATCGACTTCGAGGCAATGACGTCCGCCGAGTTCACCATGCGCGAGGCGACGACGGAGGGCAGGAAGTCGAGCCCGCTCTCCTTGCTGCGCTGGATGTGGTAGCCGAACGAGTGCGGATCCTTGAGGGCTTCGACCAGACCGGTCTTGGAATGTGGAGCCAGCGCCCGCGTCAGCGAGCGAGTGTGAAGGTCGCCGTCGATCAGCAGCGTGCGGTGGCCGGTCAACGCGGTCAGATGACCGAAATTGGCGGCGACCGTGGTTTTTCCTTCCTTCGGCAGGGACGACAGGATGCCGATCACCTTGACCTCGCGCGAGAGGCGCGCGACGTCGATCGACACCTTGATGTTCCGCAGCGTCTCCGCAAACCGCGAGAACGGATGCTCGACGACGTAGCTCGATATGTTTGCTTCCGGATGATCCGCCGAGGCTCTCGCCGGGCGAATGTCGGGAAGGACGCCGAGGCATTTCACCCCGAGCTGGTCCTCGACGTCGTTCGGAGACCGCAGTACGTCGCTCATCAGCTCCTTCGTGAAGGCGGCGCCGAAGCCGAAACAGAGGCCGCCGAGCAGGCCGCCGGCCAGCGCCAGCAGCGTCTTGGGCGAGCTCTTCTTGTCAGGCTTGACCGCCGTGCTGATGATGCGCGCTTCGCTGATCGGGAAGCTCTGGTTCTGCGTCGCGTTCTGAAGCTTCTCGAGGAAGTTGTTGTAGAGGTTGCGATAGGTGTCCGCCGCGCTCTCGAGATCGCGCAGCTTGACCTGCGCCTGGCTGGTGCTGCCGGCCTGGGACACGAGATTCTTGAGGTTGTCCTCGAGTGCCGTCTCGCGGCTCTTGGCGATCTCGTATTCGCTGCGATACGCGTCCGCGATACGGCGCACTTCGTCCGCGATGGCCTTGCGCAGCTCGTCCATGCGGTTGGACAGGTTGACGGCCGCCTGGTGGGTCTTGCCGTAGCGGGTCGACCAATCGGCATATTGGGCCGCAAGGTCGAGATACTGGGCGCGCAGGCGGGTGATCACGGTGTTGTTGAGGGCGTCCGTCACCGTCGGCTGGACCAGGTCCTTGTCCAGCAACGCCTCGATCCGGTCGAGACGGGCCTTGGCCTCCGCGGTTGCCGCATGCGCGGCGATGAGCTGAGAGTTGACGTCGGCGAGCTGCTGCTCGCTCATCAGGCCCCGGCTGGTGCCGACGATGTTGTTCTGCGCCTTGAACGTTTGCACGGCGCGATCGCTCGCTGTCGCTTGCTCACGCAGCTCGGCGCTGCGTTGCTGGAGCCATTCGCCGGCGCGCTTGGTCGACTGATATTTCGCTTCCAGCGCGCCCACGATGTAGGCGTCCGCGATGGCGTTCGCGATCTGCGCCGCCTTGTTCGGATCGATCGAGCGGAAGTTCATCGAAAGGACATAGGTCGTCAGCACGCGCTCGACCTTGAGATTCTTCTGGAGCAGCTCGACCGCGCCACGCTCGACGCGCTCCTTGCTCGGAGGGCCATCCGATCCGAACATCGCGATGACCTTGCCGATGACCAGCGGAATCAATCCTGGGTCTGAACCGTTGAACTCCGAATCCTCGGTGAGCTTCAGGCGCCGGACGATCGACAGGAGCAGGTCGTCGGACTGGAGAATCTCGACCTGGCTGTCGACGAAGCCCGGGTCGATCAGCGCGTTGGCGGTTCCGCTGTCCTTGTCCAGCACCTGGGTCTGACGCGTATCCATCAGAATGCGCGCATTTGCCGTGTACATCGGCGTCGCAACGATCAGGTAGACGAGAACGAGCGCGAGCGTACCGGCCACGATGGCGACGATCAGCGGCCATTGGCGACGTACGATGTCCAGAGCGCGCTCGGCGCTAAGCGTCGTGCCACCGACCTCGATGGCATATCTCGGACGTTGCGGAAACTGGTCTCGTGGCTGAAACATCTCTGGGAATCTTGAGGTTGTCACTCAGGGAGGGGAACGGGCTTGAACGGGTCGGCGAGTTCGGTCTTCCATTCACCCGACATCAGGCCGGCGCCCTGGCTCGAGCCTGCCGGCTGGTTATTGGCTGTAGATGGGGCAGGGCTCCCCGAAGCGGGCGCAACCGCCGTATCCTGATCCGCGAAATATCCCTTAAGCACGGAGCCGTCGTGCAGCTTGGCGACGAATTCGCTGATCCTGCGCGCGACGTCGGGTTTGGTCGCGACGCAGCGCTCCTCGGCACGGTGAAGCCCGGCGCCGATTGCGATGCGATCGGCCTGGCTCGCCTCGCGCAACATGTCCCGGACCGGCTCGAGCGCCGCGATGTCGGTCACCAGCAGCCCGGTTAGCCGTCCCGAGAGCTTGTCCCTGTCGTTCTTCGACTGCCGCAACAGAACCGAGGGATCCGAGACGAAGGCACTGATCGCGGCCGATGGGGCGCGTTCGCCGCGATCGACGCATTGCGCATGCGCCGGCGTTGCAAACGCTGCGAACAGCGCAACGGCGACGGCAATCGGCGAAGCCCGGAGAGGACCACGCAACAAGCTATCGAGTTTGAGGAGGATCGCGCTCATATCTCGTTGCGAACTATGGATGGCGTATCGATTTAGACCGTAGGTCCTTGATGGCCCAAAACTATGTCAAATTCTTGTGCGGCGCAAAATATAACCCAGCGCGGACCGAATTGCCATCCTCCGCACCGCGATTCAACATCAACGAAGCTGCTGCTGCGATCAGACGCAGATTCAGCAAATGATTGCATCAAGGTCGCATGCCTTAAGCACGATTCTTAGGCAAACGCCATGGTCAAGACAAAGGCGAGGGAATGGTCCAGGGACCATCTCCTCGCGCCTGTCGATTGGGGGCGGGTAGAGTGGAACGCGCGATCTATTGGACGGTTCGCAGCATCGCGAGACGCGTGGCGCGCAGGCGCTCGCCATGCTCGCCGATCGCGACCCAGAATTGCGGGTTGCCGCCGGACTGCATCGAGATCCATTCATAGTCCGCCGCGTTCCAGGGGCGCACCGAAGCGGAAAGATTGTCGAGAACGAAGTCTCCGTCGGCGAGACGCGCGACCAGCACAAGGTGGCCCCTGCCGCCCGTCAGGACAACTGCAAGTCGCAGCGCCGATCTGGGCCAGCCCATCTCGATCAGCTGATGGCGCTTGGTGACCGCGTAGTCGTTGCAATCGCCGGCGGACGGCGCAAGCGTCCAGCGCGCCACCATCGGATTGGTGGATTTCTGCATCGGAGTGATGGACGCGTTGACCGAACTGTTGACCTCGCGCAGCATGCTCATTGCCCGCTCGCCCGAAGGCAGGGTCCGTTCGGCGGTGTCGGCGGCGCATTCGGTGTCGTAGTTCATGCAGAACTTGACGAATTGCAGCGGCGCGAGCGCATTGTCGTACTCGCTGATGAATGCGCGCTTTGCCTGGTTTTGTGAACCGTCGTTCAGCGTGTCGGCCTTGGCTGCCGCACCGGCCGTCGCGACCCCGATCGCAACCAGCGATTTGATAATCCAGCTCATGACATCCCCATTTCGCGTTTTCTTTTTGACGCTACGGGTATCTCACAAACGATTTGAGCTTTGGTTCCGCGGAAATTTACAATTGTAGCGAAATCGGCCGGTCTCGAGACCGGCCGGGCAGGGGTGGTTAATCCGCTGTCAACGCGGCGGTTCCAGTCGTCAACGCGACGGGCTTACGGAGGTCAGAACCGCGGTCGACGTCGCTGCAAACAGCGTTTGCGTCTGCGACTGGGCGCTGCCGCCGCTCTGATTCAGCACCACGGGCACGGTCGAGGTTGCCGCGCCACCGCGCGCCTCCGCGGCGGTCGAGCCCGGTCCGCCTCCGGCAGTGGTTTCGCCCGTCGGATCGGCGCCCGCCGTCACTTCGGTGGCGATATCGCCGGTGATGCTGGTGAACGACTGGATCAGATCGGGATTGTCTGTCTTGAGAACCGCCTGCTGGATCAGCTGGGCAACCTGAGGCTGCGTCAGCACGCAAGTGGAAGCCGCAGTGCCGAGTCCGGCGCCGATGGCGCGGCTCTGATCCGCGCTGCTGGCCTTCGCTAATGAGGCAATGCCCTCGACGGTCTCGGGACGTGCGGTCAAAAGGTCGCGGACAGCCGATGCGAGACCGCCCTGGCCGTCCTTGAACTGATCGAGCAGGCCTCCGGGATTGGCCAGAAAGTCGGTGGCTCGCTCCGCGGAAACGATTCCGGTGTTGGCGATACAGCCTGCACTCACGCCGGTCGCAGCAAATGCAGCCGGCGACCCACCAAATAATGTTAGTGCTCCGACAACCACAGCGAAGCGCTTACCAGAATTCCAACTCATTGCCCTGCCCATTTCCATTCTTTTTACTTTAACTCGATTTGCGCAGATTTGCCACGTTCTTTTCGCAATTGTGACGGCAGCGATTGCGCGAGGCCACATCCGACGATAGCCGCGAAAAACACGCCATATCCTGGGATTTGCAGTGAAAAATCGATGCAGCTATGTGATACGCCCAATACGGCGACGCTCGCGCCGATGACGGGTATGTAGCGATCGCGCTTCCTGCGCCAGCTTCCGGTAAGCAAATGGTAAAAGTACCAGAGGCTGACGAGCGCGATCACGGCAAAGGCGGGAATGCCCAATTCGACGGCAATTTCCACCGGCGTGCTGTGGGCGCGATCCCAGATGCCGAGACTGCCGAGCACTGTGGGTCTGTAGGCGGGAAAAACAGCCTCGAAATTGCCGAGCCCGATTCCGAGCAGCCGATGATCGGCGATGATCCCTAATGAGGCCTGGTAGGCTGCAATCCTCTGGGGATCGATCAGCCCATGTTCGACGATTCGCCCTGCGACGAGGCCGCCGACGAGTTGCAGGAGCACGAGCCCTGCAGCCGCCGAGCCGCCAAGGACCAGCCATTTCCGCGATCTGCCGAGTTCGAGCGGCACGAGATAGAGGATGATGGCCAGCACGAATGTGCCGACCGACAGCAGAAGGCCCGCGCGCGATCCGGTCATGGCAAGCGCAATCGTGCAGATCGCGAAGCCCGCGCCAAGCGCCACCGGCGTGGAGAGCATCTGCTCCAGCTGCGCTCGCCAATCCGGTTGCTCCGGCGGCCCGCTCTCCTGGCGGTGCATAGTGCGCAGGAGCGGCACCAGAAACAGCAGGGCGCAGGTGCCCCAGAACGTCGCCGCCGTGTTTCGGTTGACAAACGTTCCCGTGACGAAGCCGAGATAGGCTTCCTTCTGCCGGAATAGGACCACGTCAGGCGCGATCAGCTCCGCCAGGATTCCGTAGAGTGCATACAGGCACCCGGCCCATGCCAGTATTCGTAGCAGCGAACGGGCAGCTCTCGCATCGCTTGCAAGAATCACCGCGCGCGTGAAGGCGAGTGACAGCAGCAGGACCGACCCGAACGCCAACCACGGTCCGCGTGCGGTCATCGAAAGGAGGTCAGGCAGGGCAAGACCGAACGACCGTCGCGGCAGTTCCCAGATGGTTGCGGATTGTGCAGGAGGGCCGCTCCACATTTGCAACGTGACGATGACGCCCACTGTCGCGACGGCCACTGCCGCCGGAATCAGCAGCATGGCGTTGCGACGGCTCACCGCTGAGAGATCGGCGGTCAGCAGGCTGCAAACGAGCAGAAAATTCCAGAAGCAAATCCACGCGAGGTCGAGGGATCCGAGCGGAAGTGGCGCCAGCACAAACACGGCTGCGGCGAAAAATCGCGATATCGCGCCCAAAGGCCCCTCTGTCGTTCTGCTCAGCGCCGACGGAGCTATCAGAACCTCGCATGAGATCAAGTTAATGCGAGCTGGCGTGTTGACCGTCATTCGCACGATTGCACGGAATGCGGCGGAGGTTCGCGCGCGCAGCCCTGATCTGTTCCAAACGCAATGCCCGTTGCCTCACGAAAGCTGAATTGAAGTTTATGAGCACGTTGCCGAAGCCGGAGCACAGATGTGTCCGGCTTCTTGCTGCCGCATCTTGTGTGCAGTGTCCGGCGCCGGAGATCGGCGGTTCGGCTCTTTTCAGTTGAATAAACCACCCGGTGGAGGCATTATATTGCACCGCAGCATTTCGCTTTGGTCGAATCGTAGAGCGTCTTTCACGTGCTAGCTCATCAAACAAAGGCGCACTACGTTCCACTGGACAGCGTCCGCGGCCTCGCCGCCCTCTGCGTGGTCGTCCATCACTTCGTCGGATCGGATCCGCTCGCCGCTGCGCTGCCTCACCGCGCCTGGATCGACGTCGCGTTCTTTCACAATTCCTGGCTCTTCGTCGATTTGTTCTTCGTGCTGAGCGGCATCGTGATCTCGATGAGCTACGTTCAGTCGGAATTCAGCGAGTTCGACTTCCGAACGTTTACCCTGCGTCGGATCGCACGCATCTATCCGCTGCACATCGTCATGCTGTTCGCGTTTCTGGCGTTCCGCCTGATGCGGCTATCGCTGACCGAAATGGGCCTGCTGCACTTCTCCACCAACGAATCGGCGGATCTCCAGGTTAACAACGTGTACTCGTTCGTCGCGAACGTGTTTTTGCTCCATGCCATGGGCGTGCTCGACTATCTGAGCTGGAACGGCCCGAGCTGGAGCATCAGCGCCGAATTCTACACCTACATTGTATTCGCCGGCGTCGTCGTCATGGCGCAGCGCCTCGGCTACATCAGGCTCGTCTATGTCCTCAGTGCCGTGCTGGCCGTCCTGGGCGCGGCGCTCATCATCTTCGTGCTCAAGAATGAAACGCTTGATTTCCAGACCAACGGCTTCACCCGATGCTTTCTGGGTTTCTTCATCGGCGTGCTCACGCTTCGCTTCGTCACCGGGAGAGGCCGCGCGGTGAGCCCTCTCGTTCAGTCGGCTTGCCAGATTGGACTGGCCGCCGTTGCCGTCGTGCTGGTCTGTGTCGTCGGCTTCGATGAACGGCTCAGCTTCGTCGCGCCGGTCGTTTTCGCCGCTCTGCTGGGCTCGCTGATGGCGTTTCCCGAGCGGCTCCTGCCGAAGCTGTTGTCTGTTCGACCCCTGGTGTGGTTGGGCAAGCGCTCCTATTCGATCTACATGGTGCACGCCCTCGTCCTCGTTCTCATCCAGTACTTCGCGCGGGGCGTGGGGCCGGCGCGTCTGCAGATGGTGGACAACCTTCTTCCCGGACTGGCGGCGTCGCTGCTGCTGGCCGTCTTCGTCGTGGCCGTGCTTGCGCTTTCCAACTTCACCTATCTCCGGGTCGAGATGCCCGGTTCGCGGTTCGTGCTTCGGCTGTTCAGCCGCCGTGCCGTTCCCTCTGTTGCCGCGGCGGAGTGAGGCGCGATGTCCAGCAGCTCTTCGGCTCTCCCGAGTTCGGACTGGCGCATCGTCGATCCGGTGCGGATGCCTCTGCATCATCAGCAGGAAGGCAGTGCATTCTTCAATCTCGAGGCGATCGCACTCCTGCTTTATTTCTACCGCGACGCGCTCGCAGGCGCGCTGCGCTATTATCTGGCGGTCCTCAAGATCAGTCCGTTGTGGTTCCTGCCCGACATTTTTGCCCTGGTCTGCATTTTCGCCTTCGTACAGCGCTACATCCTGATGGGACGGAACCTCGTCGCCATCCTCACGCTGTTCTACATCTGCTTTGCGCTCTACCTCGGATACGTGTTCCTGGGTTATTTCAGCGGCATGATGTCGTCGTTCAAGATGATCGCGCCGGTGTTCGTCGGCTTCTGCTTCTGCGGGCGTAATTTCGGCGATTACGATCGACTACAGCGCTGGCTTCACCCGATCTTCTACCTGACGATCGTCGGGATCATATTGTCGTCTCGCTTCCAGATGCCGTGGGTGGGCTATGCCTACGAGACTTTCGGCACGACGCGGCAGGCGACGCGGCTGTGGTGGTCGGCTTCCGAGACACGCCTGGCGGGGCTGGCTGCCGACAGCACGATGGCCGCGTTCTTCGTGTTCATTTCCTTTGTGATCATCTCGGTGCGCCGAAGCCTGCCGTGGTGCCTGTTCTGGACGCCCATCGGTCTCTACGCCATCAAATTGACCACAAACAAGACGTCGCTCGGCGTGATGGTGATCTACGTTCTTTGCCTGATCATCGTTCGTCTCGTTCCCGAGCGCGAGAAGTTTCCCATGCTGCGGCGGATGGCGCTTCTTTCGTTCCTGTCGATCCTGGTGCCGGCGGTGCTGATCGCCTTGTTCTCCGGCAACGGCCTCGTCAGCATGTCGCGCGGCCTGTTCAGCCTGCAGGACCGCGTCAACAACAGCTGGCAGCTGCCGTTCGTCTACATGGCCGATCTCATGCCGGTCGGCTTCTTCGTCGGCTGCGGCCTCGGTTGCTTCAACTATCCGCAGCTGCTGTTCTCGAACAAGCTCAGCTATTACGTCCCGGTGGATAATTTCTACCTCGGCACCTACCTGATGTTCGGGCCGATCTTCGTGGTGTTCATGATCCTGGTCATCCTCGCGGTCGCAAGGACCAGGGACATCTACAAGCTGTCTTTCGCGGTCGCCATGAACCTCTTCACCATCACTGTCTTGGCCTATGGCCCGGCAAGCGGTCTGATCATGCTGGGCGTGGCCTTCAGCGAGGTCTTTGCGCGGGAGAAGGGTGACAGGACCGCCCCGAGTGCGGCACCGCTCGCGCCTGACGTCGAGGATCTGGTTTCGCGGCCGGCATGATCGCCATGGTGCTTCATGCAATGAGCTGCGGCGCGCAGCGCGGGCTCCGGTCCGTCGCCTTCTTTCATCTTGAGATCGGATCGTGGTGGTGAGCGGAGACAGCAGGAATTTCGTAGAGGCGATACAGGGGCTGCGCGGTGTCGCGGCGCTCAGCGTGCTGATCGTGCATCTCCAGGACATGCCGCTTCTGGCGGGCTTCCTGCCCCCCATCTGGCCGTGGCTTGAAGCGACGGTCAACATGGGCGGGCACGGCGTCGAGCTGTTCTTCATGATCAGCGGCTTCCTGATTCCGGCGAGCCTCATGCGCCACCGCAGCGTCGGGAAGTTCTTTCTCGATCGCGCCCTGCGTATCCTTCCCGTGTTCGTGATCCTGCACCTGATCCTGTTCACGGCAGGGCCCCTGGTTGGCTACAAGTTCTTCAAGGGGATCGATCTGCCGACATATCTCAAGCTGTTCCTTGTCAATCTGGCGTTCCTGCCGGACGCACTGGGATTGCCTATCGGCCAGCAGAACGCCTGGACCCTGAGCTACGAATGGGCGTTCTACATCCTGTTCGCGCTGGTCTTCGTGACGGTGGTGCGGCGGAAGAACTGGCTTCTGGCGGCGCCTTTTATCCTGCTCGGTCTCGCGGGCATCGCCTTTCGGCCGATCGCCGCGTTCTTCCTTGTCGGATTGCTGTTCAGTCTCGTCAGCCTGCGGATCCGCGTCGTCGGCTGGCCCGGGGTGCTGGCCGCCATCCTTTGCGGGGCCGCGATGTACGTTTCGATCGAATATGTGCATCCGCTGGTCGGCTTGCTCCCGGGGGCGCTGCTGTTTGGAATGGTCCTTGCTCCAGACTCCGGTGTTGGCGTTGCTCTGAGCGGCAAATTCCTCCAGTTCCTTGGAAAGATCAGCTATAGCCTCTATTTGGTCCATCCTTTTGCGCTATTCCCGTTGCAGGTGATCGGAGTGAAGCTGGCCGCGCACGGAGTCAATCTCTGGCTCCTCTGGGCCGGATTTGCAGGTCTTGGCTTAATTGCCGCGCTGATAGCGGGTACGGTCAGTTACGAGCTGATCGAAGTGCGACTGCGCCGTTTGCTGGATCCGGCGCTGCGAGGACTGTTTTTCGGAGTGCGTCGTGAAGCCCGTTATGTCGCCTGAGCGCATGCGCTCGCCATCGTTTCAGCCGGATCACATGCGGGTAACGTCATGATCATCAAGAATCTGCTCTCGATGTCGAGCGTGAACGTCGTGAAGTCGGCGGTTCAGTTTCTCATCACGCTGCTGATCACCTATTTCGTGACGCCGACGGAATTCGGGCTCGTGGCGTTTTCGCTGCCGTTCATCGCCTTCATCTCCATGCTGACCGACCTCGGGCTGTCGAGCGCGATGATCCAGAGGACGTCGCTCACGAAGGAGGAGGCCGGTGCGGCGACGACGCTGATGGTCGCGATCGGGATCGGCTGTGCATTGGTGCTGGCCGCCGCATCGAAGCCGCTCGGAGCCGCCGTCGACATGCAGGGACTGCCGGCCGTGCTGGCCGCGCTCTCCGGTTCGGTCGTCTTGTCCATTTCCGCGATGGGACCGCGTGCGGTTCTGGAGCGCTCGCTGCAATATCAAACGATCGCCCTGATCGAAGCCGGGGCCGCGATGGCGTCCGCGACGGTGGGCGTGGTCGGCGCCCTGCTCGGGTGGGGGATCTGGGCGTTGATCGCGTACTATGTCCTGATGCAGGCGGTGCGCGCCGTCGCGTTCTATGTGAACACTAGACGCCACATTCATCTGAACTTCAGATGGCGCGGCGTCGCCCTGATGCTGTCGTTCGGCGGCTGGGTGCTGGCCTCGAACGTCCTCAACTTCACTGCCAGAAACGTCGGCAATCTCCTGATCGGCGCCAAGTTGGGCGCGGCGGCGGTCGGCCTGTTTGGTCTCGCCTTCCAGTTCATGACGCTTCCGCTGATGATTCTCTCCTGGCCGGGCGGAGGGGTTCTCATGGCCACCTTGAGCCGGATGAGCGGCGAGCGGGAACAGGACCGGCGCAAGGCGGCGATTTGCGCGGTGCTCGGCATGACGGCGATGATCACGTTCCCGGCGATGATCTATCTGACCTTCGGGCTGAAATATCCCGTTGCGACATTCCTTTCGCCGCATTGGCAGGAGGTGCTGCCGCTGATCGCCATTCTCGCGCCCGCGGGTGCCGCGCAGTCGATTGCGGCCTATGCCGGCCCGATCCTGCTGGCCCACAACCAGGCGCGGCTCCAGTTTTGGGTGAGCAGCGCCAATAGCGCCAGCATGATTCTTGCTTTTGTCGTCGCACTGCCGTTCGGACTCACGGCCGTCGCCGTGGTGTACCTCGTCGTGTCGATCCTGGTTTGCGCTTTCATGCTGATGATCGGAGCCCGCAACTGCGGGGTTCCCTATGCGTCGTTGTTCGGTTCCCTGATGCCCGCTACCGTGGGGACGTCCCTGGGGACGTTGTGCGCGCTCGTGGCGACGAAGGGCGAGGTCGCAAGTCTGTCGCATTGGCTGATCGCGACGGCCGTTTATGCGGTCGTCGTGCTTTGCAGCTACGTGATATTCAGGCGTCGTATCTGGAACAGCATGCAGTCGCTGCTCGGCGGGTCGGTTCCGCCGATGCAGGCAAATCTTCCCTCGGCAGGTTAGTAGAGATCGGTTGATGTCTTCAGGAGAGGGAATGGGCGACAAGTCCCAGCCGGGAATTCCGTGGCGGGAGGACCTGATGGCAAACACCGGCAGGTCCGGCGTTGGAGCCGCTATCGTCGCCTTGCTGACGAGCCCGGGCTTCGCCGTGATCACGACGTGGCGGATCGCCAAGATGCTGCGCTTCCGGACGCGCTGGGGTCATCAGATCACCTGGCTGCTCGTGAGGGCGCTGATGCGGCGAGGCTGCTACATCTCGGTTCTCGCAGAAATCGGTCCGGGACTGATCCTGCCGCATCCGACTGGAGTCGTGATCGGCGAGGGGGCGCGGATCGGCCGTTCCGTGATGCTGTATCACAACGTCACGCTTGGCCGGCGCGCCTGGGATGAGCCGGGTTGTCCGACCATCGGGGACGATGCCGTCATCTATACCGGTGCCGTAATCGTCGGCCCCATTTCGATTGGCGCAGGAGCAAACGTCGCCGCCAACGCGGTTGTGACGCGTGACGTTCCGCCGCGTTCCGTCGCTGCGGGAGCACCTGCGCGGGTCGTGCGCTCGGAAGCACCCGATCGGATGCGCGCTTAAAGCAGCAAGGCGGGGCCCAGGGCCCTGCTGGTTACCGGGGCATTGCGCTCGAAAGAGACTCTTGTTCAACACCTGCTTTTCGGGCGGTTCAGTGTTGTTCGGAACCGTCACCCGTTCCGCGCTGCTCGTTTGTTCGCGACCGGCGAACCGTCCTACGCATGGGCCTGAGCAGGTTCCGTTGGTTCGAGCGATGTCGCGGCCGCCCATGATGCGACAAGCGGCAAATTGCATAGATTCCGGCCATCATCGTGACGTCCTTCTAATCGGCCTTGGCGGCAAAGCGGTCACAATTCTGATTGCTGGCTATGTATAGTTGTGTCGGGAAACGTCTAATCATGTAACCGAGGGCCAGCCGATGTCGTCGATCATTACCGATTTTTCGCAAGTCTATCCCTATCTCGACGGCTCGAAGTTCAAAGACACCATCGTCGTGCAGTATCGGGGCGACGGCGACGTCAGATACAGATGCGACGTCCTGGTGGACATCTGTCGGGGCAAGCGAGTCTTGCATGTCGGGTGCTGTGACCATCTGCCGCTCATCAAGCGCAAGATCGACAACCGGGATTGGCTGCACGGCCTGATTACGGAATGTTCCGAATACACCGTCGGCGTCGATATCGATGCGGACGCGGTGCGGGAAGCGTCACGAGTTTCCGGCCTCGACAACATGGTCGCGGGAGACGTGACGTCGGGTCAAAAGATCGAAGCAATATCCGGCCGGAAGTTCGACATCGCCGTGTTCGGCGAGGTCGTCGAGCACATTCCCAACCCGGTCTCGTTCCTGTCGCGCTTCAGGGAGAATTACGGCGACGTCGTCGACCAGATCGTGATCACCGTTCCGAACGCCTTCAGGGGCGGCAACATCAAGGGTATCCTGAAGAACGTCGAGACGATCAACAGCGATCACCGGTTCTTCTTCACGCCCTATACGATCGCCAAGGTCGCAATCGATGCCGGGTATGCGCCGGTCGAGGTGAAGATGGCGACCTTCATGCGCGCCGGAATGCTGAAGTCGATGCTGCTGCGGCAGCTTCCGCTGCTCGCAGAGGACATCATCTTTATCGGTGCGGCCACGCGGCCGCACTGACGTCGTTTCATCCGCTCATCCGTGTTCCGTCATCGGGCCGGCAGGCGTACCTGCCGGCCCGATGCGTCGTCAGACGAACAGGAAGTTGCCGTGATCGAGCGTCGCCGAATTCACATTCTTCAGCAGGATGGAATCGGCCGAGGTGAGCTGGATCAGCGTGTCGGAGCCCGATTGCGAAATCTGGAGGTGGCTGTAGTCGGCCACCAGTGATTTCAGGATTTCGATCGTGTCGTGGTTGGACGCGGTTCCGGCGTGGAAGCTCTTGATCTGGTCGTTGCCGCCGTCGAACATGACGGTAGTCGTGCCCGGTGCGGAGGAGAAGACGTCGTTGCCGGTGCCGCCGGCCAGCGTCAATCCCGCAGTCACGGCCGTGACGGTGTGGGTGCCGTCGGTGTTGAGGACGTCGATCGAGAGCAGCGAGCCGCTGGTATTGTAGCTGTCGTGTTCGACGGCGCCCGGCAGGCCGGAGACCTTGAACTTGAAGACATCCGTCGTTCCGTCGGCGTTGTTGAGGGTCTCGGTCGTCTTGACCCCGGTAGAGTCGTAGACATCGGTGACCTTGCTGCCGTCCGACTTGATGACTTGCGTGTAGTCGAGCGTGCCGTCTGCGTGCGAACGGATGAGCGACGTCATCTTGCCCGCAGCGTCGATGTGCTGCTGCTCCGTGACGTAGCTCTTGCCGGTGATGTTGTAGATCGTGTTGTCGTGCGAGCCGTCGGTGTTGTTGGCATAAACCGCGGTCTTGACGCCCGACGTGTACACCGTCGTCGAGTTCGAGCCGTCCTTGTTCAGCACGTAGTCGCTGGTCAGGCTGCCGCTGCTGTCGAACAGCTTCGTCTCCTTGGAGCCGTCGGCGTTGACGACGTAGATCGAAGCGTTCAACCCGTTCGCGTAGTTCGTGGTCGTGACGTCGCCGCCCGCTGTCTTGTGGATCTCCTGGCTCAGGGCTCCCGACGAATCATAATTGTCCGTCGTGGTCGAGCCATCGGTTGAGTTGAGGATCTCGCTGGTCTTGTGGCCGGTGCTGTCATAGAGGTCGGTGACCTTGCTGCCGTCGCTGTTGATCACCTGCTTGTAGGCAAGCGTGTCATCGGCATGGAGTCGGGTCAGGGTCGTGAGCGTGCCGGCCGCAGTGAGGTGCTGGATCTCGGTCGTGTAGCTCTGGCCCGTGATGTTGTAGAAGGAGTTGTCATGGCTGCCGTCAACATTGGTGACATAGAGCTTGGTCTTGACGCCGGCCGAATAGACCGTGTTCGAGGACGAGCCATCCTTGTTCTGGACCAGGTCGCTGGCGATCTTTCCGCTGGAATCGTACAGCTTGGTGTCCTTTGACCCGTCGGCGTTGACGACGTAGACCGACGCGAGCAGCGAGCCATTGTAGTTGGTCGTGGTGGTGTTGCCGGAACTCGTCGTGACGATCTCCTGTTTCAGTGCTCCGGACGCCGCGTCATAGATGTCGGTCGTCGTGGCCGGCGACGTGACGGTGACGACGGAGATCTTGTGACCCGTGGAGTCGTACTGGGTCGTGACCTTGCTGCCGTCGCTGTTCAGCACCTGGCTATAGGCCATCGTGCCGTCGGCGTGGGTGCGGCTGACCAGCAGCAGCTTTCCGCTCGGGTCGATGTGGTCGTGCTCGGTCGTGTAGGACTGGCCGGTGATGTTGTAATAGTAGTTGTCGCGGCTGCCGTCGGCGTTGGTGACGTAGGCCTTGGTCTTGACACCGGCCGTGTAGACCGTGTTCGAGGACGAGCCGTCCGTGTTCTGAACCAGGTCCCCCGAGATGATGCCGTTGGAGTCGTAGAGCTTCGATTCCTTCGAGCCGTCGGCGTTCACCACGTAGATCGACACCAGCAGCGAGCCGTTATAGTTGGTCGTTGTCACGTTGCCGGAGGTCGTCTGCACGACCGTCTGCTTGAGGACGCCGGCGGTGGTGTAGAAATCGGTCGTGGTGGCCGTCGACGTCGTGGTGACGACCGAGGTCTTGTGACCCGTGGAGTCGTACTGGGTCGTAACCTTGCTGCCGTCGCTGTTGAACACCTGGCTGTAGGCCATGGTGCCGTCGGCATGGGTCCGGCTGACCGACAGCAGCTTGCCGCTTGCGTCGAGATGATCGTGCTCGCTGGTGTAGGACTGGCCGGTGATGTTGTAATAATAGTTGTCGAGGCTGCCGTCGGCGTTGGTGACGTAGGTCTTGGTCTTGACACCGGCCGTGTACAGTGTGTTCGAGGACGAGCCATCAGCATTCTGGATCAGGTCGCTCGCGATGATGCCTTGGGCGTCGTACAATTTCGACTCTTTTGACCCGTCGGCGTTGACGACGTAGACCGACACCAGCAACGAGCCGTTGTAGTTCGTCGTGGTGACGTTGCCGGAGGTCGTCTGCACGACCGTCTGCTTGAGGACGCCGGCCGTGGTGTAGAAATCGGTCGTGGTCGCCGACGCCGTGACGGTGATCACCGAGGTCTTGTGGCCCGTGGAGTCGTACTGGGTCGTGACCTTGCTGCCGTCGCTGTTGTAGACTTGGCTGTAGGCCATGGAGCCGTCGGCATGCGTGCGGACGACGGACAGCAGTCTTCCGCCCGCGTCGAGCTGGTCGTGCTCGGTCGTGTAGGACTGGCCGGTGATGTTGTAATAGTAGTTGTCGTGAGTGCGGTCGGCATTGGTGACATAGACCTTGGTCTTGACGCCGGCCGTGTAGAGCGTGTTCGAGGACGATCCGTCCTTGTTCTGGACGAGGTCCGCGATCAGATTGCCGCTTGCATCGTAGGTCTTGGTGTCCTTGTCGCCGATCGGCGAGACCGTGACGTCACGCACCATCTTGCCGTCGGTATAGGCGATGTTCTCCGACGAGCCGTCGGTATTGAGCGTGACCTTGCTGGTGATGACGCCGTTCGTGAAGTTGGACGTGCTGGTCGATACAAGCCTTGCCGAGGAGTCGTAGACCCTGGTCACGCTCCAGGTATCGGTCGAGTTGGTGACGGAGAACTGGTAGCCGCCCTGGATCGCCGCCAGCGCGTTGGTATAGTGCGAGATCATGTACTCCATGGTCGCGATCGAGGCGACCGGAAGCACGTGCGTGTCGGTGAGCGTGATGGTCTGAAGCGAGGTCGAGGCGTTCAGCTCGGACATCTGCGACACGATGTCCTCGGCGGTTCCGCTGACGTCGGTCACGGCGGGCGGTGTCGTGCCGCCTCCTGTCGGAGCGTCGATCTCGATGATCAGGGGATGATCCGTGATCGGAACCACGATCTGGCTGACGTCGGTGTAGGTGGCGATCGGCGAACTGCCCTTCAGCGGGTCGTAAACGTTGATCAGATGGTGGACGCTGCCGAGGTTCACCGTGACCGAACTGGTTGGGTTCGAGATCTCGGTGTCGGTGGCGTCGTTCCAGATCTTGGGTTCCGCCCAGACCACCAACTCGTAGGCGCCGTTGCTCTTGCCGAGAACCATGCTGTTCCCGGACGCCGGCAGACCGTCGAGCGTGTAGTTCAGCGAAGCCGTCGGCGTGTGGCCGCCGGTGCCGTCGTCAGCCAGGATTGTCGTCAGATTGTGGATCGCGGTCGCCGCCAGCTTCGGGGTTCCGTCGCCGTTGAACAGGCCCCAGTGCGATTCCGGATCGGTGGGGTCGTTGCTCGCCGAAGCGTCGAGCAGCTGATAGAGATAGGTGGTGCTGACGCCGTCCTTGTAGGCGTCGACCAGCGTGTTCAGGATCGACTTGGCCTGCACGTTTTCGCTGGCGCCAACATAAGGTGTATCGCTCTTGGTCGTATAGCCGGTTTCCGTGATGACGACGGGATCGCCGGGTGTGATCGACGTCGCGTTGCCGAGCAGAGCCTGGAGGGCTGCCGCGGGGGTCAGGCTGGTGCTGACATAGGCGTGGGAGTTGGCGTAGTCGGTCGCTCCCGACATATCTCCAAGTTTGGCGTAGTCGGTCGTGTCGTTGTAGCCCAGTGACAGATTGTAGACGGGGATGTCCTTGAGCGCGGCGTCGGCCTTGATTGCGTTATAGTAGGCCGCCTGGAACTGTGCCGCGGCGGAAACGCTGGAGCTGCCGTTGTAGCTGAAGCCCTGGATGTTCGCCTCGTTGAGGCCTTCCAGCGCGATGACGCTGCCGGGATGGCTGGCCGCAAACTCCTTGACGGACTCGAGATAGGCTTGGAGCGCTGCGGTTCCGCCTTCTGGAACACCCGACGGAACCACGAGATCGAATTTGTATCCGTCCTTCGCGAGTCCTTCGACGATCGGTTGCGCCTCGGGGCTCGTGGCGAGTCCACCGCGCAGTTTGGTCACCCCGAGATATTTGAGGTCGTCCTCTACGAGGGCGAGGTTGTCGTAGGCGCCCCACGAATAACCAACATGAACATTGACGCCGATGGAACTGATGAAGGTGCTCGCCGACAGGATCGTTTGATCTGGTGATGCGGTGGTCATCGGTATTTCAGAGCCTTTTCTGGAACGCGAGAGTTCGTTGCCGCCTGTGTCCGTCGTATCGGCCAATCTCTGTTTTTCGAGTTGGTGAGATCGGTAAAAATGGAAGCACCCCGGAGATTCTCTCGCCGAGACTTTCCTGCGCGACGCTCACAGCGCACGAATCTGCTTAGACTGAGCTTCATCTGTGAAGACCACGCTAATGTGCTTGCAGCATGACGTCGCGATGGCGATGCAACGACGATGTTCGAGCGATGTTGTGCCGATGCCTAATCGCAACGCATTTGCTTCTCGTGCGGGCAGATTTGTTTCCAATGTCTTGCGTCAAGCGCTGTTAGGAGTCGTAGAAACACGGATCAAGCGTCGAATGTGACACTTGGTCTTGCGCCGAAGTCGACTGGAGCCTTCCAAATTTTCCCGAGAAGCTGGCAAGCAGTGCCACGGCACTTTCGCACGCAATTTTTTTTCTTCTCTCCTGGTGTTGTGGCGGTCGCGTCGATGTCGATGAAATTTTCGTCTGCCTTCCGAACGGGCAGGGGGTGATCTTCACCGGCATTGAAGCGGGAGGTCGAACGAACGACACGATCGGTCGGGCGCGTCGCGGAGGCGGGGCGAATATCGAGGATGTGCAACTTGGCGTTGCTTTCGCGATCCGCGTGGCAGGCTCACCCCGACCGAGGCGGCGGGGGCGCGTGAAGGCAACATCGAGCGATGCGGCCATGCCGGGCGGAGTGTCGCAGATCCGCAACGTCAATATGTTAGGCGCGCAAAGCTATGGCGGGCAAACCGCTGGCACGGCACGAATTTTGCCGCTAAGCACTGGTTAAAGTCTCGTTGATCGAACGGAGTAGAAGGCCATTCCTATGCAGGATCCCATGTCGGGCGCCCCGAATGTCATGTTTCTGGTTGAGGTCGTGAATTGCAATGACGGGATTGCATCCTATTGCGAGACCTTGGCCACGGGGCTGCACGCCCGCGGCGTGCAGATCCACCTGGTCTCCGGCATCGTGCGGTCGGACGAGAAGTCCGAATACAAGCGCCAGAAGCTGGCGGCGGCGGTCAAGCAGTGGCACGTCGTTCCCGGACTTCGCAAGCTGCCCTCGCTATCGATCTTCATGCAGCTCTGGAAGCTGATCCGGGAGAACGACATCACCGTGATCAACGTCCATGGGCTCGGCATGCTGATGTGGGGCAGGCTGCTCTCCCTGCTCACCGGCGCGCGCTGCGTCGCGACCTATCACCCCTCGGTGCTCGGGAACATCGAGAAGGTGCAGAATGCGCCGCAATCGACTTTCAGCCCGGTCCAGATCCTGTTCTTCAATCTTTTCTTTCCGCACACCCTCATCCTGATGTCGGAGGAATCGCTCCGGCATCTCAGGCGCTACGTCTTGTTCGGCAAGAACCGGATCGCCAAGGTGTATGGCGGCGTCGATACGGTGCATTTTCGGCCGCCGTCGGATGCCGAGCGCCGCGATGCGCGCGCGAAATTCGGGGTTGCCGAGGGTGAGTTCATGTGCCTGCTGGCGGCCCGTCTCGCCTGGGTGAAGGGCCATGATTTGCTCATCAAGGCGGCGCGCAGGATCCGCGACAGCGCCAGTCCTTCGCCCATCGACATCAAATGCTACTTCGTCGGCAGCGGCGGCGCCGAGCGCGAGAAGGAAATCAAGTCGTTTGCCTTCGCCGACGAGAAGGACAAGGACACGTTCAAGTTCCTCGGGTTCATGGGCGACGTCCGCGAAATCCTCTGGGCCGCCGATGTGTTCGCGCTGCCGAGCCGGTTCGAAGGATTCCCGCTCGGCGTCGCCGAGGCCATGGCGACGGGGCTGGTCCCGGTGCGGACCCCGGCAGGGGGCGCTTCGGATCAGATCATCGACGGCCAGACCGGCTTCATCGTGCCGTTCGAAGACGTCGACGCGCTCGTGGGGGCGCTCGAGAAGTTGGCCGATCCCGCGTTGCGCGCCGCGCTGTCGCGCAATGCTCTTGCGCGCGCCCAGCAATATTTCGGTGTCGGGCCGATGGTTGACCAGACCCTCAGGATCTACGGTTTGGCGGGCGATGCCAGCGGGAATCCGCTGGCCCATCCGATGCAGGCCTAGTTCGAACTGCGTGCCGAGGCCAGCAGATCGCCTCGCCACGTCACCAGGACGACGGCGAGCCCGGCGAAGGCGATCTTTCCCGCGAGCCAGAGCAGAGAGGCTGACGGAGCTGCCGCGAGCATGGCGATCGCGGCGGCCGCGACGGTTGCCTCCACGATCAGCAGCGCCCGTGGCGCAGCGCGGAACCGGATCAACGGGCCGCTGGCGAAGAGGATGATGAGTGCGGTGGCCAATGCCGCACTCGCGATTTGTCCGGCGACCGATATGTGCAGCAAGGCGCCGATCGAAGCGGCCGCCGATACCAGCACCAGCTGGCACGCCGCGACGACCACCAGCCTGGTGGCCGATTTGGTCAGATGCGGCACCACTGCGAGCGTGGCCTGAAGGTGAATGTGGAGGAAGTAGAAGACCGCCGCGACCGGCGCTGCGTTGAGAAAATCGACCAGCAGATCGGCCGGGACGAACAGATGCGCCGCATCGGGCAGAAGGCCGATCAGCCCCCCCAGCATCACGATCGTCGCGCAGAGGATGAAATCGAGCATGCGGGCGGTTGCTCTGCGCGCCTCGCCGTCGACGTCGCGCTCGAACTGCACGACGACATTGGGGTAGCTGACGGTGTGAATGGCGGTCACCAGAACGGAGAACGGCCGCTGCAGGAGGTCGATCGCCATCGAAAAACCGGCGGCACCCGTCGATGTCCGTCCGAGCGTGGCGATCACGATCAGGCGCAAGGTGACGGGGACGGAGAGATGGATGACGGAGGCGGCCGCGGCCATGATGCCGTATCGGCAGAAATTGCGCCAATCCGTCAGCAGGGCGTGTCGCGACGCCCGATGCAGCGAGGTGCGATGCACGATCAGGCTCACCAGAAGCGCCGCGCCGTAGCCCGCGGCGATGCCGCACAGCGTCGCCGCCGCGGTGCCGTAGAGCAGCGCCGCCGTGACGGCGCCGGCCAGGAGCACGCTGGCGCGCAGGATCAGGAGGACGGATGCGGTCGCCAGCCGATCGGACACGCGCACGATCATGAAGTACAGGTCGGTGGCGCCCTGTAGCACGGCCATCGCCAGCGCGAGGGCGACGACGCTTGTCTCGAGCGTGCCCACCAGCCCCGCCACGCTGCCGACGAGCAGCAGAACCAGCGCGCTGAGCAGTCCCGCGCTGAACAGCGAGAATCGCAGACGCGCCGCCTCTTCTCCGGAAGCGGCGGCGAGGAAGCGAACGCCGGCCAGTTGCAGCCATTCGAACACGAAGACGCAGAACAACTGGCTCGCCGCCAGTGCCAGCGAAAACGAGGTGTATTGGGCTGGCGAGAGGATATGGCTGACGGCGAAGATCAGAATGATCGCGGATGCACTCTGGTAGATGTAGCTGCCGAATGCGAGCAGGCTGATCATTTCTGGCTACGCGTGAAGGAAAACATGGCGGGATGATTGAAGGCCGTCGGTGGCATCTGCGTCCGCCCCCATTACGCGCGAGGCATGCCGCGGCCGCGCATGAGCTGGTCGTAGACGTTGCGATAGCCGGTGACCACGTCGTCAAAGGCCCATTTGTTGATGCCGGATTTCAATCGTCCGCTCATCTCCACGATCTGCTGGGGAGCCTCGACGATCGCCGAAATGCTCTTGGCGATCGAGTCCGGATCGGGAGACGTCAGCCAGCCGGTCAGGCCCGGCTTGATCGCCTCCTGGATGCCGCCGAACGGCGTGCCGAGCAGGGGCTTGCAGGCGGCCTGGGCATCGGCGACGACGAGCGGGCTTGGATCTTCCCAGACCGAGGGGACGACCACGACGTTCACCTGTTCGTAAAACTCCTTCGGCTGCACGAAGCCGAGAAACTCGATCCGCGCATTGGGGGCGAGCCCCTTGATCTGCTTGCGCTGGCTCTCGGAGGCATGACCCGCGATGACGAGCCGGATCCGCTCAGGCGGGATCGTCGCGATGGCGCGAACCAGATTGTAGATGCCTTTTTCTTCGGTCAGTCGCCCGATGAATCCGAATGTGACGGTGCCGTCGAGCATCGCCGTCTCTTCGCTGCCGACGTCGGCCGTCGAGGCGTTTCGAATGACGATCTTCAGCGGTGTCTGCGTGAAGAGACCGAGCCCGGTATGGATGTCGAGAATGCGCTGGCTGACGCCGACGACGGCGTCCAGATGTCGCGTCGCCCCGCGGCGGCGAAAGGTCAGGATCTGGCAGCTCATGCAGCTTGCCTTGCAGGCGTGTCCGTCCGAGAAGCGCGAGCAGCGGGGGCAGGTGAGATAGTAGTCGTGAAGCGTGTGCAGGACCGGAATGCCCAGTTCCGCCGCGGTTCGCCACACCGCCGTCGTCAGGCCGGAGAGATTGTTGGAATGCAGGATGTCCGGTTTGAATGCCTTGATCCTGGCGGCGACGAGCTCCGACATCTGCTGCCAGTCCTCGATCGCGTGCCAGATGCCGCGCACGGGCGCGCTGTGCTGCTTGGCGAAGGGAAAGTAGATGTTGTGCACGGCCGCCGAGTGCACGTCGATGCCGTTGCAGGTCTCCATCTGCTGGTTCGGTGTGGAGGCAGCACGTATCACTTCCACGCTGTCGTTCTGGCCGACCAACGTCTCGGCGAGGCGACGGACGAAAGTTTCCGCGCCACCGACCACCTTCGGAGCCAACGGCGTCGGATAAAGGGATGACGTGATAAGGATCTTCATCGAAAAGGTCTGTCCAGCTATCCTGCCAAATGGCTTCGTGAAATCTCCGTTTCGGCCTATTGCCGGCTCGTTCGACTGTTATTCAAATAGACGTCCAAATATTGACCTGTCACTGAATCGGCAGAGAACCTCTCGGCAAATCCGGGCTGCGGAGGCCGGGCGAGCTTCCAGCGTGATCTCTCGTTGACGGCCTTCAGCATCAGTTCTCCCAGTCGCTTATGATCGTTGGGCTCGTAGGACCCAACCATGTTGGAAAACCCCGCGATCTCGGGAATCCCTCCTGCTGTGGAGCAAATAGTTGCCCGGCCGGCGTTGATGCTTTCGATCAACGTCCGGGGCAGCGGCTCCGGCCAGACCGAACTCACCAGGCACACGTCGATGCTGGCATAGAATTCGGCCGCCTTTGCAAAGCCAAGCCATTCGACGTTCCTCCCGCTGCGGCTTTTGAGCCCCCGGACGTAATCCTCAAGCCCCTTTCCGGCAATTTTCAGTTGCCATCCCTGGTCGGGGAGCTGCGCGGCAGCTTTTAGTACCACTTCGATACCTTTTTCCGCCTCGAGCCGGCCGATGAACCCGAATATCAGGTCATCCGAGCTCGAGGGAGGTGAGGGTACTACGGAGCTTGGATCGGCGATGTTGAAGATGACCCGGCCATCGGTGCCCGGGAAGTATTTCAGCCTGGTATGCTGGTCGAGCACGAACTGGCTGTTCGAGACCACCGCATCGACCATGCGCGAGGCCAGCAGATAGGGAGACGTCATGGCCGCGCAGAGGGTGCAGCGCTGCGCACATGTCGCGTCTCCGCGAAACAACGTCGAGCGTTTGCAGAGCAGGGAATAGTCGCGCAAGGTGTGCACGATCCGGATGTTGCGCCGCCTGGCTTCCGCCCACAACGAGACCGAAAATCCGGTGAGGTTGTTGGTGTGGACGACCTCGGGCTTTTCGAGATCGAGAATTTCGGCGAAACGCGCCGCGGACTTGCGATTCCACGTGTCCTGGAGATGCCACTTCAGGCGCTGGACCGAGGAGGGCTTCCTGTCGTTGCCGAACGGCCAGTAGTCGTTGTCCAGCGGCACCCGGTAGATGCGCACGCCCCTGAGCTCGTTGACGGTGCGATCCTGCTTGTTCTGAAGGCAGACCACGGCAACCTGGTGGCCGCGCTGAACCAGCGCCTCCGCGAGCAGCGACACAGACACTTCGGCGCCGCCGATGATTTCGGGCGGATAGAGCGTGTTAACGATCAGTATCTTCAAGGATAGCCCCGGATTGCGCAGTCCGCCGCAGCGTCAGTTCGATGGCCGAATCTCGAAATCCGGCACGGTCGTGCCCTTGACACTGACAAGCAGGGGCGTCGTCGATAACGCCGTCCAGGCGCCGGCGGCAGAGCCCGGTGCTTGCTGACATACATAGCTGATCTCGGCATTCGGTTCCGCATTTTTTAATCGAACTTCGAAGCGCTTCGACGGATTCTCCGACCAAAGCGCCACTTTCGTCTCGGATCCGCTGTCACTGCGGATCTGCACGACGCCCGGCATCGGCGTGGTGCGCGCCGCCTTCAGGCTCGTACGGATGAAGGCCCAGCTTTCGCGAATGGAACACACCGCGGGCTTCGGCGAATTGTCGAAATGATAGATGCCGAAATTGTCCTCGAGTTCGCCGGGCTTCGTCCCGCTGTCCTTGAGCTCGTAGAGCCATATTCCCTTGAGCCAGGGACCCGCGGTCGATGACCAGAGGATGATCTGCGCCATGTTGTCGGCCGAGAGCTGCTCGTTCACGCCGCATTTCGCGGTCGGGGTCGGCCAGCCCGTTTCAGTCAGGTAGATCGGATAGTTGGGATTGCCGGTCGCCTGTGCGACGCGTTGATGAAAGTTTTCCAATCGCTCGATCGCTTCAGCCGCGGTGCGCCCGGCCGGCGGCAGGCAATGGTTGTAGATGTGGATGGACATGCCGTCGGCGATGCGAGGCAGGTCGGTCTTCAGCAGGGCGTCGGTCCATTTCCAGCCCGGATCGTCGCCGAGTGCGCCCACCACGAAGGGCGCAGAAGGCGCCGCCTGCTTGACCGCCGGCTGCACCAAACGGGCAAGCGTCACGTAATTTTCGACCGTGAATTGCGGCTCTGCGCGCGCTCGGAGATTGTACTCGTTCCACAATTCGAAGATGGGCTGCCGCGCTGCGACCGCTTGCGCGGCCGCCGCTGCATAGGTGACGAATCTCTGGCGCGCTTCGTCGGTCGTCGGCGGATCGGAGTTCGGGACGAGGTGATGGCCGGCTCCGAGAATGAGCAGAGGAATTCCGACACCGGACCTGATCTGGGTCTCGAGGCGGCCGTTCAGGGCGTTGAAGCCGAGCCGCTTGCCGGGCAACTCGAAATCCGACCAAGGGAAATCGTCCCGGAACGCGGTGACCCCGAGCTCCTTCATTTGCTTGATGGCCGTCGCAGGTACGTAACCGCGAGCGCTGGTGACGCCGCCCAGGCCCTGGTGCGTACCGACGCCCAGCAGGAAACGTTGGTCGAGCGGCTGCGCGGTCTGCGCGTTCGCAGGATATGAGAGGCCGGTCGCGGCGCAGAGACCGCACATCAGCATCCGGAAACGACGCAAGGCTCGTTTCCTCTTTGGCTCCGTCACGCTCGTATCCACTCCTGCTCGCGTCAACTCGACAAGGCTAATCCTCTTCTGTGGCCCGAATTGGGTGAGGCGACCTTGTCCGCGCGCCCCCACGGAGCGCGCCGAGTTGGGCTATTTGGAGTTCACGATCACCGTGCTGATGTTGTCCGCATTCGTGGTCGCCGCGTTCAGCGGGTTCATCAGCTTGACGAATTCGGTCGACGGCGATTCCGCCACCGAAATCACGTCATGATCGCGCATCCTGAACGTATCCGCCTGGAACCAGCCGTCGGGCTTGCTCATGTCGAACTTGTAGACGGCGGGGATCGTCTTGGTCGGGAACTGGGATACTTCGACCCCGATACGCTCCAGGAGCGGCTTCGGCTCGAAACGGTAGACGTAGATGGACTTGGAATCCGCACGGTTGCCGTCGAGGCCGCCCGCCTTCGCGATGGCTTCAGCCAGCGACATGTTGTCGTTCTCGAACGAGAAGCGGCGATTGTTGGTGCCGCCGATCGATCCCGGCGACGGCGTCGAACCGAACACCATGTAGACGCGCGGAATGCGGGTCAGGAAGACGACGTCGCCCGGCGCGAGCAGGACGTCCTCGCCGGGATGGTGCACCACGGTCGACATCGACTCATTGTAGGTGCGGCCCTCGCGCTTGATCGTGATCGTACTCTCGTAGGAAGGGTATTTCGGGCCGCCGGCGCGCGCGATCGCGCCCATCAGGCGAATGCCGCCGGGGTCGACCGGAAAGCGGAGCGGCGAGTTGACCTCGCCGAGCACGCTGATCTGGTTGCCGCGCTGCTCGGCCACGCTCACGACCGCCTGCGGATCGATGGCGCGGTCCTTGAGGCGCTCGCGGATGATGTTCGACACGGCGCGCGGCGTCAGCCCGGCGACCTTGATCGATCCGGCGTAGGGAATGTTGATGTTGCCGGACTGGTCGACCTGCTGACGCGGAATGTCGACGAAGTTACCCGGCCGGACGCCCGCTTCGCGCGGAATGAACAGGCCGCCCGCCTGCGCTTCGTACACGGTTACGGTGACGATGTCGCCGATGCCGATCGTGACGTCGCGATAATTGCCGCCGGGAAGACGCGAGAACACCATCCCGGAGGAATCGGTGAAGGCGTTGGTCGCCTGAACGATCGCCGGATTGACCGGCATCAGGGCATAGGCGAGCGGTGCGGTCGGCTCGGTGACCAGCGCAGCGTTGGTCTGCGTGGCAACGGCATCCGGAGAGTCCAGAGGGATGAAGCCCGCGCAACCCGCCAGCGAGATGCCGACAGCAGCCAGCGCCAGGATTCGACTAATCCCGAAATCAAAAGAAAAACGTTCGGTCTTAGCCACCACCATTCCCTCGTACTCATTTAAAATCGGAATCACCGTACCAACCATCGTGCGGGTGAGTCACTGCTGCCTCTTCGACTTTATGGTAAAGCACTTATGGCTGTGACCTTATTGCAACTTGTGAACCGAGATACACGTCAGAATCGCTGTGCAAAATTTGTGCGCGACGTACTCTTTTATAAGCAGTTCGCAAACTAGACATACACGTGTCCGATCGATGTCACGATTGAGGCCGCGACTGAACTAGTGAGCTGCGGCGCGCAGATGGAATTGCATCGTCGCGAGATGAGATCGCCTAAACTTCAAGTCTTGGATCCGATTTTGAGTGACCCTGCGTTGTGTTTTCGTCGTCCTGCGGCGGGCATGGAGCCTGAGCGGACGCCCTCGCCGGGTGATCGCACCGATATTTCTGCGGCGGGATTCCACCTCCGTTAACGCTTAGATTCGGAAGCTGGCCGCGCGCTGGCGTCCGTAAGGTCTTCCTAATCCTGATCCGCCTACTTGTCGGCCAAACCAAAAGGGAAGGCGAAGACAATGTTGCACACCGGATCACTGCTGTTCGCAGCCGGCTTTCTCACCTGCGCGATGATGGTCGCCTCCGCAATTGCGTGGTCGTTCTCCGACAACCGTGTGAGTGACGGCGAGTTCGCGCAGGGCGATGCCCGCCGGATGGCTTGATCGCACGGCCGCTACGACCGCAGATTGTTCGGGAAGTCGGATTGCAGCTTCGCCTGCTGCCCGGATTCGCTTGTCCGCACGTGCAGGACGTCGGCATAGACCTGGCTCAGGGTGCGGTGCGTCTGCTCGATGTCGTAGAGGCGGCTGAAGCGCTCATATCCGGCCCGGCCGACCGCAGGCAGGTCCAGCCGGCTTGCGCGCTGAAAACCTTCAACCAGCTTTTCCGCCGAGACCTCGTCGCACAGCACGCCCGTCGCATTGTCTTCGACGATTTCCGGCAGGGCGCCGATGCGGAAGGCGATGATCGGCTTGGCCGCCCGCATGGCCTCGATCGCCACCAGGCCAAACGCCTCCCAGCGTGACGGAATTGCGACCATGTCGGCCTGGTCGAGCTCGGCCTCGATCTGGTTGCGGTTCATCCAGCCCAGGAAGGAAACGTTGGCCGGCAGATCGCTTCGGTGGAATTTGCTGACGACCGACGCGCCGATCAGGCGCACATCCAGCGTGTTTCCGAGCGCGCGGGCCGCCTCGATGAGGAGATCATACCCCTTCTGGCGGTCGAGGCGTCCGATGAAGAGGACCTTGATCTTCTCCGATCGCCACGGCGCTGCGCGCGTGTCGAGCACGGGCCGCTGCTTGGAAATCCCGTTGTGCACAAGAACGAGGCGGTTCGCCGCGATCCCGACCTGCATCGCATCGGTCCGCTCGCTTTCCGAGATGCACACGATGCGGTGGGTGAATTTCGACAGCACGAGCTCGGTGAACTTCGTGACTTCGCGGCTGAGGCGGCCGGTCTCGCGGCCGAATGCCCATCCGTGCGGGCAATAGACGATGCGTGAACGCCGATAGGTCAGCCAGAGCACCGGGCGCACCACGAGCCCGGCGAAGGACGAGTGAAGATGGATGACGTCGGGCCGAAACTCCCGGACCGCACGCATGGTCGCAGACAGCATGCGAAACAGGCCGACCGCGTTGCGGCCGTCGCGCGGAAACGTGGTGATGGCATCATCCTCGATGTTCACCAGATCGCTGCGATGATCGGACGGGACGACATAGTTGACGTTGCCGCGCCCGAAGCTCGCGCATTGATGCGGATGCAGCTCGTTGAGGTAGGTCGCGATGCCGCCTCTGACCGTTTCGGCGACATGCAGGACTTTCAGGCCGCTGGACAACGGTCATTCCTTTCTTGGCTTGCAGGCGCCGGATATTGCAGGCGCGCGTCTAACGTCTCGAAGCAGCAATATTTGGGCCGCGTCATTGTGTCTGACGGCTGGATGCGGCGTGGGGAGCGGGTTTGGCGAGGAATTCGAGCATCGCTGCGGCGGACTTGGCCCAGGAATATGTCGCCAGTCGCCTCTGCTGCTTCTCCTGTTCCGCCGGCGAGATCCGGCCGAGTGCAATTCTTTCGTGCATTCGTGCCGAAAGCTCGCCCGCGTTGAGGGGGTCGAAATAAACGGCCGCGTCGTCGCAAGTTTCGCGCACGGCTGCGGCCGAACTCGCGATCACCGGGCAGGCGAAGTACATCGCCTCCAGGGGAGGTATGCCGAAGCCCTCGTAGAGGCTGGGAAAAACGAACGCGGCAGCTCGAGCGAACAGCGCCGCGATCTCCTCGTCCTTGAGGCGCCCGGCGACGACGACGCCGGTTCTCGATTCCATGGCGTTGCCGCCAAAGACCTTGCTGTTGTCGCCTCCGACCACGACCAGCGGAAAATCCGCGCGGCCAAGCCGCTCGGCGGCGCGAATGGCGGTGTCGACATTCTTGTTCTTCGTCATCGAGCCGACGAAGAGGAAGAACCCGTAGGGCGCAAGATGCAGCTTTTCGATGATCGAGAAATCGGGCACGACGGTGGCGAAGTGCTCTGCGCTGTTGGGGATGACGGGGATCGACGCAGGATCAAGCGACAGCGCCTCGGCAAGTTCGTTGCGCGAAAACGTGGAAACTGTTGCGATCGTTGCTGTGCGTGCCAGCAAATGGCCGAGCGTCCGATGCAGGGCGAGGTAGCGCCAGCTGAAGAAGTCCGGACGTTTGAAAACCTGCGCATCGTGAATCACGACCAGGTGGTCGCGATGAAGCACGGGGCCGGAATTGGCGAGGCTGATGAGGCGCGTGCCGGCGGCCGCGCGTGCCAGATCGATCTGGTCCCACGCGTGCCCCTGCAACGATCCGACCTGCCTGACGTTGATACGGCGAAGACCGGGGAGCGGCTGCGCGTTCGGCGGCGACAGCACTTGCCACTCTGCGTCCAGGAGTTGTCGCGGAGCCTCTCCGCTCGCCAGCAAACGGTCCATCGCCTTGACGATTTCGGCGGCATAGCGCTGCACGCCGGTTAGCGACTGTGACAGGAACCTGCCATTGATGGAGAGTTTCAAAGCCGATCTTTTTCTTCGTGAGTGTCTTGTTTTTCGTGGGTGTCTTACGGTGGGTATCCTGCGCGAACGTTGCCTCAAGACTGAGCATTCGCGCCGAATATACGATCTATGCGGTGTAACACATGTGGAGCTATCGTCCGAGCATCCTCGCAGGCGGATAGCATGCGAGGATGCATGGCGCCATCATGTTTCCTACACATTTCGATGCGCTTACATGAGCGCCTGATTTGACGATTGTCGTGATCGTCCGAACCTTGCCTCTCATGTCCTGGTCTGGCATTGCATTCGCGGAATCAACGAGGTGACAAATTTGCGGCCAGTGATCGTTACCGGTGCTGCCGGCTTTATCGGAATGCACGTTTGTGAACGGCTGTTGGCGCGTGGCGAGCAGGTCGTTGGCATCGATGCGCTCACTCCGTATTATGATCCCGCGCTGAAACGTGCACGCCTTGCAACGCTCGAGCACCGTCCCGGGTTCAGCTTCCACGAGATCGATCTTGCGGACTTCGCCGCGGTGACGCGCGTTTTCGACGAGGTCTCGCCCGATCGGGTCGTGCATCTGGCGGCGCAGCCAGGCGTGCGTGCGTCGATCGACGATCCCATCACCAGCATCCGCGCCAATTGCGACGGCTTCGTCACCGTGCTCGAAGCCGGCCGGCGCCATGGTGTGGCGCATCTCGTCTACGCCTCGTCGAGCTCCGTCTACGGCGCCAACCGCACCTTGCCGTATTCGACCGAGCATTCGGTGAACCATCCGGTCAGCCTTTACGCCGCGAGCAAGAAGGCCAACGAATTGATGGCGCACACCTACGCCCATGTTCACAAGCTGCCGGTGACCGGTCTGCGCTTCTTCACCGTCTACGGTCCGTGGGGCCGGCCCGACATGGCCGCCTGGCTGTTCACGCGCGCGATCTTCGCCAATGAGCCGATCAAGATTTTCAATAATGGCGACATGTGGCGCGACTTCACCTATGTCGACGACATCGTCGAGGGCGTCATCCGCACCCTCGACCGGCCCGCGACGCCGAATCCCGCGTGGAACGCGGAAGCGCCGGAAAACTCGACGAGCTATGCGCCGTATCGCGTCTACAACATCGGCAACAACCGGTCGGTCAATCTGATCGAGTTCGTCGAGACGCTGGAGAAGATCATCGGCAAGCCCGCGATCCGCAAGCTGCTGCCGATGCAGGCCGGCGACGTCCTGGAGACGCGCGCCGACATTTCCGCGCTCCAGCGCGACGTCGGTTTCGCGCCTTCGACGCCGCTTGCGGAGGGTCTCGGCCGCTTCGTCGAGTGGTATCGAAAGTACCACGGCGTGTAACCCCGCGATCGCGCCAACACCGTGTTCCGCATCCGGACCGATGGTTAAATGCAGCGCGCCGGTCGCATATGTCGACTGCATTGCGTGCATGCGGCGCGTTTTGGGAAATGTCCGCCGTTGCCCCCGCGCAAGGCGGTGAAGGTTTGTTCGGCAGGTGATGCAGGCTGCCCTAATGTTGGGCGTGCGGTCGGATAGAGAATTGGTCTAGGGTGTTCAGTGGAGCATCCGTCTTCAACGGAAAGAGTCTTTCATGCGAATCGCGATGATCGGAACGGGCTATGTGGGACTGGTGTCCGGGGCCTGCTTTGCGGATTTCGGTCACGACGTCACCTGCGTCGACAAGGACGAGAAGAAGATCGTGGCGCTCCATCGCGGCGAGATCCCGATCTACGAGCCCGGGCTCGACGAGCTGGTCGCGACCAACGTCAAGGCCAAGCGGCTCGACTTCACCACCGACCTGTCGAAGCCGGTCGCCGACGCCGATGCCGTCTTCATCGCGGTCGGCACGCCGTCGCGTCGTGGTGACGGGCACGCCGATCTGTCCTACGTCTACGCCGCCGCGAAAGAGATCGCGCAGTCGCTGTCGGGCTTCACCGTCGTGGTGACGAAATCGACCGTGCCGGTCGGCACCGGCGACGAGGTCGAGCGCATCATCCGCGAGACCAATCCGCTAGCCGACGTCGTCGTCGCCTCCAACCCCGAATTCCTGCGCGAGGGCGCGGCGATCCGCGACT
>NZ_LBIX01000168.1:0-186156 GCF_028128655.1 Bradyrhizobium sp. CCBAU 45394 | reverse complement strand
TGTGTCCCGGAAATCAGTCAGGATGTTCGAACGGGCGGTTGGATCAGAACCGCCCGTTGCTGGAACTGAGCCCGTTGCGCCCAAAAGCGACCGAGCGAGGGACAGCTCCGGTGTCTTCCTCAACCCGAACAGTTGCACGGGCTTCGAGCCCGAACCGAGCAAGGAAGGGAGTGGATGATGGCACAAAATGATATTGTTGTCGTGGGTATCGACGTTGCCAAGGACAAGGTGGATGTGTGCATTCGTTCCTTGGGCAAGAGGCAAACCTTCCCATGCGTCACCGCAAGCTGGTTGCTTGGCTTCGCAAGCACCAGGTGGGCAAGGCGGTGATGGAGGCGAGTGGCGGCTATGAGCGTGTCTGGGCCAAGGTGCTGCGCGAACCCGGTATTGAGGTTCGGATCGTCGATCCCAAGCGGGTCCGCAGTTTTGCGCTGTCGGCCGGACGGCTGGCCAAGAACGATGCGATCGATGCGGAGATGATCGCCTGGTTCGCCGAGACATTCAGCGATGCGCCGAGCCAGACGTACGATGCGGCACGTGAGGAGTTGCAGGTCTTGGTGAAGGCGCGCCTAGATCTGATCGATTCCAGGATGCGCCTGGTCGGCCAAAGCGAACATGCCACGCCGGGGTTGGCCCGGAAAACGCATGCTCGCATCTTGAAGAGCCTGGCCAACGAGATTGCCAAGCTCGAGGCCGCCATCTGCGCCAAAATCAGGTCCACGCCAGATTTTGCTGAGCGCGCCGAGATCATCGAGAGTGTGCCGGGTTTTGCCGAGACGAGCGCCGCAAACCTCGTCGCAGGCATGCCGGAGCTTGGCCAGGTGAGCAACCAGATCGCCGCGGCCTTGATCGGCGTTGCTCCCTATGACGATGACAGCGGAAAGCGACGCGGCGAGCGCCACATCAAGGGAGGCCGCCGCTGGGTCCGCAATGCCATCTACATGCCCTGTGTCGGCGCGGCCACGCTGAATAATCCCGTTCTGAAGGCCTACTATCGGCGCCTGCTTGCTAAAGGGAAAGAGCCGAAGGTTGCCATCATCGCCTGCATGCGCAAGCTGATCGTCATCCTCAACACGATGATCGCACGACGGCAGAAATGGGATCCCAGCCGCGCTACGCGCTGAACTGAGCGAGCGCATCTCGTCGCGCTCGGTACTCGACCGAGCGCTTGCAAAGCCAACAGACCGGTGAGCGGGCGGGGTCAAGGCCGTCAGCCGCACAGGCGGGGGTGCGCCAGCGCCAGCCTTGAGGCCGGCCGATCACCGGGCTACTTCGCCACAGTTGCTCTTTCGTTGGGCGTGACGCGACGAAGCAAAGCTCGGGCCGCGAGGATGCGAAAGTGTGTCTGCGAGTGAGATATGAATTGATAGAGCGACGCCGTCTCCCACACTCCGTCATTGCGAGCGCAGCGAAGCAATCCAGAATCCCTCCGCACCCCGGTCAGCGTTGCCGAAGCGCGATGTGGCCACCTGCGTTCGCAGCAACCAAGTTCGGCGGCTATGGGTCCTGGCTTGCGCTAGGACGACAGCGAGGGTGTTGCCGCGGTCTCGCGCAAAACGCCGGTCCGAAAATGGCCGGCTCGCCCGGCCATCATCAACGTAGAGAACGACTTTGCTAAACCGGCTTGCCCGCATACGGCATCGACGCCGTCAGACCGCCGTCCACCGGGAACGCCTGGCCGTTGACATACGAGGCTTCGTCGCTGGCCAGGAACAATCCCATCGCCGCGAGCTCGTGCGGCTGGCCGGGGCGCTTCAGCGGGTTGAGCTGGCCGATCTTGTCGGCGGTGCCGCGCTCCTTGGCGCGGTCGAAGATCGGTTTCGTCATGCCGGTTTCGATCAGGCCGGGGCAGACCGCGTTGATGCGCACGCCGGTGCCGGAGAGCGAATAGGCCGTGGTCTGCACCAGGCTGATCACGCCGGCCTTGCTCGCGGCATAGGGATGACCGCTGGCGCCGGCCTTGAGGCCGGCGACCGACGCCGTCAGCACGATTGCGCCGGACTGCTGCTTCACCATGTGCGGCATCGCGTGCTTCACCGCGAGGAACGGACCGATCAGGTTGACGCGCAGCACCTCCTGCCAGTGTTCCACGGTTTGCTCGCCGAGCGGGATGAGCCCGCCGGAGACGCCGGCATTGGCCCAGATCACGTCGAGCCGGCCGTGCGTCTTCACCGCCCTGTCGATGACGGCGATCACGTCCTTCTCGGAACCCGCATCCGCGACCATCGCTTCCGCGACACCGCCGGCCTTCTTCACCTCCTCGACGGTCTCCTTCACCGCCTCGGTGCGATCGACCGCAATCAGCCTGGCGCCTTCCCTGGTGAACAGCAGCGCTGCGGCGCGACCGATGCCGCTGCCGGCGCCGGTGATGATGACGGATTTGTCTTGCAGACGGCCCATGCGTTTCTCCCTTTGACGTGTGCGCGACGCTTGCCGCGCGACGGAATTTCAAACAAGATTTCAAACGGTAAAGTGTCTTGAGACACGTTCACACCTGACGTACAGCGACATCACACGGGATGGAAGGGTTTCGATGGCAGGCGCAGACAAGCCGAATGTGGTCACGACACGGTGGTGGTGGGTCCGTCACGCGCCGGTGCGCAATGACGGCGGCAATATCTACGGTCAGAGCGACATCGCCTGCGACACCAGCGATACCTACGTGTTCAATGCTGTCGCCAAGGTGCTGCCACGCAAGGCGGTCTGGTATTCGAGCAATCTGATGCGGACGCATCAAACGGCCGAAGCGATCTGGGCGGCCGGCTTTCCAAGGCCTGCGTCCATGACGTGGGAAGCGGACCTCGCCGAGCAGAATCTCGGCCGTTGGCAGGGCATGAACCGCGCCCAGTTCATCGCCAGCCGTCCGGTCGGCACGAGCTGGTTCGCCGACATCAACGAGCCCGCGCCCGGCGGCGAAAGCTTCATGGATCTCTACAACCGCACGCGCCGCACCATCGAGCGGATCAACACGGAGGCGGCGGGGCAGGACATCATCGCGGTCGCGCATGGCGGCACCATTAAGGCCGCGCTGGGGCTCGCGCTCGACGGCCAACCGGAGCGGGGGCTGTCGTTCGACATCGACAATTGCTCGGTGACGCGGCTCGACTATTTTGCGAGTCCCGAGCGCACGGTCTGGCGGCTGCCGATGGTCAATCAGCAGCCGTGGATCGCAGATGATGCGCACGCGGCGATGCATCAGCTGGCGGGGCCGGAAGTCAAGAAGCTCGCCTGAGCAAGCTGTCATTCCGGGACGGTCCGCAGGGCCGGACCCGGAATCTCGAGATTCTCAGGTGCGCAACCGCGCACCATAGGTCGATGCTTCGCATCGCCTCGGAACGACACTGAATACGTAAATCAATCTGGGAGAGAAACATGACCTTGTTCGACATGAAGGGGAAAGTCGCCGTCATCACAGGCTCGACGCGCGGCATCGGGCTTGCGATCGCCGAACGCATGGCCGAGCACGGCGCCAAAGTCGTGATTTCCTCACGCAAGGCCGACGTCTGCGACCAGGTAGCCAAGGGCATCAACGACAGGTTCGACAAGGGCACCGCGGTCGCGATCGCGGCCAACATCTCCTCGAAGGAAAATCTGCAAAACCTGATCGACGAGAGCAATCGAGCGTTCGGCAAGATCGACGTGCTGGTCTGCAACGCGGCGTCGAACCCGTATTACGGTCCGCTCGCCGGCATCTCCGACGATCAGTTCCGCAAGATCCTCGACAACAACATCGTCGCCAACAACTGGCTGATCTCGATGGTGGTGCCGCAGATGATCGAGCGCAAGGACGGCTCGATCATCATCGTGTCCTCGATCGGCGGCCTCAAAGGCTCGACCATCCTCGGCGCCTACGCGATCTCGAAGGCCGCCGACATGCAGCTCGCGCGCAACCTCGCCTGCGAATACGGCAAGCACAACATCCGCGTGAACTGCATCGCGCCCGGCCTTATCAAGACCGATTTCGCCAAGGCGCTGTGGGACAATCCGGAGAACCTGAAGGCCTCGACCTCGCGCTCGCCGCTGCTCCGCATCGGCATCCCCGACGAGATCGCCGGCGCGGCGGTGTTCCTGGGCTCGAAGGCCGGCGACTTCATGACCGGCCAGACCATGGTGATCGACGGCGGCGCGACAATCAGTTGAATTGTGAGATCAGGCCGAGGTGTGGCCGCGGCACATGCTGCGCTCCCTCTCCCGCAAGCGGGAGAGGTTACACCGAGCTTGCCGCTCGATCGTTCAATTCAAGCAGCATCTGAGGTCAATCCACCGCCGCGTAAACCAGATCCCGCACCAGCGTGCGCGTGTAGTCGCGCTGGCCCGGGCCCTGGCTCATGAACACCGCGAGCAGATCCTCCTTCGGGTCGATCCAGAAGAACGTTCCCGCAATGCCGCTCCAGAAATACTGGTCGACGCTGCCGGGGAAGGGCGCGATTCCGGCCTCGCGGCGCACGGCGAAGCCGAGGCCGAAGCCGTGGCCGGGCGAGAGCAGGGTGCCGTTGGTCTTCACCTCGGGCCCGAGGTGGTCGGAGGCCATCAGCTCCAGCGTCTTGCGGCCGATGATCCTGTTGCCGTCGAGCGTGCCGCCGTTGCGCAACATCAGCGCGAAACGGGCGTAGTCCATCGTGGTGGAGACGAGGCCGCCGCCGCCGGATTCCATCACCGGCTGCTCCAGCATGTTGAACAGCGCGACCTTGTCGCCGGTCCAGGGATCGGCCGCGAACGGTTCGGCGAGCCGGCCCGCATTGGCCTCGGATGTCGAGAATCCGGTCTCGGCCATCTGGAGCGGCGCAAGTACGCGTTCGGCGAGGAAGGTGCCGAGCGACTTGCCGCTGACGACCTCGATGATGCGGCCGAGGATGTCGGTGGAGCGGCTGTAGTTGAACTCGTCGCCGGGTTGGCAGACCAGCGGGAAGCTCGCCACCAGTGCGGCGTGCTCGGCATTGGTGATCTTGCGGCTGCGCACCCGCGAGTCCTGGTAGATCTTGTGCACGGGCCCGTCGCCCTGGTGCTCGTAGGTGAGGCCAGAGGTGTGGCGGAGCAGGTCCTGCACCGTCATCGGCCGCTTCGGCGGAACCAGGTCCAGCTTGCCACCGCTGACGATCCCGACCTTCTGGTCGGCAAATTCCGGAATGAACTTGGCGACGGGATCGCCGAGCAGGAGGTGGCCGTCCTCGACCAGCGCCATGACGGCGACGGAGACGATCGGCTTGGTCATCGAGAAGATCCGGAAGATCGAATCAAGCGCCATCGGCGTTGATACGGCCGGGCTCTGGCGGCCCAGCGCCTCGAACCAGCCGACCTGGCCGCGGCGGGCCACCAGCACGGTGATTCCGGGGACGGTGCCCTTGTCGATCTCGCGCTTGAAGGCGTCCGACATCGCCTGGAGGCGCGGCCGCGACAGGCCCAGTGTCTCGGGCTTGGCCTCGGGCAAAGGCGGTGTTTTCGGCGCGGTTGCGGGGCTAAGGGCGGCTGTCGCGGTCATGGTCACTCCCGGGGGCACATTATTGTCGGGAGCGAAATGTGGCCCAGAAGGTGCGGCACAAACAAGCGAAGCGGGCGCGCTTCTCCCTTGCAATCCGGCCGTCCCCTGTGCTTGAAAGCGGCCGTGATCCTAAGGCGACGCAGGGTCCGTAGGAGTGTAGCTCAATTGGTAGAGCACCGGTCTCCAAAACCGGGGGTCGCAGGTTCGAGCCCTGCCACTCCTGCCAAGCAATCTCAATGACTTAGCAGAAAATTGGCGATCTCGCGCTACCGGCAATTTCGAAGTAGGTAGCGCCTGGGTAGCGGCTCGATAGCTTCCCGCCAGTTCGAGCAGGGCATCGCGCTCCTCCAGGGAGGCGGCGCCGGCGGCCAATTCCCGGCACCGCCGCTCCATGCGCGCGAGCTCGTCGATGTCGTTCTGTTGCCGCCCCGTGCGGCCGATCAGACTCCCGGAAGCCATCCTTCGTCAAGGCAGTGCGTTGCTTCGGCCCGATCTCCAGATGCTCGATACGCCCTACGAGGCATGCCGCCTCGAATCGACGGAGGCGAGGCGGGCGTTGCGGTATCGAGCGCAAGCACGTCCTTCGGCCTGAGCGGAGCGGCGGTCTACAACACGGTAACGGACGAAGCCATCGAGGTCGGCCCCCAGGAACGTCACCCAACTATCCAAACGTAAAGCCCGCCGGTTCACGCCGGCGGGTTTGTCCACACCCACGACGCGCAGTAGCTCGCGCGCATTCCGGGGCCCAAGGGATTGACAACTTGACTCTGGCCTGCGCCGCGTTTCGATGGCGGCATGCCTCGTCCTGTCCGACATCACGTCTACGCCGGCAGCGAAGGGACGTCGTTGGCGATGCATCCCCGCCGGTGAAACCCACAATAGAGCGACTGAATGAAACTCTCGCGACCCGCTAGACAACACCGCCGAAGTCGATCCCCTCCCTGGCGAGCTTCTCGGCCTCCTCGGCGGACGTGGCCGGCTTCGTATCGAGATAGGAATGCTCAGACGCCGGAAGGATGGTGCGGATGTTCTGGCCGTCTGTCCGCGTGATACGGGCAATCCAACGCTTATGGCCCTGCTCAAATCGCTGGATATGGTACTGCTTGTACGTAATCATGACTCGTGACGCTACGAATGTTGAACAGCCGCCACTCTAGTTAATCTGCCCCTGCCGCACAACGAATTGTTGAAAATCAGTTAATTCCCGTCGGCGCAAAACCGGCCCGCCAGCGTCAACCGGCGGCTCACTTCTTCACACCCACGACAGGCAGTAGTTTGACGCCATTCCGCACCGCTAGGAATCGACGATTTGACTCTGGCCTGAGACGTATCGCAGTTTCTGCGTCAACTTGCCGAGGTCACCATCAAGCCAGGGCCGATCGCGCGGATAACGCCGCTCGATCGCCCGAAAGCGGATGCGATGCCTAGCCGCTGACCTGCCGCTTCCAGATCGCCTCGGCGAGCGCGATGTCGGCCACCGAATCTTGGCCGGACGCCAGGGGCGTTCCTTGTTCGACAATATCGGCGACGAAAGCGTCGGCCTGACGCCGAAACGCCCAACTCCCTTCGCGCACCAGCCGCGTGCGTTGTCCGCCTTGGTCGAGAATGACCTCCGCCTCCTGCTCGGCAAAGGGCGGGGGCAGTTCGATGGTCAATGCGCCCCGCTCGAAATCGATCGTCAATCCCTCGCGCCACGCACCTTCGGATCCATTCACCAGATCCAGCGCGCACGCGACGCCGTCGAAGTCGAGGGCTATGCGCGCCGCGCCCGCGATCTCGACGGTGCTTTCGGCGACTGCCGGCGACGATCCGAGCAGGTAGCGCGCCAGATTGATGATATGGCTGAACACGTTCAGAAAATTATCGTAGCCGGGCCGCATCGCGCTCGGCATCCAATCGGGGCCATCCTGCCAGAGCTCGAGCCCGTCCGGCCGGGTTTCGCCGGTCATGACGAAATTGTCGTGTGATCGGCCGGTGTCGCCGCCGAAGCACCAGCCCCTTGCTCCGACAACGCATCCGAGCGAACCGTCTGTGCGCAAACGCGCCAGTTCGGCCAATGCGCGCGCTACGCCGGCGTCGTGACGCTTCATGTAGCCGATGCTGTAGACGAGGCGCTGCCGCCGCGCAGCCTCGACCAGCGACGCGGCCTGAACCGTCGTGTAGGCCATCGGCTTCTCCGACAGCACGTGCCGGCCGCTGTTCAACGCATCCAGCACGATCGGGCCGGTGGCGCGGCGCTTGGTCACGACGACGACGGCGGATACCCCGCTGTCTGCGAGCAGTTCCCGGTGCGTGCCGTAGACCCGCGAGATGCCGAATTTCTGCGCCGCGGCGGTTGCCAGGTCAGGTCGGAGATCTGCTATCGCAACGACGCGGCAGGCCGGATTGGCGACGAAATTGGCGAGGTGGCACATCTGGCCGACCATGCCCGTTCCGATGATGCCAATGCCTGGCCTCACTTGCTACGATCCCTCGATGCGCTTCCGGACGACGAGGAAATGCGCCGGCTGCCCCCAGGTGTTGATGAACGCCTGGTCTGACTGGGTGAGGGCGGCGATCGCGGACGCATCGCGCCGTCCGATCGCGCTGAAGATGCGATGGAAACTGTCGAGCGTTGCGGTGATGGCTTCGATGTCGGAAGCATCGTCGGCGAGAATGTCCGTCGTCAGGATCGTCTCGCGTAACGAGGCGAGGCTGGTGATCACGCGGGGCAGGCTGTCGCCGAAGGGCTCGTCGATCATCCTGTCCACATCGAGCACCAGAGCTTCGATCGAAGCCGAGATCGCGCTCACCGCGTCGGCCTTGCCGACCAGATAAAGCTTTCGTCCCCCGAGGAAGCTCAGACGGCTGCGGTCGAGATGGCGTGTGGCGCGACGCAGTTTCTCGTCCGCCGACAGGACCTTCTTGTGCCAGTAGACGTCCAGGCTGTCGCGATAGGCGGGCCATGCCGAATGGATGTCGAACCCCTGCTCATGCGCCGCCGTACAGAGGGCCTCCGCATCGAGGAAGTAGCGGTACCGGACGAACGGATTCTCGAGCACGTCCATCAGCCAGGATTCGAAGCTGCGGGTGTGCGGAATGCTGTTCCACTTCGGCTCGAACAGCAGCTTCGCCGTCTCCAGCGCGGGGCGGCCCGTCAAGACCTTGCCGGCGGCATGGATCGCCTTGAGTGCGAGCTCGAAGAAGCCGCCGTAACGTTCGTAATAGGAAACGACGGCGTAACCGTCCGGATTGAGCAACCGATGGAAGATGCCGAGCCATTTTTCGCTCGGCTGCACCGTGTAGATGAACCCTTCGGCGTCGATGACGTCGAAACGGCGGTCGCTGCGAAACCCCTCGACGTCGGACAATGCGAGTTCGCGAAGATGTTCCGCCTGGCCGAAATGCGCGAAGTAGGCCTCAATCTTCGGGTGCGCATGCCGGTTCGGTTCGGCGAGCGTCATGTTCGCGCCCCAGCCGGCAAACACCAGGGCGTTCTCACCGGAGTCAGGACCGAATTCGAGAACCTCCGCATCGCGGAACAGCCGCGCAGGCAGCACCAGCTTGTCCGAAAAAAGCTCGCGACGCTGGCCGGCGTAGGCGGTGAGTTCGGCAGAGGATTTGAAATTGCCGAACGTCGGCAGGATGTCCTGGCGTTCGTAGTAGTTGAAGAGCTTGTCGTCAGCCATGCTGCGACCCTGCGGCCGCCTCGAGGCGATCGAGCTCGCTCCAGATATCGGACGGCGCGAAGATGGAGACGATGTGCAGCGGACGCTTCACGTTTTCGCGCAGCCGGCTGCTGACCTTGGCTTCGTTCTCCTGGTTCACGGCAAGAAGGCAGACGAGCGGTTCGGACTTTCCAGCGAGATCCTCGGGCGATCGGATCGGAATCCCGGTGCCGGGCAGGAACAATCCCTGACGCTCCTTCTGATCGTCGACCGAGAGATCGACGAGATCCGCAAGTTCGTGGGCATTGGTGAAGGTGCAGGCGCGGCAGCCCGCGCCGTAGATGGCGATCTCGGCGCCGCTGGCGCGGGCCTTGGCGAGAATCGGTCGCAGGCGGGCGCCATACTCCCTCGCGCGCTGGCCGAATTTCTCGCCGACGCCGGCGGGGGCGGGCGGTGGCGTCACGTCGCGCGTCGCACGGCGGGCCGCGATCGCGAGGGTGCCGCCGCTGAAATTGTATTTCTTCACGGACACCGCCTCGAAGCCGTGGCGCGCCAGCAGCGCGACCAGGGTCGGCTCGGTGAAATAGCTGACGTGCTCCTCCCAGAGGACTGAGAGGTCGCCGGCCGTCGAGCCGGGCGCGAAATCCGGCACATCGATGAACAGCAGCCCGTCGTCGCTGAGCGCGATCTTCACGCAATCGAAAAAGTTCTCGAAATCGACGATGTGCTCCAGCACCTGGCGCGAGACGACGAGATCGAATTTGCCGGCCTGCGCCACGGCGTCGTGACACATCGCAGGGCTGATCATGTCGGCATAGACCTTGATGCCGCGCTCGCGGGCGATCTTGCCCGACACCGGGTTGGGCTCCACGCCGACCAAAACCTTCGCGCCGCGCTCGCGAAGCTTGTCCATGAACAGGCCGTCGTTGCAGCCGATCTCGAACACGGATTGATGCTTCGAGAATTTCGCGATGGTATCGAGCTCGTCGACCTGGTGCGGCTCAGGCTTCCAGCTGCTGAAATTGTAGTTGAACTGGCGATACAGGATGTCGGGATCGATCGGCTTGACGATCTGCGGCAGACCGCAATCGCCGCAGGCGAGCACCTCGAACGGATACCGTTCCTCCTGCTCGTTCCGGCTGTGCCGGAGCCGATGCGCAATCGGCATCTGCCCGAGGTCGATGACCGGTCGAAGGTTGGTCGAATGGCAGAGGCGGCAATGGTCGGTCACTGGTTGTTCTCGCATTTGGCAGGTCTGACGAAGCGATGTTCAATGAAACCGGCGCGGCCCGCAATGAGATGGTCCCGGATACATCCAACCCGGGGTGCACGGCGCAGCCCTCTGGCCGTTGCGTCCTCAACCAATGCAGGTAGCAGTCGTCGGTAGGTCCCGCAAGACGCGCGGCAGTCCATTGAAGGGAAGCGGGTACGGCGTGGCTTCCGCCGTGTCGGCGGTCCCCAATGCGATCTTTCTGAAGTCGCGCGTAACGTAGGCAGCTTCATCGGGTAGGTCTTCCTCGAACGTTCAAGGCGGTATAGTCGAGTAGCGGTATCAGTCGAAATCTAACGTCCCGCCAGATGCTCCGCGGCGAGCACGCTAGTTTTCGCGACATAGTCCTGAACTGCGGCGGCATCGCTGCCATCCGGTGCCCAGTCGGGAAATGCAGTGCGGGTGGGGTCGAAAGGGCCGGCGGTGGTTTCGTGAAACACCAGCCACTCCGAGGTGATCAGGATCGAGTGGAAGACCTGTTCGGGCATCCGGTAGTAGCAGCGCTTGCCCTGGCCGTAGGGCGCCATCTCGAGCACGTCGCGAATGCGGCCGTCATCCTCGAAGATCACGACCTGCGCGGTGCCCTCGATCACGTGAAACGATTCAGGTTTGCCAAAATGCATGTGGGGTCGCACATAGGCCTCGCGATGATGCACGATCAGCATCTCATGCAGGCCGGACGAGGGATCGGGATGCGTGCACAGCCGGCTGCGCAGGCGCGGGTTGCCGGCGGCAATACGCTTCAGCTCCGCGATCGTGGCGTCGTCCGCCGTGACGATGGCGTCGTCCGAATAGTAGACTTCCGGATTTTGCGCGCGCAGCGAAGTCGGTGGGCGCGGACGCGCCGTCTCATTCGAAGAAGATGAACCCATGGTCGCCCCGATAGCCGCATTTATCGTAGATCCAGGCCCATGTGTCCGGGCCATGGAAGCTCAGGCAGGTGAGTTGCCAGTAGAGGAGATTTGCCTTCTCGCGCTCGTTGCGGAACGATTCCACCATCAGATATTTCGAGGCGCCGCGTCCGACACGCTCGATCTCCGACACCGCGCGGAAGACGTCCTCGAGTGGAAGGTTGTGCAGCACGCCGAGCGACACTACGAGATCGAAGCTGTGATCGGGGTAGGGCAGCTCGACGGCGCTGCCGACCCTCAACTGCGGCCGCACGTCCTCCTTGGCGTTGGCGATGCCATACTCGGAGACGTCGATGCCGGCGATCGTGAGGTCGGGGACGAGTTGGGTGAACTCGTAGAGCAGATAGCCCTTGCCGCAGCCGACATCGAGCACGCTCATGCCCGGCTTGATGCCGTAGCGGTCGATCAGGGTCTGGGCGAGCGGGCGCCACCGTCCGTCGTAGCGATAGCCGCCATAGCCGTAACGGCGGTCGCCGTCCCAGTAGTCGCGCCCCCATTGCCGCGCCACGGCGGCGGATTCGGCCTTGTCATGCTCGACGACGCGCTGAACGTAGTCCCGCTTGGTCGATGCGTGCATCGGCTGGAGCAGGTTGATCTCGGTCATGATCGTCAACCGGTCCGCGGCATCGTCACAGGATGGTCGCGAACTTATTGACGAGCAGGATGTCCTCGACGGCCTGGATGTCTTTCTGCGACGAGAGCGTGATCTCCTCCACGGCCGCGTGCAGATCGCAGCTCTCGCGCAGCACGCGGTCGTAGATCTCCCGCCGCCGTGCCTCGTCGGGCGGCAGCATGAAGATGCTGTAAAGGATCAGGCCACGCAGCCTCGGCAGCTCATCCAGGATATCCTCGAGCACCATGTAGCTGCCGGGCATGGTGTGCTCGGCGGCGCTGAGCAGATAGTGCAGGTTCTTCCGCCGGGCATAGTCGCGGATCACGATGTTCTGGACGTGCTGCGGGGTACGGCTGCCGTTCAGCGGGCGGGCGCCGATATAGCCGCGATGGCCGGCTCGCTCAGCCATGGAAGCCTCCGGGCAGCTTGTATTGCATGCCGACCCGTGTCGCCGGGCGCAGCAGGATCGGTTCGAAGAATTCGCCGAAGCGCTTGTCCGCGTAGGGGGACATGATGCTCTTGAAGCGGCAGTTCATGCTCCAGCGTGTGCCGGGCTCCTCGTTGACGCGATTGCCGTGCATCAGTGTCTGGTTGAACAGCATCACGTGACCGTAGGGGATCTCGATGAAGGTCGCGTGCGGCTTGATCGTCTTGTACAGCTCCTCGGCGCTGCGCAGGCTGGCCATCCGGTCCTGCATCTCGCCGTTCAGGGACGGCGGCAGCAGGTACATCGACTTGGTGTGGCGGACGTCGACCAGCGGCACCCACACCACGACCTCGAACGGCGAGTCCCCCGACCAGACGTCGGAATGGGTGGCGAGCAGCGATGAGCTGTCGCCGGGAAGCTGGATGCTGAGATTGACGCGGCGCTGCATGCAGAGCTCGTTGCCGACGATGGTCTCGATCGTCGAGCGCGCCAGACGGAAATAGGTCGGCCGGAACCAGGGCTCGGCGTTGAGGCCGTTGAAGACGTGCAGCCGCAATCCGTTGAGATCATCCACGTTCACGCGCGTGTGGATGGTGTCGAGCATCGCATAGGGATCGTTGCTGTGCGGCAGCTTGAGATAGTCCGCCGCGAGTTCGGCGGCGCGCCGCTGGATGCGGTCGAGCCCGGCGCGGTCGTCGGCCGGCGTGGTGACAAAACCATCGTCGATGAAGCGCTGCGCCAGCGCCTGCTCATCGGCCTCGAGGAAGTCCGTATCCGTCATGCGAAGTACTCCCGGGCGGTCGCGCAGATATAGCTGATATCGGCGGCCGAGAGGAACTGGTTGATGGGAAGGGTGAGGATCTGGTCGGCCTGCCGTTCGGTCACCGGAAATGCGCCGCGACCATGACCCAGATGCGCTGCCGCCGGCTGCAGGTGGATCGGGACCGGATAATGGATCGCGGTCTCGATGTCGTTGTCGGCAAGATATTTCTGGAAGTCGTTGCGGCGGTCGGTCTGCACCACGAAGGTGTGGAACGTGTTGAACTCGATGTTGCGGCAGGGCGGAATGAACAGCGGCAGGCCTGCGAGCTCGGCGCGGTATTGCGCGGCGTTGCGCCGCCGGCGCTCGATCACCGAGGGCAGGTTGCGCAGGCGAATGCGAAGCAGCTCGGCCTGCAGCGTGTCGAGCCGCGATACGATGCCCCATTCCTGGACGTCGCTGCGGTTGATCAGACCGTGATTACGCAGGCGGCGAATTCGTGCGGCAAGCTCGGCGTCGGCGGTGACGAGGAAGCCGGCATCGCCCGCGGCATTGAGGTTCTTCAGCGGATGCGCGGAGAAGCAGCCGAAGGTTCCGATGGTGCCGCTCATTCGCCCGTCATAGGTCGAGCCGACGGCCTGCGCGCTATCCTCGATCACGGCGAGGGCGTGTTTGCGTGCGATCGCCATCAGCGGGTTCATGTCGGCCATGCGCCCGGTCAGGTGCACCGGCATGATCGCCTTGGTCCGCGGCGTGACGGCGGCCTCGACCGCGGCCGGATCGATGTTCTGGTCCGGCAGCACGTCCGCAAAGACCGGCGAGGCGCCGACTGCGATGATCGCGGCGGTCGATGCCACGAACGAATTCGGCGGGGTGATGACCTCGTCGCCGGGACCGATGTCGAGCGCCCCCATCGCGAGGATCAGCGCATCGGTGCCGGAATTCAGCGTCACGACATGCGGCGAGCCGAGATAGGCGGACAATTCCTCTTCGAGCTTTCCGACCGCCGCACCGCCGATGAAATCGCCGCGCTGGAACACGCCCTCGACCGCCTGCATGATCTCGGCGCGCTCTTCCTCGAATTGCGCCGGAAGGTTGACGTAACCGATGCGCCGGCGGCCGGTGTCAGCGTCCATGGCAGAACTTCCGAACAGTCTCGATGACGCGGTCCTGCTGCGCGCGTGTCAGGTGCTGGTCCACCGGGAAGCTGATGACTTCCTTGGCATGACGGTCGGTAACCGGGAACGTTCCCGGGGCGTAACCGAGATGCTTGAGGCCTTCCTGCTGATACAGCGGGATCGGATAGTGGATCTTGGCTTCGATGCCGTTGTCCAGGCAGTACTTGTAAAGCTCGTCGCGGCGTTCGGCGAACACCATGTAGAGGTGATAGACGTGCTTCACGTTGGGCCGGCGCGGCGGGACGCGCAGGCCGGGCAGGCCGGCGAGGCCTGCGTCGTAATAGGCCGCGTTCTCGATCCGGTGCCGTGTGATCTCGCTGGTCTGGCCGATCAGCCAGTTGCCGACGACGGCCTGCAAGGAATCGAGCCGCGAGTTGCAGCCGAGGATCGCGATCTCGTCGCGGTTCTTCATGCCGTGGTTGCGGATGAGCCGGAGCTTCTCGTTCATGCCGTCGTCATTCGTGACGACGACGCCGGCATCGCCCCAGACGTTCAGGTTCTTGAGCGGGTGCAGGGAAAAGCCGGCCGCGATGCCGTGGGTGCCGGAGCGCTTTCCCGCGAACTCAGACAGGATGCCCTGGCAGGCGTCCTCGACGACGGGGATGTTGTGGCGCTGCGCGATCGCCATCAGCTTGCCCATGTCGGTGACCTCGCCGGTCAACTGAACCGGCATGATCGCCTTGGTCTTCGCTGTGATCGCGGCTTCGACATAGTCGACGTTCATGCAGAACGAATCGTCGCAGTCGACCAGCACGGGCTTCGCCCCGGTCTCCGCGATGGCGCCGACGGTCGCGATGAACGTATTGGCGGCGGTGATGACTTCATCGCCATGGCCAATGCCGAGCGCCTTGAGCGGCAGTTTGAGCGCGTCGGTGCCCGATCCGACGCCGATGGCGTGGCGCACGCCGATCAGCTCGGCAAAGCGCTTCTCGAATTCGGCGACGGGCTTGCCAAGGGTGAAGTCCCCGGTCGCGACCAGCCGGCCGATCTCGGCCAGGATGGGGGCAGGATCGGAGAATTGCTCGAGCAGATAGGAATATCGAACGTCGTACATGTGGCCCGTCAGGTGGAATGGAGTTGAGGGGAGGCGGTGTGCGAGGCGGCAAGCGCGCGCTCGATCGAGGCGGCAACGGCGCCGGCGGAAAGCCCGTGCTTCTTCAGCAGCGAGTCCTGCGAGCCGTAATTGTGCATGAAGCTGTCCGGCAGCGACAGCCGCAGCATCGCCGGCAGGCCTGCCCCGAGCTTGTCGATCAGCGTCTCCGCGACCGCGCTGCCGAGGCCGCCGGACGGGACATGCTCCTCGAGAGTTGCCACAAGCTTGATGCCGCGGATCGCTTGCAGCAGCGCCTCGGTGTCGAGCGGCTTGACGGTATGCATGTGCAGGATGCCCGCGCGGACGCCTTGTGCCGCCAGCAGGTCGGCTGCAGCCAGCGCCCGCTGAAGCATGATTCCGGTGGTCACCATGAGGACGTCACCCGGCGGCCGCATCAGGATGGCCTTGCCGATCTCAAAGCCGTGCTCGGCCTTCGAGACGATGGCATCGCCGCCCTTGCCCAGGCGGATGTAGATCGGTCCCTTCCAGTCGAGGGTCTGCTCCATCATGCGCGCCGCCTCGTCGGCATCGCACGGGCAGACCACCGTCATGTTGGGCAGCGCCCGCATGATGGCGATGTCCTCGATCGCCTGGTGGGTGGGGCCGAGCGGCGCATAGACGAGCCCGCCGCCATTGGCGATCAGCCGCACCGGCAGATTGTGCAGGCAGAGGTCGACGGCGACCTGCTCGTAGCAGCGGCGAGTGAGGAATGTCGCGATGGTGTTGACGTAGGGCACGAAGCCTTCCATCGCCAGGCCGGCCGACATGCCGATGATGTGCGCTTCCGAGATGCCTTCGATCAGATGGCGCTTCGGAAACTCCTTGCTCATCGCGCGCAAGGTGCCCGCGCCGGGATCGGAGCCGATGTAAAGCACACGCTCGTCGCGCGCGGCGAGCTTGTGGACCATGTTCATGGCGGTGTTGCGCATGGGGTGCCGATCAAAAATCGCCGACAGCAACGCGTATCGCGTCGAGCTCGCTGTCGGTCAGCTTGTTCTTGTGATGCCAGTCGGCGTTGGATTCTGCGGCCGGCAGACCCTTGCCCTTGACGGTATGGCAGATGATCGCGGTGGGTTTCCCCGCAACGGGCGGGACTTGCTTCAGGACGGTGCGCAGGGCGCCGACGTCGTGGCCGTTGAGCTCCTGCACGGCAAAGCCGAAGCTGCGCCACTTGTCCGCAAGCGGCTCCAGCGGCAGCACGTAGTCGGTGGGTCCGTAGCTCTGGAGCTTGTTGTAGTCGATCAGCGCGACGAGGTTGTCGAGCCCGTGCTTGGCCGCGCCCATCGCCGCCTCCCACACCGATCCCTCGTTGATCTCGCCGTCGCCGAGCAGGACGAAGGTGCGGTAAGTGCGTTCGCGCATGCGTGCGGCGAGCGCAAGGCCGACACCGATCGACAGACCATGTCCAAGCGCGCCAGTCGAGGCCTCGACCCCAGGCACCATTCCGTATTCGGGATGTCCGCCCAGAATACTGTCCGGGCCGCAAAAGCCGTCCAGCTCCGACAGGGGGAAGAAGCCGCGATCGGCCAGGAGCGCGTAGAGCGCCAGACAACCGTGTCCCTTGCTGAGAATCGCGCGGTCGCGGTTCGGATCGCGCGGGTTCTTCGGATCGATCCGCAGCACATCGTCGTAAAGCACGCGGACCATCTCGATCAGCGACAGGGCCGGACCGACATGTCCGCGTCCCGCCGAACGGACAGAACCGAGGACCAGGCGGCGCAGGTAAAGGCTGCGCTCGTCGAGCGTGCAGGTGAGGGCGGCTTCAGCGTGGGGTGAGATCTGGATCACGTTGGCAAATCGTTTGATGGAGCTGGCGGGCTTTGTCGAGCTGACCGGCGAGGCGGACCGTCAGGTCGCCACCTTGCGCAGCCAAGGCGCGCCGGGAGCGGCTTTCCGGCAAATAGGCATTCAGGACAATCAGGCACCAAATCGCTCCAAACAGAGGATACAGTACGTCAAGGCGGATCGCAAACGCGTCATCCCTAGCCGCGAAGGCTTGCGCGAGGCGTTCGGTCAATCGATTTGCTTTGGCTTCGGGCAGATTGCTACCGGGGTGAATCGCGGTGTCCGACACCAGCTTGACCGGATCGTCCCAGCCGAAATATTCGAAGTCGATGAAGCGCAGCCGGCCGTCCGTGGCGCGCAGCGCATTGTGTAGTCCGAAATCCGACGGGCTCAACGCGCGATGCGCGGGCGCAAGGTCCGCTGCGGGATCCCGGCCGAGTTCCGCATAGCGCTGGCGGAGCCGCCGAATCGCGATGGCAGTGCTGGGAACCAGGCTGTCGTCCATGAACGCGCGCAGGTCCGGATGATCATCCGAAGCGCGCCTCAGTCCGTCCAGGCGCTGCTCGTACTGGGCGACGGCTTCCTCGGGCGAGAAGATGCTGGCCGAAGCGTTCCGCAAAGTTTGCGCGCCGTCGGCGTTGCGCAGTTTCTGCAACGCGATCAGGAAATCAGCCAGTTGATCGGCATCGCCGTCCTGAGGGCGCAGCACCGCCGCTTCGCCGTCGAACCATTGATACAGCGCGCAGAACGCACCCGAATCCTTCGCGATCGGGCGCGGTGTCGACATGATGCCGTGGCGCGACAGAAACGACAGCGCGTCATATTCCTGTCCCAGGCGATCGCGCCCGTCGGACGGATAATGCTTGAGGGCGAGGGGCGGTCCCTCCGCCATCTCCAGCCGAAACACCCTGTTGTTGCCGCCGGCCCGCGCCGGTTGGGCGGCCGCGACCCGCGCTCCGGCCAGGCGGCTGCCGATCGCCATTGCATCCGGCGCGCTGATCTCGGGCTCGCTCATTCCGCAAACACCTCGTGGCGGATGCCGGTCCATGTCGCGATCGGCTTGCAGTGTTCGGGGTGGGGAGGCTGCGAACGCGTGAACAGGATCGATCGCGTGCCCTTCGGAAAATGCGGTTGCTCGAACACCTCGACGAGATCGTCGATGAAGATGTCGAGCTCCAGGCTCACGAGTCGCTCGACCTTGGCGGCCATCGTGTCCTCGAAATACACGTCGCCGGCAGCCACCGCCGCATCCGCAGCGTCGATCAGGCCGGCACCACGCAGCCAGCCGCGCGCGGCTTCACGCAGGTCGGTATGGTCGGGATCCTGATGACCGAATCGGGTCTTGTGGCTGACGATGTACACCTTCGCGCCAGCGTGCCTGCACGCCGCCAGGAATTCCCGCACGCCCGGATAGATTTCGGCGCCGCCAATGCCCTTGCCGTAGACGAAGCCTTGCAGCCCTTGCCAAGCGAGCTCGCCGCCAGTGCGGGATCGCAGATGATCCCGCACATCGGTCTTCGGCCCCTCCCAGCCCTCGGGCACCAGCCCGCGCTGACGCGCGACGGCGGCAAAGACCTTGTCGTAGCAGATGATCGTGTTGTCGAAATCGATGCCGATCCGCACGCCGCTCACTTCAGGCTGATATTCTGCATCATCTTGATGTTGAAGTACCGGGGGTCGTTGAGCGAGTTCGGCAGGCGGCCGGCCTTGAAGGCGTCCACCAGTCCGGACACGGCTTGTTCGATCGTGTGCGTCGGCGCAAATCCGAGTTCGCGGCGGATCTTCTCCGAGGACACATGGTAGGAGCGCAGGTCGTCGGTCGGCTCGACCGCGATGTCGACGTTGTTGCCCACCACCGATTTCACGATGTCGGCGATCTTCATGAGCGAGTGGTTTTCGTAGCCGATATTGTAGGTCTTTCCGTCGATCTTCGCGTCGTCCTGCTGAAGCAGGAACAGATAGGCCGCGGACATGTCCTCGATGTGCAGGTTGGGCCGGCGCTGCGTTCCGCCGAACACGCGGATGCGGCCGGTGTTGACCGCGAGATTGGTCAGGATGTTGACGACGACGTCGAGCCGCTGCCGCGGTGCGTAGCCGCAGACGGTGGCGGGACGAACGGTGCACGCGACGAACCCGGACGCCGCCTCGTCGGCAAGGTCGGTCTCGCACATCGCCTTGAACTTGGAGTAGTCCGTGAGCGGCTCGCAGGACAGCTCCTCGGTCACCTCGGCCTCGTCCTTGATGCCGTAGACGCTCGAGGAGGAGGCGTAGATGAAGCGCTTGATGCCCGCCTTCTTCGCGGCGCGCACCATCGGCCGGAAACAGTCGTAGTTGATGGACTTGCCGAGCGCCGGATCCAGCTCGAACGAGGGGTCGTTGGAGATGCAGGCGAGGTGGATCACCGCGTTGTTGCCGCGCAGGGCCTCGTTGATCGCGGCCTCATCGCGGATGTCGCCCTTGATCAGCCGGAGATTCGGATTGTTGCGAACCGCGTCGAAGACGGATTCGCCATACATGAACAGGTCGAGCACGGTGACCTTGTGGCCCGCGGCCAGCAAGTGGGGAACCAGCACGCTGCCGACATAGCCGGCGCCACCGGTGACCATCACGTTCCATTTCTGATCAATCACTGTCGTTCTCCAGAATTCTTTGCGCTACTTCAGCAACGCGGTGACAAACTTGACCAGGGGGGCCTTTTCGACCGAGTTGCGGTGACCGACGATGCCGACCTTGATCGCGCCTGCGGCATTGCCGATGAAGGCGACGTCCTCGATATTGCCGCCCGCGGCAACCAGCGGCGCCGTGATCGTCAAGAAGGCATCGCCCGCGCCGACGGTGTCGACGACGGTCTTGGTGAAAGCGGGGACACGCGCGACACCCGTCTTCGACGAGAAGGGGTAGCAGCCGAAGGAGCCGTGCGTGATGATCATGTTGTTGCAGTCGATCTTGCGGTGCAGGCCGTTCTCGATCACCGATGCGATGTCGTTGAACTTGTCGGTGGCCGCCAGGCGCGCTTCCGGCGCGTCGATGCAGATGTAGTCGGCGCGCGGATACTTCGTGATCAGATTGTAGCCGTGGTTTCCGCTGTTGCTCTGGGCGTTGATCGCCAGGAACCTGGAGTTCGCGATCAGCGTGTCGATCGTGCTGGGTGCGATCATGCCGTGACCGAAGTCGGTGACGATCACCACATCCCCGCCGCGAACGCGCTCGGCGGTGATACGGTCGATCTCCTTCCGCTCGGTCTCGTCGAGCGGCGTGTCGTCCATGGTGTAGACTTCGAAGAGCTTGTGCAGATAGCCCAGCTCGACGTACCGCAATTTGCGGGTCGTCGGACGGCCCTGAACGCGGATCGGCGTGAGCGTGACATTCGGGCGGACATGCGCGCGGATGAACTCTTCGGGGTAGTCGTTGCCACCCAGCGTCGTGACGATCTCCACCGACTTGCAGAAGCTCGCCACGTGATTGGCCGCGGCGATGACGCCGCCGGCAAATTGCTCGCCGTTCTTGAGCAGGGTGGCGACGATGTTTTCCTTCGAGGCCTTTCCGAGCGCCGTGACGTACTGGTATTCGTCGATGATGGTGTCGCCGACCAGCACGACGTGCATGTCCTGGATCTTGTCGATCAGCTTCAGCAGTCGTTCGGCGCCACCGCCTTCGCGCACCTTCTGGAGGTAGTCGCGCAGAGGGGGATCGTAGATGTCGAAGTAGCGGTTCATCAGCGACGACGAGCTGAAGGTCACGTCGCGCGTGAAGACGATGCGGCCGCCATGACGCTCGACGGCCTCTCGCTCGGTGGCGATCTTGCCGGTGACGTCATCCTCGGGGTTTTCGTAGTCAGAACCCTTCACGTAGATGTCGGGGCGCACGGTATCGAGGATCGGCTCGGCGCTCGATGTCTGGTTGATGCCGACCCAGTCGACCGTGCCGAGCGCGGCCAGCATCTCGGCGCGCATGTTCTCCGGGAAGATCGGCCGCCCGGGGCCCTTGTTGACAAAACGGTCGGCCGTAACGGTCACGATGACGACGTCGGCCTCGTTGCGCGCCGCCAGGATGTGCCGGACGTGGCCAAGATGCACGAGATCGAACACGCCGTGGCAGAGCGCAACGGTGCGGCCCTCGGCCTGCGCGGCGCGCGCGACCGCTCCCAGTTCCTCGATCGTCTTGATCTTCTCGTGCGGCGCCGGATGGACGGCCGCCTTGTCTGTCGCAGAATTGCCCATGTGAGTTACCCAAAAGCGCCGGCCGGCCTCAGCCGGCTGGTCCGAAATTGATCGATTCGCGGTAATGATACCCGGCGAACCTGTTCAATAGCTTGCCTTCTGCGGGGTACCGGGCGCCGAATCGCTGTCGTCACCGAGATATTTGAACCAGTCCTTGGTGGCGTCGGCAATCTTGTCCACCGTCCACAGGGGAGCGTCCTTGTACTGGTCCATCGACTTCAGCATCGTCGCGACGCCGTCCTCGAATTTCACCTTCGGCGTCCACTTCAGGACCCGCTTGATCTTGGTGATGTCGGCGTAGGTGCAGTCGGGCTCGCCGGGGCGCTTGGGAATGTGGACCTTGTCGCCGCCGAGCAACTCGACCAGCCGGTTGACGCTGTAGGTGTTGTCCGAGCCGACGTTGAAGATCTCGTGCGAGACGTCGGAACGCGCTGCCGTGACGAAGGCGTCGGCGACATCGCTGACGAAGGTGAAATCGCGGGTCTGCTCGCCGTCGCCGACCACCGTGAAAGGCTTGCCGGCGAGCTTCTGCGCCATGAACACGCCGAACACGGCACCATAGGTCCCCGTGGTGCGATGGCGTGGCCCGAACACGTTGAACAGACGGAGCGCCACCGCCGGAAGCTTGTAGACCTGGCACCAGTGCATGACGCACTGCTCGCCGAGATTCTTGGTGAGCGCGTAGGGGTACATCGGCCGGATCTCGGCGCTCTCCGGCGTCGGATAGATGTCGGGGATGCCGTAGCAGGACGACGACGCCGCATACACGAAGCGGCTGACGCCTGCCTCCCGCGCAGCCTCGAGAACGTTGACCGTGCCGTCGACATTGGCGCGGTGATACGGGATCGGCGATTCGATCGAGGGAACGATGTCGGCGAGTGCCGCGAGGTGAAACACCCAATCGATACCGGAGAAATACGGGCTGATCGACTCGCGGTCAGTGACGTCGGCACGGACGATCTTCAGCCGGCTCGAATCGGCGCGCGACGACAGATTTTCGGAACGTCCGATGACGAAATTGTCGAGCGCGATCACCTCGTGGCCGTCATCGAGGAGGCGATCAACGAGGTGACTGCCGATGAAACCGGCGCCGCCAGTGACGATGCATTTCATAGGAACATCCGTAGCGCGAATGCCCTGCGGGCGTCGCCAATGTTGAGTGAAACCCTGAAGCCGACTAACAGTCGGTCGCAACTTTTGCAAGTATTATACCTTTGCAATCGCTAGTAATAGCCGGTATCAGGGCGTCATGTTGCAGTCGAGCCGTCACGCCATGCCCGCCGAATCTCTCGATCCCGATCACAAGGCTTTCCTCGACGATTACGTCGGACGCCTTCATCGCGCGACGGCGATTGACGACGGTGTTTTTGCCGGCATCTCTGCCACTCGCACGGCCTGGTTGCGCACGCGCGAGCAGGGCGGTCGAGTCATCTTCATCGGTAATGGCGGCTCGGCCGGCATCGCCTCGCATCTGGCGATCGACCTCGCAAAGAACGCATCGGTGCCTGCGCTGTGCTTCAGCGATGCAAGCATGATGTCGTGCCTCGCCAACGACTACGGTTTTGAGGACTGGATCGCGCACGCCGTGCGGCTGAGCGCCCGCGCCGGCGACTGCCTCGTTGCGATCAGTTCGTCGGGGCGCTCGAAGAACATTCTCAATGCGGTCGCGCAGGCGCGTTCGATGAAGCTCGATGTGATTACGATGTCGGGCATGAATGCGGACAATCCCCTGCGTAATCTCGGCGACGTCAATTTCTGGGTGGACAGCCGCAGCTACAACATTGTCGAGACCACGCACCAGTTCTGGATGATGGCCGCGATCGACCTCGTCATCGGTCGCGCGGAATACCCGGCGTCCTGAGGCGGGTATCGGATGCAGTCGCGCTTTAAACAGACAGCTTTGTTTTCGGTGAAGCTGTTGCTGTCGATCGCGGTGCTGGCCTATATCGCGCGCGGCCTCGATCTGGGCCGGTTGCGGACTCATCTCGTCTCCGTCGACCCCTTCCTGTTCGCTCTCGCGCTGGCGCTGATCTTCTTTCAGACCTTCGTGCTCAACGGCCGGTGGGAGCTGATCATGCGTGCGCTCGGCGTGTCGCTGGACTGGTTCGCCGGCTGGCGGATCCTCATGATCAGCCTCTGGTTCAATCAGGTGCTGCCGTCGTCGGTAGGCGGTGACGCGGTTCGGATATGGCTGCTGCGCCAGCGTGGCGTGCAGTGGCCGGAGGCGGTCAAGGGGGTTGCCGCAGACCGTTTCACGGCGTTGATCGGGCTGATCGTGCTGATGGCGGCGGGATTGCCGCTCCTGATGTCGCGCGTGTCCAACGAGGCCGCGATCCTGGCGATCGGCGGGCTGACGCTGGCGGGTGTCGCCGGCACCGTGGTCCTGTTGACGCTCGATCGCCTGCCGAAGCGTCTCATCGCGCTTCCCGCGATCGCAAGCTTCGTCCGGTTCGGAACGCTCGTCAGGTTTCTTCTCGTGCGATCCGAGTGCCGCGGTTTGCTGCTCGGATCGGCGCTCCTCATCCATCTCGTGACGGCAGCGGCCTGCTACGTCCTGGCGCGCGGCGTCGGAGCGCAGCTCTCGGTGCTGGACGCCGGCATCCTGATTCCGCCGGTGGTGCTGTTGACGGCCGTTCCGATCTCGATCAGCGGCTGGGGCGTTCGCGAGGGGGCCATGGTCGCCTGCCTTGGCCTTGCGGGCGTTCCTTCCGAGGAGGCGCTGTCGGTTTCGCTCCTGCTGGGTGCCGTCAGCGTGGTCATCGGTCTTGCAGGCGGCGTGATCTGGCTGGCAAGTCCGGAGCGCGGCTCGTATTCCGCGGACAAGGCGGCGAAGGCTGCGGAAGAATCACCGAACTACGGGCTGGCGAAGGCCGAGGAGGTATCGAGCCACCCTTGACCCGCTTGAACCAGTTCTGTCCATCTGATCTTCACAGGGTGGGATTGCCCCACCTGCGCGCATCTCTCCGTTTTCCGGTTCCACGATGAAAAACCTGTTCTACGTCCGTCATACCTGCCGCCTCTGTCACTCGGACAAGCAAGAGCTGGTCGTCCCGATGGCCGGCATGCCCATTGGCACGCCGAACTTCCAGGTGCCGGACGCCAGCGTTGACGATCCCGTCTTCAGGGCCGCGGTGCCGATGGCGCTGCATCTGTGCAGGGACTGCGGCCACCTCCAGATTCTCCATGTCGGCAATCCGGAGGTCCAGTACCGCAACTACGTCTACACGACCTCGCTCTCGCTCGGCCTGCGGCAGCATTTCGAAGGCTATGCCAGCGACGTCGTCAGCCGCTTCGGAATCGCGCCGGGCTCGCTGGTGGTCGAACTCGGCAGCAACGACGGATCGCTGCTCGGCTTCTTCAAGGAGCGTGGCATGCGGGTGCTGGGCGTCGATCCCGCCGTCGACATCGCGCGGCGCGCGACTGAGGCGGGCATCGAGACCATCGGCGATTTCTTCACCGACGCTGTCGGGCACCGCATCCTGAAAAGCCACGGTGCGGCAAGCGTCGTGATCGCCAACAACATGATCGCGAATGTCGATAATCTCGATCCGCTGGTGATCGGGGTCCGTGACGTGCTTGCGCCGGACGGGTTGTTCGTCTTCGAAACGCAATACGGCGTCGACGTCACCGAGAAGAACCTGCTCGACACCGTCTATCACGAGCATCTGTCGTATTTTAACATCAAGCCGCTGACGCGCTTCTTCGCGCGGCTCGGGATGGAAGTGATCGACGTCCAGCACATCTGGACCAAGGGTGGCTCGATCCGCGTGACGGTGCAGCGCGCCGGCGGCGCGAAGAAGCCGTCGGCGGAGGTCGCGCGGTTCATCGCCGAGGAAGACCGGCTCGGCGTCGATCAGCCGGCCTATTATGCGCCCTATGTGAAGCGGATCGCGGCGATTCGCGACGAGTTGGTCGCGATGGCCGATGCCGCCCATGCGCGCGGTCAATCTGTCGCCGGCTATGGCGTCTCCGTCGGCACCACGACGTTGCTTCCGCAGTTCGGCCTGGAGAGCAAGATCGACTTCCTGGTGGATGACGATCCCAAGAAGGGGAACGTGATGGCCGGCCCCGGCTACGACATCCCGATCCTGCCGCCCGCCGCCCTTTACGAGCGCAAGCCGGCGTTCGTCGTCGTGTTCGCCTGGCGCTACGTCGACCCGATCCGGGCCAAGCATGCCGGTTATTTCGCTGACGGCGGAAAGTTCGTGGTGCCGTTGCCGGGCATTTCCATGGTCGACCGGGCCGGTTGACGCGCCTCCTGCGGGCGCCGTCAGCGTGAGGCGGGTGGTGAGGTCGGTCCGAGCGTCAGGAGGACGCTCGACCCGGCCCGGTAAACCGTTGATTCGCATGGGCTCTGCCGTAGGCCGTCCGGGGACGAGGGACGCTGGACGGGTGAGCCGTGACCTTGACGTTTGGCCCCGTTCGCAGTAGATACCCGCCACCTGCAGCCGGCCCGTTAGACGCGGATCTCCGGCGCGGCTTTGAAATCCCCCGAACAATCGAGCCCGGTTTCCGGCTCATCCTTCGAGACAGAGGGCTGGGCCAACGGCGGCTGTTCGGATCCCTGAAATTCATTCGCGTCTGTCGACGGACGTTGGACATCAAACGATGGCAGTCAGCCCGTTCAAGTTCTTGCAGGAAGTGCGCTCGGAGACCGCCAAGGTCACCTGGCCGACCCGTCGCGAGACCACGATCACCACCATCATGGTGTTCGTCATGGTCGCTGTGGCCTCGATCTTCTTCTTCGCCGCCGACCAGATCATCCGTTACCTCATTACCTTCCTCTTGGGCATTCACTGATGGCTACAGCAACCGCTCAATTGTCCGACAAGCGCTGGTACATCGTCCACGCCTATTCGAACTTCGAGAAGAAGGTCGCCGAATCGATCCGCGAGCAGGCCAAGCAGCGCGGGCTCGAGGAGCTGTTCGAGCTGGTGCTGGTTCCGACCGAGAAGGTCACGGAAGTGCGTCGCGGCCGCAAGATCGACGCCGAGCGCAAGTTCTTCCCGGGCTACGTGCTGGTGAAGATGAAGCTGACCGACGAGGCGTTTCATCTGATTAAGAACACGCCGAAGGTGACCGGCTTCCTCGGCGCGGAAAACAAGCCGATGCCGATCTCGGAAGCCGAGGCCATGCGCATCCTGCACCAGGTGCAGGAAGGCGTGGAACGGCCGAAGGCGTCGGTGTCGTTCGAGATCGGCGAGAACGTGCGCGTGGCCGACGGCCCGTTCGCCTCGTTCTCGGGTGTGGTCGAGGAAATCGACGAGGCGCGCTCGCGCGTGAAGGTCGCGGTGTCGATCTTCGGCCGCGCCACGCCGGTCGAGCTGGAATTCGGTCAGGTCGAGAAGGTCTGATCGGGTCGCGCGTGAAGCCGAAGGCTTCGCGCAAAGAGAGGCCGTGGGAGGGAGAGGGCGGTTGCCAGCCGCATCCGACCCAGACCACGAACCTGAAACCGCCGGCGACATGCCGGCACAACAGGAGTGATACATGGCAAAGAAAGTGACCGGATACCTGAAGCTTCAGGTCCCGGCCGGTGCGGCGAATCCTTCGCCCCCGATCGGTCCCGCGCTTGGTCAGCGCGGTCTCAACATCATGGAGTTCTGCAAGGCGTTCAACGCCCAGACCCAGAAGGAAGAGAAGAACACCCCGATCCCGGTGATCATCACCATCTATGCGGACCGTTCCTTCACCTTCGAGATGAAGACGCCGCCGATGTCCTACTTCCTCAAGCAGGCCGCCAAGATCCAGTCCGGCTCGAAGGCGCCGGGCCGCGACAAGGCCGGCAAGGTGACCAAGGCGCAGGTGCGCGAGATCGCCGAGAAGAAGATGAAGGACCTGAATTGCGACACCATCGAATCGGCCATGAAGATGGTCGAGGGCTCTGCCCGTTCGATGGGTCTGGAAGTGGCGGGGTAAGCGGTCATGGCAATCGGAAAGCGTTTGAACAAAGCCCGCGAAGGTGTTGACCGCGAAAAGCTTTACCCGCTCGCGGAAGCCATCAAGATGGTCAAGGAACGCGCGAAGGCGAAGTTCGACGAGACCATCGAGGTCGCGATCAATCTCGGCGTCGATCCCCGTCACGCCGACCAGATGGTCCGTGGCGTCGTAACCCTGCCGAACGGCACCGGCCGTACGCTGCGCGTCGGCGTGTTCGCCCGTGGCGCCAAGGCCGATGAGGCCAAGGCGGCAGGTGCCGACGTCGTCGGCGCCGAAGACCTGGTCGAGAAGGTGCAGAACGGCTCGATCGATTTCGACCGCTGTATCGCCACCCCCGACATGATGCCGCTGGTCGGCCGTCTCGGTAAGGTGCTGGGCCCGCGCGGCCTGATGCCGAACCCGAAGATCGGTACCGTGACCATGGACGTCACCGGTGCGGTGAAGGGTGCCAAGGGCGGCTCGGTCGAGTTCCGCGTCGAGAAGGCCGGCATCCTGCAGGCCGGCGTCGGCAAGGCCTCGTTCTCCGAGGAGAAGCTGGTCGAGAACATCAAGGCCCTGGCTGACGCTGTCTCCAAGGCGAAGCCGGCCGGTTCCAAGGGGACCTACATCCAGCGCGTTGCGGTGTCCTCGACGATGGGCCCCGGCGTGAAGGTCGAGCCGGGCACCATTCTCGGCTAAGGTTTGCCTCGGCTAGAGGTTTGGAAATTGCACGAGGCGAGGGGCGGAATTGGGCAACCGATTCCGCCCCTCTTCGTTTGTGGCGGCGTTCACTGGAAACGAGAACAATGGCTGACAAGGTCCTGATCTACTCGCGCTTCCCCAAGACGATGATGGCGCGCTTCGCCGAGCGGTTCGAGATGCTCGACACCGGCGGCAAGCCCGTGCGGGAGGTGTTTTCGGCGGACGAGCTCGGCGGCATTCGCGCGATGCTGACTGGGGGCGGCACCCCGCTCGGGGCCGAGGCGATGGACCTGTTTCCGAATCTCGGCGCCATCGTCTGCTACGGCACCGGCTATGATGGCGTCGACCTGAAAGCGGCCGCCGCGCGTGACATCGCGGTCGGCCACAGCCCGGGGGCCAATGCGGCCTCGGTTGCCGATATCGCGATGACCCTGATGCTGGCGACGACGCGGCGGATCCTGGTCGCCGACCAGTATGTCCGCAGTGGCGATTGGGCCGCGTCAAAGCCCTCGCCGATGATGCGTCCGCAGGCCGGCATGCCCGGCCGCCGTATCGGCGTCTACGGCATGGGCGAGATCGGCCGCAAGATCGCCGCGCGCTGCGCCGCCTTCGAGAGCGAGGTCGGCTATTTCAGCCGCAGCAAATACGATCTGGCCTATCAATATTTCCCGACGCTGGAGGCGCTCGCCGACTGGTGCAGCGTGCTGATGATCGCGGTCCGGGCAGGGGCCGAGACACAGCACGTCGTCAACGCCGATATCCTGGGGCGCCTCGGGGCGGACGGCTATGTCGTCAACATCTCCCGCGGCTCCGTCATCGACGAGAAGGCCCTGGTTGCGGCGCTGACCGACAAGACCATCGCCGGCGCCGGCCTCGACGTCTTCGAGCAGGAACCGCACAGGCCCGACGCGCTGACCGCGCTCCCGAACGTCGTGTTCGCCCCCCATATCGGCGGCCACACCCTGGACTCGCACGTCGCCATGCAGAACTGTGTACTTGCGAACTTGACCGCGTTCTTCGCGGGCAAGCCGCTGCCTTACGCGGTCAAATCGGCCTGAATCGGTCCTTGTTGGGCCATCTCAAGCCCGCCCGGCAACGGATTGGAACTGGTGTGAATTTTGCTCTTGGCAAGCAGGCCCGGAGCGGTTAAAGAACCGCCTCCGGACGTGCCGGCCTCGGCTGGCGCGTTCGTGCACGCATTCCGAAAACCCGACAAGACAGGAGATCATTCCTTTTCAGGACGTCCGCAAGGATTTGCCGGAAAAGGAAGGAAAACCCGTCGGTTGGTGGAATGCGGGCAGGGGTCGGGCGGTTCGCCGGCTGACCTTGTCCTGTCCAAGACTGCAGGCGCCCGCGGGAAATTTCGATTTCTCAACGGCTTAATCGCATGGCCTGCATAGACGGGTGAAGACCGGATTTCACTTCGCATCCAGCTCTAAGGGCTGGCTTGCGGAACGGGTCTGGTTCGGACCTCGACACGCCGTGGGCTCTAGCGGGCTCCCGGAGGGCAGGCTTTGAATTGTCGTCTTGCCCGGCGTGTCCGAAGGGTTTGCCCCCTGAGGTTCAGGTTTGGGCGGGACGATGGGTGCAACCCGGCGGTCCCGCTTTCGCGATGACCGCCAACCGGAAAGAGCTTGCTGTGGAACGAGCGGCAAAAAAAGAAGCGGTCGAACAGCTCAATGGGGTCTTCAAGACCACGAGCGTCGCGGTCGTTGCTCAATATTCCGGCCTCACCGTCGCCCAGATGCAGAAGCTGCGCCAGCAGATGAAGCAGGCGGGTGCCTCGGTGAAGGTCTCGAAGAACCGTCTCGCCAAAATTGCTCTTGAAGGCACTGACGTCGTTGCCATCGGCCCCATGCTGAAGGGACCGACCGTGATCGCCACTTCGAACGATCCGGTAGCGGCGCCAAAGGTCGCCATCGAATTCGCCAAGGCGAACGAAAAGTTCGTCATCGTCGGCGGCTCGATGGGGAAGACCGTCCTGAATGTCGACGGCGTGAAGGCGCTTGCCTCGCTGCCGTCGCTTGACGAACTGCGCGGCAAGATCGTCGGCCTGATTGTGGCCCCGGCGACCAAGCTCGCTCAGCTCGCCAACGCGCCCGCGGGCAAGCTCGCGCGTGTCATCCAGGCTCATGCCTCAAAGGGCGAAGCGGCCTGACGCCCTTCGCAAAACTCAAACCCGAACCAGACTTACACGTAAGGAAACTGAACAATGGCTGACTTGCAGAAGATCGTTGACGACCTCTCGAGCCTCACCGTGCTCGAAGCTGCCGAACTCGCGAAGCTCCTCGAAGAGAAGTGGGGCGTTTCGGCTGCCGCGGCTGTCGCCGTGGCCGGCCCGGCTGGTGGTGGCGCTGCCGCCGCTCCGGCGGAAGAGAAGACCGAGTTCACGGTCGTCCTCGCCAGCGCCGGCGAGAAGAAGATCGAGGTCATCAAGGAAGTTCGCGCCATCACCGGCCTCGGCCTGAAGGAAGCAAAGGACCTCGTCGAGGGCGCGCCGAAGCCTGTCAAGGAAGGCGTGAACAAGGACGAAGCCGAGAAGATCAAGGTCCAGCTCGAGAAGGCTGGCGCGAAGGTCGAGCTCAAGTAAGCAACGCTTACTGGCGCGAGATCCCGGGCGAGCATCAGCTAAGCCCGGGATCTTGGTCCACCCTCGCGGGGGTGGGCCGGATGCAAAAGGCGTGCGACGGAACGTCCCGACGCGGGCCGAACACGAAAAAGTGTGGGGATTTGAGGGTTTACCCCTCGAATCTGCACTATTGTCGCCCCATATCGGGTCGGCAGCACGAAAGCGCGGTGGGCAGGGATGCGGGATTTCCCTGTAAGCCGTTGGGAGAGCAGGCTATTTCGGGCTTTTGCAGTCCGTGAAGACAATCGTTGTGACGGGCGGGCGTGCCTATGCGCCCCGCGCGTCGTTTTGCGTTTTGAAGGTCTGAAGAACAGATTCAGGACATGACGGCCTGAATCTGGATTTTTGGTCCCCAAAACGGGTTCGAAAAATTCAACCCGGGGAGCGGCGGCAGCTGCGTCCTGGACGGCGCGCCCAGAGCGGGCGACGAAATGAGAGGCCACGATGGCGCAGCAGACATTCACCGGTCGCAAACGCGTTCGCAAGTTCTTCGGACACATCAAGGAAGTCGCCGAGATGCCGAACCTCATCGAGGTTCAAAAGGCGTCCTATGATCAGTTCCTGATGGTCGACGAACCCCAGGGCGGGCGTCTCGACGAGGGTCTGCAGGCGGTGTTCCGCTCGGTGTTTCCGATCTCCGACTTCTCGGGCACCTCGATGCTGGAATTCGTCCGCTACGAGTTCGAGCAGCCGAAGTATGACGTCGACGAGTGCCGCCAGCGCGGCATGACCTTCGCGGCGCCCCTCAAGGTGACGCTGCGCCTCATCGTGTTCGATATCGACGAGGAAACCGGCGCCAAGTCGGTCAAGGACATCAAGGAGCAGGACGTCTACATGGGCGACATCCCGCTCATGACGATGAACGGCACCTTCATCGTCAACGGCACCGAGCGCGTCATCGTCTCGCAGATGCACCGATCGCCCGGCGTGTTCTTCGACCACGACAAGGGCAAGACCCATTCGTCGGGCAAGCTGCTGTTCGCCGCCCGCGTGATTCCGTATCGCGGCTCCTGGCTCGACATCGAGTTCGATGCCAAGGACATCGTCTATGCGCGTATCGACCGTCGCCGCAAGATTCCGGTGACGTCGCTGATGTTCGCGCTCGGCCTTGACGGCGAGGCGATCCTGTCCACGTTCTACAAGAAGATCCTCTACAAGCGGACCAAGGAAGGCTGGCGCGTTCCGTTCGACGCCAACCGTTTCCGCGGCTACTCGACCATCAACGACCTGATCGACGCCGACACCGGCAAGGTCGTGCTCGAGGCCGGCAAGAAGCTCACCGTCCGTGCCGCCCGTCAGCTCCAGGAGAAGGGGCTGAAGGCGCTGCGCCTGTCGGATGAGGAGCTCGTCGGCAACTACCTCGCCGAGGATCTCGTCAATCCGAAGACCGGCGAGATCCACGCCGAGGCCGGCGAGGAGATCACCGACAAGAACATGAAGGCCCTCAACGAGCAGGGCTACAAGGAACTGCCGCTGCTCGACATCGATCACGTCAATGTCGGCGCCTACATCCGCAACACGCTCTCGGCCGACAAGAACATGACGCGCGAGGACGCGCTGTTCGACATCTACCGCGTGATGCGTCCGGGCGAGCCGCCGACGCTGGATTCGGCGCAGGCCATGTTCCAGTCGCTGTTCTTCGACGCCGAGCGCTATGACCTCTCCGCGGTCGGCCGCGTCAAGATGAACATGCGCCTCGACCTCGATGCGCCGGACACCCAGCGCACGCTGCGCAAGGAAGACATCCTCTCCGTCATCAAGACGCTGGTGGACCTTCGCGACGGCAAGGGCGAGATCGACGACATCGACCATCTCGGCAACCGCCGTGTGCGTTCGGTCGGCGAGCTCATGGAGAACCAGTATCGCATCGGCCTGCTGCGTATGGAGCGCGCCATCAAGGAGCGCATGTCCTCGGTCGACATCGACACGGTCATGCCGCAGGACCTGATCAACGCGAAGCCCGCGGCTGCCGCGGTGCGCGAGTTCTTCGGCTCCTCGCAGCTTTCGCAGTTCATGGACCAGACCAACCCGCTGTCGGAGATCACCCACAAGCGTCGCCTGTCGGCGCTTGGACCGGGCGGTCTGACCCGCGAGCGCGCCGGCTTCGAGGTGCGCGACGTACATCCGACGCATTACGGCCGCATCTGCCCGATCGAGACGCCGGAAGGTCCGAACATCGGCCTGATCAACTCGCTCGCGACCTTCGCGCGCGTGAACAAGTACGGCTTCGTCGAGACGCCGTACCGCAAGGTCAAGGACGGCCGCGTCACCGACGAGGTCGTGTACCTCTCGGCGATGGAGGAGGGCCGCTACACGGTCGCGCAGGCCAACGTGCCGCTCGACCCGAAGGGCCGCTTCACCGAAGACCTCGTGGTCTGCCGTCACGCCGGCGAAGTCTTGCCGGTGACGCCGGACAAGGTCGACTACATGGACGTGTCGCCGAAGCAGCTCGTTTCGGTCGCCGCGGCGTTGATCCCGTTCCTCGAGAACGACGACGCCAACCGCGCGCTGATGGGCTCGAACATGCAGCGCCAGGCGGTGCCGCTGGTTCGCGCCGAGGCGCCGTTCGTCGGCACCGGCATGGAAGGCGTCGTTGCCCGTGACTCGGGCGCCGCGATCGCGGCGCGCCGCTCGGGCGTGATCGACCAGATCGACGCCACCCGCGTCGTGATCCGCGCCACCGAAGATCTCGATCCGACCAAGTCGGGCGTCGATATCTACCGGCTGATGAAGTACCAGCGCTCCAACCAGTCGACCTGCATCAACCAGCGTCCGCTGGTGAAGGTCGGCGACATCGTCAAGAAGGGCGACATCATCGCGGACGGTCCGTCGACCGATCTCGGCGAGCTCGCGCTCGGCCGGAACGTGCTGGTCGCGTTCATGCCGTGGAACGGCTACAACTTCGAAGACTCGATCCTGCTCTCCGAGCGGATCGTGAAGGAAGACGTCTTCACCTCGATCCACATCGAGGAGTTCGAGGTGATGGCCCGCGACACCAAGCTCGGGCCTGAGGAAATCACCCGCGACATTCCGAACGTCTCGGAAGAAGCGCTCAAGAACCTCGACGAAGCCGGTATCGTCTACATCGGCGCGGAAGTGCGCGCCGGCGACATCCTGGTCGGCAAGATCACGCCGAAGGGCGAAAGCCCGATGACGCCGGAAGAAAAGCTCCTGCGCGCCATCTTCGGCGAGAAGGCCTCCGACGTTCGCGACACCTCGCTGCGCGTTCCTCCGGGCGTGCAGGGCACGATCGTGGAAGTGCGTGTGTTCAACCGCCACGGCGTCGACAAGGACGAGCGTGCGCTGGCGATCGAGCGGGAAGAGATCGAGCGTCTGGCCAAGGACCGCGACGACGAGCAGGCGATCCTGGACCGCAACGTCTACAACCGTCTTGCCGAGCTCCTCGAGGGGCGGCAGGGCATTGCGGGTCCGAAGGGCTTCAAGAAGGACACCAAGATCACCCGTGCGGTGCTCGAGGAGTACCCGAAGTCGCAGTGGTGGCTGTTCGCGTCGCCGAACGACAAGCTGATGGCCGAGATCGAGGCCATGCGGAAGCAGTACGACGAGTCGAAGAAGGGGCTCGAGCAGCGCTTCCTCGACAAGGTCGAGAAGCTTCAACGCGGTGACGAATTGCCGCCCGGCGTGATGAAGATGGTCAAGGTCTTCGTCGCCGTGAAGCGCAAGATCCAGCCCGGCGACAAGATGGCCGGCCGCCACGGCAACAAGGGCGTGGTGTCGAAGATCGTGCCGATCGAGGACATGCCGTTCCTCGAAGACGGCACGCACGCCGACATCGTGCTCAATCCGCTCGGCGTGCCCTCGCGCATGAACGTCGGACAGATCCTCGAGACCCATCTCGGCTGGGCTTGCGCCGGCCTCGGCAAGCGCATCGGCCAGACGGTCGATGCCTACCTGTCGAAGCAGGACATCAAGCCGCTGAAGGAAACCTTGAAGAAGGTCTACGGCGAGGACGAGACGATCAAGTCGCTCAACGACAACGAACTGATCGAGCTCGGCCACAATCTGAGCCGCGGCGTGCCGATCGCGACGCCGGTGTTCGACGGCGCCAAGGAAGCCGACATCGAGGAGATGCTGAAGCTTGCCGGTCTCGACGCTTCGGGTCAGTCGACCGTCTATGACGGCCGCACCGGCGATCCGTTCGATCGCAAGGTGACGGTGGGCTACATCTACATGCTCAAGCTGCACCATCTGGTCGACGACAAGATCCATGCGCGTTCGATCGGTCCGTACTCGCTCGTTACCCAGCAGCCGCTGGGCGGCAAGGCGCAGTTCGGCGGCCAGCGCTTCGGCGAAATGGAGGTGTGGGCGCTCGAGGCTTACGGCGCGGCGTACACGCTCCAGGAGATGCTGACGGTGAAGTCGGACGACGTCGCCGGCCGCACCAAGGTGTACGAGGCGATCGTGCGCGGCGACGACACGTTCGAGGCCGGTATTCCGGAATCGTTCAACGTGCTGGTCAAGGAAATGCGCTCGCTCGGCCTCAACGTCGACCTGCACAACTCCAAGATGGGACCGGCGCCGACGTCGGAAGCGGCCGAGTAATTCGACCTTTCATGCCCGGCCTTTAGCGGCCGGGCATCGGTGCCCCTTCCCAATGCCTTGAGGGCAGGGCGCCCCGCTTGAGTGATTTTCGAATTTGCGGCCGGAGGCGACCGGCACGCGAGGAGAAGACGATGAACCAAGAAATTATGAATCTCTTCAATCCGACGACTCCGGCTCAGGTCTTCGACCAGATCCGGATCTCGATCGCGTCTCCAGAGAAGATTCTGTCCTGGTCCTACGGCGAGATCAAGAAGCCGGAGACCATCAACTACCGTACCTTCAAGCCCGAGCGCGACGGCCTGTTCTGCGCCCGCATCTTCGGGCCGATCAAGGACTACGAGTGCTTGTGCGGCAAGTACAAGCGCATGAAGTACAAGGGCATCATCTGCGAGAAGTGCTCGGTCGAGGTCACGCTGTCGCGCGTGCGGCGCGAGCGCATGGGCCATATCGAGCTCGCAGCCCCGGTCGCCCACATCTGGTTCCTGAAGTCGCTGCCCTCGCGCATCGGCCTCCTGCTCGACATGACGCTGAAGGATCTCGAGCGGATCCTCTACTTCGAATACTACGTCGTGCTGGAGCCGGGCCTCACCGCGCTGAAGGACCGTCAGCTGCTGTCGGAAGACGAGTATCTGAAGGCGCAGGACGAGTACGGCCAGGATTCCTTCACCGCCATGATCGGCGCCGAAGCGATCCGCGAGCTGCTCAAGGGCATGGACCTCGAGAAGCTCGAGGCCTCCTTGCGCGTCGAGATGCAGGAGACCGACTCCGACATCAAGCACAAGAAGCTCGCAAAGCGCCTGAAGATCGTCGAAGCGTTCCGCCACTCCGGCAACAAGCCGGAATGGATGATCATGACCGTGGTTCCGGTGATCCCGCCGGACCTGCGTCCGCTGGTGCCGCTGGACGGCGGCCGCTTCGCGACCTCGGACCTCAACGACCTCTACCGCCGCGTCATCAACCGCAACAACCGCTTGAAGCGGCTGATGGAGCTGCGCGCGCCCGACATCATCATCCGCAACGAGAAGCGCATGCTTCAGGAAGCGGTCGATGCTCTGTTCGACAACGGCCGCCGCGGCCGCGTCATCACGGGCGCCAACAAGCGCCCGCTGAAGTCGCTCGCCGACATGCTCAAGGGCAAGCAGGGCCGCTTCCGCCAGAACCTGCTCGGCAAGCGCGTCGACTATTCGGGCCGTTCGGTGATCGTGGTCGGTCCCGAGCTGCGCCTGCATCAGTGCGGCCTGCCGAAGAAGATGGCGCTCGAGCTGTTCAAGCCGTTCATCTATTCGCGGCTTGACGCCAAGGGCCTGTCCACCACCGTGAAGCAGGCCAAGAAGCTGGTCGAGAAGGAGCGGCCCGAGGTCTGGGACATCCTGGACGAGGTGATCCGCGAGCATCCGGTGCTGCTCAACCGCGCGCCGACGCTGCATCGTCTCGGCATTCAGGCGTTCGAGCCCGTGCTGATCGAGGGCAAGGCGATCCAGCTGCATCCGCTGGTCTGCGCCGCGTTCAACGCCGACTTCGACGGCGACCAGATGGCCGTGCACGTTCCGCTGTCGCTTGAAGCGCAGCTGGAAGCGCGCGTCCTGATGATGTCGACCAACAACATCCTGCATCCCGCGAACGGCCAGCCGATCATCGTGCCGTCGCAGGACATCGTGCTCGGTCTCTACTACGTCTCGATCATGCGCGAAGGCCTGCCCGGCGAGGGCAAGATCTTCGGCGACATGGCCGAGCTCGAGCACGCGCTGCACGCGAAGGTCATCCACCTCCACACCAAGATCAAGTATCGGTGGCAGGGCATGGACGAGACCGGCAAGGTCTCGACGCGCTGGATCGAGACCACCGCGGGCCGCGTCATGCTCGGCAATCTGCTGCCGAAGAACCCGCGGATTTCGTACGAGATCATCAACAAGCTGATGACCAAGCGCGAGATCTCGGGCGTGATCGACCAGGTCTACCGTCACTGCGGCCAAAAGGAGACGGTGATCTTCTGCGACCGCATCATGGCGCTCGGCTTCTACAACGCGTTCAAGGCCGGCATCTCGTTCGGCAAGGACGACATGGTCGTGCCGCACGGCAAGTGGAAGATCGTCGACACCACCCGTACGCTGGCGAAGGACTTCGAGCAGCAGTACAACGACGGCCTGATCACCCATGGCGAGAAGTACAACAAGGTCGTCGACGCCTGGTCGAAGGCCACGGAAGAAATCGCCAAGGCGATGATGAAGGAGATCTCCGCCACCAAGAAGACGGCGAGCGGAGCCGATGCCGACATCAACTCGATCTACATGATGGCTCACTCCGGTGCCCGCGGTTCGCCGGCCCAGATGCGCCAGCTCGCCGGCATGCGCGGCCTGATGGCCAAGCCGTCGGGTGAGATCATCGAGACGCCGATCATCTCGAACTTCAAGGAAGGCCTCTCGGTGCTCGAGTACTTCAACTCGACCCACGGCGCCCGCAAGGGCCTCGCGGACACCGCGTTGAAGACCGCGAACTCGGGCTACCTGACCCGTCGTCTCGTCGACGTCGCGCAGGACTGCATCATCACGCAGGACGACTGCGGCACCAAGCTCGGCATCAAGATGCGCGCCATCGTCGATGCCGGCACCGTAGTCGCTTCGCTCGGCTCGCGCATCCTCGGACGCACGGCCTGCGAAGACGTGCGTGACAGCTCGGGCAAGGTGATCATCAAGCGCGGTACGCTGATGGAAGAGAGCCACCTCGATGCCATCCACCAGGGTGGCGTCCAGGAGGTGAAGATCCGCTCGGCACTGACCTGCGAACTCGTCAACGGCATCTGCGGCAAGTGCTACGGCCGCGACCTCGCCCGCGGCACGCCGGTCAACCACGGCGAAGCGGTCGGCGTCATCGCGGCGCAGTCGATCGGCGAGCCGGGCACCCAGCTCACCATGCGCACCTTCCACATCGGTGGTGCGGCGCAGCTCAACGAGCAGTCGTTCGTCGAATCCAACTTCGACGGCAAGATCGTGATCCGGAACAAGGCCATCGCCCGCAACAGCGAAGGCCACCTGATCGCGATGGTGCGCAACATGGTGGTGGCGATCGTCGATGCCGACGGCACCGAGCGCGCGACGCACCGTATTCAGTACGGCTCGCGCCTGCACGTCGACGAGGGCGACATGGTCAAGCGTGGCCAGCGCATCGTCGAGTGGGATCCCTACACCCGTCCGCTGCTCACCGAAGTCGAAGGTACCATCGGCTTCGAGGATCTGGTCGAGGGGCAGTCGATCTCGGAAACGCTCGACGAAGCCACCGGCATCGCCAAGCGCGTGGTCATCGACTGGCGCTCGACCCGCGGCGGCTCGGACCTGCGTCCGGCCATCGTGGTCAAGGGCAAGGACGGCAAGGTGCTCAAGCTCGCCCGTGGCGGCGATGCCCGCTACATGCTGTCGGTCGACGCCATTCTCTCGGTCGACATCGGAGCCAAGGTTGCGCCGGGCGACATCCTCGCCCGTGTCTCGACCGAAAGCGCCAAGACGCGTGACATCACCGGCGGTCTGCCGCGGGTGGCGGAACTGTTCGAGGCACGGCGTCCGAAGGATGCGGCGATCATCGCCGAAATCGCGGGCACCATCCGGTTCGGGCGCGACTACAAGAACAAGCGTCGCATCTCGATCGAGCCGATGGACAAGACCGACGAGCCGCGCGAGTACCTGATCCCGAAGGGCAAGCACATCCACCTTCAGGACGGCGACGTCGTCGAAAAGGGCGACTTCATCGTGGAAGGCAACCCGGCGCCGCACGACATCCTGGCGGTCAAGGGCATCGAGGAACTCGCGGCCTATCTGGTCAACGAGATCCAGGAGGTCTACCGGCTCCAGGGCGTGCTCATCAACGACAAGCACATCGAGGTGATTGTCCGTCAGATGCTCCAGAAGGTGGAAGTCACCGACCAGGGCGACACGGACATGATCTCCGGCGAGCAGGTCGACAAGATCGAGTTCGACGCGCTCAACGAGAAGGCCAAGGAAGAGGGCAAGAAGATCGCCACGGGGACGCCGGTTCTGCTCGGCATCACCAAGGCGAGCCTCCAGACCCGCTCCTTCTTCTCGGCGGCCTCGTTCCAGGAGACCACCCGCGTCCTCACGGAAGCGGCGGTCAACGGTAAGGTCGATCCGCTCGAAGGCCTCAAGGAGAACGTCATCGTCGGCCGGCTGATCCCGGCGGGCACCGGCGCCTCCATGGCCAAGATCCGCGAAGTCGCGATGAAGCGCGACAAGTTGATCCTGGACGAGCGCGAGAAGCAGGCGGCCGTCGTGTCGCCGGCGCCGGAAGCGGAGCTTCCTGCGCTGCCGCCTGCGGAATGATCGTTCATCCGTAGGAATACCGAGGACAATGAAAAGGCCGGCGCAAGCCGGCCTTTTTGCTGCTTTGTTTCCCTGTTGCGGTGCAGGATCAACCTTTGTTCATCTTTCCTTCAGGCGTAAAAGCGCTTCTGCTAGGGGAGTTTAGACCGGTGGTCCCGTGACGGGGGCAGGGCCGGAGACCACGGAACTCACATGCTTGATCTCGCAATCGTAGGCGGCGGCCCCGGCGGGCTGATGAGCGCCTGGTATCTGAAGCGTAAGCTCGGCGACCTCTGCCGCGTCACCATCTACGAGGCGTCCGATCGGCTCGGCGGCAAGATCGTCACCCGCAAATTCGATTCGGCGCCGGCGATGTACGAGGCCGGCGTTGCCGAGATCTACGACTACTCGATGACCGGTCCGGATCCGCTGCGCGAGCTGATCCAGCATTTCGGGCTTCAGACCATTCCGATGGATGCCGAGCAGGTGCAGTTCGGCGGCGAGCTGCTGAACGACGTGCCGGGCATGCGCCGCAAATATGGCGCCAAGACCGCGGCCGCGATCGAGGCGTTCCGCAAGCGCTGCACCGAGGCGATGTCGCCGATCGAATATTACGAGGGCGTCGGCGCGCACGACAACGAGAATCCCTGGGCCTACAAGACCGCCGAGCAGGTGCTCGACGAGGAGGTCGAGGACGAGACCGCAAAGCGCTTCTTCAAGGTGATGGCGCGCTCCGACATCGCGACCGAGAGCCACAACACCAATGGCCTCAACGCGCTCAAGAACTACCTGATGGATGTCGACGGCTATATCGGCCTCTATTCGATCCAGAACGGCAACGAGCAGTTGATCGAGTGCCTGCAGTCGGAGGTCAATGCCGACATCCAGCTCAATCACCGCGTGCTCGCCGTCGGCAAGGCGCCGACCGGCCGCTACCAGCTCAAGATGATGAACGGCAAGGGGCCGGAGACGCGCGATTTCGATCTCGTGCTGGTCTGCCTGCCGCATTCCTGGCTCGCGACCATGGGCTGGGAAGGCGAGCAGCTCCGCAAGTCGATGGTCAAGCACGTCTCGTATTTCGACCGTCCGGCGCATTATCTGCGCGTCTCGATCCTGTTCGACACGCCGTTCTGGGGCGACAAGATTGCCGGCGCCTGGTTCATGTCGGAGGCCTTCGGCGGTTGCTGCGTCTACAATGAGGGCGCGCGCCACGACGTCGGCAAGCACGGCGTGTTGAACTGGCTCATTCCCGGCTCCGACGCGCTGGCCTTCGCCAACCTGTCGGACCAGGAATTGATCGACGCCGCGCTGAAATCGCTGCCGGCCTCGCTCGGCGATGCGCGCGCGCATTTCATGGAAGGCAAGATCCACCGCTGGCTGTCGTCGGTGAACGCGATTCCCGGCGGCCTGCCGGTGCGCGACGTCATGACCAACCACCGGCCCGAGCCGAAGGAGCATCCCGGCATCGTCGTGGTCGGCGACTATCTGTTCGACTCGACGCTGAACGGCTTGCTCGACTCCTCGGACGCGGCGACCGACATTATCCTCACCGAGATGATGCGCCTGCGCCGCGAGCGCGCGCAGGACGACAAGCCGCTCTCCGACAGGATCGATCGCGACTATTTCGAGAACTATCGCGGCCTCGGCCCCTATAGCGAGGCGTGGCGCCATTTCACCGATCCCGATTACCTGACCAAGTTGATCGGTATCGTCTGGGGCAAGGCCAAGGGCGCGAAGCTGCTGATCGCGGGCTCGGCCAGTGGCGAGCTGGTTGGCGCGCTGCGCGAGCGCGGCATCGATGCCTTCGGCATCGAGAACAACCGCGCCATCCACGCCAAAACGCCGAAGGCGCTGAAGAAATACAACAAGCTCGGCTCGATCACCGACATGCCGTTCAAGGACGGCGCCTTCGACTTCGTGTTCGAGACCAGTCTTTGCCACGTTTCCCCGAAGCAGGTAGTCCGCGCGATCCGCGAGCTCAACCGCGTCGTCAAGACCGGCCTCGTGTTCGGCTCGATCACCTCGGACATGGCCTCGGCCGTGATCGACCGCTACGACCTCCTGCGCGGGGTCAAGAAGCTCGGCACCTGGTGGGAATGGTCCGAACTGTTCTTCGGCAATGGGTTCGATCTGTCGATGCACCGCAGGGACTGCACCGATGCGCTCTGGGAGGCGACGCTCGCCGCCAACAAGGGGCCGGGCCAGTGGTATGCCGACGCCGACAGTCTGCGCTACTCCTTCTTCGACAAGGTCGAAAACGAGGACGACGACTAGCCGCAACGATCGGACCGGATTCGCCAATTGCTTTGCCGAATTCATTCTGATCGCATAGAATCAGTGCAATAGCGGTTGCCGCTATTTCCTGCTTTCTCTGCGGTCATGCCGGCCGTCAGCATCCGTTGGTTTCATGGCGTCCAAGCCTCCTTCTCCCGACAAACAGAAGCCCCCCGTGGAAGAGGCGGCCGAGCTCGACAAGCTTGCCCCCACCGCCAAGCCGGACCTCGAAGACGACGAGGACGACGAGGACGAGGAGGATGACGAGCTGGAGCTCGATGACGACGACGAGGACGAGGACCTCGTCGTCTTTACCGCGCGCGAGGCCGCCGGCGCGCTCGCCACCATCCTGGGTTTCGTCAAGCCCTATCTGGCCAGCTACAAGCGGATGCTGTCGTTCGTGGCGTTCGGCGTCGTCGTCGAGACGCTGTTCAACGTCATCATGCCGCTCAGCCTGAAGTTCCTGATCGACGACGCGCTCGGCGAGGAGGATTTCCAGGCGCTGTACAAGATCCTCGGCGTGCTCGCGGCCGCCGGCATCTTCACCTCGATCGTGGCGGTCTGGTATGAGCGCTGGGATGCGCGGCTCGCGGCCTGCATCATCTCCGACGTCCGCAAGCACCTGTTCGAGCACGTCCAGGACCTGCCGGCGGCCTATTTCGGCCGCACCAAGCGCGGCGAGATCCTGTCGCGCTTTTCCGTCGACCTCGCGGCCTTCGAGGGCTCGGTCAAGACCTTCGCCAACAGCGCGGCGCTGCCGTTCCTGGAGTTGTTCGCCGGCATCATCCTGATGGTGTTCCTGAACTGGCAGCTCGCGGTGGTCGCGCTCCTGGTATTTCCGATCACGCTGATCGGGCCGCGCATGCTCACGCCGAAGGCGGTGCAGGCCAACTACGAGCAGAAGCTCAATGAATCCGCGCTGCTCGGCATGGTGCAGGAGAACGTGGCGGCGCAGGCCGTGATCAAGGCGTTCAGCCTGCAACGCCGGATGTTCGGCTTCTTCACCTTCCGCAACGACGAAACCCGCAACAGGATCGCCTCAGCCGCGTTCCTGTCGACCATGGTGGAGCGGACGGTCACCATCTCGGTGCTGCTCCTGCATCTCGTTGTGCTGGCAATCGGTGCGTATCTGGCGACCAAGGGCCAGATCACCATCGGCACCTTCGTCACCTTCGAGAGCGCGTTCTGGGAGGTCTCCTACAACATCGCCCATGTGATGCATTTCATCCCGGTGTCGATCTCCTCGGCCGCCGCGATCCGGCACATCCAGGAGCTGCTCGACGAGCCGACGCGCGGGGCAGATCGTGCCGGCGCGCCCGATCTGCCGCGCATTACCCACGACATCACCTTCGACCGCGTCACCTTCCAGTACGAAGGCAGCCAGACGCCGGTGCTGGACAATCTCAGCCTCAAGCTCAATGTCGGCAAGAGCATCGCCATCGTCGGCCCCTCGGGCTCCGGCAAGAGCACGCTGCTCAACCTGATCCTGCGGCTCTACGTGCCCGACGAGGGGCGCGTCACCATCGACGGCGTCGACGTCCGCAAGGTGACGCTGGATTCGCTGCGCCGGAGCATGGCGGTGGTGTTCCAGGAGAACATGCTGTTCAACATGTCGATCCGCGAGAACATCCGGCTCGGCAAGGAGGGCGCGACCGACGCGGAGGTGGAGGAGGCGGCCAAGAAGGCCGAGATCCATCGCTACATCATGAGCCTGCCGCAACGCTACGACACGCCGGTCGGCGAGCGCGGCGATACTCTGTCGGGCGGCCAGCGCCAGCGCATCGCGATCGCGCGCGCGATCATCCGCAACCCGTCCGTGCTGCTGCTGGACGAAGCCACCTCGGCGCTCGACCAGACCACGGAGGCCGCGATCAACCGCACGCTGCTCAAGGTCGCCAAGGGCCGCACCATGATCTGGTCGACCCACCGCCTGACCTCGGTGGTCGAGATGGACGAGATCATCGTGATTTCAGGGGGCAGGGCGATCGAGCGCGGGTCGCATGCCGAACTGCTCGCCAGGAACGGTACCTATCGCAAGCTGTGGAACGACCAGATCCACCAGCCGCATGGCGCTGTGGCTCAGGCCGACGACGACAGCGACGATGACGAGGATGAAGACGACCTCGAGGATGATGAGGACGAGGACGACGAGGAGGAGTGACCGAGGAAGTTCGGCTCCAGATGGAACGCTCCTCCAAGCGGCCGCAGCAGCCCTTGAGCCGACCAGGCGATGAAGCGCGCCCAGCGCTGCGCCGTCCAGTAAGGGCTCGTCGCGATCGAGACTGAGCGGAAGTCGAACGCCTTCGCCGCCGACCATTGATCGCAAGCTTGCTTGACCGGATCGGCGTAGAAGCCGGCGATCTTGGCCGCATTCATCCCGTCGGAGGAAAGCCACTGCGGGATGTAGACGTTGCAGAGCCGCTCGACGTCGGTGAAGACCTTGTCGCAGCCGGTGCCGGCGACGGGGCACGAGGTCGCGAAGGCATCCCCGACCAGCACGATTCCGGGCTGACCGCGAGGGTCGTTCACGTAGAGATCGACCGGGCGGACCTTCAGCTCACCGGGGATGTCGAAGGCGCCGGTGATGCGCTTGAGCCGGGGCAGGGTGGCGTCCAGCGTCTCAGCTGGTGCACGGCGCAGCTCGCGCAGCCAGGGATCGTCGAAGCTTCGGTAGACGAACAGATTGGCGCGCATCCGCGTGCCGACTGGAAACAGCGAGATGTAGGGGGTGCGGTCGCTCGGCCGCTCCGAGAAATAGGTCAGCGCCGGGAAGTCGAACGAATTCCGACCCGCAGGCATCACGTCGAACCCGATCGAGATCGAATGGCAGGCGCTGATGACCTTGCGGGCGATGCCGAGCTGGTGGCGCAGGCCGACGTTCAGGCCGTTGGCGAGCACGACCAGGCGGGCCGAGATCGTCTCGTCGTTGGCGAGCGTGATCTTCTGCCGCTCCGGACTGGTCTCGACCGCCAGGGCCTTGGCGCAGACGCGCTCGACGGTGGCAGGGATTTCGTCGCGGACCGCGTTGACCAGCGAATCGTAGAGGATGTTGAACTGCCGGCTCGGCGCCTTGTCGAGCAGGCGGCCGAAGCGGGCGATCCAGTTCTCGCCGGCAAAGGTCGCGCGGCCCAGCACTGATTCTGCGATTCCGGTCTTCAGGAATCGCTCGACCTGCTCGTGGCCGCTGAGTTTTTCGACTCGAAAGTCCGCCGGATAGCTCTCATGCGGATCGATCAGCACCGTCGAAATGCCGGCGCGGCCGAGCATTGCGGCGGCGGTTGAGCCGGACAATCCCCCGCCGATAATGGCAATGTCGGTGTACCGCATGGCGCCAATCCCCGCCGAAGGCGGCAGTTTGACGCATCAACAGGAAAAAAAGCCTTAGCGCGGGTTATAAAAGTATATTTCACCCGGGCACAAATAGATCTAGGGCTAGCGGAATGGGCTCGTCGTTCCCACATCATGGAAGCGCGGTGAGGGCGGCAAACGGGCGAATTCCATAGGCGCGAGAAGCGCTTTGTGACTGTCGTTTCGCCTTGACTTGATCGATTCCCACTTATAGAAAGCGCCTCACTTAACGACAGGCGGTGAGCATCGCCAACGTCGGAACGGGCCACCCGTTGATCCCCAAGGATTAGATCCACAAGGGATCGTTGAAGACGGGCACCAACCTCGACGAATGCCGCTCAAACGCTGTCGATCATAGCTAGGCAATGCCAGTGCGATTCTAGTTCTCTTGAGCTTGTTCTCTTGAGATCGAATTCGGATGCATGACCTCAGTGCGCGGGCCACAGCTTTACGCTGATTGACCCGGAAACTGCGGTCCTCTGTGGCGTCGTAACGCTTTCCGCTCGGTGATGGAGCGGTTGGCGCAATTTCGCTTTGTGCGGATTGTTCCGCGGAAGGCGGGCCCATCGAGCGGGTGGCTCGAAACGAATTTGCGGTTCCGGCAACGGGCCGCGGCAAGACAGCGGACCCGGAAGGGGCCGCGGCAGAACAAAGGGTAAGGCCAGGATGCCGACGATCAACCAGCTGATCGCTCAACCGCGGGAAGTGCAGAAGTCGCGCAAGAAGGTGCCGGCGCTGCAGCAGTCGCCTCAGAAGCGTGGTGTTTGCACCCGCGTCTACACCACGACCCCGAAGAAGCCGAACTCGGCGCTTCGTAAGGTTGCCAAGGTGCGCCTGACCAACGGCTTCGAGGTGATCGGCTACATCCCCGGCGAGGGCCATAACCTCCAGGAGCACTCGGTGGTCATGATCCGCGGCGGCCGCGTCAAGGACTTGCCCGGCGTGCGCTACCACATCCTCCGCGGCGTTCTGGATACCCAGGGCGTCAAGAACCGTAAGCAGCGTCGTTCGAAGTACGGCGCCAAGCGTCCGAAGTAAGCGGGAACCACGTCCATGTCTCGTCGCCACTCAGCGGAAAAGCGCGAAGTTCTCCCGGATCCGAAGTTCGGGAACATCGTGATCACGAAGTTCATGAACTCGGTGATGTACGCCGGCAAGAAGTCGGTCGCCGAAGGCATCGTCTACGGTGCACTCGGCATCATCGAAACCAAGACCAAGCAGAACCCGCTCGGCGTGTTCGAGCAGGCGCTCGAGAACGTCATGCCGACGATCGAGGTTCGCTCCCGCCGCGTCGGCGGCGCGACCTACCAGGTTCCGGTCGAGGTTCGTTCGACCCGCCGGCAGGCCCTGGGCATTCGCTGGCTGATCTCGGCCGCGCGCGAGCGCAACGAGAAGACGATGACCGAGCGGCTCTCGGCGGAGCTCTTGGACGCATCGAATAACCGGGGGAACGCCGTCAAGAAGCGTGAAGACGTGCACCGGATGGCGGAAGCCAACCGCGCCTTCTCGCACTATCGCTGGTAACGGCGACACACTCGGACTCGCAAGGAACGACCCATGCCCCGCCAACATGCCATCGAGGACTACCGTAATTTCGGTATCATGGCGCATATCGACGCCGGCAAGACCACGACGACCGAGCGCATCCTCTATTACACCGGCAAGAGCCACAAGATCGGCGAAGTGCACGAAGGTGCCGCGACGATGGACTGGATGGAGCAGGAGCAGGAGCGTGGCATCACGATCACCTCGGCTGCGACCACCGCCTTCTGGGCCGGCAAGCGCCTGAACATCATCGACACTCCCGGCCACGTCGACTTCACCATCGAAGTCGAGCGTTCGCTGCGCGTGCTCGACGGCGCCGTCTGCGTGCTGGACTCGAACCAGGGCGTCGAGCCCCAGACCGAGACCGTCTGGCGCCAGGGCGACAAGTACAAGGTTCCGCGCATCGTCTTCGCCAACAAGATGGACAAGACCGGCGCCGACTTCTTCAAGTGTCTGGCCGACATCGTTGACCGCCTCGGCGCCAAGCCGATCGCAATCCAGCTTCCGATCGGTGCCGAGAACAACTTCAAGGGTCTCGTCGACCTCGTGAAGATGAAGGGCATCGTCTGGAACGATGAATCGCTCGGCGCGAAGTTCGACTATGTCGACATTCCGGAAGACCTCGTCGAGCAGGCCAAGGAATACCGCGAGAAGATGGTGGAAGCCGCCGTCGAGCTCGACGACGACGCATTGGCCGCCTTCCTCGACGGCAACGAGCCGGACGAAGCGACCCTGAAGCGCCTGATCCGCAAGGCGGTGCTGACCGGCGCGTTCTATCCCGTGCTGTGCGGCTCGGCCTTCAAGAACAAGGGCGTGCAGCCGCTGCTCGACGCCGTCGTCGACTACCTGCCGTCGCCGATCGACGTGCCCGCGATCAAGGGCACCGACGACCGCGGCAACGAGGTCGTGCGCAAGGCCGACGACAAGGAGCCGCTCGCGCTGCTCGCGTTCAAGATCATGGACGACCCGTTCGTCGGCACCATCACCTTCTGCCGCATCTACTCCGGCGTTCTGCAGAGCGGCACCGGCGTCGTGAACTCGACCCGCGAGAAGAAGGAGCGCATCGGGCGCATGCTGCTGATGCATGCGAACAACCGCGAAGACATCAAGGAAGCCTATGCCGGCGACATCGTCGCCCTGGCCGGCCTGAAGGAAGCGCGCACCGGTGACACGCTGTGCGATCCCGACAAGCAGGTGATCCTGGAGAAGATGGAATTCCCCGAGCCGGTCATCGAGATCGCGATCGAGCCGAAGTCCAAGGCCGACCAGGAGAAGCTGGGCGTGGCGCTGGCCAAGCTCGCGGCGGAGGATCCGTCCTTCCGCGTGTCGACCGACCAGGAGTCCGGCCAGACCATCCTCAAGGGCATGGGCGAACTCCATCTCGACATCAAGGTCGACATCCTCAAGCGCACCTACAAAGTCGACGCCAACATCGGCGCGCCGCAGGTTGCGTTCCGTGAGCGCGTCACCAAGAAGGCCGAGGTCAAGTACACCCACAAGAAGCAGACCGGCGGTACCGGTCAGTTCGCGGAAGTGTCGATCGTGGTCGAGCCGAACGAGCCCGGCAAGGGCTACGAGTTCGAGTCCAAGATCGTCGGCGGTGCGGTTCCGAAGGAATACATCCCCGGCGTCGAAAAGGGCCTCAACAGCGTGATGAGCTCTGGTGTCGTCGCGGGCTTCCCCGTGGTCGACGTCAAGGTTCAGCTCGTCGACGGCAAGTACCACGACGTCGACTCGTCGGCGCTCGCCTTCGAAATCGCATCGCGCGCGGCATTCCGCGAAGCCTTGCAGAAGGGCAAGTCCGTGCTGCTCGAGCCGATCATGAAGGTCGAAGTGGTGACCCCGGAAGACTATACCGGCTCGGTCATCGGCGACCTGAATTCCCGGCGCGGTCAGATCCAGGGTCAAGACATGCGCGGCAACGCCAACGTCATCAACGCGATGGTGCCGCTCATGAACATGTTCGGTTACGTGAATAACCTGCGCTCGATGAGCCAGGGGCGCGCAACCTTCACCATGCAGTTCGATCACTACGCAGAAGCGCCGGCCAACGTGTCGGCAGAAGTCCAAAAGAAGTTTGCCTGATTGTCGTCGGTCTCAAGCTGACGATTGAACGGAGAGTCAAATGGCCAAAGCAAAGTTTGAACGTAACAAGCCGCACTGCAACATCGGCACCATCGGTCACGTCGACCATGGCAAGACGTCGCTGACCGCGGCGATCACCAAGATCCTCGCCGAGACCGGCGGTGCAACGTTCACCGCGTACGACCAGATCGACAAGGCGCCGGAAGAGAAGGCGCGCGGCATCACGATCTCGACCGCGCACGTCGAGTACGAGACCAAGAACCGCCACTACGCCCACGTCGACTGCCCCGGCCACGCCGACTACGTGAAGAACATGATCACCGGCGCCGCCCAGATGGACGGTGCGATCCTGGTCGTGTCGGCCGCTGACGGCCCGATGCCGCAGACCCGCGAGCACATCCTGCTCGCCCGCCAGGTCGGCGTGCCCGCGCTCGTCGTGTTCCTCAACAAGTGCGACATGGTCGACGATCCGGAGCTGCTCGAGCTCGTCGAGCTCGAAGTCCGCGAACTGCTCTCGAAGTACGAATTCCCGGGCGACAAGATCCCGATCATCAAGGGCTCGGCGCTCGCCGCTCTCGAAGATTCGGACAAGAAGCTCGGCCACGACGCCATCCTCGAGCTGATGCGCAACGTCGACGAGTACATCCCGCAGCCGGAGCGTCCGATCGACCAGCCGTTCCTGATGCCGGTTGAAGACGTGTTCTCGATCTCGGGCCGCGGCACCGTGGTGACCGGCCGTGTCGAGCGCGGCATCGTCAAGGTCGGCGAGGAAATCGAGATCGTCGGTCTGCGTGCGACCCAGAAGACCACCGTCACCGGCGTCGAAATGTTCCGCAAGCTGCTCGATCAGGGCCAGGCCGGCGACAACATCGGCGCTCTGCTCCGCGGCACCAAGCGCGAGGACGTCGAGCGCGGCCAGGTGCTGGCGAAGCCGGGTTCGGTCAAGCCGCACACCAAGTTCAAGGCTGAGGCCTACATCCTCACCAAGGAAGAGGGCGGTCGCCACACCCCGTTCTTCACCAACTACCGTCCGCAGTTCTACTTCCGCACCACCGACGTGACCGGTGTCGTGCATCTGCCGGAAGGTACCGAGATGGTGATGCCGGGCGACAACATCGCGATGGAAGTGCACCTGATCGTGCCGATCGCGATGGAAGAGAAGCTCCGCTTCGCGATCCGCGAGGGCGGTCGTACCGTCGGCGCCGGCGTCGTCGCCTCGATCATCGAGTAATACGAGAATAGGGATCGGCGAGTAGCGAATGGTGACATTCGCTATTCGCTATTCGCCACCCACTGAAGAGAGACCACGGCAATGAACGGCCAAAACATTCGTATCCGTCTCAAGGCGTTCGACCATCGTATCCTCGATACGTCGACCCGCGAGATCGTGAACACGGCGAAGCGCACCGGCGCGCAGGTCCGCGGACCCATTCCGCTGCCCACCCGCATCGAGAAGTTCACCGTCAACCGTTCGCCCCACGTCGACAAGAAGAGCCGCGAACAGTTCGAGATGCGCACTCACAAGCGCCTGCTCGACATCGTCGATCCGACCCCGCAGACCGTCGATGCTTTGATGAAGCTCGATCTGGCCGCCGGTGTCGACGTCGAGATCAAGCTCTAAGATTTTTGGATCCCGTTCGCGTAAGCGGACAGAAAGAACAGGAAGCAAGCCGATGCGCTCCGGAGTGATCGCACAAAAGGTCGGGATGACGCGGGTCTTCACGGAGGCCGGCGAACATATCCCCGTGACCGTGCTGAAGCTCGGCAATTGCCAGGTCGTAGGCCACCGTACCGAAGAGAAGAACGGTTACGTCGCGCTCCAGCTCGGTTCTGGCAGCCGCAAGACCGTTTACATGCCCAAGGCGGAGCGCGGCCAGTTCGCGGTCGCCAAGGTCGAGCCGAAGCGCCGGGTCGAGGAATTCCGCGTCACCGCGGATGCCATGATCCCGGTCGGCGCCGAGATCCAGGCCGATCATTTCGTGGTTGGCCAGTTCGTCGACGTCACCGGCACCTCGGTCGGTAAGGGCTTCGCCGGCGGCATGAAGCGCTGGAACTTCGGCGGTCTGCGCGCCACGCACGGTGTGTCGATCTCGCACCGTTCGATCGGTTCGACCGGTGGTCGTCAGGATCCCGGCAAGACCTGGAAGAACAAGAAGATGCCCGGCCACATGGGTGTCGACCGCATCACCACGCTCAACCTTCGAGTCGTTCAGCTCGACGTCGAGCGCGGCCTGATCCTCGTCGAAGGCGCCGTTCCCGGCTCCAAGGGCGGCTGGATCCGCGTGCGCGACGCCGTCAAGAAGCCGCTGCCGAAGGAAGCTCCGAAGCCCGGCAAGTTCAAGGTTGCGGGTGGCGAAGCCGAGGCTGCGGCCCAGCAGGAGGGTGCGTGAGATGGAATTGAAGGTCACCACCCTCGAAGGTAAGGAAGCCGGCTCGGTCCAGCTTTCCGACGCCATTTTCGGTCTCGAGCCGCGCCAGGACATCATTGCGCGTTGCGTGCAGTGGCAGCTCAACAAGCGCCAGGCCGGCACCCACAAGGCCAAGGGCCGCGCCGAGATCTGGCGCACCGGCAAGAAGATGTACAAGCAGAAGGGCACCGGCGGTGCTCGTCACGGCTCGGCCCGCGTGCCGCAGTTCCGTGGCGGTGGCCGCGCCTTCGGTCCGGTGGTGCGTTCGCACGCCACCGACCTGCCGAAGAAGGTCCGCGCGCTGGCTCTCAAGCATGCGCTGTCGGCCAAGGCCAAGGACGGTGATCTGCTGGTGATCGACAAGGCCGCGCTGGAAGCCGCCAAGACCAAGGCGCTGCTCGGTCACTTCTCGGGTCTGGGCTTGACCAACGCGCTGATCATCGACGGCGCCGAGCTCAACAACGGCTTTGCCGCCGCGGCTCGCAACATCCCTAACATGGACGTGCTGCCGATCCAGGGCATCAACGTCTATGACATCCTGCGCCGTCAGAAGCTCGTTCTGACCAAGGCCGCCATCGATGCGCTGGAGGCGCGCTTCAAATGACGAAGAACATTGAGCCTCGCCACTACGACGTGATCGTTGCTCCGGTCGTCACCGAAAAGGCGACGCTGGCGTCCGAGCACAACAAGGTCCTGTTCAAGGTGGCCGCGAAGGCGACTAAGCCGCAGATCAAGGAAGCGATCGAGAAGCTGTTCGACGTCAAGGTCAAGAGCGTCAACACGCTGGTCCGCAAGGGCAAGACCAAGGTCTTCCGCGGCAACCTCGGTTCGCAGTCGAACACCAAGCGCGCGATCGTGACCCTCGAAGAGGGCCACCGGATCGACGTAACCACCGGTCTGTAAGGTCGTACGACGATGGCACTGAAGACATTCAATCCCACGACGCCGGGCCAGCGCCAGCTGGTCATGGTCGATCGTTCGGCCCTGTACAAGGGCAAGCCGGTCAAGGCCCTCACCGAAGGCAAGCATTCCTCCGGCGGTCGCAACAACACCGGTCGCATCACCGTGCGCTTCCGCGGCGGCGGTCACAAGCAGACCCTGCGCATCGTCGACTTCAAGCGCGACAAGGTCGATGCGCCCGCGACCGTCGAGCGGTTGGAATACGATCCGAACCGCACTGCGTTCATCGCACTGGTCAAGTACGAAGACGGCACCCAGGCCTATATCCTGGCGCCGCAGCGCCTTGCGGTCGGCGATTCCGTGGTGGCTGGCAACTATGTCGACGTGAAGCCGGGCAACGTCATGCCGCTCGGCAACATGCCGGTCGGCACGATCATCCACAACATCGAGGTCAAGATCGGGAAGGGCGGCCAGCTCGCCCGTTCCGCGGGCACCTACGCCCAGCTCGTCGGTCGCGACCAGGACTACGTCATCATCCGCCTGAACTCGGGTGAGCAGCGCCTGGTGCACGGCCGTTGCCGCGGCACGATCGGCGCGGTGTCGAACCCTGATCACATGAACACCTCGATCGGCAAGGCCGGCCGCAACCGTTGGCTGGGTCGCAAGCCGCACAACCGCGGTGTTTCGATGAACCCGATCGACCATCCGCACGGCGGTGGTGAAGGTCGTACCTCGGGCGGTCGCCACCCGGTTACTCCGTGGGGCAAGCCGACCAAGGGCAAGAAGACCCGCTCCAACAAGTCGACCAACAAATTCATTCTCCTAAGCCGCCACAAGCGGAAGAAGTAAGGAACGCCGGACATGGTTCGTTCAGTCTGGAAAGGCCCGTTCGTCGAGGGTTCTCTGCTCAAGAAGGCAGATGCCGCGCGCGCGTCCGGCCGTCACGACGTCATCAAGATCTGGAGCCGTCGTTCGACGATCCTGCCGCAGTTCGTCGGTCTGACCTTCGGCGTCTACAACGGTCAGAAGCACGTGCCGGTGGCCGTCAACGAGGAAATGGTCGGTCACAAGTTCGGCGAGTTCTCGCCGACCCGGACCTTCCATGGCCACTCCGGTGACAAGAAAGCCAAGAAGGCTTGAGGATTAAACGATGAGCAAACCTAAGCGCGAACGGAGCCTCGCCGAGAACGAGGCCAAGGCGGTCGCCCGGATGCTGCGGGTGAGCCCGCAGAAGCTCAACCTGGTCGCCCAGCTCATTCGCGGCCGGAAGGCGGCTGCTGCGCTCGCCGACCTGCAGTTTTCGCGCAAGCGGATCGCGGTTGACGTGAAGAAGTGCCTGGAATCAGCTATCGCCAATGCCGAGAACAACCACGACCTCGATGTTGACGATCTCGTCGTGGCGCAGGCTTTCGTCGGCAACGGCCTCGTGATGAAGCGCTTTGCCGCCCGCGGCCGTGGCCGCTCGGGCCGTGTCTACAAACCATTTTCGCAGCTGACGATCATTGTTCGTCAGGTCGAAGCCGAAGCAGCAGCGGCTTAAGGGTCGCAGGAGAAAACGATGGGTCAAAAGATCAATCCGATCGGTCTGCGTCTCGGCATCAACCGGACCTGGGATTCCCGCTGGTTCGCCGGCAAGCAGGAATACGGCAAGCTGCTGCACGAGGACGTCAAGATCCGTGAGATCCTGCACAAGGAGCTCAAGCAGGCGGCCGTCGCCCGCATCGTGATCGAGCGTCCGCACAAGAAGTGCCGCGTCACCATTCACTCGGCCCGTCCGGGCGTGGTGATCGGCAAGAAGGGCGCCGACATCGACAAGCTGCGTAAGCGGGTCGCGGACATCACCTCGTCCGATGTCGTCATCAACATCGTCGAGATCCGCAAGCCGGAGCTCGATGCGACGCTGGTGGCCGAGTCGATCGCGCAGCAGCTGGAGCGCCGCGTGGCGTTCCGCCGTGCCATGAAGCGCGCCGTGCAGTCGGCGATGCGTCTCGGCGCGGAAGGCATCCGCATCAACTGCTCGGGACGTCTGGGCGGTGCGGAAATCGCGCGCATGGAGTGGTACCGCGAAGGTCGCGTGCCGCTGCACACGCTGCGCGCCGACATCGACTACGGCGTTGCGACCGCGTTCACGACCTTCGGCACCTGCGGCGTCAAGGTCTGGATCTTCAAGGGCGAGATCCTCGAGCACGATCCGATGGCCCAGGACAAGAGAATGGCCGAAGGCGAGACCGGCGGCGGTGGTGATCGTGGTGGCCGTCAGCGCCGCGACAACGCTGCGGTCTGAGCCAGCACAGGAATTTGAGGGCTTAAAGCCATGATGCAACCTAAGAAAACGAAGTTCCGGAAGGCGCATAAGGGCCGCATCCACGGCGTTGCGTCTTCGGGCGCGACGTTGGCGTTCGGCCAGTACGGCCTGAAGGCGACCGAGCCTGAGCGCGTCACCGCGCGCCAGATCGAAGCCGCTCGCCGCGCGCTGACCCGTCACATGAAGCGCGCCGGCCGCGTCTGGATCCGCGTGTTCCCCGACCTTCCGGTGTCGAAGAAGCCGGCCGAAGTCCGCATGGGTTCCGGCAAGGGTTCGCCGGAACTGTGGGTGGCGCGCGTCAAGCCGGGCCGGGTGCTGTTCGAGATCGACGGCGTCAACACCCAGACGGCGCGTGAGGCGCTGACCCTGGCGGCCGCCAAGCTGCCGATCAAGACGCGCTTCGTCGAGCGCATTGCGGAGTAATGGCCATGGCCCAGATGAAGATCGAAGACATCCGCGCGATGAGCCCCGACCAGCAGGATGACGCCATCCTGAACCTGAAGAAGGAGCGCTTCAACCTGCGCTTCCAGCGCGCCACCGGGCAGCTCGAGAACACCTCGCGCCTGCGCGAGGCTCGCCGCGACATCGCCCGGATCAAGACCGTCGCCGCGCAGACGCGCGCGAAGAAGAAGTAAGAGGCTTACGAAGATGCCGAAACGTACTTTGCAGGGCGTGGTCGTCAGCGACAAGACAGCCAAGACGGTCGTTGTGCGCGTCGATCGCCGCTTCACGCACCCGATCTACAAGAAGACGATCCGCCGTTCGAAGAACTACCACGCGCACGACGAGAACAACGAGTTCAAGCCGGGCGACATGGTTTGGATCGAGGAATCGAAGCCGATTTCGAAGTTGAAGCGCTGGGTCGTGATCCGGGGCGAACACAAGAAAAGCGCCTGATCTGTTGGCTTTAGCCGACTGTCTTCAGGGAAATGTTGAGCGCCGGCTGGGCTGGCGCAAGAGAGAAGAGGACGAGGTGCATCAATGATTCAGATGCAGACCAACCTCGACGTGGCCGACAATTCTGGCGCACGCCGTGTCATGTGTATCAAGGTGCTCGGGGGCTCCAAGCGCCGCTACGCCACGATCGGCGACATCATCGTCGTCTCGATCAAGGAAGCGATTCCGCGTGGCAAGGTGAAGAAGGGCGACGTGATGAAGGCCGTCGTGGTGCGCGTCCGCAAGGACATCCGCCGCGCCGACGGTTCGGTCATCCGCTTCGACCGCAACGCCGCCGTGCTGATCAACAACCAGTCCGAGCCGGTCGGCACCCGTATCTTCGGGCCCGTGCCGCGCGAGCTGCGCGCCAAGAATCACATGAAGATCATTTCCCTCGCGCCGGAGGTGCTGTGATGGCTGCGAAGATCCGCAAGGGCGACAAGGTCGTCGTGCTGACCGGTCGCGACAAGGGTCGCACCGGCGAAGTGTTCGAGGTTCGCCCCGACGCCGGTACGGCGCTCGTGCGCGGCATCAACATGGTCAAGCGTCACCAGAAGCAGACGCAGGCCCAGGAGGGCGGCATCATCTCGAAAGAGGCGCCGATCCAACTGTCCAACATCGCGTATGTCGGCAAGGACGGAAAGCCGACCCGCGTCGGATTCAAGATTCTGGCGGACGGCAAGAAGGTCCGCATCGCCAAGAGCTCGGGAGCTGAGATCGATGGCTGAGGCTGCTTACACGCCGCGCCTGCGCGCGGAATACGATGCGAAGATCCGCACGGCGATGACCGAGAAGTTCGGTTACGAGAACGTCATGCAGGTTCCGCGCCTGGACAAGGTCGTGCTGAACATGGGCGTTGGCGATTCCGTCAACGACCGCAAGAAGGCCGAGACCGCCGCTGCCGAGCTGACCCAGATCGCCGGCCAGAAGGCGATCGTGACCTATTCGCGCATCGCGATCGCGACCTTCAAGCTGCGTGAGAACCAGCCGATCGGCTGCAAGGTCACGCTGCGCAAGGCCCGCATGTACGAGTTCATCGACCGCCTGGTGACGGTCGCGCTGCCGCGCGTCCGCGACTTCCGCGGCCTGAACCCGAAGAGCTTCGACGGCCGGGGCAACTACTCGCTCGGCATCAAGGAGCACATCATTTTCCCCGAGATCGACTTCGACAAGGTCACGGAAGCCCGCGGTATGGACATCACCGTCTGCACCACGGCCAAGACCGACGAAGAGGCGAGGGCCTTGTTGACCGCTTTCAATTTCCCGTTCCGGCAGTGAGACGCTGACCTAAAGCCTCTCAAACGCGGATACCCAGGAGCCAAGCATGGCAAAGAAGAGTTCAATCGAGAAGAACAACCGGCGCAAGCGGATGGTGAAGAACGCCGCCCCGAAGCGCGAGCGGTTGAAGGCGATCATCGCCGACAAGACGTTGCCGATGGAGGAGCGGTTCGCCGCGACCCTGAAGCTCGCCGAGATGCCGCGCAATTCGTCGGCGACCCGCGTGCGTCTTCGTTGCGAGCTGTCGGGCCGTCCGCGCTCGAACTACCGCAAGAACAAGCTGTCCCGTATCGCGCTGCGCGAACTTGGCTCCAAGGGCATGGTCCCGGGCCTCGTGAAGTCGAGCTGGTAAGGAGGGTCGTTTAGATGTCTACGCACGATCCAATCAGCGATCTGATCACCCGCATCCGCAACGCGCAGATGCGCTCCAAGACCAAGGTCTCCACGCCGGGCTCGCGGATGCGCGAGAACGTGCTCGAGGTGCTCAAGAGCGAGGGCTACATCCGCGGCTATGCCACGGTCGAGCACTCCTCGGGCCGCAGCGAGATCGAGATCGAGCTGAAGTATTTCGACGGCGAGCCCGTCATCCGCGAGATCGAACGTGTTTCCAAGCCCGGGCGTCGTGTTTACGCCTCGGTGAAGAACCTGCCGCGGGTCAACAACGGGCTCGGCATTTCGGTGTTGTCGACGCCGAAGGGGATCATGGCCGACCACAGCGCGCGCGACGCGAATGTGGGCGGTGAAGTCCTCTTCACGGTGTTCTGAGAAGGATTTTTGATCCATGTCACGTGTTGGCAAAAGGCCTGTGGCGGTTCCGTCGGGTGTTACCGCGACCGTCGACGGGCAGACCGTCAAGATGAAGGGGCCCAAGGGCCAGCTTCAGTTCGTCGTCCATGACGACGTCGAGGTGAAGCTCGAGAGCGGCCAGATCAAGGTCAAGCCGCGGCTCGAGACCAACCGAGCCCGGGCGCTGTATGGTACCGCTCGCGCCCAGGTCGCGAATCTGGTCGAAGGCGTCACCAAGGGCTTCGAGAAGAAGCTCGAGATCACCGGCGTCGGCTACCGCGCCGCGATGCAGGGCAAGAACCTGCAGCTCGCGCTCGGCTACAGCCACGACGTGATCTACACGATCCCCGAAGGGATCACGATCACGGTGCCGAAGCCGACCGAAATCACGGTGACGGGCAGCGACATTCAACGCGTCGGCCAGGTCGCGGCCGAAATCCGCTCATACCGCCCGCCGGAGCCCTACAAGGGCAAGGGCGTGAAGTATGTTGGCGAATTCATCTTCCGCAAGGAAGGCAAGAAGAAGTAACGGAGCCGGTCATGTCGAAAGCCAAGGTTACGAATGCCCGGCGCAAGCGGAGTGTGCGGCTGAAGCTGCGCCGCTCCGGTGGTGGCCGTCCGCGTCTGTCGGTGTTCCGCTCGTCCAAGCACATCTACGCCCAGGTCATCGACGATCTGAAGGGCGAGACGCTGGCCTCCGCCTCCTCGCTCGAGAAGTCGATGCGCGACGGCGGCAAGACCGGCGCCGACATCGATGCGGCGAAGGCGGTCGGCAAGCTGCTGGCCGAGCGCGCCGCCGAGAAGGGCGTCAAGGAAGTCGTGTTCGATCGCGGCAGCTACCTCTATCACGGGCGCGTCAAGGCTCTTGCCGATGCGGCGCGTGAGAGCGGGCTGAGCTTCTAACAGAATTTGAGGATTGAGGCGTAAGCCTCTGAAGGATTGGAAAAATGGCAGAACGCGAACAACGTGGTGGACGCGATCAACGCGGCGGCGGACGCGAACGCAAGGAGCGCGAGGAGCGCGACAGCGAGTTCGTCGACAAGCTCGTCCACATCAACCGCGTGGCCAAGGTCGTCAAGGGCGGCAAGCGCTTCGGTTTCGCAGCGCTGGTCGTGATCGGCGACCAGAAGGGCCGCGCCGGCTTCGGTCACGGCAAGGCGCGCGAAGTGCCTGAGGCGATCCGCAAGGCAACCGAGTCCGCCAAGCGCAACCTGACCCGCGTGTCGCTGCGCGAGGGCCGCACGCTGCATCACGACATCGCCGGCCGTCATGGCGCGGGCCGTGTCTACCTGCGTGCCGCTCCGGCCGGTACCGGCATCATCGCCGGCGGCCCGATGCGCGCCGTGTTCGAGACGCTCGGCGTCCAGGACGTGGTGGCGAAGTCGATCGGCTCTTCGAACCCGTACAACATGGTGCGCGCGACCTTCGACGCGCTGAAGCACCAGGATTCGCCGCGTTCGGTCGCAGCCCGCCGCAATATCAAGGTGTCCACCCTCCAGTCGCGCCGTATCGGCGGCGATGCCGAGGCGGCTGCCGACTAACGGAAGCTTTTCGGAGTAGATCAAATGGCCAAGGCCGCAAAGACGATCAAGCTCGAGCAGACCGGCAGCGCGATCCGCCGCCATCACTCGCAGCGTTCGACGCTGATCGGGCTCAAGCTCAACAAGATCGGCCGCACCAGCGAACTGCCGGACACTCCGGCCGTGCGCGGCATGATCGAGAAGGTTCACCATCTCGTCCGCATCGTCGACGAGAAGTAAGCAAAGGCGCATGATCCCGAAAAACGGGTGCCGGTTTTCGGTGAAGATCATGCGCAAGACACAAGGAGAAGGGCGATGAAGCTCAGCGATATCGCCGACAACGCCGGCTCGCGCAAAAAGCGTATGCGCGTCGGCCGCGGCATCGGTTCGGGCAAGGGCAAGCAGTCGGGCCGCGGCGGCAAGGGCCAGACCGCGCGTTCGGGCGTGCGCATCAAGGGTTTCGAAGGCGGCCAGATGCCGATGCATCGTCGTCTGCCCAAGCGCGGCTTCAACAACATCTTCCGCGTCGAGTTCGCCGAGATCAATCTCGACCGGCTCCAGGAAGCGGTCGATGCCAAGAAGATCGACGCCGGCAGCGTCGTGAACGTCGAGGCCCTGGTGAAGGGCGGCGTGCTGCGCCGCGCCAAGGGCGGCCTGCGGCTGCTCGGCCGTGGCGAGCTCAAGTCCAAGCTCAACATCGAGGTGCACGGCGCCACCAAGACCGCGATTGCCGCGGTCGAGAAGGCGGGCGGCTCGGTGAAGATCCTCGCCCCTGCCAAGGAAGAAGGCGAGGCGGCGTAACAACTGCGTCATTGGCCCGCGGCTCGCGGGCCTTTACGCATGCGGGACGTGGACTTATCGATGCCGAGCCCCAGATAATGTCCGGCGTCCGCTAAAGTAGCCCGGCCGCGGGCATGACGGCGCAACAGGCGGCGGGAGAAAGTCCAAGATGGCCTCAGCAGCGGAACAACTGGCAGCCAACCTCAATTTCGGTGCGTTTGCCAAGGCTGACGAACTGAAGAAGCGCATCTGGTTCACCCTGGGCGCACTGCTCGTTTATCGGCTGGGGACCTACATCCCGTTGCCGGGCATCGATCCCAACATTTGGGAGCAGGTGTTCCGCTCCCAGGCGGGCGGCATCCTCGGCATGTTCAACATGTTCGCCGGCGGCGGCATCCACCGCATGGCGATCTTTGCGCTGAACATCATGCCGTACATCTCGGCCTCGATCATCATCCAGCTCCTGACCACCGTCTCGCCGCAGCTCGAGGCGCTGAAGAAGGAAGGCGAGGCCGGCCGCAAGACGCTGAACCAGTACACCCGCTATCTGACCGTCATCCTGGCGGCGTTCCAGTCCTACGGCATCGCGGTGGGCCTTGAGGGTGCCGGCAACGTCGTCAGCGACCCCGGCATGTTCTTCCGCCTGTCCACGGCGATCACGCTGACCGGCGGCACCATGTTCCTGATGTGGCTGGGCGAGCAGATCACCTCGCGCGGCATCGGCAACGGCATCTCGCTGATCATTCTCTCCGGCATCGTCGCCGAGCTGCCCGCGGCGCTCGCCAACATGCTCGAGCTCGGCCGTCAGGGTGCGATGTCGACCGGCCTGATCCTGGTCGTCATCATCATGGCGGTCGCCGTGATCGCCTTCATCGTGTTCATGGAGCGCGCGCAGCGCCGCCTGCTGATCCAGTATCCGAAGCGCCAGGTCGGCAACAAGATGTTCGAGGGTCAGTCCTCGCATCTGCCGCTCAAGCTCAACACCTCGGGCGTGATTCCGCCGATCTTCGCGTCTTCGCTCTTGCTGCTGCCGACCACGGTTGCGAACTTCAATGCGGGCAGCGGGCCGGAATGGTTCCAGTGGATCACCACCCAGCTCGGCCACGGCCGTCCGCTGTTCCTGATCATGTATCTCGCGCTGATCGTGTTCTTCGCGTTCTTCTACACCGCGATCGTGTTCAACCCGACCGAGACCGCGGACAATCTGAAGAAGCACGGCGGCTTCATTCCGGGCATTCGCCCCGGCGAGCGCACCGCGGAATATATCGACTACGTGCTGTCGCGCATCACCGTGCTCGGCGCGATCTATCTGGCGATCGTCTGCTTGATCCCCGAGATCCTGATCTCCTACGCCTCGGTGCCGTTCTACTTCGGCGGTACCTCGCTGCTGATCGTGGTCAGCGTGACCATGGACACGGTGGCGCAGGTGCAGGGCTATCTGTTGGCCCATCAGTACGAGGGCCTGATCCGGAAGTCGAAGTTGCGGGGCCGCCGCCGCTAAGCGCGGCGTCCTCTGAAGGCGGCGCGACTGCGCCGCCGATTCGCCCGCGCGAGAGCAACGCGCGGCGCCCGCAGAGACGACCAGCCAGCCGTTCGATCGCATCGGCGGAGCTGCTCTCAGCGCGATGCAATCCCTGATTTCAAAGGCCTTCTTGGCGACCGGGTATTCGCTCCCCTATGATATGGGTAGCGGTGCGGCGCCGATTATGGTTTGCACTGTTCTTGATCTTCAAACACAGGTGCGCGACGTATCGCTCACCAATCCGGGGGGCGTACGCCGATGAGAATTATACTTCTGGGACCGCCGGGGTCGGGCAAAGGGACCCAGGCGCAGCTGCTGGTGGAGCGCTATGGTATCGTCCAGCTCTCGACCGGCGAGATGCTGCGTGCGGCCGTGGCGGCGGGAACGCCGGTCGGTCTGAAGGCCAAGGAGATCATGGCCAGCGGCGGCCTCGTACCCGACGACGTCGTGGTCGGAATCATCTCCGACCGGATCGACCAGCCGGACGCCAAGAACGGTTTCATCCTCGACGGTTTCCCGCGCACCGTGCCGCAGGCCGAGGCGCTCGATGAGCTGCTGAGGCAGAAGCACCTCAAGCTCGATGCAGTGATCGAGCTCCGCGTCAACGAAAGCGCGCTGCTGAGTCGCGTCGAGACCCGAGTCGCCCAGATGCGGGAGCGCGGTGAGGAGGTTCGCCTCGACGACACCCCCGAGGTCCTGACCAAGCGGCTTGCCAGCTACCGCAGCCAGACGGAGCCGCTGATTCACTACTATTCCGAGCGGCGGAAGCTCTCGACCATCGATGGCATGATGGCCATCGACGAGGTCACCCGTGCGGTTCACCGCCAGCTCCTGGCGCTCGGGGCAGTCGAGCCCAAGACGCATGGCAAGGGAACTGCCAAGGGAACTGCCCAGAGTGCCGCCAAGACGGCGCCGGCCAAGAAGGGGGCGGCCAAGGCCAAAACAACCAAGAAGTCGGCGAAAACGGCCAAAAAAACCGCCAAATCCGCTAAAAAGGCGGCCAAGAAGGCCGCGAAGGGCGCCAAGAAGGCGGTCAAGAAGACCGCGAAGAAGACGGTAAAGAAGGCTGCCAAAAAGACCGCCGGGAAGGCTGTCAAAAAGGGTGCCAAAAAGGCCGCAAAAAAGGTCACGAAAAAGCGAGCCAAGCGCTAGCGGCGGTTGACGAAAGCCCCCGGAATCCCTTAATAAGCCCCGCATCCAAGTCGGATAGTTTCAGACGATGCCGGGCCCCAGGAAGACCGGGGGTGGGCGTCGTGTTCGCGTTTGTGAACACCTGCCCGAGAACACAAGCACTTAAAGCCTGGTCCTGACGAGGACCGGCAACAGGAGAGAAGGCCGTGGCCCGTATTGCCGGCGTGAACATTCCCACCAACAAGCGCGTGCTGATCGCGCTCCAGTACATCCATGGCATCGGTCAGAAGATCGCCGGTGAGATTCTGGAGAAGGTGAAGATCCCGGTGGATCGTCGCGTCAGCCAGCTCAGCGACGCCGAAGTGCTTCAGATCCGCGAAGTCATCGACCGCGACTATCTCGTCGAGGGTGACCTGCGTCGTGAGGTCGGCATCAACATCAAGCGTCTGATGGACCTCGGCTGCTATCGCGGCCTGCGTCATCGTCGCGGTCTGCCGGTGCGCGGTCAGCGTACCCACACCAATGCGCGCACGCGCAAGGGCCCGGCCAAGGCCATCGCCGGCAAGAAGAAGTAAGTCTTCGCATCCAATCGCGGCGTGTGGCGAACCGGGGATAACCCGTTCGCCACGCGCCTTTCGTTCCACAGGTGTAGCCGCTGGCACTACGGCGGCGTTTGAGATCTCCAGGAAAGGTACTCAATGGGCAAGGAAGCCACCCGCGTTCGCCGTCGTGAACGCAAGAACATCGCCTCCGGCGTTGCGCACGTGAACTCGTCGTTCAACAACACGACCATCACCATCACCGACGCGCAGGGTAACACGATTGCCTGGTCCTCCGCCGGCACGATGGGCTTCAAGGGCTCGCGGAAGTCGACCCCGTACGCGGCGCAGGTTGCCGCCGAGGACGTGTCGAAGAAGGCGCAGGAGCACGGCATGCGCACGCTGGAAGTCGAAGTCGCCGGTCCCGGTTCGGGCCGCGAGTCGGCGCTCCGCGCGCTCCAGGCCGCAGGCTTCACCGTCACCTCGATCCGCGACGTGACCACGATCCCGCACAACGGTTGCCGTCCCCGCAAGCGTCGGCGCGTTTGATACGAGGTTGCGGGTGCATCGGCGCCCGCAATGACTTTTGCAAGAAGCCGCAGGTGCGACCTGCGGCCTTTCTCCAACGCCAGTGTCTGCAACGGCAGTTCGACTGGCCTGTATGGGTGAAACAGTGACGATCCAGAAAAATTGGCAAGAACTGATTCGGCCGAACAAGCTCCAGGTCACGCCCGGCAGCGATCCGGCCCGTTTTGCGACCATCGTCGCCGAGCCGCTCGAGCGCGGCTTCGGCCAGACCCTCGGCAACGCGCTGCGCCGCATCCTGCTCTCCTCGCTCCAGGGCGCGGCGGTGCAGTCGGTGCACATCGACGGCGTGCTGCACGAGTTCTCCTCGATCGCTGGCGTCCGTGAGGACGTCACCGACATCGTGCTCAACATCAAGGACATCTCGATCAAGATGCAGGGCGAAGGCCCCAAGCGCATGGTCGTGAAGAAGCAGGGCCCGGGCGTCGTCACCGCCGGCGACATCCAGACCGTCGGCGACGTCGTCGTGCTCAATCCGGACCTCCAGATCTGCACCCTCGACGAGGGCGCGGAGATTCGCATGGAGTTCACCGTCGCGACCGGCAAGGGCTACGTGCCCGCCGAGCGCAACCGTCCCGAGGATGCGCCGATCGGCCTGATCCCGGTCGACAGCCTGTACTCGCCGGTCCGCAAGGTCTCCTACAAGGTCGAGAACACCCGCGAGGGCCAGATCCTCGACTACGACAAGCTGACCATGACGATCGAGACCAACGGCGCGATCTCGCCGGATGACTCGGTGGCTTACGCCGCCCGCATCCTCCAGGATCAGCTCAACGTGTTCGTCAACTTCGAAGAGCCGCGCAAGGAAGTCGCCCAGGAGATCATCCCGGACCTCGCCTTCAACCCGGCCTTCCTCAAGAAGGTGGACGAGCTTGAGCTGTCGGTGCGTTCGGCCAACTGCTTGAAGAACGACAACATCGTCTACATCGGCGATCTCGTGCAGAAGAGCGAGGCGGAAATGCTCCGCACCCCGAACTTCGGCCGCAAGTCGCTGAACGAGATCAAGGAAGTGCTGGCTCAGATGGGTCTGCATCTCGGCATGGAAGTGCCGGGCTGGCCGCCGGAGAACATCGACGAGCTCGCCAAGCGCTTCGAGGATCACTACTGAGATTCGTCGTTCCGGGGCGATGCGACGGGACCGCGCAACCGCGGCCTTGGAGCATCGAACCCGGAACCTCGAGATTCCGGGTTCGGCTCTGCGAGCCATCCCGGAATGACTGACTGGGCGAACGCAGGCAGCCCACCTGAGCAACATGTCCGACGAACCGTCGCGGCAGTTTTAACGTAAGGAATAGTTACATGCGTCACGGCAAGGTTCATCGGAAGCTCAACCGCACGGCCGAACACCGCAGGGCGATGTTCGCCAACATGGCGGCCGCGCTGATCAAGCACGAGCAGATCGTCACCACGCTGCCGAAGGCCAAGGAGCTCCGTCCGATCGTCGAGAAGCTCGTCACCCTCGGCAAGAAGGGCGGGCTGGCCATGCGCCGCCAGGCGATCTCCGAGATGCGCGACAAGGATCAGGTCAAGAAGCTCTTCGACGTGCTCGCGACCCGCTACAAGGACCGCCAGGGCGGCTACACCCGCATCATCAAGGCCGGCTTCCGCTACGGCGACAACGCCGCGATGGCCGTGATCGAGTTCGTCGATCGCGACGTCGATGCCAAGGGCCAGGACTCCGGTCCGGTGCAGGAGAAGGAAGCCGAGGCGGCGTAAGCCGTTTCAGCAGGTACGGAATTGAAAGCGGCGCCCTCGGGCGCCGCTTTTGTTTTTGGGGCTCGCGAAGATCAGCGCGACTATTCTTCCTTGATCCCCGCCCTTTGCGCGATCTCCTTCATCTCGGCGGTCTCCTTGCCGATGGCTCCTGCCCAATCGCTGTAGCGCATGAAGCCCGGTTCGAAGCCGACCGTGGTGAAGCGCTCGATGACGGAAGGGCTGTTGACGATCTCCTCCAGCGCCGCCGTCAGCTTGTCGTGAACGGCCGGCGGCAGCCCCTTGGGCGCGACGACCGCGCCCCAGGACGCGAAGTCGATGCCGGTGTAGCCGAGCTCGGCAAGCGTCGGCACGTCGGGCAGGTAGGGCGTGCGCTTGCCGGAGAACACCGCGAGCACCTTGACGGTGCCCGCCTCGATCTGCGGCTTCACGGCGATCACGGTGTCGACGTGGTACTGGATGTGCTTGCCGATGAGGTCGTTCATCGCCGGTGCGCTGCCCTTGTAGGGCAGGTGGACCATCTTGACCCCGGCACTCGACTTGAACAGCTCGCCGGCGAAATGCGAGACGGTCGCGACGCCGAAGGATGCGAGCGACAGCTTGTCGGGATTGGCCTTCGCCTCGGCGACGAGCGAAGCGACGTCCTTGACGGGATTGTCCTTGTAAGTGACGAGCGCCAGCGTGATCTTGCCGACTTGGCCGAGCGGCTCGAAATCCTTGGCCGCGTCGTAAGGCACGCTTTCCTTCACGGCTGCCGGCAGCGTGAAGCTCGAGTTCGAGCTGAAGAACAGGGTGTAGCCGTCAGGCGCCGAACGTGCGACTTCCTTGGCCGCGATCGTGGTGCCGCCCCCGGGACGGTTCATGATGATCACGGGCTTGCCGAGCCGCGTCTCCAGCTCGCCGCCGATGATGCGCGCGACCACGTCGGAGGCGCCGCCCGGCGGGAAGGGGACGATCAATTGCAACGATTTCTCCGGATAGACCGTTTGAGCCGGCGCGAGCGAATTGCCGCCCATCAAGCCGACCAGTCCGAGAAAAATCGTGAGAGCCGTCCGCTTCATCGCATAGTTCTTCCGTGTTCACATGAGACGGCGTGCTGCTTAGCAATAATCGTTCCAGCCGCGGTTCAGGTGGGGTGTCTACGTTGTCGCAGGAAAAGTGCTCGGCGTCTCACTGATTGGTGAGCGCCGATTGCGGCCCGATCCGCCGCGTCCGATATTCCCATCATCGATCTGATGGAGATACTACATGAATATCGACCTTTCCGGAAAAACTGCGCTGGTGACCGGCTCGACCGCTGGCATCGGCCACGCCATTGCCAGAGGTCTCGCCGCCTCCGGTGCTAGCGTCGTGATCAACGGGCGCGGCCAGGACAAGGTCGACGCCGCCGTGCGCAAGCTGGAAGCGGCGGGTGGCAAGGTGCGCGGCGTCGCTGCCGACGTCTCGACCGCGGCGGGCTGCAAGGCGCTTGTGTCCGAGCTGCCCGAGGTCGACATCCTCATCAACAATGCCGGGATCTTCGAGCCGAAGGACTTTTTCGATATCCCGGACGAGGACTGGAGCCGCTTCTTCGAGGTCAACGTCATGAGCGGTGTGCGGCTGTCGCGCGAATATCTGAAGGGCATGCTCAAGCGCAACTGGGGCCGCATCGTCTTCATCTCCTCGGAATCCGGCCTCAACATTCCCGTCGAGATGATTCACTACGGCATGAGCAAGACCGCCCAGCTCTCGGTCGCGCGCGGGCTGGCGCAGCTCACCCGCGGCACCGGCGTCACCGTCAATTCCGTGCTGCCGGGCCCGACCATGTCGGAGGGTGTCGAGACCTTCGTGAAGGATCTCGCGAAGCAAAACGGTCAGTCGGTGGATGAGGCCGCCGCCAATTTCGTCAGGCAGCATCGCCCGAGTTCGCTGATCCAGCGTTTCGCCAGCGTCGACGAGATTGCCAATATGGTGGTCTATGTTGCGTCGAAGGAAGCGTCCGCGACCAATGGCGCGGCGCTGCGGGCCGAGGGTGGTATCGTCAACACGATTGCCTGAGGCTGCGCACGTGCCGGCTTATGTGATCTCCGAGGTCGAGGTGCGCGATCAGGCGATGATGGAAGCCTATCGCGCGCTTGCGGCGCAGACTATCGCGCAATATGGCGGCCGCTACCTCGCGCGCGGCGGTGCCGCCGACGTGGTGGAGGGCGGCCCGCCGCCCAAGACCATCATCATCGTGGAGTTTCCTACGATGGCCCGCGCGCGCGAATGGTACGCCTCAGTGGAATATGCCGAGGCGTTGAAGCTGCGGCAGACGGCGCTGGAGCGGCGGTTGATGTTCGTCGAGGGCATCGCTCCAGGAGCACAACTGCCGTAGGGTGGGCAAAGCGAAGCGTGCCCACTACCTTTCTGCGCCCGTTGCGTGATGGTGGGCACGGCGCAAGCGCGCTTTTGCCCACCCTAGGCAGCGGCGCTGTGCTCGCCTACCACCCCTCCAGCACGATCTTGCCGCGCGACTTGCCGCTCTCGAGCAGCGCATGCGCGCGCTTGAGGTTGGCCGCGTTGATCGTGCCGAAGGTCTGGTCGAGCGTGGTGCGCAACACGCCCTTGTCGATGAGGTCGGCGACGTCATTGAGCAGATGATGCTGCGCGATCATGTCAGGCGTCTGGAACGAGGAGCGCGTGAACATCGATTCCCAGTGCACCGAGATCGCCTTGCCCTTGAACGTGCTCATGGTGAACTCGGGCGGATCGTCGATCAGGCCGAACCGGCCTTGCGGCGCCATGAACTCGGCGATCGCCTTGTAGTGCTGATCGGTGAAGGTGAGGCTCGCCACCAGCGCCACCGGCGGCAGCTTGAGCTTCTCGATCTGCTCCTTCATCGGCTTGCCGTGGTCGATCACCGCATGTGCGCCGAGATCGAGACACCACTTTTGGGATTCCGGCCGCGTCGCCGTCGCGAGCACCGTGAGGCCCGTGAGGCGGCGGGCGAGCTGGATCAGGATCGAGCCGACGCCGCCGGCGCCGCCCGTGATCAGCAGCGTGCGCGGATCGACGCTCTTGCCCGGTACCGCGCCGAGGCGGTCGAACAGCAATTCCCACGCGGTGATGGAGGTGAGGGGGAGGGCGGCGGCCTGCGCGAACGACAGGCTCTTCGGCTTGTTGCCGACGATGCGTTCGTCGACCAGGTGGAATTCCGCATTGGTGCCCTGGCGCAGGATCGAGCCCGCATAAAACACCTCGTCGCCCGGCTTGAACAGCGTGACCTCGGGCCCGACGGCGTCGACCACGCCGGCTGCGTCATAACCCAAGATCTTCGTCTCGCCCTCGGGCGGAGCGGCGCGCTTGCGCACCTTGTAGTCGACCGGATTGGCCGAGATCGCCTTCACGGCGACGCGTATGTCGCGCCCCTTGGGCTCGGGCTTTGCGGTCTCGAAATCGAACAGCGCGTCCTGATCCTCGATCGGAAGCGATTTCTTGTAGCCAACGGCCTTCATGGCTTGTCTCCATCAGATAGCGCGCAGCTTGTGACGTGCGCCCGGCCTGCTAACTGTCCCGCTGGCCCCGGTTTGGCAAGTACTGTAAATTCGGGGATATAGTCCCTGTTTGGATACTATTGGGAAAACACGCATGAAGCGGCGAGATTTTACCCGGCGTCCCGGCTGCTCGGTCGAGGCGACGCTGGACCTGATCGACGGCAAGTGGAAGGGCGTGATCCTCTACCACCTCCAGGACGGCACCCAGCGCTTCGGCGAACTACGCCGCCGGATGCCCGGCATCACCCAGCGCATGCTGACAAAGCAGCTTCGCGCGCTGGAGGAGGACAAGCTCGTCATCCGCAAGGTCTATGCCGAGGTGCCGCCGCGGGTGGAGTATTGCCTCTCCGAGCTCGGCGAGAGCCTCAGGCCGGTGATCGACATCCTGAAGGCGTGGGGCGAGAGCCATCAGCAACGGCTGTCCTGCGCGCCGGCGCCCGAGGCGGCGGAACCGGTCAAGAAGCCGAAGCGAGCAGCGTGAATGTCCGGGAGCGGACTGCGCCGCTCCCGGACAAGATTGCGTCAGAACGCAAACTGCGTGCGCATCGCGACCGCGTCGAACTTCGAGCCGACGTCGGCGGTCGAGACCGGCGAGGCTTGCTTCGACACCGTGCCATGCAGGTAGTCCAGCATGAAGCGGACATTGCCGTTGACGTACCAGTTGAGCGCGAGCGTGTAGACCGTCTGGCGTCCGCCGGCGATGCCGGCGGCAGTCGCGAGCTGATTATTCAGATCCATAGTGGAATAGCGGCCGGCGATCTCCCAGGCGCCCCAGCCACCGCCATCGAGCGAGAACGGATGATCGGGCTTCACGCCGCCATAGGAGGCGTTCGCTGGATTGTACTTGCGCGATTCCCCGGTCAAGACGTAGGCCGCTTCCGCGTAGCCGCCCTGGAATTTCAGGCTTGGCGCTCCGATTAACGGCACGCTGGTGTTCGCGTTGCGATCGATGTTGAACCAGTAGTATTCGCCCTGGAGGAACAGCGATCCATAGGTCGCGGCGGCTTCGACACCATAAACCTGCGCGCCCGCGACATTGGCAATCGCACCGGTCGAGATCAGTGTCGTAGGGTCAATTCGCAGCTCAGGCCGGTCGCTGAGCGTGAGCGTCTGCGTGTTGGCGACCAGATTGCGCGGCGGCTGAATCAGCCACTGTGCGTCGCCGCCGAGATGCAGCGAATAATCCTTGCCGCTGACGAGCTGGCCCGCAACGCGGGCCGTCGCGCCGTACTGCTCGCTGGTGCCCGGAGGTGAGACGCTCGACGCTGAGTGAATCGCACCCGTGGTCGGACCCGTCACGTACGCGCCGGCCCAGAACACGTCGTTGTACCAGCGGGCGCCGACGGCAGAACGGAAATCGCCGGCGGCGATATTTTGCGCGATCACGCCGACCGAGGCGCGCTCCATGAAGGGAATGTCGTTGGAGCTCGAGGACTCATCGAGGGTCCAGGCAAGGTCCATGATGCCGGCCTCGATCGCCATCTTGCCGCCAAAAGGCTTCAGCCCGGTGTAGCTCACATACGCGTTCTCGATGCCGGATGTGCCACCGCCGGGCAGGAAGCCGACAGGAGTAGCGCCGGCGGCCCCCGTGCCGCCGAAGCCGTCAGCCGAACCGCCGAAGTCGTAGATCAGGGCAAAATTCCAGTCTTCGAGGAACTTGCCGACGACGCCGATGCGTGCGCGACGGACGTTCTCGCCGCTGTCGAGTTTCTGCGGCACGGTGCCTGCCGTATTGGGACGATAATCGTAGCCGCCGACATCCCAGTGCACGCGGCTCGTGATCGCGACGCAGTTCGCTCCGTCGGCCGTGCAGATGGTCGGCCGGTTGTTCGGCATCGTCACAACGACGCCGGAAGCCGGCGCCGGGCCCTTGAGCGGGATCGCCGCATTGGCATTGGCGACGACCGCTTTCGCCTCCGAGCGCGCTTCGGCTTTTGCTTCGGCCTTGGCTTCAGCCTTGGCTTTCGCCGTCGCTGCGGTGTTCGCTGCGGTCTGGCTCTGGAGCTTGTCGAGCCTCTGCTCGAGCATCTTCAGCTGCTGCTTCAGGAGTGCGATCTCCTGTTCGCTGTTGCTGGCCGATTGGGCCTGGGCTTGCGATGCCGCCAGCACGCCGGCGAGACCAATCGCCGTGGCTGCAATTCTTGTCCTGCTCACGTTACGCCTCCATCGTTTGACGAACTTCCCCAAGTCGCGAACGGAGAGCCTAGGAAGGATCGATGACTGCCCCGCGACGCTGCGTCCGGTTGCGTGGTTCCCACTGATGCAAATTCGCCGCAACCGAATCCGCCTTGCATCACCATGCAAGATGACGCGTATCATGCCAATCCGTAGCGCCGGGCAAATTGCCATTTCGCACACCGGGCCGGTATGCGGCGGGCGCCGGAAGGGGGGTGAATATTGCCATCCCGCGCCCTTCTATTGGGGGGCGAACGCGCCTATATTCCGGCGTCTTTTCCAAGAGGTAGGAATGTTTCGATCGACCTGGACCGCCGTCGTCACGGCATTGTGCATAGGCTTTTCGACCCACTTCAATCCGGCAGCGGCGCAGGACCGTCGGGCCCCGTCGTCGCCGGCCGAGCTGCGGCTGTCCTATGCGCCGATCGTGCAGCGGGTGCAGCCGGCGGTCGTCAACGTCTATGCCGCCAAGGTGGTGCAGAACCGCAATCCGCTGCTGGATGATCCCATCTTCCGCCGCTTCTTCGGCGTGCCCGGCCAGCAGCCCGAGCAGATGCAGCGCTCGCTCGGCTCCGGCGTCATCGTCGATGCGTCGGGCCTCGTCGTCACCAATGTCCACGTCATCGAGGGCGCGGACCAGGTCAAGGTGTCGCTGTCGGACAAGCGCGAGTTCGAGGCCGAGATCCTGCTGAAGGATCCCCGCACCGATCTCGCCGTGTTGCGCCTGAAGGACACCAAGGAGAAATTTCCAACGCTCGACTTCACCAATTCCGACGAGCTGCTGGTCGGCGACGTCGTGCTCGCGATCGGCAACCCCTTCGGCGTCGGCCAGACCGTGACCCACGGCATCATCTCGGCGCTGGCGCGCACGCAGGTCGGCATCACCGACTACCAGTTCTTCATCCAAACCGATGCGGCGATCAATCCCGGCAATTCCGGCGGTGCACTGGTTGACATGAGCGGCAAGCTTGCCGGCATCAACACCGCGATCTATTCGCGCTCCGGCGGCTCGCAGGGCATCGGCTTTGCGATCCCCGCCAACATGGTGCGCGTGGTCGTCGCTTCCGCCAAGGGCGGCGGCAAGGCGGTGAAGCGTCCCTGGCTCGGCGCGAAGTTGCAGGCGGTGACGCCCGAGATCGCCGAAAGCCTCGGCTTGCGTTCGCCGACCGGCGCGCTGGTCGCGAGCGTGGTCTCGAACGGTCCCGCAGCGAAGGCCGGCCTGAAATCCTCCGATCTCATCACCGGGATCGACGGCCAGACCGTGGATGATCCCAATGCCTTCGACTACCGCTTCGCGACGCGTCCACTCGGCGGTTCCGCGCAGATCGACGTGCAGCGCGGCGGCAAGCCGCTCAAGCTCGCGATCGCGCTGGAGACCGCACCCGACGCCGGCCGCAACGAGCTCGTCATCACTGCGCGTTCGCCGTTCCAGGGCGCGAAGGTCTCGACCATCACGCCGGCGGTTGCCGACGAGCTGCATCTGGACGCCGACACCGAAGGCGTCGTGATCGCCGATCTCGGCGGCGACAGCGCGGCCGCGAATGTCGGCTTCCAGAAGGGCGACATCATCCTGGCTGTCAACAATCAGAAGATCAGCACGACCGGCGATCTCGAAAAGGCTGCGGGTGAGCGCCCGCGGATCTGGCGCATCACGCTGGTGCGCGGCGGGCAGCAGATCAACGTCACGCTGGGCGGATGAGTCCGAAGCGACCACAGGAGACGCCAACTCTCTTTGCCGCGGCGGGGCTCGATCACGAGGCTCCGCATCCGCTGCCGGACCGGCTGCGCCCGCGCGCGTTGTCGGAGGTCGTCGGCCAGGATCACATCCTCGGCCCCGACGGCGCGCTGACGCGCATGCTGGAGACGCGCACGCTCGGCTCGCTGGTGTTCTGGGGCCCGCCCGGCACCGGCAAGACCACGGTGGCGCGGCTGCTGGCGGACGCGACCGACCTGCATTTCGAGCAGATCTCCGCCGTGTTCTCCGGCGTCGCCGACCTGAAGAAGGCATTCGACGCAGCGCGTGCCCGCCGCGAGATGGGCAAGGGCACGCTGCTGTTCGTCGACGAGGTGCACCGCTTCAACCGCGCCCAGCAGGATTCGTTTCTGCCTGTCATGGAAGACGGCACGGTGGTGATGGTCGGTGCCACCACCGAGAATCCGTCCTTCGAGCTCAACGCGGCGCTTCTGTCGCGCGCGCGTGTGCTGGTGTTTCGCTCGCTCGATGCTGCCGCGATCGAGAAGCTGTTTGCGCATGCCGAAGAGGTGGAGGGCAAGAAGCTGCCGCTCGATGCGGAGGCGCGCGCGGTGCTGGTGCGCATGGCCGACGGCGATGGAAGGGCCTCGCTGACGCTTGCCGAAGAGGTTTGGCGCTCTGCACGGGCTGACGAGATTTTCAATGCCGCGCAGTTGCAGGACATCCTGCAGCGCCGCGCCCCGATCTATGACAAGTCGGCCGATGGCCATTACAACCTGATCTCGGCGCTGCATAAGTCGGTGCGAGGCTCCGATCCCGACGCGGCGCTGTATTACCTCGCGCGCATGCTCGATGCCGGCGAGGACCCGCTGTTCCTGGCCCGCCGCGTCGTGCGCATGGCGGTCGAGGACATCGGGCTTGCCGATCCGCAGGCGCTCGTCATCGCCAATGCCGCCAAGGACGCCTTCGACTTCCTCGGCCATCCCGAAGGCGAGCTCGCCATCGCGCAAGCGGTGGTCTATCTCGCCACTGCGCCGAAATCGAACGCGGTCTACACCGCCTTCGGGGCCGCCATGCAGACCGCAAAGCAGGCCGGCTCGCTGCTGCCGCCAAAGCACATCCTCAATTCCCCGACCAAGCTGATGAAGTCGGAAGGCTACGGCGCAGCCTACGAATACGACCACGACGCCCCCGACGCCTTCTCCGGCCAGGATTATTTCCCGGAAGCCCTGGGCCGCCAGACCTTCTACGATCCGCCCGAGCGCGGTTTCGAGCGGGAGATCCGGAAGCGGCTGGATTACTGGGCCAAGCTGCGGAAGGAGCGGGGCGGCTCGCGCTAGAAACGGCCATTTCGCCGTGACGGGAGCCGGCTTTTAGGGTACGCAGGCAGCCATGAGCCGCCGCATCAAGAGAATGAATCCAAAGCCCCGTTCGCGTGACGAGCGCGACGATTCGCGTCCGTTCAAGGCGCGCACCGCAAAGAAAGCGGGACCGCGGCCGGGTGGCAAGCCGGGGACGAAGCCGCCGCGCTTTGCGGGCGAGCGCGCCGAGCGGCGGCCGCCCAAGGCTGCTGCACAGGAAAGGCCTGCGCCCGAAAAGCCGGTCGAGGCGCTGCTGCCGACCAAGGTGCAGACCGTCACCGTGACCGCCGACGAGAACAACATGCGGGTCGATCGCTTCCTCGAGGCGCGCTTTCCCGGCCTGTCGTTCTCCCACATCCAGCGCGTCGTCCGCAAAGGTGAGCTCCGCGTCGACGGCAAGCGCGTCGACAGCAAGGACCGGCTGGAGGAGGGGCAGAGCGTCCGCATCCCGCCGCTGAAGCTCGACGCGCCCAAGGCCGTCGGCGAGCTCTCGGAGGCTGCGCAGAAGACGCTCAAGGCGCTGAAGGAGATGACGATCTACGAGGACGACGACGTCCTCGTGCTTAACAAGCCGTTTGGGCTTGCGGTGCAGGGCGGCTCCGGCACGACGCGGCACATCGACCAGATGCTGGAGGTGATGCGCGACTCCAAGGGGCAGAAGCCGCGGCTTGTGCACCGGATCGACAAGGACACGTCGGGCTGCCTCCTGATCGCGAAGACCCGTTTCGCTGCTTCGCACCTGACCGGCGCGTTCCGCTCGCGGTCGGCGCGAAAGGTCTATTGGGCGCTGGTGCCGGGGCTGCCGAAGCCGAAGCAGGGCCGCATCTCGACCTTTCTCGCGAAAGAGGAGAGCGAGGACGACACCATCATGCGTATCGCCCAGCACGGCGATGAGGGCGCCAGCCACGCGGTGACCTATTACGCCGTGGTCGAGACCGCCGGCAACAAGCTGACCTGGGTGTCGCTGAAGCCGGTGACGGGCCGCACCCACCAGCTCCGCGCACATATGGAGCATATCGGCCATCCCATCGTCGGCGATCCCAAATATTTCAACATCGAGAACTGGCAGCTGCCGGGCGGCCTGCAAAACCGGCTGCATCTGCTGGCGCGCCGCATCGTCATTCCGCATCCGCGCGGCGGCGTGATCGACGCCACCGCCCCGCTGCCGCCGCACATGCAGCAGTCGTGGAATCTGCTCGGGCTCGATGCAAGCCGGTTTGATCCGATCGAGAACGCGCCGGAGGAATAGTGAATCCGTAGGCTAGGGAGTTTCCGCGACGTCGTCCTGGCGAAAGCCAGGACCCATTACCCCAGGGAGGGGTTTGGCGAAGACTCCTCGTTCGGTATTCCGACCTCTCGCGATCGATAGATCACGCGGTATGGGTCCTGGCCTTCGCCAGGACGACATCAGGTGTTTGGCGAGCGGCTTACCCCCTCAATTCCGAAACTGCTCCAGAAACATCCGCAAGCTGTCGTGCGAGCTCTCGACATCGGTGATCAGCCAGCCCTCGGGTCCGTTGACGAGGATGAAGTTCAGCGTCACCCGGCGGCCGTGATTGTCGAAATTCGCCGCGACATAGGTCTTGTCGTATTGCCTGCGGGCCACCGCGATCGCGACCGGGCCGAGCTTCCAGCTCGGGCTCTGCACCAGGAAATCATAGGGCTCGGCCCTCGGCGTGCTCCAGGCCTTGCGCAGCGGGAAATCGAAGAACTGCCGGGCGGTGGCGCCATCCCGCGGCAGGCCTTTTGACAGTTCCGGCGCGCCCTGGCCGTAATGGGCGTAGACATTGCGAACCAGCGATTCCGGGCTACGAAAGCCTGCCTCCGCCGCGGCCAGTCCAAGTCCCGCATATAGGGCGACAATGCCCGTAAGTTCCCTCATGCCCGCCGCTCGCTTTATCGGCCACAGGTCTTAGCTTAAAAGCCTAGCATCCAGCCGCGGAGACCGAAAACCCAAGATGCGTGAATTGTTCGATGAAGCTGCGGGCCAGTCTCCGCGCGATCCGCGGGAATCGGCCCGCCAGTCCGCGCGCACGCCGCAGCGCAAGCGCTTCTACAAGGAGGCCGGCGTCGCCGAGGCCGAAGGCGGCTTCGCCATCACACTCGACGGCAGGCCGATCCGCACGCCGTCCGGCCGCCAGGTCGTGATCCCCTCGCGCGCGCTGGCCGACGCGGTCGCCGCCGAATGGGCGGCCCAGGGCGAGACGATCGATCCCGTGACCATGCCGCTGACGCGGATCGCCAACAGCGTGGTCGAGGGCGTGGTCGACCGCGTCGAGCTCGTCAGCGACGACCTTGCGAAATATTTCGAGTCCGACCTGCTGTTCTATCGCGCTGGTCACCCCGAGGCGCTCGTGGCCCGCGAGGCCACGCATTGGGACCCCGTGCTGTTCTGGGCCGCGGAGACGCTGGGCGCGCATTTCATCCTGTCCGAGGGCGTCATGCATGTGAAGCAGCCGGACGAGGCGGTCGAGGCCGCGCGCGCGGCGCTGCCGGGCGACGCCTGGTCGGTCGCCGCGCTCCACGTGGTGACGACCCTGACCGGCTCGGCGCTGCTGGCGCTGGCGCTGGCTCATGGCGTGCGCGATGCCGGCCAGGTCTGGGCCGCCGCCCATGTCGACGAGGACTGGAACATCGACCAATGGGGCGTGGACGAGGAAGCTGCGGCACGCCGGGCCGCCCGCGCGCAGGATTTCGAGGCTGCCGTGGCGGTTCTAGACGCGGTGAAGGTACCTGCGGTCAAAGGTCCTTAACGAGAGGTTTACGAGGGCGGCCTTAGGGTGGGACCAGCGTTCCCTGGGCCCCCCGAGATGCCGACGCCGATAAGCTCGATCGTTCCCGTCAGTGCTGCCAGCCCCGTGGCTGATGCGGCGACGCCCGATCTCGTGCTTCAGGCCGGCAGCGTCGTCGACGCCAGAGTGGTCAGCGTGCTCGCCGACAATCTGGTGCGGATCGCGATCGCAAACCTCTCCCTCGACGTGATGTCGGAAGTCGCGCTGTCGCCTGGACAAAATCTTCAGCTCGCGGTGTCGCAGAACGACGGCACGATCCGGCTCGCCGTCGTCAACGGCGCAGGCGAGGCGGCGGCCGACCAGGTCACGCTGACGCCGGCCGCGGCTTCGCTGGTAGAGAGCCCGCCGCTCGCGCCGTCCGCAACCGCCGCCCGCAACACCTTGACGCCATCGGAGCAGCTTGCTGTCACAACGGCTTCGGCCGAGGCCGCGAGCAAGCAGGGCAGCCAGGCGCCGCTGTTCGCCAATCTCGCCTCCGTCGTCACCGGCAGCGATCTGCCGGCGGGATTGAAGCAGGCGGTGCTCGACGTGCTGGCGCAGCAGACGCAGCTCAATACTCAGCTCGATGGCGGCGACATCGAATCCGCCTTCCAGAAGTCCGGCCTGTTTCTCGAGGCTTCACTGGCCGCGGGCGCGACGCCGTCGCCAGGCGCCGTGCCGGACCTGAAGGCGGCGCTGCTGGTGCTGCGCCAGACGCTGGCCGCGACCTCAGGCGTGCGCGAGACCGGCGTGCCGCAGGCACCGGCGCAAGCCGCCGCGCCGCCGACAAGCGTCACGACCACACCGCAGACCGCAGCATCCGCACTTCAGGCGGCGGGCGCGGCCGCGCAAGCGGCATCCCCGTCGCCCGATACGGAGATCGCCCAGCCGACGCAACTGCCGCGCGGCGCTGCGCTCGCAGCCGCCGTGCTGGCCGACATGCCGGGCAAGGCGCCGCAGACGGCGGGCCCGCGAACCATGTCCGCAGGCCTTGCCGCGAGCCTCCTGCAGGAGGTCACGCAAAACCTGCCGCGCATGATCGGCAACGTGCCGGGCTCGAACAAGGCGGTGCCCGATGGCCACATCTTCGAGGCCGCCGCGCGCGGGACGCCACCGCCGTTCCGCGGCGCGCTGCCGTCGCCGCAGTCCATCGCCTCGCCGTCGCTCGCGCCGGATACGCCGCTGGCCGCGACCGTGCACCGCCTGCTCGACGACACCAATGCCGCGATCGCGCGGCAGACGTTGCTCCAGGTCGCCTCGCTCCCCGATCGCACCGATGCCTCCGGCCATCGCGTCGATCCGGCCGTGCCGCAGTGGAATTTCGAGATTCCCTTTGCGACCCCGCAGGGCACCGCCATGGCGCAGTTCGAGATCTCGCGCGACGGCGGTAACGAATCCACCGATCCAACCAAGCGCGCCTGGCGCGCGCGCTTCACGCTCAATGTCGAGCCGGCCGGCCCGGTGCATGCGCTGATCACGCTGAACGGCGACAAGACCTTCGTGCGAATGTGGGCGGAGCGGCCGGCGACCGCGCAACAGCTCCGCGCCGGAATCGGTGAGCTCAGCCAGGCGATGACCAGGGCCGAGCTCAAGCCCGGCGACATCGTGGTGCGCGACGGCACGCCGCCGCAGCCGGCACCGGCCCGCGCCGGCCACTTCCTGGACCGCGCCACATGAGTGATCCGTCCAAGCTCGCGATTGCGCTGCATTACGAGAAGGGCTCTGGCGCGCCTGTCGTCGTCGCCAAGGGCAAGGGCACGATCGGCGAAAAAATCGTCGAGATCGCCAAGGCCAACGACATCCCCATCGAGGAGAACGAGATCCTGGCCGGCGCGTTGTCCAAGGTCGAGCTCGGCGAGGAGATCCCGCCCGATCTCTACAAGGCCGTCGCAGAAGTGCTGGTGTTCGTGCTGCGGCTGTCGGGCCGGGGGCGCTGACGCGCTGTCATCGTTTCACCACGATAGCGGCTGCATGGTCGCGTGGCATTTCTCAGTTCAACGGACATCGCCCTTGCTTACCCGCCGTTCCACTCTCGGTCTTCTCACTGCTGCCGCCACCATGCCGTCGCGCGCGCTCGCCCATGTCGCGCCGCCGCGCAATGAGATCCGCGACAGCCTGGCAAAGCGTTTCACCGATCTCGGCACATCAGGCACCTTCGTCGGCTACAAGGTCGAGGACTATCTGATCGTCGCCAGCGACAAGGAGCGCTCGGGCGAGGGGAAGCTGCCGGCGTCGACCTTCAAGATTCCAAACTCGCTGATAGCGCTGGAGACCGGCGTGGTTGCCGATCCTGACAAGGACGTGTTCCCCTGGGACGGTGTGAAGCGGCCGATCGAAGCGTGGAACAAGGATCACACGCTGCGCAGTGCCATCGCGGTCAGTGCGGTGCCGGTCTATCAGGAGATCGCGCGGCGCATCGGGCAGGAGCGCATGCAGAAATACGTCGACCTGCTCGACTACGGCAATCGCGACATTGGCGGCGGCATCGACCAGTTCTGGCTCACCGGAGCCTTGCGTATCGATCCGGTCGAGCAGGTCGATTTCGTCGACCGGTTGCGGCGCCGCGCGCTGCCGATTTCCAAACGCAGCCAGGATCTCGTCGCTGACATCCTGCCGGTGACCAAGGTCGGCGATAGCGTCATCCGCGCCAAGTCCGGCCTCTTGGGCGCCGAGCGCGGCGAGCCGTCGTTGGGCTGGATGGTCGGCTGGGCCGAGAAGGGCGAGGCGCACACCGTGTTTGCGCTCAACATGGATTGCACCGAGCCGCGCCTCGTCGGCGAGCGCATGCCGGTGACGCAAGCCTGCCTTGCCGAGATCGGCGCCGTCTGAGCGCAACCGCGCTGATCTGCATTGCGAGCGCAGCGATGCCGTAGGGTGGGCAAAGGCGCGTAGCGCCGTGCCCACCATCTCTCGATACGGTCACCTGTAGTTGGTGGGCACGCTTCGCTTTGCCCACCCTACGGTATCGCGTGCGGACCAGACCCTCTCAGCCCAGCTTGAACAGCGCCTGCAAAAACTCCTCCACGGCCTTGCGCGACTCCGCGGCGGTTGCGGGATTGCCGCCGACATGCGGATTGAGCTCGACGCAGGAATCCTTGTAGGTGAAGGGCGCTTGCGTGCTGGCGTTCATCAGCACGCCGCCGTCACCTTCCTTGATCTGGCAATTGCGCACGGTCTGCGCGTTGGCGGAGACAGCCACGGTGGCGGCGCCGAGCAGGCCGCTGTCAAAGCCGTGCGCGCTATCGGGGTATTCGGTCAGCACCACGTCGCGCCCGGCGGCCTTGAGCCGCTCGACGAAGGCCTTGCAGCTCTTCACGGGGTTGTAGTCATCAGGCGTGCCGTGGAAGATGCGGATCGGGCGCGCCGCGACATCGGTATCGCCGACGTAGCTTGTCGAGCAATCCGGATAGAACGGGATGTAGGCGGCGAACTGGATGCCGGACTTGTTCCAGAGCTTGTTGAAGCGGTTGAGGCTCGCATAGAGCGTTGCCTGTCCGCCGCGCGAAAAGCCCATCAGCACGATGCGGTCGGGGTCGACGCGGGGATGCTTCGCCAGAATCTCGAGCGAGCGGTAGATGTCGACGATCAGGTTGAGCCGGCCGAGCAGGGCCTGGTTCGGTCCGACCACCGTCAGTCCGCGGCCGGTAAAGCCGTCGATCACAAAGGTCGAGATGCCCATGGCGTTGAAGGCGTGGACCCAGGCTTCCGTGGTAGCGCCGACGCCGCTGGAGCCGTGCATCAGCACCACGACGGGGAGTTTTCCACTGCCCTGCGCGACGCGGAATTCGCCCGCGACCGTCACGACCTTGCCGGCGGCCGCATCGCCGCTCAAAAATTGCTGGTCGGAGAGGGTGAGCGAGGGGATCGGGTAGATCTCCGCGCGGGTGGCGACTTCCTTGGGAAGGGATTGCGCGTTGGCGAACGCGGCTGAGACGCAAAGCGCGATGAGCGCGGCAGCGGCGCGGAATGCCCTCGGCATCGGATTCTCCCTGATTTTTTTTGTAGTAGAACAACAGGCCCGCGCGCTGTCAATTTGGCGCGCGGCGGCCTTAGGCCTTGTCGGCCGTCTTCTTGGTCGTCAGCGCCTGGTCGATGGCAAAGCCGCCGATCTCGCTCATGGCCTGCGAGATCACGTCGCCGCTTCTGGCAAAGCCGCTGGAGAGATAGTCGAACTGCGTCCGCGCCGGCCGCAGCACCTCGATCGGCACGGAGACCGCGGTCTCGTTGAAGCTGTCGACGGAGGCGCGCAGCGTCTCCAGCTCGGTGCTGAGCTTCCCGATGTGGCTTTCCGCGTCCTGCATCAGGCCGAGCAGCTTGCCGCGCTCGGCATCGAACGCCGCACGCTCGGCCGCCGCAGCCGCCGTCACCTCGGTCAACTGCGCCCGCAGCGCCTCGATCTGGCTGACCATGGCGTCGGAGGCAAGCTCGGCGGCCTCGTGCAGCTCGACATGGCGTCTGTTCTCTTCATGCTGCTGATGATAGAGCCGCTCGGCTGACATCGCCCGCTGCGTCAGGGACTCGATCAGGCTTGCGGCACGCAGCAGCATCTCGCCGTTCCGCCCTGACACCATGCTGGCCATGCGCCGCAGGAAGTCGACGGTTTCGGACGACGAGTTCGGCGGCAGGGGGACGACCGTCGCGGACATGAGGTGATGCTTGCAGTCAGACGTGAGGACCGCCGCCGTACCGACTGGGCTCACGCAACATTCGGCGCCTGATCGTAAGCCTGGAGCAAGCCTGAATCGGCGGGCCCGGTCAACCGACCGGCACGGACAAAATCGACCCTCCCGCCGCCAAGTCGCGCGCGGGATCAGGCGTCCTTCTGCCGGCCAATCCGCCCAAGATGGGTAAAGCCGAACCCGGCTGAATATTTCAGGCCATAGCCCAGCGCCCGGTCTATGCCGATATGGGCCAGCCAGATCAAGGCGATGGATAAGGTGAGCGGCGAGGCGAGGCCGAAGCCCAGCGTCAGCAGCGCCACCGGCGCCATGTAGCTGTGGGCGGCGTTGTAGACCAGCGCGCCGAACCTGGTGCCCGAGAGGTATGCCAGGAAGCTCAGATCGGGGACGAAAAAGAGCAGGGCAAAGACGAGCCAGGAGCCGTCCCAGGCCCAGTAGAGCACCACCATGCCTGCAAACAGCGTCAGGCCCTCCAGCCGCAGCAGGATGTTGACACCGCCCGTCACAGTGCCGGTCTCGGTCGTTCCTTGGTCCATCGTCGCCTCCCAGGCAAAACTCTGTAATTCCTTGCGCTTTCCCGCTGCGGCAAGGCAGCCCTGCGGGCCCGAAAGCCGCTTCCCGGCCCGCAAAATGCCGTGTTAGAACCCCCGGCAATCGCATTTAGGCTAAGAACTGGCGGGAGCAAATGAAACATATCCTGGACGCCCTTGAAGATCGTCGTGCCGGCGCAAAGCTCGGCGGCGGGGAGAAGCGCATCGAGGCGCAGCACGCCCGCGGCAAGCTGACCGCGCGCGAGCGCATCGAGCTCCTGCTCGACAAGGGATCGTTCGAGGAGTTCGACATGTTCGTCGAGCACCGCTCCACCGAGTTCGGCATGGAGAAGACCAAGGTGCCCGGCGACGGCGTCGTCACCGGCTGGGGCACCGTCAATGGCCGCAAGACGTTTGTCTTTGCCAAGGATTTTACGGTGTTCGGCGGGTCGCTCTCTGAAACCCATGCGCTGAAAATTACAAAACTCCAGGACATGGCGATGAAGGCGCGGGCGCCCATCATCGGCCTCTACGACGCGGGCGGTGCCCGTATCCAGGAGGGCGTCGCCGCGCTTGCCGGCTATTCCTACGTGTTCCGCCGCAATGTGCTGGCCTCCGGCGTGATCCCGCAGATCTCCGTCATCATGGGTCCCTGCGCCGGCGGCGACGTCTATTCGCCGGCCATGACCGACTTCATCTTCATGGTGAAGAACACCAGCTACATGTTCGTCACCGGCCCCGACGTCGTGAAGACCGTCACCAACGAGGTCGTCACCGCCGAGGAGCTCGGCGGCGCCTCGGTGCACGCCACGCGCTCGTCGATCGCCGACGGCGCCTTCGAGAACGACGTCGAGACGCTTCTGCAGATGCGGCGCCTGATCGACTTCCTGCCGTCCAACAACACCGACGGCGTGCCGGAATGGCCGAGCTTCGACGACATCGGCCGTGTCGACATGTCCTTGGACACGCTGATCCCCGACAATCCGAACAAGCCCTACGACATGAAGGAACTGATCCTCAAGGTCGTGGACGAGGGCGATTTCTTCGAGATCGCGGAAGCCTTCGCCAAGAACATCGTCACCGGCTTCGGCCGCATCGCGGGCCGCACCGTCGGCTTCGTCGCCAACCAGCCGATGGTGCTGGCCGGCGTGCTCGACAGCGACGCCTCGCGCAAGGCCGCGCGCTTCGTCCGCTTCTGTGATGCCTTCAACATCCCGATCGTCACCTTCGTCGACGTGCCGGGCTTCCTGCCGGGCACCGCGCAGGAATATGGCGGCCTGATCAAGCACGGCGCGAAACTGCTGTTCGCCTATTCGCAGTGCACCGTGCCGCTGGTGACCATCATCACCCGCAAGGCCTATGGCGGCGCCTTCGACGTCATGGCCTCCAAGGAGATCGGCGCCGACATGAATTACGCCTGGCCGACCGCCCAGATCGCCGTGATGGGCGCCAAGGGCGCGGTCGAGATCATCTTCCGCGGCGATATCGGCGACCCCGACAAGATCGCGGCGCGCACCAAGGAATACGAAGACCGCTTCCTGTCACCCTTCATCGCCGCCGAGCGCGGCTACATCGACGACGTCATCATGCCGCACTCGACCCGCAGGCGCATCGCGCGGGCGCTGGCGATGCTGAAGGACAAGAAGGTGGAAATGCCGGCGAAGAAGCACGACAATTTGCCGTTGTAAGATCTCGTAGCCTGGATGAGCGAGGCGACATCCGGTTTTCCACTCAAGAGTCCCGCATGTCGCTTCGCTCATGCGGGCTACTGGCTACGCCTCTGATTTGGCATCCTCGATCAAGATCCGATGACCGAACACGATCCGACCGACGAAATTTCACAGATCGAAGATCGGATCGAGCGGCTCGCCGAGATTGCCGAGCGGTGCCGGAAGTACATTCTCGCGTCCAAGATCGCCATCGGCGGTGGGGGCGCGCTGCTGTTGGTCGCGATCCTCGGCCTGTTTGGGACAGGTCAGACCGCCGCGCTCGGATCAATCGCTCTGGTGCTGGGCGGGATCGTGTCACTTGGCTCGAACGTCAGCACGTTGCGGCAGACGGAGAGCGCGATCGGTGATGCGGAGGCGCTTCGATCTCGGCTGATCGGCAGGATCGACCTGCGCGTGGTTGCCGATGCGCCGATGAAGCTGGTGTGACGCGCCGGCCGTTCGGCACCTTTGTTCACTGCCCCAGCTTCGCCCGTCCCTTGCTTCGCTGCCAGTGGCTTCCGGCGCGAAATCGGCTGTCTCTGGCCGCTTGCAATTGCCTTCTGGTGGCCTACCATGAACAGCGTTGGGACCTTGAAGGAGTGCAGCCATGGAACTCACCGTGGTGCCGATCGTCAAGCCGGACGCAACCAACTTCATCTTCGGCCAGTCGCATTTCATCAAGACTGTGGAAGACCTCCATGAGGCGCTGGTGGGCGCAGTTCCGGGCATCCGCTTCGGGCTGGCCTTCTGCGAGGCCTCCGGCAAGCGGCTGGTGCGCTGGTCGGGGAACGACGAAGCCGCGATCGCGCTTGCACGCGACAACGCAATGGCCATCGGCGCCGGCCATACATTCCTGATCTTCCTGGGCGACGGATTCTTTCCAGTCAACGTGCTGGCTGCGGTGCGTGCGGCGCCGGAGGTCTGCCGCATCTACTGCGCGACGGCCAACCCCACACAAGTGATCGTCGCGCAAACGGAGCAGGGCTGCGGCGTGCTCGGGGTGGTGGATGGCGCCTCACCGCTGGGTGTCGAAACCGACGAGGACATTGCGTGGCGGAAAGACCTGCTGCGAAAGATCGGCTACAAGCTGTAGTGGCTGGATGCAGCCGAAGCGGCGGGCCTGCATCGACAAGACCGTCGAACCCACAACCGCAAGATGCCCGGCACATTAATCGCCGGCGCTCTCAAGCTCCAGACCCGAGGAGCAACACCATGAAGCAAAACATCCCCGAAGAATTTCCCACCGGCTTGATGGATTGGAGTCGCTTTGTGATCAAGGGCAGCAAGATGCCGCCCCGGGATCCTGATGACGATGAAGAGGACGAGGACGAGGAGGGAGAAGAGGAGGGGGACGACGACGAACCGGCGGTCGTACGCGAGCCGGACGAAGACTAGAAAAGTGGATGGCAGTTGGCGTACAATATCTCCCATGAGTTGGGATGCGAAAGACGTAGCGCTGCTCAAAAAACTCTGGGTCCAAGGACAGAGTGCCGCGCAGATCGCGCGCCGTCTCGGGTGTAGCCGTAACGCTGTCTGCGGCAGGCTAACTCGCTTGGGCCTGACGCGTGGCCACAAGCCGCCAACAGCAAAACCCAAGATAAGGTCGGTCCGGAAGCGAGAGCCGGCGTTGTTGGTTGCCTGTGCCCAACCGGCAGCCAAGAAGGTGTCGCGGAAGACAACAAACAAGCAGCCAAAGGAATTCAGCAAGCACCAGCTTTACGCCATGCTAGCTGAAGCGGTCAGGAATACGGGCTAACGGGCTACCGCGACGTTGTTGCGGCGCGGGCTCAATGAGCCGAGTCCGACCGGGTTGGGAGGGGCAATGGATCATTGGACCCGCTGGTTACCAGGTCTTGGCACCCTTCGTCGATATCAAGGGAAGTGGCATTCGCACGATATCTTCGCTGGATTCGTATTGGCGACAATGCTGGTCCCGGTTGGCATTGCCCATGCGGAGGCGTCGGGCTTGCCCGGTATCCAGGGTCCATACGCAACGATCACAGCGCTCCTCGCTTACGCGCTGTTCGGTCCAAGCCGCATCCTCGTCCTGGGACCAGACTCGGCTCTGGCAGCCATTGTATCGTGGGTGTTGTCGGTCCATTGTCGGGTGGCGATCCCATGCGCGCCATAACCTTGGCCGGCATGATGGCAATCGTTTCCGGCACGGCATGTATTCTGGCAGGCATTCTACGTCTGGGCTTTGTAACCGAACTTCTCTCCAAGCCCATACGCCACGGTTACATGAACGGAATTGCATTGACCGTATTGATCAGTCAACTGCCAAAGCTGTTCGGCTTTACGATCGAAAGCGAAGGACCTCTGCGGAGCCTGTGGGCGATCGCCGGTGCAATCACCGAAGGAAAGACAAGCTGGGTAGCCCTTGGGCTCGGGCTCGGCACGCTGACGGTGATCCTTCTGCTCGAGAGCAACAAGCGGCTGCCAGGCATTCTGATTGCCGTCGTCGGGGCAATGGCCGTCGCGGGCGCGCTGGATCTTGGGAGGACTGGGAGGACCGAGCCAAAGCCTAGTCTCGATGGACCTTGGTGCGCCCTGCGATCGTGGCGTCCTTTCAGCGCCGATATCGTGCTAGGCTCGACTGTGGCAGGGAGCACCTGCTTCCTGCTTCATACCGAACGGGAGGACGACATGCCTGAGAGCGTCTACAAGGTCATAGAACTGATCGGCACCAGCAACGATTCCTGGGAAAAGGCCGCCGCCAACGCGGTCGAGCAGGCTGCAAAATCTCTTCGTGACCTTCGTGTCGCAGAGGTCGTCAAGCTCGATATTCAGCTGGACGCCAAAGGAAAAGTAGAGGCCTATCGCGCTAAACTCAACGTGTCGTTCAAGTTCGAGGGCACCTGAGCTTAAGCAAACCTCGCCTCGCATGCGGGGCGAGGTCGGATCTTACGCGCAGGGTCAGCGCTCAAACGGTCGACGTGAATTGTGTCCCTCTTGGAGAGCGCACGATCATGAAGGTCTTGCCACTGCTCGTGGTCGCCATGGGTGTCGTCGCGTGGGAAGCGACCGCACAGGACGCACAATGCGTCCGCGAACGCGCCGCCATGGTCGAGGCCATCCGGGCCTACGCCCGGTCCGCTGCCGGTGTTTTGGGACAGCAAGGCCTGTCGGAGAAGGTCCTTGAGGCCATGGCGCAAACGAAACGCCACCTGTTCATCCCTGAGCAATCTTGCTCTATCGCATACGCCGATAGACCGATACCAATCGGCCTCGGCCAGACCATATCGCAGCCGTACATTGTGGCCTTGATGACCCAGTTGGCCGAGGTCGCGCCCGATCACGTTGTGCTCGAAGTCGGTACCGGTTCGGGCTACCAGGCCGCCATCCTCGCGCAGCTCGCGCGAAAGGTCTGCAGCATCGAGATCATCCCGCAATTGGCCGAGACCGCCGCGAAAACACTAAGGGACCTCGCGTATGACAACGTGAGCGTCAGGCTTGGCGATGGCTACGATGGCTGGCCCGAATGTGGTCCTTTTGACGCAGTCGTCGTGACTGCCGCGCTCGGGGAGCCACCGCCGCCGCTGATCGAGCAGCTTAAAGTAGGTGGCCGACTCGTCATGCCGGTGGGCCCCGGTTACGGCACCCAGCAGCTCACGGTCGTCGAAAAAATCGCTCCTGGCAAGACGACGACGCGCGCCGTCGCCCTCGTGCGGTTTGTCCCTTTTACGCGTTCGCAAAACTAGAAGTCAGGGTGGAACGGGTTGAGCGCGTAGGGTGGGTGAGCCTTGCGACTGCGCGAAGCGCAGTTCGCTGGGCGTAACCCACCAATTTTGTTGAGGCGGACATTGGCGGATTGCGCTTCGCTAATCCGTCTGCGTTAGCGTGCCTCATCCGCCGCAGCAAAATGCGCCATCTGGTCGGCGCGGGCCTTGGCGAAGGCCGGGCGGCCCGTGGCGCGCGCGACGTAGTCGCGGCAAGCCGGATGTGTCGCCAACCCATCGAAGCGATCGACGACGCGCAGCACGTCCGACATCAGGATGTCGGCGACGGAGAAGGAGCCCGCCAGCCATTCGCGGCCGGCGAGCACCGGCTCCATGTGCTTGAGGCGGAGCTTGAGGAAGTCGTCGACGAACTTCACGGCAGGTGAGCCATCGTCACTGCCGGTGAACTTGAACATCGTCCAGGGCAGGGCGGGCATCTCCACCGAATTGAGCGCCGCGAACACCCACGTCGTCGCCTCGTTACGGCCGCGCGGATCGGTGGGCATCAATGCCGGGCTGAGCTCACCCAGATGCAGCAGGATCGCGCCGCTCTCGAAGATCGAGAGGTCGCCGTCGGTCAGCCACGGCACCTGGCCGAAGGGCTGGTGCGCGAAATGCGCGGCGTCCCGCGGGCCGAACGGCACGCTCGCGACGCGGTACGGTAACGCGGCCTCTTCGAGAGCCCAGCGCACACGGAGGTCGCGCACGAAACCCCTGGGCATCTCGGGAACCCAGTCGAAAGTGGTGAGGGTGAGGTCGGCCATGCGGTGTCTCCCAGTGCTGCTCAAGGCATAGGACGGGCGAGGGACGTGCGTTCCGACACCGGTGTCAATTCTTTTTGTCGCCGGCGACTTGAGCGGTTAGTCTCGCCCCAAAACAACAGGAGGAAACCCCGATGCCCGCCGCCTTCTTCGTCGTCCGCGCCATCGTCACCGACGCCAGCAAGCGTGCCGCCTTCGACAGATGGTACGAGACCGAGCACGTGCCCGACGCGGTAAAGGCGTTCGGCATCAGCAAGGCCTGGCGGTTCTGGAGCCTGGACGATCCCTCCCTGCATCAGGCCATGTATCAGATCGACGACGAGGCCAAGCTCGCGGCGATGCTCAGAGGTGACGCGCTGAAAAAGCTCGTCGCCGATTTCAACCGCGACTGGCCCGACGTGAAACGGGCGCGAGACGCTGGTGCTGGCGCAGGAGTTTGCGAAGTAGTTCCTGTCGCCTTTGCAACGAATCTGAACGGACGATTCAGCCGCAGTTCATATCGCAGGCCCGACACTTGCTCGGCATCATCAACGCGTGCCTGAGAGGAAGATGTCATGGAACGCCGCAATTTTTTGAAACTTGCATTCGGTGCCGCGGCGGGAGCTGCCGCGTTCACCGCCGCCGCGCAGGCCGCGCCGCTGGCGCCGCAGCCGCTCGGTGATCCCCGTATGCCGCAAGGCAATCCGGACGCCCATCCGGCGGTCACCAGCAGCGATGAAGCCGCGCAGCTCAAGCCCGAGCAGGTGCACTGGCACGGTCGTGGCCATCACTGGGGCTGGCGCCACCGCCACTGGGGCTGGCGTCGCCGGCGCTGGCATCGCCGCCACTGGTAGGCGCCCGGCCGTCGAGGCCTGGACGGGGATCGCGGTTCGCGATCCCCGTTTTGATTCGGCGCTCCTGCAAGCCGATGTGCTGCAGAGCGCTGAAAAGAAAATGGCCGCGCAGGCTGTCGCCGCGCGGCCATTCGCGATGCGAAAGGACGAGATCAGAACGGCCGGCAACGGCCGGCGTACCAGCGGAAGCCATAGGGGCACACGCGCGGACGCACGACCACGACCGGCGCGGGGCGGGGCGCCACGACGACAACCGGCGGGCGCCCGGCCATCGGACGGCAGCCGCCATAGGGGCCGCGATACCAGCCGGGGCCGCAACCGCCGGCGGCGCTGGCCGCTTCGCTGAAACCGACGACCGCGCTGGCGAGCATGACGGCGGCGAAGAGATATTTCATTTGAACTTCCTTCTCGTCCTCGGGACAGAATGTTTGGGCAGCGCGCTTGCGGCGCACAATGAATCAAAAGACACGATTCGACACGTTAAATCTGGGGAGAAACGTGCCGACACGTCGCGATCCAAACCTGCCAATCATGACCTGAATGCGGCATGAACGTTGTCCGCATACGGCTTCAGGCGACAGCAATGGCGCCAGCGGCCCGTTCCGATGGAATCGAAGCGGGCCTCCAGGTTCTTTGTTCTGACGCTACGCGAACCGGTATCCACTTTGCTCGAAAACGCTCTACCGGCCGAGAAAGCCGAGCACCAGCTCCCTGTATTTCTCCGGCGCTTCCAGGAAGACGAGATGGCCGGTGTCGAGGATCACCTCGGCCCGCGCATTCGGCATCTTCGCAGCAAACGCCTTCGCGAGCTCGGCGTTCTGCCCCATCTTCGCGCGCAGCGCTTCCGGTGCGTTTGGCCGGCCCGGTGCGTTGTGGTCGTCGGCGCCCATGATGAACAGCGTCGGCTCGGTGATCAGCGCGACCTCGTGCGCGACCGGCTCGCGATAGATCATCTGCCCGGAGCTCACGAAGGCGCGCAGCCAGCGCGGATAGTCGGGGCTGCCCTTGATGTTGAAGCGGGCGTCGATGAACGGCGTGATTGCATCCGGCGGCAGCTTGATCGCGTAATTGGTCTGGAGCTGCTTGCGATAGCCCTCGGCCGTCAGCTTGTCTTCGCTCTCGATCATCTTCTCGGTCGGCGTCGGCGGCACGTAGAGGCGGTAGTCCTCCAGTCCGATGGGCGCGGTCAGCACGAGGTGGGCGACCCTGTCGGGATAAGCGCGGGCGATGCGCACGCCCAGCATGCCGCCGAGCGAATGCGCGACAACCTCGGCCTTGTCGATCTTGAGGTGATCGAGCAGCGCGATGGTGTTGCGCGCCAGCGTGTCGAAATGCAGCTCGCCTTGCGGCTTGGAGGATTTGCCGAAGCCGATCTGGTCCGGCACCACGACGCGGAATCCGGCCTCACTGAGCATCGTGATGACGGGCGCCCAGTAGCTCGACGGGAAATTGCGCCCGTGCAGCAGCACCACGGTGCGGCCGTTCGGTTGCTGAGGCGCCACGTCCATGTAGGCCATGCTGAGCTGCTCGCCGTCGTTGACAACAGGCAGCAGGTGCACGGGATAGGGATAGGCGAAGCCTTCGAGCGCGATGCCGTAAGGCTCGCGTGGTGTGGTGTCGGCGGCGTATGCGGCAAGAGGGGCGGCGAGGAGGGCGGCGGCAAGCGCGGCCGGGAGGAAGCGGATCATTGGGCTCTCTGGCTTTTGCAGAACGTCATTCCGGGGCGCGTCGAAGACGCGACCCCGGAATCTCGAGATTCCGGGTCTGGTCCTTCGGACCATCCCGGAATGACGGTGCCAGTAAACCTGTGAACAGCCGGGTCAAGCCCGGCCATGACGAGAGTGAGAGCTAACACGCGATTGTGTGCCGTCACGCTTCCGGCGTGATCAGTCCTTCCCATTCCCGAACAGCGCGGCAAACTGTTTCTCGCCGGTGCGGGTGAAATTCACCACGCGGCTGCCCGGCGTGGCGTCGCGCGCGGCCCATTTCAGCTCGGTGAAGCGCTGCATCATGGTGGCGCCCAGCGTGCCGGCGAGATGGTGGCGCCGCTCGCTCCAATCCAGGCAGGCCTTGCACACCGGCCGGCGCGGATGGGCGAGCATGTCGGGCGAGATCTGCAAATGTTTGGCGAGGAAGCGTTCGCCCTCGGCGGTCAGCTCGATGTCCTGTTTCTTCTGCCTGACCAGGTTTCGCTCGCGCATGGTGTCGAGCATCTGCACGCCGAGATCGCCGGCGAGATGATCGTAGCAGATGCGCGCGCGCCGCAGCGCCGGATCCTTCGGTCCCGTGCGCACGCGCATGTGGCCGGTGCGAGCGGCGAGGCCCGCAAGCCCTTCGAGCACGCCGGCAACGTCGTCGTCGGTGAGGCGGTAGTAGCGATGCCGGCCCTGCTTCTCCGGCTCGACCAGCCCGCCGGCCTCGAGCTTCGAAAGGTGCGAGCTCGCCGTCTGCGGCGTGATGCCGGCCTCCTGCGCGAGCTCGCTCGCGGTCAGCGCGCGTCCGTTCATCAGCGCCGTGAGCATGTTGGCGCGGGCGGGGTCGCCGACCAGCGAAGCGACCATGGCGATGTCGGGTCCTGATTTCATGCTTCGATGGTAGCCGAAGCATTGCGGTCGGGCAAGCGCGTAGGCTCTCACCAAGTCGTCATTGCGAGGAGCCCGTGACAAAATTGCGAAGCAATTTTGCACTGGCGACGAAGCAATCCAGGCTGTCTCCGCGGAGAGATTCCTGGATTGCTTCGCTGCGCTCGCAATGACGAGGTGGAAACACAGGAGCCTTACATGTCCGTCACCGTCTTCATCCGCTACCAGCTCGATCCGTTCAAGCGCGCGCAGTTCGAGGAATACTCGAAGCGCTGGCTCACTATCATTCCGAAATGCGGCGGCGACCTGATCGGCTATTTCATGCCGCACGAGGGCACCAACAACATCGCCTTCGCACTGATCACCTTCGAGAGCCTGGCCGCCTACGAGGCCTACCGCGCCCGGCTGCGCCAGGATGCGGAAGGCATGGCGAACTTTCATTTCGCCGAGGAACACAAGTTCATCCTCGCGGAAGAGCGCACCTTCCTGCGCAAGGTGGTATTGTAGGCCACGACACCGTCAGCAGGAGACGCCCATGATCGCCGTGATCTTCGAGGTCTGGCCCAAGCCCGAGCATCGCCAGACCTATTTCGACCTTGCAGCCGATCTGAAGCCGATCCTGCAAACTATCGACGGCTTCATCTCGGTCGAGCGTTTCGAGAGCCTGACCGAGAAAGGCAAGATCCTGTCGGTGTCGTTCTGGCGGGATGAGGCAGCCGTGCAGGCCTGGCGCAACACGATGGAGCACCGGCGCACCCAGGCCAAGGGCAGGGCACAGATCTTTGCCGACTATCATCTGCGCATCGCCAGCGTCATCAGGGACTACGGCATGAACGATCGCGACGAGGCGCCGAAGGACAGTCGCGCCGTGCACGATGCGCACTAGCGCTGCCCTGAATGCGTGCCTATGTCTGCGCGGCCAACAAGGGAGAGAAACATGCACGTGACGACCGCGGACAAGCGCGCGACCTTCAGGAAGATGCACGAGAGCGGCTGCTTCATTCTGCCCAATCCGGTCGATGTCGGCAGCGCCAAGGCGTTGCAGCATCTCGGTTTCAAGGCGATTGCGTCATCGAGCGCGGGCTTTGCGTGGACCATCGGCAAGGCCGACAACCACGTCACTGTCGAGGACGTCTGTCAGCATCTGGCAGCATTGAGCTCGGCGGTCGACATTCCCGTGAATGCGGATTTCGAAGGCGGCTTTGCGGTCGAGCCGGACAAGGTCGCTGACAATGTCGAGCGCTGTGTGCGTACCGGCGTCGCCGGCCTGTCGATCGAGGATTCCACCGGCGACAAGGACAGGCCGCTCTACGATCGCGCGCTCGCGGTCGAGCGCATCATGGCCTCGCGCAAGGCGATCGGCGACAGCGGCACGCTGCTGGTCGGCCGCTGCGAGGCCTATCTGTGGGGCGTGACCGATCTCAAGCTCGTCATCGACCGGCTCACCGCGTACGCCGACGCCGGCGCCGATTGCCTCTACGCGCCGGGCCTGAAGAGCCGCGAGGACATTGCCGCGGTGGTCAAGGCTGTCGCACCGAAGCCGTTCAACCTCTTGATCGGCGGTTCCGGCTTGTCCTTGCAGGAGGCCGAAGATCTCGGCGTGCGCCGGATCAGCGTCGGTGGCTCGCTCGCCCGCGCCGCGTGGGGCGGCTTCATGCGCGCGGCAAAGGAGATGGCCGAGAAGGGGACCTTCACCGAGCTCGGCAGCGGCTATCCCGGCGGCGAGCTCAACAAGATGTTCAGCTAGAGCCAAACGAAAAGCGGCGGGATGTTGTGTCCCGCCGCTTTCATGCGTCACTGCGAAGTCTTACTTCGCGCCGTTAGACGGTGCGGCCGGATCCGGCGCGGCCGGCTTGCTCGGCGCAGCACCCGTGGTCACGCCCGGCGCGGTGTTGTTGCGCGGCGTCACGTCGCGCATGCCGGGAGGCGCCGCTGGATTGGCCGGCGGAGCCTGCTGGGCCGTCTGCTTCGCCGGCTCGTTGCTCGCCTGGTTGCCGGTGGTCGTGTTGTTCAAGCCGTAGAACACGGCACCCAGCACCAGGGCGACAGCCACGGCAAACAGTGCGACCTTGCCGCTGGAGGCGGGGCCTTCGCCCAGCTCGGGGTCGACCTGAAGGTCGGCATCCCGTCGCGCCGCACGGAGATACTCATCATCGGCGAGATTCGGGCGATACGGATCGTTGGGGAAACGGTCGTCAGCCATCGATTGGGTCTCCTCGATTATGGCGGCTGGACAACCCATAGATGCGAGATTCTGTTCCGCCCCCTCTGATGCTTTCGTCGCATGTTGCCCCCGCGTCGGGAATCGGGAACCTGCTCATCCCGGATGGACCCCTTGTTCATCCTGGAACCGCGGACGTAAGTTCCACGGGCGGAATAAGGGAACAAAGCGATGTGGAGCCTGCCGCCGAGCGATAGCGTGCTGCACCTTCTGGCGTTTGTTGCCTTGACGGCGCAGGGCATGACCGCGGCGCTTGCTGCGGGGCGGCGCAGCATGGACTATGTCGGCGTCTGCATGCTCGGCAGCATTACCGCGCTCGGCGGCGGCACGCTGCGCGACCTGTTTCTCGGCCACTATCCGCTCGCCTGGGTCGCGAACCCGATCTATCTCGTGCTCCCTGGCGCTGCAGCGCTGCTGACCATCCTGTTCGCGCGCCTCGTGCACCGGCTTCAGCTCGCCTTCATCGTGCTCGATGCCATCGGCCTCGTCGTCTTCACCATGACCGGCTGCGACATCGCCTGGCAGATGGATGTCTCGCTGCCGATCGTCATCGTCTCGGGCATGGTGACGGGCTGCGCCGGCGGCGTGTTGCGCGACGTGCTCTGCAACGACGTGCCGCTCTTGTTTCGCTCCGAGCTCTACGCCAGCGTCTCCGTGGTGACGGGGCTGTTCTACGCGACGGCCTTCGGCCTCAATCTCAACGCCGAGCTCTGGACGATCCTGACCTTCATCCTCGGCATCAGCTTCCGCCTGCTCGCGGTGCGCTACAAATGGGAGATGCCGAAATTCGTGTTCAAGGAGGATGAGCGGTAGCTCCATCCACCTCGCGAAGCAATCCAGGATCTTTCCGCGTGGGGACTCTGGATTGCTTCGCTGCGCTCGCAATGACGGGAGAGAGAGCTGGCTACGGTTGCTTCCGCGCCTTCGCCACCTGCGCCGGCGTCACCAGCGGGCCCGAATTGCCCCAGGAATTGCGGATGTAGTTCGTCACCGCCGCGATCTCCCCGTCGGACAATTGCTTGGCATAGGCCGGCATCTCGCCGGTGTTGGGCGCGCGCGGCGTGGTCACGGTGTGGGCGCCGTCGAGGATGATGCGCAACGTCGAGGACGGATTGACCGATTGCAGCAGCGCGTTGGCGGGCAGCGGCGGATAGATGCGCGGCGCGCCTGTGCCGTCGGCTTCGTGGCAGGCGATGCAGAGCTTTGCATAGACCGCCTGGCCGGCCTTCATCTCGGCCTCGTCGGGCGGCGTCACGATCGTCTCGCGCCGCGCCGGCGGCAGGCCCTTCAGATAGACCGCGATCGCGCGCGCATCGGCGTCGCTCATCTTCGAGGTCGAGTTGACCACCACCTCCGCCATCAGCCCGTCGGCATGGCTCTTGGCATTGCGGCCGCTCTGCAGATATTCGGCGATGTCCTCCACGCTCCACGACTTCAGCCCGGTGCGCGGCGCGCCATCGAGCCTTGGGGCGTACCAGCCGCCGATCTCGTTGCCGGCGAATGCCTGCGCCTGCTTGTCCGCGCTAAAATAGTTCTTCGGCGTATGGCAGGCGCCGCAATGGCCGAGCCCGGTGACGAGATAGCCGCCGCGATTCCACGCCGCGCTCTGGCTCTGGTCCGGCTCGAACAGGCCGGGCTTGAAATACATGGCATTCCAGATCCGCATCAGGCCGCGGTAACCGAACGGCCAGCGCAACTCCGGCGGCTTGTTGCGGCTCACGACGGGCGCGAGCGTGCCGAGATAGGCCCGGATCGCCAGCGTGTCGTCCTTCGTCATCTTCGTGAAGTAGGGATAGGGGAAGGCCGGATAGTAGTTCGAGCCGTCGGGCGCGACGCCATAGCGGAGGGCGCGGGTGAAATCGGCATCCGCCCAGGCGCCGATGCCGGTGTCTCGGTCGGGCGTCAGGTTCGGCGCATAGATCGCGCCGAAGGGCGTGTCGATGCGCTTTCCGCCCGCGAACGGCTTGGCCGGATCGGCGGTGTGGCAGCCCGCGCAGTCGCCGGCCTCGACCAGCGTCTTGCCATAGGCGATCAGCTCCGGCGACGGTTCGGCGGCGAGGGCCGCGCCTGCAACCGCACTGCACAACGCCAAACCCACAGCCAGGCCAGCCAGAATCGTCCGCATCGAGAGCCTTTCCTGCGACCAATCGACGTCGCCTGCGTGACGGGGGCATCAATTCATTTCGCGACGGCGGGGGTATGGTGACACAAATTGAAAATGCCTGATGCCTTTGCAGCCACGAAATTGCGATTTTTACCTGGCGCTCGCTTTGGTCCAGATTTGTGGTGCGGAGCGTTAAATATCCGACATAGAGTGGCGGAGATGGTCGGCGCGCCCTAGCTAAAAACAACGGGCAGGCAACGGCTTAAGCGACGTTAAGTGACAAAGACCTGAACAGGGCGTGGAAAGAGGACAGCATGGGAATCAACCAGGGTCCGATCAGTCTCGATCAAAAATACACCCAGGACACCGGACACGTCTTCACCACGGGCATCCAGGCCCTGGTTCGCCTGCCCATGGCCCAGATCCGGCGCGACCGCGCCAATGGCCTCAACACCGCGGGCTTCATCTCCGGCTATCGCGGCTCGCCGCTCGGCGGCTATGACCAGCAGCTCTTTGCGGCGCGAAAGCATCTCGAGCAGTACAACATCAAGTTCCAGCCCGGCGTGAACGAGGACCTGGCCGCGACCGCCGTCTGGGGCTCGCAGCAGCTCAATCTCTCGCCCGGCGCCAAGTATGACGGTGTGGTCGGCATCTGGTACGGCAAGGGCCCCGGCGTCGATCGCTGCGGCGACGTGTTCCGCCACGGCAATGCCGCGGGCTCGGCCAAGAACGGCGGTGTGCTGTGTCTGGCCGGCGACGACCACGGCGCAAAATCCTCGACCGTCCCGCATCAGTCCGACCACGCCTTCATGTCCGCGCTGATGCCGTATCTCTACCCGTCCAGCATCCACGAGATGATCGAGATGGGCCTGCTCGGGATCGCGATGTCGCGCTACTCGGGCTGCTGGGTCGGCATGAAGGTGATCACGGAGACGGTGGAGACCACCGCCGAGATCGACCTCACCGACGAGATGAAGCCCTTCATCATCCCGCCCGATTTCGAGCTGCCGCCCGGCGGCCTCAATCTGCGCTGGCCCGACGACCGCTTCGAGCAGGACCGCCGCCTCCAGGACTACAAGGGCTTTGCCGCGATCGCCTTCGCGCGCGCCAACAGGGTCAACCGCGTCACCATGGATTCGCCGAACGCGCGCTTCGGCATCATGGCCTCAGGCAAGAGCTATGAGGACGTGCGGCAGGCGCTGCGCGAGCTCGGGGTCACCGAGGAGGTTGCCGCCAAGATCGGTCTCCGTCTCTACAAGATCGGCATGCCCTGGCCGCTGGAGCCGGAAGGCGTGCGCCAGTTCGCGGTCGGGCTCGAAGAGATTTTCATCATCGAAGAGCGGCGCGAGATCGTCGAGAACCAGGTCAAGCAGGAGCTGTTCAACTGGCGCGACGACGTCCGCCCGCGCATCGTCGGCAAGATGGACGAGCACGACAAGCGCTTCCTGACCTTCGCCGCCGAGCTCAGCGTCGCTTCGCTTGCGACCTCGATCACCGAGCGACTTCTAAGGCTTAATCTCAACCCTGAAATCGCGGAGATGCTCCGCGTCAAGGCCGACTGGTTCAACGGCCGCCAGGCCACACAGATGCAGGCCACCGCGCCTGTCTCCCGCACCCCGTATTTCTGCTCCGGCTGTCCCCACAACACCTCGACCAAGGTCCCCGAAGGCAGCCGCGCGCTGGCCGGCATCGGCTGTCACTTCATGGCGCTGTGGATGGACCGCTCGACCGAGACGTTCACGCATATGGGCGGCGAGGGCGTGCCGTGGGTCGGCATCGCGCCCTTCACCAACGAGAACCACATCTTCGCCAACCTCGGCGACGGCACCTATTTCCACTCTGGCCTGCTCGCCATCCGTCAGGCGGTCGCCTCCAAGACCAACATCACCTACAAGATCCTCTACAACGACGCGGTGGCCATGACCGGCGGCCAGCGCCATGACGGCGATCTCTCGCCGCAGCAGATCACCTTCCAGCTCCACGCCGAGGGCATCCGCGAGATCTATCTGGTCTCGGAGGCGCCCGACACCTATCCCGCCGACACCATCGCGCCCGGCGTGAAGAAGTATCACCGCGACGAACTCGACAACGTCATGAAGATGTGCCGCGAGTACAAGGGCACCTCGGCGATCGTGTTCGTGCAGACCTGCGCCGCCGAAAAGCGCCGCCGCCGCAAGCGCGGCCTGATGGAGGATCCGGCGCGTCGCGTCATGATCAACCCGGCCGTCTGCGAAGGCTGCGGCGACTGCTCGGTGCAGTCGAACTGCATCTCGGTCGAGCCGCTGGAGACCGAGTTCGGCCGCAAGCGCGCCATCAACCAGTCGTCCTGCAACAAGGACTATTCCTGCGTGAAGGGCTTCTGCCCGTCCTTCGTCACCGTCGACGGCGGCGCGCCGCGCCACCGTGCGCCGGCCGAGCTTGAAGAGATCGGCGCGCTGCCCGAGCCGGCCTCGCGCCCGACGCTCGACAAGCCCTACAACATCGCCGTCGGCGGTGTCGGCGGCACCGGCGTGCTCACCATCGGCGCGCTGCTCGGCATGGCCGCCCACATCGAGGGCAAGGCCTCGATGATCCTCGACATGTCGGGCCTCGCGCAGAAGGGCGGGGCGGTGCTGAGCCATGTCCGCCTGTCCGACCATCCGGCCGAGGTCACGTGCTCGCGCATCGTCACCGGCACGGCCGATCTCGTCCTCGCCGCCGACGAGGTGGTCGCGGTCGCCAAGGACACGATCTCGCTCTGCGACACCAGCCGCACCCGCGGCATCATCAACAGCCACGTCATTCCCACCGCCGACTTCGTCCTCAACCGCGACTTCAACTTCCAGACCCGCAAGCTGAACGGATTGCTGGAGACGGCGCTGCACAAGGACTCCGTCTTCTTCGACTTCACCAAGCCCGCCGAGCAGTTGCTCGGCGACAGCATCGCCACCAACATGATGATGATGGGCTATGCCTATCAGAAGGGGCTGTTCCCGCTAGCGGCCGAGTCGATCGAGCAGGCGATCGAGGTCAACGGCGTCGCGATCAAGATGAACAAGGAAGCCTTCCGCCTCGGTCGCCTCGCGGTCGCCGATCCCCAGCGTCTTGCGGGCATGCTGAAGGGAACGGGCGAGGTTGTCGCGCCCAAGACCTTGGACGCAATGACGCTCGACGAAGTCATCGAGCATCGCGCCAAGCACCTGACCGCCTATCAGAACGGCCGCCTGGCAAAACGCTATCGCAAGCTGGTCGACCAGGTTCGCGATGCCGCGAGGCAAGGCGGCTATGACGACGCGCTGCCGCGCGCGGTCGCGGTGAACTACGCCAAGCTGCTGGCCTACAAGGACGAATACGAAGTCGCGCGCCTCTTCACCGACGGCGCCTTCGAGCAGCAGCTCCGCGACCAGTTCGAGGGCGATTTCAAGTTCAGCTTCAATCTCGCGCCGCCGATCCTTAGCCGCAGCGTCGATGCCCTGGGCCGTCCGAAGAAGCGCGCCTTCGGCCCGTGGATGCTGAAGGTCTTCCGCGTGCTGGCGAAGTTCAAGTTCCTGCGCGGCACCCCGCTCGACATCTTCGGCCGCAGCGCCGACCGCAAGCTCGAGCGCGATCTGATCGTGGGCTACGAAAAGGACGTCGCCACCGTGCTCGGCCTGTTGTCGCCGCTCACGATCGACACCGCGGTCGAGTTGCTCTCGCTGCCCGACCGCATCCGCGGCTACGGCCCGGTGAAGGAGAAGGCGGTCACTGAGGCCAAGGCCCGCTACGCCCAGCTCGCCGCCGACCTGGCGAGCCCGCCGCCCGCGCCGCGGCAGATCGCGGCGGAGTAGGGCAAGTCCCGTAGGGTGGGCAAGGGCGCGAAGCGCCGTGCCCACCACCTCACGAGGATTGAGTCAGAAGAGGTGGGCACACTTCGCTTTGCCGACCCTACAAGACCTACGTTTGACAAGGGTTGTGACCGCGCGATATCAGCAACTTGCGATAGTGGCGCGCGGCGGGTGATGCGGTCGTGCGCTATGCGGAGCGACGATCGATGTCATTGCGCGGTGTCTTGATTGTATTGGTCGCCGTTGGCGTATTGGCGGCCTTGGGGATGTACTGGAATCAGCATGATATCGAACGTGTCATGCGTGATGGCTACGGCACCACGGGCAAGATCACGTCCGCTGAAGTCGTCTCGACGCGATTTCCGTTCGTGTTCGACGGGTTCTGGCCCCGCTATGTCGACGAAAATCTGTCGATCGGATTGCAATGGATCGGAAAGGACGGCGTTCGGCGCGAGCGCAAGGGCATCGCGGTCAGCGCCGCCTATGCGGCGCGCATCACGGTTGGCAATCAGCTCAAGCTCCTGACGGTCCCCATTCAGGCCGTTGACGATGATTCATCGCTTCCTGTGATCGTCGAGGATATCGACGATCATCTGAGCCATATCCGGTCCACGTCCAGATTTATGGCGGCGGGAGCAGGTATCTGCGCCGTGATGCTGGTGCTCGTGATCGGATGGCAGGCATGGTCGGCGCGTCGAAGCGGGGCGGGGAGTACCGCAATCGCCGCCGGATCGCGGCGGCCCTTTCCTTTCATCCTCGGGATCTTGGCCGCTGTGATGCTTCCATTCGGCGGCTACATGCTGGTGACCTCCTATTTCGAGCAAAGCACGTTGAAGGAGATCCTCGACCACGGCGATGAAGCCACCGCCGATATTACGCGTGCCTACGGTGAAGTGAACAAAGCCGGCGACGCGCCGAGCTATCTCGTTACGCTGGCGTGGACCGACAAGTCCGGGCAGCGGCAAAGCTACGGGCCGACCCATATCAGCCCGAGCTTCTGGCAGAAGATCACGCGCAACGGCGTCCAGACGGTCAGGCAGACCAGGATCCGCTATCTCTCAGGCAGGCCGGATGCGCGGCCTCTGATCGTCGACGACGCGGCCGAAGCCCAATACCAGAACAGTTTTGGCGTGAAGGGCGGCGCGGTCTTTCTCGTCTTCGGCCTGATCCTGGCCGCGGTGACCGCGTTCCGCTATCGCGCGCGTCCGAGCGCGGCTTGATCGCAGGAGAGGGACGTCGGTTGGGTTAGGCAGATCCCCCTCGCGATTTCCTGTTTGATATCAATCGCCGTTCTACTGTGCATGGGGTTGTTTTCGTACAACGGGTTCTTTCGATAAAACGAAAATCGCTTGTGCCGTCGGGCAAAACACCTTTAGGATTCTGCCTGGCTGGAGCGGCGACGTGAGGCTGTCCGCGCTGAAATGGACCTGTGGTCGAATATGGATTTTGCTTGGCGCATCGTGACGTGCCTGCCGCTTACCGAGCTTTGGAACAGCGAAGGTCTGTTGGATGTCCGGCCTGACCAAAGAGTCGGCGCGGCTGAGATCGAGCTGCTTCTGCGGGACGGTGCGAGTTTCGTGGTCGCGGACGTTGGAAAGCCGTTGCGATGGATATCGGCCGCCGACCGCTTTTCGTTCTGGAAGACCGAGGTGAAGGGGCGGCTGATAGCCCGGGACGCTGATTGCTTCAGTCTCGGCGACTATCCTGACAGTTACTGCTACGTCGCGACCGCTTGGAGCGGCACGGCGCCGATGCCGATCATTGTTCTAGAGATCCACCATTGACGGGGCTGTGATCGACGGCGGGGCAATATCGCCCACTTGCGCCCACCTGCTGCCCTCTCGCCCGACGGAATATTTCCGCGCTTGCCAACAGGGCCAGTGCGGTTCAGAAAAACGGGGCAATAAGAAACGCGAGCGGAGACCTCTGTTTTGACCATCAAGGGCAAGGCCTACATTGCCGGGATCTACGAACACCCGACCCGGCATGCGCCGGACAAATCCACCGCCCAGCTCCACGCCGAGGTCGCCAAGGGCGCGATCGAGGATGCCGGGCTCAGCAAGGACGATGTCGACGGCTATTTCTGCGCGGGCGACGCGCCCGGCGGCGCCTGGCCGATGGTCGACTATCTCGGCCTCAACACCAAAAAGCTCCGCCACGTCGATTCCACCGAGACCGGCGGCTGTTCCTACATCATCCATCTCGGTCATGCCGCGGAAGCGATCGCGGCGGGCAAGTGCTCGATCGCGCTGATCACGCTCGCCGGGAAACCGCGCACCGGCGTGATGCCGCCGCGCGCGGCCGGCGCGGAAGCCGATTTCGAGTCCGCTTACGGCGCGACCACGCATAATGCCTATGGCATGTGTGCCATGCGCCACATGCACGACTATGGCACCACCAGCGAGCAGCTCGCCTGGATCAAGGTCGCGGCCTCGCACCACGCGCAATACAATCCGCATGCAATGCTCAAGGACGTCGTCACGGTCGAGGACGTCTTGAACTCGCCGATGATCTCCGATCCCTTGCATCGCATGGATTGCTGCGTCGTCTCCGACGGCGGCGGCGCGCTGATCGTGACCACGCCCGAGATCGCCAGGAGCCTGAAGAAGCCGCTGGTCAAGCTGATCGGCCATGGCGAGGCGATGAAGGGACCGCGCGGCGGCAAGGATCTCGATCTCACATACTCCGCGGGCATCTGGTCCGGCCCGCGTGCGTTCGACGAAGCCGGCATCACGCCGAAGGACATCAAATACGCCTCGATCTACGACAGCTTCACCATCACCGTCTTGATGCAGCTCGAGGACCTCGGCTTCTGCAAGAAGGGCGAGGGCGGCAAGTTTGTCGCCGACGGCAATCTGATCTCGGGCGTCGGCAAGCTGCCGTTCAACACCGACGGCGGCGGCCTCTGCAGCAACCATCCCGTCAACCGCGGCGGCATGACCAAGATCATCGAGGCCGTCAGGCAGTTGCGCGGCGAGGCGCATCCGAAGGTGCAGGTCAAGAATTGCGATCTCGCCATCGCCCACGGCACCGGCGGGCTTTTGGGTGTTCGCCACGCCGCCTCGACGGCCATTCTGGAGCGCGTGTAATGAGTGAAGCGAAAAAGTATCCGGCCCCGGTGACGAACCCCGAGACCGCCGCGTTCTGGGACGCAGCCAAGCAGGGCAAGTTCATGATCAAGCGCTGCACCGCGTGCGGCGAAGCGCACTACTTCCCGCGCTCGATCTGCCCGTTCTGTTACTCCGACAAGACGGTGTGGGAGGAAGCTTCGGGCGAGGGCACGATCTACACCTGGAGCCTGATGCGGAAGTCGCCGACCGGCCCTTACGCCATCGGCTACGTCACGCTGAAGGAAGGCCCCTCGGTGCAGACCAATTTCGTCGATTGCGATCTCGAGAAGCTGAAGATCGGCCAGAAGGTGAAGGTGGTGTTCAAGCCGACCGACGGCGCGCCGCTGCCGTTCTTCACGCCGGCCTGATGCGCTCTACCCATCCTACGAATTCTTCCTTCCCCTCTTGTGGGGGAAGGTGGCGCGAAGCGCCGGATGAGGGGTATCGTTCCGCGGAAAGACTTTCGATGCGGAGCTAACCCCTCACCCAAACGAGTTTGCCGCACGGTTCTCGTGGCCCTCTCCCACAAGGGGAGAGGGCACATTAACGAGCGCCGCTGCTCGCTAAGAATGCCGGGAGGAAACCAAAAAATGTCCGCCAGATATAAAGAACTCAAAGGCCTGAAAAACATCGGCCAGAAATACGCCTACACCGACCGCGAGGTGATGCTCTACGCCTACGGCATCGGGCTCGGTGCCGATCCGATGGACGAGAACGAACTCGCCTTCGTCAACGAGGGCACGTTCACGCCGCGGCCGCTGAAGGTGGTGCCGACCTTTGCTTCCGTCGCGGCGTGGGGCTCGGGGCCGGGCGAGATGAACCTCAACCGCGTGATGGTGGTCGATGGCGAGCGCGACATCACCTTTCACCAGCCGCTGCCGGTGGCCGCGCACATCACCGCCGACTCCTCCGTGCTCGAGGTCTACGACAAGGGCAAGGACAAGGGCGTCGTCATCAGCCACCAGACGGTGCTGAAGAACGAGAAGGGCGAGAAGCTGGCGACGCTGGTCGCTTCGCGCTTCGCCCGCGGCGACGGCGGCTTTGGCGGGCCGAACCTGACCCAGCCCGATCCGCACAAGATCCCGGCGCGCGCGCCCGACAAGACGATCGACATCGTCACGCGTCCCGACCAGGCGCTGGTCTATCGGCTCTGCGGCGACCGCAACCCGCTGCACAGCGATCCCGAGTTTGCGAAGAAGGCCGGCTTCCCGCGCCCGATCCTGCACGGCATGTGCACCTACGGCATCACCTGCCGCGGCGTGCTCCAGACTTATGCCGATTACGACGCCTCCGCCTTCCGCCAGCACGTCGCGCGGTTCTCATCCCCGGTCTATCCCGGCGAGACCGTGACCATGGACCTCTGGAAGGACGGCAACACGATCTCGTTCGAAGCCAAGGTGAAGTCACGCGGCGTCACCGTGATCAAGAACGGCAAGACGGTGCTGGGTTAGCTGCCTCCGTCATTCCGGGGCGCGCGAAGCGCGAACCCGGAATCTCGAGCTACAACCTCCGGATTCCGGGTTTAGCGCTGCGCGCTGCCCCGGAATGACGATAATAAAACAGGGAGAAGCCACCATGGGACTACTCGACGGCAAGGTCGCGCTGATCACCGGTGCGGGCGGCGGGCTCGGTGAGGCCTACGCGAAACTGTTCGCGCGGGAAGGGGCATCCGTCGTCGTCAACGACCTCGGCGGCCCCCGCGACGGCTCCGGCGCCGACAAGTCGATGGCACAGCTCGTGGTGGACGCGATCAAGGCGGAAGGCGGCAAGGCGGTCGCCAACGGCGCCGACATCTCCACCATGGAGGGCGGCCAGTCGGTGTTCGACGACGCCATCAAGCACTTCGGCCGCGCCGACATCCTCGTCAACAATGCCGGCATCTTGCGCGACCAGACCTTTGCCAAGGCCTCCGAATCCGACTGGGACAAGGTCATCAAGGTGCACCTGAAGGGTACCTTTTGTTGCACCATGCCGGTGTTTCGCTGGATGCGGGAAAACGGTGGCGGCGTCATCGTCAACACCTCCTCGACATCAGGGCTGATCGGCAATTTCGGGCAGACCAATTACGGCGCGGCCAAGGGCGGCATCTGGGGCCTGTCCAACGTGCTGGCGATCGAGGGCCGCAAGTACAACATCCGGATCTGGACGCTGGCCCCGGGCGCCCTGACCCGCATGACCGCAGACCTGCCCCGCTATAAGGAGAACCCCTCGGCGGCGCTCGGGCCGGACGGCATCGCGCCGGCCGTGCTATACATGGTCAGCGACTTGTCGGGCGACCAGACCGGCAAGGTGTTGGGCGTGTCCGGGCCCCGCGGCGTGCGCGAAATGCGGATGATGGAAATGGAAGGCTGGAAACCGCCGCACTCGGGCTGGAATGCTCAGGACATCGTCGATCATGCCAAGGAGATCTTCTTCTCCGAGGAGCAGATCAAGATGGGGGCGCGGCGGTTTTAGCCGTTGTTGTCGTTCCGGGGCGGCTCGAAGAGCCGAACCCGGAACCTCGAGATTCCGGGTTCGCGCTGCGCGCGCCCCGGAATGACAGAGAAAGAGAGAGACTGATGAAACTGACCGCCGAGGCCAAGGGCACCTTCGCAATCGCGCCGACGCCGTTCCACGACGACGGCCGGATCGACGAGCGCTCGATCGACCGCCTGACGGATTTCTACGAGGAGGTCGGCTGCGATGGCGTCACGGTGCTGGGCATCCTCGGTGAGGCGCCGAAGCTCGATGCCGCCGAGGCCGAGCAGGTCGCGGTTCGCTTCGTCAAGCGCGCCAAGAAGATGCAGGTGATCGTCGGCGTCTCCGCGCCGGGCTTTGCCACCATGCGTTCGCTGGCGAAGGCCTCGATGGATGCAGGCGCGGCCGGCGTGATGATCGCGCCGCCGCCCTCGCTTCGCACCGACGACCAGATCGTCGGCTATTTCAAGCAGGCGGCGGAAGCCATCGGCCCCGACGTGCCGTGGGTGCTCCAGGACTATCCGCTGACCCTGCAGGTGGTGTTCACGCCGGCGGTGATCCGCAAGATCGTCATGGACAATCCGAACTGCGTGATGCTCAAGCACGAGGACTGGCCGGGCCTGGAGAAGATCACGACGCTGCGCAACTTCCAGAAAGACGGCTCGCTTCGCCCGCTCTCGATCCTCTGCGGCAATGGCGGCACGTTCCTGGATTTCGAGATGGAGCGCGGCGCCGACGGCGCCATGACCGGCTATGCCTTCCCCGAACTTCTGATCGACGTCGTGAACCTCTCCAAGGCCGGCAAGCGCGATGCGGCGCATGATCTGTTCGACGCGCATCTGCCGCTGATCCGTTACGAGCAGCAGCCGGGGGCCGGCCTTGCGGTGCGCAAATACGTGCTGCAGAAGCGCGGTATCATCGCCTCCAGCGCGCAGCGCAAGCCGGGCGCCACCATCACGGCGACGGCGAAGGCCGAGGTCGAGTATCTGCTGTCGCGCGTTGCCCGCGTCGACAAGCGCGCCAATCTTGGCCCGCAATCCAGCGCTGCAGGTTAGGTAAATGGCCGAGACATCAGCATCACGCCCGGCGTCGACGATCCTTCTGCTCCGTGATGGAACGGAGGAGGTGGAAGTCTTCATGATGGTCCGCCATCATCAGATCGAGTTCAACTCGGGCGCGCTGGTGTTTCCCGGCGGCAGTGTCGATGCCGGCGACAACGAGATCGTCGCCCGCGCCGACCTGTATTCGGGCGGCGAGGGCCTGAGTGAATCGGACCGCGGCTTTCGTATTGCCGCGATCCGCGAAACCTTTGAAGAGAGCGGCATCCTGCTGGCGCGGTCGAAGGACACGGGCACGCCGGTCGATGCCAGGCGTGCCGGCGAACTCGCCGACAAGCATCGCGTCGCGCTCAACGAGCACAAGATCTCGTTCCTCAGCATCCTCGCCGACAACGGCCTCCAGCTCGCGCTCGACACGCTGGTGCCCTACGCACACTGGATCACGCCCGAGGGCATGCCGAAGCGGTTCGACACCTGGTTCTTCCTGGCCGCGGCGCCCCCGGACCAGCTCGGCGCGCATGACGGCCGCGAGTCGACCGACTCGATCTGGGTGTCGCCGCGCGAGGCGGTGGAGGGCGGGGAGAGCGGCCGCTTCAAGCTGCCGTTCCCGACCACGCGCAATCTGATCCGGCTTGCCAAGCAGGGCAGCGTGGATGCCGCGCTGGAGCACGCCCGCGGCATGTCCATCGTCACGGTGATGCCAGTGATGACCAAGACCGAAACCGGCCGCCAGCTCCGCATCCCCCGCGAGGCCGGCTATGACGGCGAGGTGTTCGAGGTCGGCGCGGTCGGCTGATACACTTCGACACGCAGCGAAGTATTGACGCTTGCGGGCGCGCTAGGTTCCGTCCATCGCGGAATGGACGGAGCGCACAATGGACAACCGGCAGGACACCAACATCGCCGTCGAGCTGGCGCTGCTCGTCGCGCTCGCAACGCTGTGGGGCGGCTCCTACACCTTCATCAAGCTCGGCGTCGCCACCATTCCGCCGATCACGCTGATCGCGGCGCGCACCGCGATCGCCGGCCTGCTGCTGCTCATCGTCATGCGGGCGCGCGGCATCAAAATGCCGACGGATGCCGCGACCTGGCAGCGCTTCGCGTTCCAGGCCGTGCTCAATAGCGTCATCCCCTGGACGCTGATCGCTTGGGGCGAACACCATGTCGATGCCGCGCTCGCCACCATCCTCAACTCGGCCGGGCCGATCTTCACCTTCCTGCTTACGGCGGTCGTGACCCGCCACGAGGCGACGACACCGCGAAAGCTGTTCGGCGTGGTCGCCGGCATGGCCGGCATCCTCCTGATTGTCGGCGTCGATACCGTCCACGACATCGGCAGCGGCATCATTGCGGAGGCCGCGATCGTCGCTGCCACCATCTGCTACGCCTGCGCCGCGATTTTCGGCCGCAGCTTCAGGGGCCTCGACCCGATGGCGCCCGCCGCCGGCTCGCTGCTGGCGGGCGCGGCCGTCCTGATCCCGGCCTCGCTGGTTGTCGAGCAGCCCTGGACGCTATCGCCGTCGCTGAGTTCCGTGCTGGCGCTGTTCGCGCTCGCGGTGTTCTCGACCGCGGCGGCGTTCGCGATCTATTTCCGGCTGATCCAGACCCTGGGCTCGGTCGGGACCATCGCGCAGGCTTATCTGCGCGTGCCGATCGGGGTCGCCATCAGCGTCGCCTTCCTCGGCGAAACCCTGAGCCGGACCGCCTGGATCGGGCTGGCCTGCGTGGTTCTCGGCGTTGCCGCCATGACGATCCCGGCCTGGCGGCAGGCGAGCGTCAAAACGTCATAAAGCCGGCGAGGAGGGCGGGGCGAGAACCACGATATTAAGGATATTCCGAGGCGGGAGGCAGGTTCCCCCGGGCGTGCAATACGTCGTATATTGGGCTTCCAACAGCCCGGTCCCTCAACGCACCAATGTCCGCCGACTTGACGCCGCCCCCCGAGAAAAAGCGAATCTTCTCGCTGTCCATCGGCCAGCTTACGTTCGGAAGCTTCATCCTGGTGCTGGCGGTGATCATCGTCACCTCGACGGCGAGCGTGATCGCGATCCGGCACATCGACACGACCTTCGCCGAGTTGCAGCGGCTCCAGAGCGTCGGCGACCTTGCCGAGGACATCGACCGCCGCATGAACGAATTGCGCCTTGCCGCGCGCGACTTCGTCACCGATCCCGGCGCCGGGATCCAGTTCAAGCAGGTCGGTGAGGCGGCCTCGACGCTCAGCGACATCCTGAAGAAGACCCGTATCGAGCTCGCGCCCGAGCAGCAGGACATGATCGACGGGGTCACCGAGCGCCTTGCGACCTATCGCAACGGCCTCGAGCGGATCTCCACCCTGATCGACCGCCGCGCCCAGCTGCTTGCCGGCCTGCCGCCGCTGCGCGACCAGTTCGACGCCGCGGTCTCCGGCACCGCGGACCGCGAGCTCGCCTCCCGCCTGTCCGAGGCGCAGAGCCGGATCGCGCTCGGGCTGCTCGCGCGTAATCCCTCCGCGGCCGAGCAGGCCGCGCAGAACATGCGGACGATGGACATCGCCGACGCCAAGCTCCGGACGGCCGTGAATGATTACGCCGAGGCGATCATGGCGGTCGCCGTCCGGGAGCGGCAGATCGCCGACATCGACCGCGAGGTGCTGGGCACCGAGGGCCGGCTGATCGGCCGCGTCACCGAATTGCTGCGCGAGGTCAGCGCAAGGCGCGGCCATGTGCTGTCGCGCGATTTCGCCCGCACGCTCACGGAGGCGCGGTGGCAGAGCATCGTGCTCGGCAGCATCGGCGTGCTGATCGGCATCCTCGCGGCCGGCTTCGTGGTGCGGCGGACGGTACGTCCGCTGGCCCAGATCGCACGATCGATTCGCGCGCTCGCGGCCGGCCAGAAAGACACTTCGATCCCGTCCGCCGACGTCGACAACGAGATCGGCGACATCGCACGCGCCGCCGAAGTGTTCCGCCGCGCGCTGGAAGAAGCCGACACCGCGCGCGAGGCGGCGGTGCGCGCGCTCACCGAGCAGCGCCTCGCCGAAGAGAGCTACCGGAAACTGTTCGAGGGCTCGGTCGACGGCATCTATGTGACGACGCCGGCCGGCGACCTCCTCAACGCCAATCCGGCGCTGGCGCGGATGATGGGCTATGATAGCCCGCAGCACCTCATCGACAGCATCAACGACATCGCCCATACGATCTACGTCCACCCCGAGGCGCGCGTCGAGTATCAGCGGCTGATGCATCGCGACGGCATGGTGCGCGAGTTCGAGTACCAGGTGCGCCAGCGCAGCGGCGACATCCTCTGGCTTTCCGACAGTGCGACCGGCGTGCGGGACGAGCAGGGCAAGATCATCCGCTACGAGGGCACGCTGCGCGACATCACCGACCAGAAGCGGGCGGAAGACGCCATCGCCGAGGGCCGGCGCCTGCTCCAGCAGGTCATCGATACCGTGCCCGCGGTCATCAACGTCAAGGACCGCGACCTGCGCTATGTGCTGATGAACCGCTACATGGCCGGCATCTTCGGCATCGAGCCTGGCGATGCGCTCGGCCGCACCACCGCGGACCTGATGTCGCGCTACGGCGCGGCCAAGACTGACGAGAACGACAAGCGCGTGCTGAGGCTCCGTAAGGGGCTCGGCTTCTACGAGGAGGAGTACAAGGACGCCTCCGGCAACATGCGCCAATGGCTTGTCAACAAGCTGCCGCTGCTCGATGCCGAGGGCGAGATCGAGCGGATCGTCACGGTGGCGCTCGACATCGGCGAGCGCAAGCGCGGCGAGCAGGAGATGCGCAAAGCCAAGGAATCGGCGGAGACCGCGCTGCGCAATCTGCGCGAGACCCAGGCCTCGCTGATCGAGGCGGAGAAGCTCGCCGCGCTCGGACGGCTGGTCGCCGGCGTCGCTCACGAGGTCAACAATCCCGTCGGCATCAGCCTGACGGTCGCCTCCGCGCTGGAGCGCAAGACCGCGATGTTCACGTCCGAGGTCGAGCGCGGCGAGCTCCGCCGCTCGACGCTCAACGAGTTCCTCAACACCAGCCGCGACGCATCCTCGCAGCTGGTCTCCAATCTCAACCGCGCCGCCGAGCTGATCCAGTCGTTCAAGCAGGTCGCGGCCGACCGCAACTATTCGGACCAGCGCAGCTTCGATCTCGGCGACCTCACCGAGCAGGTGGTGATGAGCCTGCGGCCGGGCCTGCGCAAACACAATCTGACGCTCAACGTCGATTGCCAGCCCAACCTGACCATGAACAGCTATCCCGGCCCGTACGGGCAGGTGCTGACCAACCTGTTTCTCAATTCGGTGGCGCACGCCTTTCCCGACGGGCGTCCGGGGATCATCGACATCCAGGTGCGCGAGTCCGGCAAGGACAATGTCGAGATCATCTTCTCCGACAACGGCTGCGGCATGTCGCTCGACGTCCGCCGCCGCGCCTTTGATCCGTTCTTCACGACGCGGCGCGACCAGGGCGGCACCGGACTCGGGCTGCACATCGTCTACAGCATCGTCACCAACCGGCTCGGCGGCCGGCTCGATCTCGATTCCGAGCCGGGCGGGGGCACGCGCATCCAGATCATCCTGCCGCGCACGGCGCCGCTCGAGCAGGCTGCGGAATAGCTAGTCGACTTCGGCGAGCTTGTGCAGAGTAGCGCCGAAAATCAGGCTGGCCTTGCCGACGAGCGCCGTTCCCGTCATCTCCGCGCGCGTGTCCGTGTAGGTCCCACTGACGCCGATGCCGACCGGCGCCGGTCCGCCGAACAGCGGATTGTCGTCGCCCCGCGGTGAGGTGTGCCGCTGCACCAGCACCTCGCCTTTGAAGGAGTGGTCATCCTTCACCACGTAGCTGCCGGTGTAATAGAGGTAGGCATCGCCGCCAAGGATCTTGCCGTCGCGGAAAAGAATCACGCCGCTGCCCTTGCCCGCTCGACCATCGAGCAGGTTCACGTGGATCGAATAGAGGCCGTTCTTCATAACGTCCCGCAGGCCGGCCGCCATCGCCCAATGGCGTAACCGGTAGAGCTTTTATGCCAAAGCACATCCCCTCGCGCAACGCGGCAGTTTGCCGGCCGGCCACGATAGCCGGCGGCCGCGAGCCGTAGTTGTCCCGGCTTGTTTGTGACGCGGTTATGACGGTCTCATCATGAGGCGAGGCCCGTCGTTGCGAATCAAGTTGGCCCGCGAAATGCATAACCATTGTTGCACTGGCCGCGGGGTGCTGGAGCAAGACAAACGTGAGCAACTGGATCGATTCCGGCGGCGATCAGCCGCGTCTGTACAGTGCGCGTCCCACGAATTGCAAAAGCGAACGACGGCGGATAGGCAGCGCGGTACGCTGGCGAAGCGTGACGAAGCTGGCATGCGCCTCGGCCTTGATCGCGCTAGCAGCCCCCTTCGGGCACGCCCGTGACCGCGGCCAGTTCGTCAACACCAATGCGGATTTGAAGGCCTGGTTCGACGGCCTGCGAAGCGGCAAGGGGCCGTGCTGCTCCGATGCCGACGGCTCGGCGCTCTCGGACACCGACTGGGACAGCAAGGACGGGCACTATCGTGTCCGCGTCCCGCGCTATGGCTACGCGCTCGAGGGCCAGAAGCAGGAACTCGTCTGGGTCGACGTGCCTGAGGAGGCCGTGATCTCGGAGCCGAACCGGGTCGGGCGTACCATGGTGTGGCCGATCTACGGCTATATGGGCGTCACCATCCGCTGCTTCATGCCCGGCAGCATGACTTAGCTGCGCCAGGCGGCACGCCGCCCGGTCTCGCTGATGGCCGATGTGGCGTGCGCCGCGTCAGGTGTATTTCTTGTCGCGCTCGAGCAGCTCGACGGAAATTCCTTCGGGGCCACGGATGAAGCAGATGCGCACGCCGGGCCGGATCGTCGTCGGCTCGCGCGTGAACGTGACGCCCTTGGCCTTGATCTCGGCCGCGACGGCGTCGATGTCCTTCACCGTGAGTCCGAAATGATCGAGGCCCTGGTGCGGATGCGGCGGCGGCGGACTGACGGCGTTGTCACCCTCGAGCGGTGCGATGAAGATCCTGGCACCGCCGAGGTTCACGTCGATCCGTCCGGGCGCGCGCACGATCTCGCCACCGAGGATGTCCCGCAGCCAGGTCGCCGTGGCCTCCGGATCGGGGCTGCGCAGGTGGACGTGATCCCAGGTGACGGCGATTGGCATTTCATGTTCTCCCAACAGGGTCTTTCGATATTGCGGCGCATGTTAGCGACCCCAGCCGGTGATCGCCACCGTCCTTGCCGACTCGCTTGAAGCGCGGGAACCTTAGTTCGTCTCCCGGATTAAGGTAAGCAGTGGCCCAGTCCGCCGTCGAACCTTCTGCGGCCACGATCGGTGATACAGCCATGAGCGCAGGGCTTGAGCGGGTCGGGTTGGGACGCTTCGCCGCCATTGGTGAGCGCACGGCGCGGGTCGTGACGGTCGCGAGCGTATCATTTGGCCGAAGCATTCTGTGGCTGCTGGCCGCCATCATCGTGGGCTGCGGCGTCTGGATGCTGCTGCCGCTCTCCAAAGGCAACAGCGCTGAACCGGTGAAGCCGGAGTTGGCATCCGTCGAGATGGCGCCTTCGGGCGATGCGGCAGTTGCGGTCACGCCGGGGTCCGAAGCCCAGGCTGCGGCAGAACTCGACCGTCTCAGGATTTCCTCCCAGACCTGGCGCCGCGGCGGCCTTGGCTCGAAGGCGCTGGTGACGTTCACGCTGCGAAATGACAATGACTATGCCGTAAAGGATTTGGCGATCGTTTGCGCGTTCGCACGGCGCGACGGCAGTCATCTCACCGACCGCAGCCGCGTTCTGGCCGACACGGTCAGCATGAAGAGCCGCAAGACCTTTGCGCGCATCCCTGTCGGCTACGTCAACGTCAATGCCGATCAGGCGAAGTGTTCGCTGGTTGCAGCCCGTCGCGCGTAAAGGGCGGCATTTTCGGGTAGCGGAAAAGTTACCCTTACCGGGCCTTGGCAGAAAAACCTGGGGTTGCCATTTGAACCAAAGGGCTGGGCCAGGAACCAATTATAGTATCGCCTGTTAAGGCGGAGTGCCCACGCGGGGATTGCGGGGGGCGGAGCGCGGCCAATGCCCATCTTTCGGTATTTCATGTTTGTCGGCGGAGCGTTGCTCGCACTGCTGTTTGCGGTGAACTTCGTTGTGCCGGCCTCGCCCGTGACGCCAGTCGTCGCGACCGCAAGCAATGACCAGCCGTTGATCCGGATCCGGTCCGATCGGCACCTGCCTGAGCGCGTCGTGCTCGACACCACCCAGCCGACGATTGCCCCGCCCGCGATGAAGACCGCAGCCGCAGCTGTCGTTGCGCCTCAGCCGCCGGTGCAGGATGTCGCCTCGGCGGCGCTCGCCGAGATGTCGGCCAAGGCGCGGGTGCGCGAGACGTTCGCCCAGTTCACGCCGGGCTCGAAGGCTGATGCCGTTGCAGCCAAGAAGACGGCTCAGGCCCAGGCGGAGGTACCGGCTGCATCTTCGCCCCGGGCTCAGCCCAAGCGCAAGATCGCAAGGGCGCATCCGGCGCCGCAGTATTATGGTGGGCCACAGTTTGGTGGGCCACAATACGGCCGGCCGATGATGGTGGCCCAGCAGCCGCATTTCGGCCTCTTCAACACGACCTGGTGAGAGCGCCTCTGACCCGTCTCGAAACGAGACGGGAAGGGCTTTTTATTGGCCAGCCTCTCTGCTAATTCGAACGCGTCCGAACGCCGCCGGTACGCTGGTTCGCCAGCAACGGTCCGGCGCTTCTCGGTTGCGGCCCAATACCCGGGCCGGGGCGCTCGTAGCTCAGCTGGATAGAGCATCGGATTTCGATTCCGAGGGTCGGAGGTTCGAATCCTTCCGAGCGCGCCAGCCTTGATGTTCCGGATATGTTCCGAAGTGGCGTCGATGCCGGTCAGCGTCGCACGGCTTGCGGCGTCAGCTTGTCGGAAGCCCGATCTGCCGCCCCCGCGCCAGCGTGTCCGAGGGCGCCTCGTGGAAGGTCGCACGGTAGGCCGCGGCAAACTCGCCCATGTGATGGAAACCCTGGGCGCGTGCGCAGGTGGCAACGGTGGCGCCGCCGCCTTTCAGCAGCCGGGCGCGTGTCGCCCATAGTCTCTTCAGGCGGATGTACTGGTGCAGGCTCATGCCGCGCACCTTGCTGACTGCGCCGCCGAGCGTCCGGATCGAGACGCCGAACTCGCCGGCGAGGTCGGCCGTATAGATCGGAGCGGTCGGATAGGCCGCGACGTATTCGTCGATCCACTGCACGAGCTTGGCCGACCGCCCGCCCTGGACCGAGGTGCTCCGCTCCGGTCGCGCGTCGATCCGAAACAAATCGTCGAGCGCGAGCAGCAGGCCTTCCTGGAGATGGGCGGCGGCCTCGGTGGTCTCGAACAGGAACGGCTGCACCGACGCGGTTCGCAGGATGTCGAGCAGGAGTTGCCGTGTGTGCAGCAGGGCCGGCCGGTTCGCGACATAGGCCCGCAAATCGTCGGCATGATCGAACCAGCCCCGGTCTTTCAGGCCTGGAGAGAAGATGATCATCGCATGATAGTTCGTGCGGGGTTCGACGAAATGGCATTCGTCGTTGCCGCGGAGCGCAACGAAGAAGCGCGCGTCGAGATCCATTCCCTTGGAATTGACCAGAAGGTCGTCGGTCATCGACAGGATCACCATCCCGCCCGGCATGCGATAGGCGGTGTCGAGGATGCGCGCGAACGATCTCATCACGATGATGCGGCACGCCGGCAGAGAGACGACGGCGCGAGCGGCCGCGAAGTTCGGGACGTCGAGCGGAATGCTTCGAGCGTCCTCCATCGACTCGATCGGCCGAAAGGCATCGACATCGGCAAAGTCGATCAGTTGAAGCGCGGAGGACGGGGCGAGGGCGTCGAACATGCGTCTGGCCGGCTGCTGCAATGTGACAATAAAATGAACGTCGGTACATCGCCATCAATGGCGAAACATCGCGCTTCAGTAAACCGGATTCCGGGCCGTAGTATTGCGGACATCATGCCAAGGCGTCCGTCAGATCATTGTCACCGTCAACGTTCCCGGTTCATCGGTTGGCCGGAGGCGAGGTCGATGAAATGGATGCGCGTGCAGGCGGGGCAGACGAAGGACTCGAAGCTCCGTCCCTCCGGTATCTGCTGCTTCTCCAGATGCGTCTGCACATTCATGCCCGTCTGGGGGCATCGAAAAACAATCAGGTCGGCCATCGTCGCAGAATGTCGGCGCGGCGAATTTTTCTCTTTGATCTAGATCAGTTTTGGAATTGCTCCAGACCGGCCGAACAGGCGCGCGTGGACCATCCGCGATCTTGCAAAAGCGAAGGGGCCCCGAGGGCCCCTTCGAATGTTACCAGCGGCGATAGCCGTAACCATAATAGCGCGGGCCGTAGCCGCCGTAGTAGCGCGGCGGTCCATAATATCGGGGGCCGTAGTACGGCCGCGGGCCGTAATATCCATAATAGTTCGGACGCCAGAAACAGCGCCCCCAAGCATCGCAGACCATGCGGACCTGCTCGACGTCGGAGACCTGCGGGACCGCAGGTGCAGGCGCGATGGGCATGGCGGACGCCGCCGGCGATGCCGCGAGGGCACCGAACAGGGACGCGGCGACGAGGCCAATCTTCAGATTCATAATGTCTTCCTCCGCTTACGCGATGCAGGATATCGAAGTTGTTCTGATCAAATTGTGGCGGAACCGAAATGTAATGCTGATGAACAAATCTTCAGTCGCTCCGCCGCGGGCCTGATCCGGCTGTGCCAGATTACTGCAGCTCCGCGCTTCTGGCCATGTCGTGCTTGCCTCGCGGCCGCATCGCGGGACATCGCCACCAACCTTGATCCTGCGCAATTCATCTTCGGTGCATCCTCCCTAGTCTTGTCGCCGTGGGCCGTCCTTCGCGGAATACGAGGAGCGCGTTCGGCCGGTCGTCCGCATCGGTCCGGGGCCCACTGTTTGCTTGGAGCTGTGCAATGGACAAGATGAGAATCGACAAGGGTGACTGGTTGGTCGTGTGCGACGGGCGCAAGGCGCTCATTCTGGAAAACCTCGGCGACGAGATGTTTCCGAACCTGCACACCAGGGAGGTGCACGAGCAGCCCAATCCCCCGACGAGCGCACAAGGGAGCGATGCGCCGGGCCGATTGCATGGCGCAGCCGGCGGTGCGCGCAGCTCGGTCGAGCAGACCGATTGGCACGATGAGGCCGAGCGCGCCTTTCTGCGCGGCCTAGCCAGCCGGCTCGACGCCGCGGTCAGTTCGGGCGAAACGTCGGCCCTGACCATGGTGGCCTCGCCGCGTGCGCTCGGCATGATCCGCGCCGATTATTCGGACGTCGTGCGCAAGGCGCTTCAGGGCGAGGTGGGCAAGGACCTCGTCAAGCTGCCGGTCTACGAGATCGAGAAGCAATTGCTGCTGTCGGGCGCCGCCAGATAGGGACGCCCGCAGCGGACGCGCCGGCGCCCCTCAGAAGCAGGGGTGCCGGCGGCGGTCCTGGCCGACATAGGCGGCCGCGCTCTGGTAGCAGCGGTTCGTCGAGGGGCCGTCGTAATAGGCGAAGGTGCCGGGGGTGATGCCGGGGCCATAATTGTGCAGATAGCTGATCGGGTAGGGCAGCGGGTTGACGTAGGAGCGGTGGTACCGGTGATGTCCCCGCGCCTCCGCGAGACCAGGGGCTAGGATTGCGGCCGACAGGGCAGCAACCGCGGCTACAAGCTTCAACTTGCTCATCTCGATTCTCCGGAACCCGCGCGAATAGGTCGTCCGGTTATAGCCATTTCAGGCCGCCAGGACACCTGTCCGGCGGCCGGAAAACGGGGCCAGTCCCGCCGATTCCCGGGTGGGTGTGACAGAATTGCCGGAAGTGCGGCCGGACCCTGCCCATTTTTGGCCTTTTCGGGATGCTTAACGAATTCCCCACACAAGTATGACCAAAGAGAATTCGGTTTAGAATCCTGTTGCCGGCCCTTTGGGGGTCCTTCGAGGCCGGTCCCATTCCTGAAGGCTTTCGTCGTCCGCCGCCATGCGCATCACGCTTTTGAGCCTGCTGTTGCTCTGCCTCGCCGCCGCCACGCCGGCGCGGGCCGAGCTGCACATCACCCGCGACCATGGCGGCTATGTCGAGGAGTACAAGGCCAAGTACAAGCGGGTCCGCGAGAAGGGCGAGCGCGTCATCATCGACGGCATCTGCAATTCGGCCTGCACGCTCGTGCTCGGCATCGTGCCGATGAACAAGATCTGCGTGACGCCGCGCGCCAGCCTCGGCTTCCATCAGGCCTATTACGACAAGGCCTTCACCTTCGGCATCAAGGTCACCAGCTCGGAAGGGACGTCCGACCTGATGTCCTACTATCCTGACACGGTGAAGGACTGGATCCGCCGCAATGGAGGGCTCACCACCGACATGAAGAAGATCAAGAACGGCGTCGAGCTCTGGAAGATCATCGACCCCTGTCCGGAAGAATGGTGAGCGGCTGATCCGAGCCGCTGCCGCTCGTCGCAGCGCAGCATCGCTAGGCGAGAAATTCGCATTGCCGCATCGGCCCCCATGGGGCAATGAGGGCGGCAATGAACCATAATCAAGAAGCCCTGACCGCCCGCGCCGCGCCGATCCTGTTCGTCCTGCTCTGGAGCACCGGATTCATCGGCACCAAATACGTCATCAGCAACGCCGATCCCTTGACCTATCTCGCCATCCGCATGGCGATCGTGGTCGGCCTGATGGCGATCATCGCAGGCATTGCGCGGCCGAAATGGCCCGACCGTATTGGCATCGCGCACAGCGCGGTTGCCGGCATCCTCGTCCATGGCTTCTATCTCGGCGGCACCGCGATCGCGATCGCGCATTCGATTCCGGCCGGGCTCTCCGCACTGATTCCGGGCCTGCAGCCGATCCTGACCTCGACCATCGCCAACCGCTGGCTGGGCGAGAAGGTGACGCCGTTGCAATGGGCGGGGCTCGTGCTCGGCCTCGGCGGCGTGGTGCTGATCCTGCACAACCGTCCCATGACCGGCGAAGCCGGGCTCGGCTGGCTTGCCTCGGTGGTCTCGCTGATCAGCATAACGCTCGGCACGCTCTATCAGCGCCGTTACTGCAACCACATCGACTGGCGCGCCGGCAATCTCGTGCAATATGTGGCCGTCACCGTCTTCTTCGCGATCGGCGCCTTCCTGTTCGAGGATCGCGTGGTGCACTGGACGCGGGAGTTCGTGCTCGCGCTCGCCTGGCTCACTGTAGCGCTCTCGATCGGATCGATCGGGCTGTTGTACTGGCTGATCCGCCACGCCGCGGCGACGTCGGTCGCGAGCCTGTTCTATCTCGTGCCCGCCGTGACCGCGCTGATGGCTTACGCACTGTTCGACGAGAAGCTCGATGCGATGGCGATTGCCGGCATGGCGATGTGCGCGGCCGCGGTGTTCGTGGTCAACCGGCGCGTCTAGGCTGACGGGGCGAGGCGACGGCATACATCCCTGACGTGCGCGGCGCGCCGTGTTAGGCTGGCCGCATTTCAGCTTCCCTTTCACGCGGTGACCTCCATGAAGAAGGCGAGACGTGCGCTGCTCGGCCGGTCCCTGAAGCCGGTCCGGATTGCCTGCATCAACTACGCGGAGGAAACGATCAGCGGCCGCATGATGAGCCAGCTCACCGCGGCGCTCCAGAAATGTTACGACAAGCATTTCCTGCCGGTGTGGGGCTATCCGGTCGACCTTTATGTCACGAAAAGGCCGAAGCCCACCGATTGGCAGCTCGTCTATTTCGACGACGCCTCGCATGAGGGGCTGCTCGGGCGCCATGAGCTGACGCATCGCGGCCAGCCGATCTCGAAGATCTTCGTCAAGGCGCTGGGCGAGGAGCCCGTCAGCGTCGCGGCCTCGCACGAGCTGTTCGAGATGGTGCTCGACCCCATGGCCAATCTCTGGGCCGACAAGAATAGGAACACGCAATACGCCTATGAGGTCTGCGACGCCGTCGAGGAGGACTCCTTCCGCGTCGGCGGCTTCGAAATGTCGAACTTCGTCTATCCGTCCTGGTTCGAACCGTTCGAGCATCCGAGCGGCACCAAGTTCGACCACAAGGGAACGCTGAAGGAGCCGTTCTCGATGACCGAGGGCGGCTACGTCATCAAGAAGGTCAACGGCAGGCGGGTGATCAAGCAGTTCGGCTCGCCCGAGAAACGGCGGCGCTTTGCCATGGAGGACCGGCGCGGCCATCGCAGCGAATTTCGCGACCCGCGAGGGGTCCATCATCCGGGGCGGCGCGCAGCCAAGCGGCGAGGATAGGCTGTTGCGGGACGAAGCCTCCGGGCGCGTCCGCACCCGGAGGCTTGTTCGTGTCTGGTCTCGGGAGCGCGATCAGCGCTTGGCCTTCTTGGCCTTCTTTTTCTTCTTGGCGGCCTTCTTCGCGGATTTCTTCACGGCCTTCTTCGCGGTCTTCTTGGCCGCCTTTTTCGACGACTTCTTTGCGGCCTTCTTCGAAGTCTTCTTGGCCTTCTTCTTGGAAGCCTTCTTCGGCGCTACTTTCTTCGCGACCTTCTTGGCGGCTTTCCTGACCTTCTTGACGGCCGTGACTGCGGCGTCCTTGGTCGCATCCACGGCGGTGGTGATCGTCTCCATTGCCTGTTCGGTGATCGGCTTATCGTCGTCCATATCGTCCCCCACGGTTTGTATGGAGCGATGACGATAGCGGGTTTCAAAATTGTGTCAAAGCAACCCTCAACCTTTGCGGATCTTTGCGTAGGCGGAGAGCGCACGCTCGCGTCCCCGGGCGTGATCGACGATCGGCTGCGGATAGGTCTTGCCGAGCGTGACGCCGGCGCTCGCCAGCTCGATCGGCGTCGCCTGCCAGGGCTGGTGGATCAGCTTCGCCGGCAGTCCTTGCAGCTCCGGCACCCAGCGCCGGACATAGGTTCCATCGGGATCGAACTTCTCGCCCTGCAGCTGCGGATTGAACACGCGGAAATAGGGCGCAGCATCGGCGCCGCAGCCCGCGACCCACTGCCAGTTGGCGGGATTACTGCCGGCATCCGCATCGACCAGCGTGTCCCAGAACCAGGCCTCGCCATCGCGCCAGTCGATCAGGAGGTGCTTGACCAGGAAGGACGCCACCACCATCCGTACCCGGTTGTGCATCACGCCGGTGTACCAGAGCTCGCGCAGGCCGGCATCGACGATCGGGTAGCCGGTGCGGCCCCGCTGCCAGGCGGCGAGCGCCTTGGTGTCGCGCTTCCAGGGGAAGCCGTCGAAGTTCGTTTGCAGGTTTTCGGTGGCGAGGTCGGGGTGGTCGTGGAGGAGGTGGCGGCAGAATTCGCGCCAGCCGAGCTCGCTCAGGAACTTCTCGATGCCGGGCCCGAGCGCCGCATCCTCGGCCGCGGCGAAGCGCGCGGCGTGCCAGACCTGCCGCGGGCTGAGCTCGCCGAACCGCAAATGCGGCGACAGGCCTGACGTGCCCACCCGGTCCGGGCGGTCGCGGTCGCCGGCATAGCCGCGCGCGATCGTCTTGAGGAAGTCGCGCAGGCGCGCGCGGGCCGAGGCTTCGCCCGGCGTCCAGCGCTCGCGCAGGCCGCCCGCCCAATCGGGCTTGGTCGGCGCGAGCTGCCAGCTCTCCAGCCTGTCGCTCACGATCTTTGGACCCGGGCGCAGCTGCTTCGGCGCGGGCAGGGGTTTTGGCGGATCGCCGAGCGACAGCACGCGCCGCCAGAACGGCGTGAACACGCGCAAGCCCCGGCCTTCCTTGTTGCGGATCGCCGAGGGCGGGACCAGGAGGTCGCCCGGAAAGTTTTGCGAGTCCACGCCGAGCTTTGCCAGCTCCGCTTCGAGCCGCCGCTCGATCGCTTGATGCGGCGCTTGCGCGATCCCGTTCCAGTAGACGGCGCGGGCGCCGCTTTCGCGCGCCACCTCGGGGATCACCCCGGCCGCCGGTCCCTTGCGCAGGATCAGCGATCCGCCCCGCGCTGCGATCTCGGCGCCGAGCGCCCGCAGCGACTGTGCCAGCCACCAGCGCGCCGCGCCGCCGGGTGCCCGGCCGGCTGTGTCGTCGAGTACGTAGAGGCAAACCACCGGCGCACCGGTCTTGGCGGCGGCATGGAGGGCGGGGTGATCGGACAGGCGGAGGTCATCGCGGAACCAGACGACGATAGGCGGCGCGCTTGGTGTGGTCAGGGCGTCCTCGTTTACAATTTGTAAAGCATGGGGCGGCGTGAACCGCCGTTAATGCGGCCGTAAGCCCCTTGCACGATTATGCAGGAATTACGGGGGTCATTCCATTCATGTCCAGCCTTTCGACGGCGAAGTTCCTGCCGCAGTTCAAACTTGGCACCAAGGCCGTCCTGTGCGCCGTGCTGCTGATCGCCGTAAACACGGCGCTCGTGGTTGGCGCCGGCTATTGGTCGCTGACCAACGCCTTCAATGACCGCGCGCTGCGCGACATCGAGGTCAATCTGCGCACGCTGGCGCTGGCCTTTGCCGAGATCGTGCCCGACGCCAAGATCACCGTGCGGGATGGCGCGGTCGCGCGCGCCGAGATACCCAAGATGCCCGAATTTAGGGATCACGCCATCGTCGACCGCGCGGTGTCCTATGTCGGGGGCAACGCAACCCTGTTCGTGTTCGACGAGGCGAGCGGGCAGTTCGTCCGTCGCTCGACCAATGTGAAGAAGGAGAATGGCGACCGCGCCGTCGGCACCCAGCTTGCCGCCGATCATCCGGCGCAGGCCGGCTTGCGCCGTGGCGAGGCCTACAAGGGCCCGGCCGTTCTGTTCGGCAAGTCCTTCATGACCGCCTATTTCCCGGTCGCGGACGCGACCGGGAAGGTCGCCGGCATTCTCTACGTCGGCATCCCAATGGCCCAGTTCGAGAGCATGCTGACCCAGGCGATCTCGAGCATGGCCGCCGCCGCCGGGTTCGCCGCGCTGCTGGTTCTAATCCTCACCCTGCTGATCGTCCGCCGTGTCACCCGGCCGCTGACCTCGGTCACGCGCTCGCTCACGGCGCTGGCGAACGGCCAGAGCGATGTCGAGATCGATTGCGAGGATCGCGCCGACGAGATCGGCGAGATCGCCCGCACCGTCGCGGTGTTCAAGAGCAATTCGCTGGAGCGCGCCCGCATGCGCAGCGAGCAGGCGGCGGCTTCGGCTGCCGCAGTCGAGCAGCGCAAGGCCGACCTGCGCAACTTCGTCGAGCAGTTCCGCGGCAGCGTCGGCGGCATCCTCGACAAGGTGCTGACGTCGTCAGGCGAGTTCGAGCGGGTGGCGCGGCAATTGACCGACACCGCACGCTCGACCGCCGATCTGTCCGCACAGTCGGCCGGGGCGTCCGAGGACGCCTCCGAGCACGTGCGTTCGGCGGCGTCAGCCTCCGACGAGCTGAGCCAGTCGATCTCCGAGATCACCCGGAGAGTGCAGGAATCGAACGAGATCTCCGCCGAGGCGGTGAGGCAGGCCGAGGTCACCGACCAGCGCATCGCGCAGCTCTCCGAGGCGGGCACGCGCATCGGAGACGTCGTCAAGCTGATCACCTCGATCGCCGAGCAGACCAACCTCCTGGCGCTGAACGCCACCATCGAAGCCGCGCGTGCCGGCGATGCCGGCCGCGGCTTTGCGGTCGTGGCTCAGGAGGTCAAGACGCTCGCCGGCCAGACCGCCAAGGCGACCGACGAGATCTCGAACCAGATCGCCAGCATGCAGCTTGCGACCGAGGAATCGGTCGCCGCCATCAGGGCGATCAGCCAGACCATCGAGCGCATCAGTGGCATCGCCGGCTCGATCTCGGCTGCGGTCGAGCAGCAGAAGAGCGCCACCCACAACATCGTGGCCAGCGTTCGCGCCGCGGTCTCGGGTACGGCCGAGGTCGCCGTCAACGTCCGTCACGCCGCCAAGGGCGCAAGCGAGACCGGCGAGACGTCGAGCCGGATGTTTGCCTCCGCGCAGGCGCTGTCGGGCGAGAGCCTGCATCTGAAGGCCGAGGTCGACGGCTTCCTCGAGCGCGTTCACGCGGCGTAGGGCTCCAACGCGGTCATTCCGGGGCGGGGCGTCAGCACCGAGCCCGGAATCTCGAGATCCCGGGTCTGGTCCTTCGGACCATCCCGGGATGACTTTTGGCGGTCGCTATTCGCGACCGCCAAAAGTCACTTCGGCTGCGGCACGATCCGGATGTAGGGCTTCGGCTCTTTCCAGCCCTGCGGGTAGATCGTCTTGGCCTCGTCGTTGGAGACCGAGCCTGCGATGATGACGTCCTCGCCCTGCGTCCAGTCGGCCGGGGTTGCGACGCGGTGCTTGGCGGTGAGCTGGAGCGAGTCGACGACGCGCAGGATCTCCTGGAAGTTCCGCCCCGTCGTCATCGGATAGACCAGCACCAGCTTGATCTTCTTGTCCGGCCCGATGATGAAGACGTTGCGGACGGTCTGGTTGTCGGCCGGCGTGCGGGTGAGGGGATCGCCCGAGGTCGAGGCCGGCAGCATCTCGTAGAGCTTGGAGACGTTGAAGTCGGTGTCGCCGATCATCGGATAGTTCGGAGCCGCCCCTTGCGTCTCCTTGATGTCCTCAGACCACTTCGCGTGGCGATCGACCGGATCGACCGAGAGGCCCATCAGCTTGACGCCGCGCTTGTCGAATTCCGGCTTCAGCTTGGCCAGTGCGCCGAGCTCGGTCGTACAAACCGGCGTGAAGTCCTTGGGGTGCGAGAACAGCAGTGCCCAGCTGTTGCCGATCCAATCGTGGAACTTGATCTTCCCTTCGGTCGTCTCAGCTTCGAAGTCGGGGGCGGTGGTGCCGATCGGAAGTGTCATGGTTCTACCTCATCACATTGAATTTGCTTGAGAATTTGTCTCTGGCCGTCGCCGTCAGTATAGGGGCTTGGCGAGGCTAAGTGAACGTTGACTGAACCGCTTGAAGTAAAATGTGAATTCCTTCTCTGAAGAGCCGATCTCCTAGCACTTTTCTGTTACAGCGGCACCTGCGGCGAAACATCTCCACCGGGGCCTCACGGTCTCGATTGCCCCGATAAAGCCTTTTATGACCCGCATCACGCCCGCCCGACGCTCTCCGGAACCGAAATGGTCCTCATAGCGACTAATCGGCAACCATTGAGAAAAGTCGCGATCCCCGTATCGAATCATTAACCACCCCTTTACGCCCGCATGAAAATGCTGGTCGGTCAGAAGAAATCTGGAAGTGAACTATGTCTGCCGCTGCGCCTAAGTCTGTTGAGTCGCCGTCCCTCGAACCGTCCTGCCGCGATACCGCGGCTCATGCTCTCTCCATCGTGCGCGACGGCGTGATCACGGGCGAAGGCCCGACCACCAAGGGGCGGGTGCACTTCTCCCGCTCGCTCGATGCCGATGACACCGCCTGGTGCACGCGCATCCTGACCGCCACCGCCGTCAACGACCAGCCGGTCAGCCGCGCCGAAGCCGAGACGCTGTTCGAGATCAACGAGGCCGCGACCGAGCGCACCGACGGCGGCCGGTTCGACGACCTGCTTGCCAAGGCCGTGGCTCACTACGCCGCAAGCGCCTCGGGCCTGAAGGTGCCGCCGCGCAGCGTTGCGCTGTCGGCCGACACCGAGATCGAGAGCTGGGCGCCGTCCTATGCCTCCAAGGTCAACAGCGAGATGCTGGAGTGGATCGCCGGCCAGATGCGCGGCAAGCGCCAGAACAATCGTCGCCTGATGGCGATGGTGGCGACCTTCCTGGGCGCCACCGCGCTGCCTCTGGCGGGCCAATTGCCGAACGTGTTCGACATCGGCATGTAAATTTGCGTCTCTTGAAGACGCGAACAAGCGGCGGGGTTATTTCCCCGCCGTTTTTTGTTTGCCGGCGTCCGGCTCGAGTCCGAGCGTGCGGCCCGGGAAGCCGGCGGCGTCGAAATAGCGCTGGCTGCCGACGCGCTGGAGGTTGAGCACGGTCTGAAGGCCGTTCTCGGACATCTTCGACTTCTCGACGCCCTTGAATGCCTTCGGCACGATGCCGTTGGGCAGGGCCTCCGACATCACGCGGCCGATCAGGCCGCCGTTGTGTGCGCCGCGCAGGCCCATCAGCTGGGCGGCCGTCATGCCGACGTCGGCATTGCTGACCGGGATCAGGCTGACATAGCCGGCTTTGAAATCCGGTCCGATCGCGGCCATGAAGTTCATGGTGTCGCCGCGGCTGAAGCTGCCATGCATGCCCTGGCCCTGGCGCAGCACGGTGTCGGCGACCTGCACCGAGCAGTTGGTCGGCGCCTCGCCGCAATCGCTGGCATAGGAGCGGAAGTTGACGACGATCGACGGCGTCGGCGTCGCCGACTTGCCGCGCAGGTTGAGGCTCGACAGCGGCAGCGTGCCGGGGAAGCGGCCGAGCGAGTCCTCGACGAACAGGCCGGAGACGTAATCCTGCTCGAGCAGGGCCTTGATCGTTTTCGCCGCGAGCTTCTTGTCCTTGCTCGGCAGGTAGACCAGGTCCGAGCCGCCATTGGTGGCGACGACGAGGTCGGGCTTCTCCGGATCCTTGCCGAGCACGCCGTTGCCGGCCTTGGGATGCTTGTTGCCCTCGACCTTCGCATTCTTGTCGTTGGGGTCGAACAGCGGCAGCTCGAGCGCTTTGGCAAGGTCGAGCGCCAGGAAGCCCATCGGCAAGAAGTCCTTCGGCGTGTCGTCATAGCTGACCTTGGCCGACGGGCTGGTCTTGCTCTCCTTGGAGATCGTCGAGAAGCCGTGGTCGGCCGAGATGATGATGTTGGTCGAGGCGGCGAGCCCGAGCTCGTCGAGCGCCTTGCGGAGCTGGGCGAGGTTGTTGTCGGCGTTCCTGATGCCGGCCATCGAGGTCGGCCCGTTGATGCCGGGCATGATCTGGTTGAGGCTGTCGCCGGTGTTGTGCTGGCTGCCGTCAGGGTCGCGCGACCAGAACACCAGGACGAACGGCTTGTTGCGCGCCTTGAACATCGGCAGCACCACCTTGGCGGCGACGTCGGCGAAATAGGCCTGCTGCGCGACGTTGGCGACGGTGGTGCCGGGCGTCTTGGCATCGCCGGCCTTGCTGTTGTCGCCGCGCGGGGGCGTCGCAAGGGGCAGGCCGGCCTTGGTCAGCGCCGCCTTCACCTCGTCCGACAGCGCCACGCCGTTCTTGCCGCCGGTTGAGTCGTCGAACACGACCGAATGCAGGCCGGGCTTCTCGGGCTTGTCGGTGTGGTCGAACTGGTAGGTCGGGCCGACCTTGCCGATCGCCGCCGTGCTCAGCCCCTTGTCGCGGGCCATTTTCAGAATGGTCTCTTCGTTGAGATAGTCGCCCTTGAAATGCTCGTCGATGTCGCCGAGCACGGCGTCGTTCTCGATGAAGGGAACCACGGTGTCACCGGCGGGGACGGAGGTGTAGTTGGTCCAGATCGTGTTGGAGAACACGCCGGTGTCACCGAGATAATGGCCGGTCGACATCGCCGAGCCGTTGGCCATGGTGAAGGTCGGGAAGAGGGAATGCGGGTTCTTGAAGTTGACGCCCTTGTCGCGGACCTCGGCCATCGCGGGCGCCGTTTCAGGGGTGACCTTCAGCGCGCGCAGCCCGTCCGGGATGAACAGGATGAGGTTGCGGGGGGTGTTGTTTTGGGCGGAGGCAAGTCCAGCGGAAAGTCCGGTGGACAGCACTGTCAGTCCGGCGGACAGCAACACCAGTGAACGGCGCATCAAATCTCTCCTAACGGTGAGGCGGCAAGGCCGCGACCGCGGCCCTGCCATCGTTTAGTTTTGCTGGATGACAGTTTTGTTACAAGGCCTGTTACTAGTGCAAGAGGGATGGGGAGGGGGACGGCAACACCCTCGTGTCCCGGACGCGACGCAGCTCGTAGGATGGGTAGAGCACTTGCGAAACCCATCATGCTTCCCCGTAGACGAAAGGTGATGGGTTTCGCTTCGCTCTACCCATCCTACAACCCCGCAGACACACCTCCGCATCCTCGCGGCTTGTTTCGCCCGAGTTCTGCTTTGTCACTTCACCCTCATCAAGGAAAGAGGGCGCAGGGAAGGCCGGGAGCCGGCTGGCTCCCATTGACCGCTATGCCAAGAGCAGGTTGCGCTACAATGCACAGCGGGAAACAGGGCAACCGGAGACATCCCGGCCTTCCCTGCGCGGATGGTTGGAACGGCTTATGTCGTGAGCTCCCCGGGGAGCGATGCACTATTGCCCCCGTCGCCCTGCGGATGGCTGATGCGCGTACCCGGTCGGGCCGCAACATCACCGCAAGACTTGACGCACAGACCCGGGGCGTCAGGACCACACGATTTTGCCGTACGCAAGCTGCACCGGTCGTGCGCGCGACGCTTTTCGCTCACGGCTCTCCGCCCTGCGAAGCCTTCGCGCCAGTGAAGCCTGCGTCCACCGCTGCCCGGCCCGCGTGTCGTGACGATCGCGATACGCCCCTCTTCCTTGGGCCGGAGTGAATAATGTCTAACAAAAATCCGAATTCTAATAAACAGAATTATTTCGATGCCGGTCGCTTGACCCCGGTCTTGGGTGTTTTGCCCGACGGGGTGCACAAGGGGTTGTGGCCGGGACACTTATTCCGGCGCGGTCGTCACCCGCGGAGTCTGCGCGAGGGCCTGTGCCGGCTTGACGGACGCCGGGTCGGCTCCGCTCCTGGTCCGATCGCGCCGCAGCGAAAGCGGGGCCGTCTTGAGTGCATAGATGATCGCGATCTGGGTCCGGTTCTGGAGACGGTATTTACGCATGATGTTGCCGATATGCGCCCGCACCGTGTTCTCCGAGATCCTGAGCTCGTAGGCGATGTTCTTGTTCTGCATGCCCCGCGCGATCAGCATCATCAGCTCACGCTCGCGCGGCGTCGGTGTAATCGAATCCTTCGGATCCGGGCTCATGACTGGCTCCTCCCTGGTCTTCTGGTTGACGTGGCCGCCCCCCGGCATCTTCTCACTCCGTCTTGAGCGCCTCGATCGGGCTCAGCCTGGATGCCTTGTGGGCGGGGTAGAAACCGAAGATCAGGCCGGTCGCGATCGAGAAGACGAGGGCAAGGCCGATCGCTTCGCCGTCGATCGAGGTGATCCATCCGGCCATACGGGCGACGGTCATCGAGAGTGTGATGCCGCCGGCAACCCCGATGGCGCCGCCGAGCAGGCAGAGGACGAGTGCCTCGCAGAGGAACTGGAGTCTGATGTCCCGCATCCGGCCGCCAAGCGCGCGGCGGATTCCGATCTCCCGCGTGCGCTCCGTAACCGACACGATCATGACATTCATGATGCTGATGCCGCCGACGAGCAGCGAGACCGAGGCGATGGCGACGAGCAGGAGCGCCACGGTGCGGATCGCGCCCTGCTGCGCTTCCATGGCGGCGGCCGGATCCTGGACCTTGAAGTCGTCCTCCTGGCCGGCGGGGATGCGGTGGCGCTGCCGCAGCAGGCTTTCGATCTCCGATCGCGCGCCCGCCATCTGACTGTCCGCGGCCACCTTGGCGATGATGTAGGCGACCGAATCCCGGTTGATGTTGCTCGCGCTGCCAAGGAAGCGCAGCTTGGCCGTGGTGAGGGGGACGAAAGCGACGTCGTCCTGCGCCGGGCCCTTGCGATCGAGCACGCCGACGACTTCGAGCGGCACCTTCATGATCCTGATCTGCGCGCCGATCGGATCGTCGCCGGGCGCGAACAGCTCGCGCGCGACGGTGCTGCCGAGGATCACGACCTTGCCGGCACCGGTCTCTTCGGTGCCGGAGAAATAGCGCCCGGCCGCGAGCTGCCAGTCGCGCACCATGAAGTGACCGGTCGTCGTGCCGTTGATGGTCGTATTCCAGTTCTTGCTCTCGTGGATGACCTGCGCCGTTCCGGCGATCGAGCCGGCCGCGGCCTGGATCTCCGGGATCTGCTCGATGATGGCCTGCACGTCGCTCTCGGTCATCGTCAGCTTGCTGCCGTCCTTCAGGCGCACGCCGCCCTGATAGACCGCGCCCGGCGTGATCATCAGCACGTTGGCGCCGATCGAGCGGATCTGCTCCTGGAGGCGAAGCTGCGCGCCGGACCCGATCGCAAACACCGTCACGATCGAGGCGACGCCGATCACGATGCCGAGCATGGTGAGGAAGCTGCGCAATGGATTGAGGCGCAAGGCGTGCAGGGCGATCTGAAAGCCCTGGAGCATCGTCATGACACAGCGCTCCGTTTCGGCAGCAGCGGGGCCACCGTCTCGTCGCTGACGAGCTCGCCGTCGTGCAGGCGGATCGTGCGCCGGCACCGCGTCGCGATGCCGGGGTCGTGCGTGATCATCACGATGGTCTGGCCGGTCCGGTTGAGCGCGGCGAACAGCGCCAGGATTTCGGCGCCGGTGCGGCTGTCGAGCGCGCCGGTCGGCTCGTCGGCGAGCACGATCAGCGGGGAGGCGATCAGTGCACGCGCGATCGCGACGCGCTGCTGCTCGCCGCCCGAGAGCTGCCGCGGAAAGTGATGAGCCCGGTGCAGCATGCCGACGGCCTGAAGGCTCGCTTCGGCTCGCGCCAGGCGGTCCTTGCGACCGATGCCGCAATAGACCAGCGGCAGTGCGACGTTCTCGATCGCATTATGGCGTGCGAGCAGATTGTAGGACTGGAACACGAAGCCGATGCTGCGGGCGCGCAGGGACGACCGGCGATCTTCCGAGAGCCCGGCGACATTGGCTCCCTCGAGATGGACCTCGCCTTCGCTCGGCAGGTCGAGCAGCCCGATCATGTTCATCAGCGTCGACTTGCCGGAGCCCGACGGTCCCATCACTGCGACGATCTCGCCCTGTGCGATGTCGAAGCTGACGTTGCGCACCGCGGCCACTGCGACCCCGTCGGTGCGATAGGTCCTGGATACGGACCGGAGACTGATGAGGGGCAGGGGGGCGGTCATGATCCGAACCTGATTCCGAGAAACTCCATGCCTGCCGGCCGGATGGCCTGGCCGACGGCGACCTGGCTGCCTTCGACGAGGTCGCCGCTCTTGAGTGCGACCTGTTCGGTGCCGGAGGCGCCGACCGTCACCGCAATACGCCGGAGCGAGCCGCCGGCGGTGCGCACCCACACGCCGCTGTGCGCGGTGGTCGGGTCCGGACGTGTGCCGGACGGCTGGAAACGCAGCGCGGCGAGCGGCACCTTCAGCACGTCGTCCTGCCGCTCGATCACGATCTTCACCAGGGCAGTCATGCCGGGCAGCAGCGCGCCGTCGAGGTTGGAGGTCGACAGCACGACGGTGTAGGTGACGACGTGCTGCTGGTTCTGCGGCGCCTTGCGCACCTGCCGCACCACGGCCTCGAAGCGGCGGTCGGGGTAGGCATCCACCGTGAAATGGGCGCGCTGGCCGGAGGCGATGCGGCCGATATCGGCCTCGTCGACCTGGGCGTGAATCTCCATGTCTTCCAGCCGGTGGGCGACCACGAAGGTGGTGCGCGACTCCAGGCCGACCGCGAGCGTCTGGCCCTCGTTGACGAACCTGCCGACGACGACGCCGTCGATCGGCGAGCGGATCACGGTGCGGTCGAGATCGGCCTGAGCCGCGGCGAGAACGGCCGCCTTCTCCGGCACCGCCATTCGGGCCTGTTGCAGCTCGGCCTCGATCCGGCGGACGTCGGCCTGCGCGCCGTCCACGGAGTAGGAATTGAGCGACATCAGGACCTCGGCCTCGCGCTCCTGGGCCAGCCGTGCCGTGAACTCGGTCTGCGCGTCGTCGACCGTCGTCGTCGCCACCACGTTCTGCGACTGCAGCGCCAGCTTGCGCTGCAGGGTCCTCTGCGCCGAGGCCTTGACGGCTTGCGCGCTCTCGAGCTTGGCGGCGAGCACGTCCCGGCTGCCCCTGGCGTTCTGCAGATCGATCCTGGCGCGATCGAGCTTGGCGCGCGCGATGTCGACCAGGGAATTGGCGACCGCCAGGGAAGCCCTGGCTTCGTCGACCTTGGCCGCGAAGCTGCGCGGATCGATCAGGGCGAGCGGCTGGTCCTTGGCGACGGTGTCGTTGAAGTCGACATAGACCCGGGCGAGCTGCCCGGACAGCTGGGAACCGACCTCGATCGTCTTGACCGGCTGCAGCGCGCCGGTGACGGTGACGGTCTGCTCGATGCTGCCGCGCTGGATCGCGGCATAGCGGAACATCGGCGCATCCGACCCGAAGGCCGAAGCTTCGCGCCCGCCGGGCACGAGCAGCCGTTTCGTCGAGTCGTAGGCGTGAGCCGCCGTGTCTGCCGCGCTCCCGGCGGCGCCGGCGATGACGGCCGGCTCCGCGGCGAAGACCGCGGCAAGGCCGCATGCAGTTCCAAGCACGGCAATAATTGGCACAAATCGCATATCAAAAACTCGCCTGCTTGAAATGGCTTCGTTGGCGGCGCGGAGCGAGATCGCGCTATGGTTGTAAATTGTCAAAAGCAATATCGATCGTCAGTATGTCGTCGTTGCCGGGGCGACGGTCGGGTGCGCTGAGCGATCCAGAAGTAAAGTGCGGGGGTGCGACTTTTCGTGATTTGCGTGAAATGTATACCCGGCGTATGCCAAAGGTTGCGCGCGGTATCGAACTCGATAGGCTGACTGAACGTCCCGTATGATCTGGCCGATGCGGCCAGTCGCCGGCGTTCAAGTCGGCGTATGGGTGGCGACGCCATGACGCAGTCGGCGATACCGCGGCGACGACGTCGGATTGCTTCATTCGCGATAACGCGCCTCGCCGTGATGCCGCCGGTGGCGAGATCGAATCTCTGCAATCACGAAGCCCGATATGTGAACGCCTTCACTCGTCTTCACGGAGTGTTGGCCCTAAGACGTCGAACCGGTGGACCGACGCCATTCGTTCGATCCCCGCGAATTCAACCAAGCACCTTGTTCTCGCTTGCAAGAAGAATGGATGGCTCGCTGCTTGCTCATCGAGCCCCAAGCCGGGGAGTCCGTCTGCCATGAGCTCAGGTCAAGCCACCGTTTACGTCGTTGACGACGAGGTTCAGATTCGAACTGCGATTGGAAGTCTCTGCGAGGAGACCGGACACCAGGTGAGATTGTTTGCGTCGACCGACGAATTTCTCGCGGAGAGACTTTCCGGCGGGCCTTCGTGCCTCGTGCTCGACGTTCGCTTTCCCGGGACCTCGCCGACCGGTCTCGAGCTGCAGCGCCGGCTCGCCGAGACGGGCGTGCCGATTCCGATCGTCTTCATCAGCGGCCACTCAGACGTCCGTGTCTCGGTCGAGGCGATGAAGCGCGGCGCGGTCGAGTTTCTACCAAAACCCTTTCGCGAGCAGGAGATCCTCGATGCGATCAGGCATGGCATCGAGCGCGACCGCAGGCGGATGGAACGCGAATACGCCGTGCGCGAGGCCCGGCTGCGCATCGAGACGCTGACGGCGAGGGAGCGCGAGATCATGCTGCTGATGGCCGAGGGGCTTGTCGCCAAGCAGATCGCGGCGAGGCTTGGCGTGAGCGAAGTGACGGTGAAGGTCCATCGCGCCCGGATGATGCGAAAGCTCAAGCTGCGTTCGCCGATCGAGGTGGCGCGGCTGATCGACAGCATGGGACGCGAAGCGGAGACGACGCGCACCGGTGCAGGACAGCCGCAAATCTGAGGCTGCGCGTGGCGACATGCAGCGCTTCGTCTAGTCCGTACCGATTAGCATGAACTGCAGTCTGTCGCGATCGCTGCGATCGGTTCAGAGTCACCCCACGATGTCGGTCGCATTCAGGACCAGCATCCGAAACCAGTCAGACAACTTGGCCAGAAAGGGATACTCCATGCGCAAATTGTTTTTTGCTTCCGTTGCCGTGCTCGCTCTGTCTTCCGCGGCCCAGGCCGCCAATACTTCGACCACGGTGCAGGTCGGCTTGGTGAACGGTTCGAGCGTCACGCAGAACGGCCTCACCAATGACAGTTCGTCGACGACCCAGATCGGCATCCTGAACGGTGCGTCCACCATGCAGGGCACCAGCTCGCCGTCGCTCAACAACGTCAGCACTGTGAACCAGGCCGGCGTGCAGAACTCGGCGACCACCGGCCAGGTGGCCTTCGGCAACAACGGCAGCGCGATCACCCAGAATTCGTTCGGGCCGCCCGCGCTCCAGAACAACTCCGCCAGCGTCGGCCAGCTCAGCTTCGGCATCAACACGAGCACCGTCTCGCAGACGGCGCACTGAACCATCTCGTCGGCCGGATGCGTCACGGCGCGTCCGGCCAATTCTCGCGGAGGAACATGACATGCGGATCACCTATCTCGTTGCGACGGCCATCGCGCTCAGTGCACTGACCACCGTCGATGCCCAGGCCGGCAACTCGGCCAGCGTGCTGCAGTTCGGCACGACCAACAGCTCCTTCATCTCGCAGACGGGCTCGACCAGCAACAACGCCACGACGTTGCAGTTCGGTGCGACCAATACGGCGACCACCTTGCAGACGGGCTCGCTCCTCACCGTCAACACCGCGGTGACCGGGCAGGGCGGCACGACCGCGACGGCGTCCAACACGGCGCTGACCGGCCAGGTCGGCGGCTCCAATTCGAGCCTGATCGGCCAGATCGGCGCGAACAACACGGCAGGCGTCGGGCAGCTCGGCATCCTGAACGGCTCGACGATTCTCCAGCAGACCCCGTGAGCAATTCTGAAGTGGTGAGGCACGTCATGAAACGTCTCTCGAAACGCCTCTTGGCAAGCAGCTGCGCCGCAATGTTCGCCTTGTGCTGCGCCGGCGCCGGATCAGCCGGCGCCCAGACCGCCGACATCAAGACCATCGTGTCGGTCGGCGGCCCGCCGGTCGTGCTGAACCAGAACAGTCAGCTCAACATGGCGGGTGTGTCCATGGTCGGCGGCAGCACCAGCGCGACCGTTGTCCAGAACGGCACCAACAATGCCACGGGCGTCCTGCAATTCGGCGGGACGAATTCGGCGTCGGTCGGGCAGGCCGGGATGAACAATTTCGCCTTCGTCGGCCAGACCGGCCAGTCGGCGACCAGTCTCGTGTCGCAGCTCGGGGCCATGAACACGGGCACGGTGGCGCAGTTCAGCACGGTCAATACGTCGACGATCGTCCAGACCGGTCCGTAAAGACGCGCGAGCTCATCGGCGTCGGGAACCAGCGGGGAAGCGCGATGCGGAGCGGCAGAGAGGTCTTGAAGCGGGTTCTGGCCGTGGCGGCGTTGCTTGCCGCCATCGGCGCGGCGACGCAGGCGTCGGCCGGATCCATCCAGCGCAGCGTGACGAACCCGAACGTGAGCATCGAGACGATCGTGCAATTCGGCAACGACGTTCAGCCTGTCACGATCGAGGAGAACAGCCGCGTCAATATCGCGCGGGTGATCCAGATCGGCGGATCGGGAACGGTGGATGCGACCATCATCCAGAACGGCACGCGCAACTATGCCAACGTGATCCAGATGGGCGGCACCACCAACGCGGCGGTCGGTCAGTCCGGCCTCAGCAACACCGCCGACATCACCCAGATCGGCAATTCCACCAATGCGCTCCTGCTTCAGATCGGCGACATGAACTCGGGAGCGGTGAGGCAGTTCGGACGTTTCAACTGGCTGGCGATCTTCCAGTTCGGCCGATGATGGAGGGATGACATGAGGTTGCTTCTGCTCGCATCCGGAATAGGATTCATGAGCGTGGTTGCGATGGCGCCGGCCGGGGCCGGCGACGGTCACACCACGGTGGTCCAGGACGAAAACGGGACGGCGGCGATCACGCAAAGCGGCGATCCCGCGCAGGCCGAGGTCAGGATCGAGAAAGAGCCCGGGCGCACCACGGTGTACCGGCGCAGCGGCGGAAACACCGCGATCGTGACGCAGGGCACCGGAAATGCGCAGGACACGCTCGATTGGCTGCGCAAGCACCAGCAAGACCACTGACACGTCCTGCTGACGCAGAGAGGCCCATCGTCCCTGAAAGGACGACGGGCCACCCGCGTTGGCCGGAACGACGTCGCTGAAACAGGCCGGGACTTCCGGGCGTTCTGCCGCACCTTGTTCCCCGTTAATCCCGTGTCTTAACCAACAATTAATTATACGTTTGCGGGTGGGCGACAGCCCGGCCTAGCGTGTGGTGGGGAGCCGCCGAAGCCAAACGAGTTGGTGCGTATCATGATGTCCAGATCATATGGGGCGCTGCTCGCCTCGCTCAGCGCAGCCGCGCTGCTCCTTTCTTCCAGCGACAGTTTTTCAAGGCCCGGCGGCGTTGCTGCGCATGGGCTGGCTGCGGCGCCGCCGACTGCGGCAATGCGTCCGCCGATCGCGCCGGGTGCCCGGTTCCGCGGCCGCAACACGCCGTGGGTCTATTGGCCGGGCGGCGGCGGGTTCTTCTACGATGGCGCAGGCTACGGCCAGCCCTTCGCCGACGCCGGGCAGCCGCTCTCCAACGACGTGCGCTACACCTATACCTATGACGTTCCCTGGGACTGGACGCATCGCTTCCCGCCGAACGTGGTGCCGTCCGACCGGCCCTACGTGCCGAGCTGCCCGACGGAGCAGGTGACGGTGCCCGGCCGCGGCGGCGGCGAGCACACCGTCAACATCATGCGCTGCTACTAGCCCAGCTCAAAGCTGGTCACGCCGAAGACGCGGTCGATCCGCAGCGGCGCGATCGGCCCCGTGTACATCCGCGCCGTCTCGAACACCGGCTTGAGGCCGAGCTGTTCCGCGAGCGCGATGGCCTCGCGATTGACGGCGGGGACATCGAGGAAGACTTCGCCGCCGCCCGCACTCGCCAGCAACGCCTGCACGACCTTCTCCGCGGCGGCGCGATCATCGGCGACGAGCGGGCCGATCTTGTGGCCGCTCCGGCACCGGCGGATCACGCCCCATGCGGCAAGCTTGCCATCACGCAGCAGCGCGCGGCCGACATGTCCTGATGTGTTGATCCAGGCGCGCAGGAAGGCGCTGCGCGGCGCTGGGAACACCGTGGCGTCGTCGGCTTCGACGAGCGCGAACGGAATTCTGTCGAGCGCGATGATATCGGCAGGCGCCGGCGGCGCGGTGAGGCTGCCGCCATAGCGGATATTGGCGTAGGCAAGCTGGAAACCGGACTTTCTGTAGTTGTCCTGCTGCGCCACGACGCCGTCGAGGCCGATCACGCGGGGGCGCGCATGCGCGATCGCCGCGTTCCAGATGCGCAGGCCGTGGCCGGAACCGCGAAAACTTTCACGCACGATGTAGAAGCCGAGAAAGGCGAAGCGGTCGTCGTAATTGACACAGGAGACGGTCGCGACCGGCTCGCCGTCGATCTCGCCGACGAAGAAGCCTTGCGCGTCTGATATCGCGAAGCAGGCGGCGTCGGAGAGGCCCGGATTCCAGCCCTCGGCAGCGGCCCAGTCGACGGCGATCGAGATCTCCTCGGGGCGCAAATTGCGAATCTGCAAATCGCTCATCATGGATGCCTTCGACGGTGGACCTGCCGGCAAGTCTGGCGGTAGAAGGCCTCATGATAGGCCGGGCCCGCGGCTCGCCTCAAGACAGGGATGATCAGTCATGGCAGCAGAGAAAGTCGCACTCGTCACCGCCGGCGGCAGCGGCATGGGGGCAGGGGCTGCGTGGCGGCTTGCGGCCGACGGCTTCCGCGTCGCGATCCTGTCGTCCTCCGGCAAGGGCGAGGCGCTGGCGGCCGAGCTCGGCGGGCTTGGCGTCACCGGCTCCAACAAGTCGAATGAAGATCTGAAGCGCCTCGTCGACGGCGCGATGGCGAAGTGGGGGCGTATCGACGTGCTCGTCAACAGTGCGGGCCACGGGCCGCGCGCGCCGATCACGGAGATTACCGACGAGCAGTGGCACACCGGCCTCGATACATATCTGCTCAACGTGATCCGGCCGACCCGGTTGGTGACGCCGGTGATGCAGGCACAGAAGGCTGGCGCCATCATCAATATCTCGACCGCCTGGGCATTCGAGCCGAGCGCGATGTTTCCGACATCGGCGGTGTTCCGCGCAGGCCTTGCCGCCTTCACCAAGATCTTCACCGACACCCATGCCGCCGACAACATCCGCATGAACAACGTTCTGCCGGGCTGGATCGACAGCCTGCCGCAGCTAGATGCGCGCCGCGACAGCGTGCCGATGAAGCGCTACGGCAAGGTCGAGGAGATCGCGGCGACGATCGCGTTCCTGGCGTCCGACGGCGCAGCCTACATCACCGGCCAGAACATCCGTGTGGATGGTGGGCTGACGCGCTCGGTCTGACGCCGACAGATTCGAATCGCGCTCGCGCCGCCTTGTCGTGATGCGACACCGGCGCGCGTAGCGCGCCACGGATGAAGGGCGAGGCGTGGCTCTTGGGTCACACTCCTCGTCCGTTCGCACGACGTGGGGCGCACACTACGTCACAGTCCCTATGAACTTCGCCGCAGCCCAAGACGGCATGGGGCCGGCGGCCTATGCCCGATCTGCGCCGGATGCCTTCCGCCCGCGCGCATTCGAAACGCGAGCTGATCGCGTGGGCAAGGAGACTAGAATGAAGAAGTTTTTGCTGGCGGTCGCTTCGGTTGTTTTGGGCACCGCATCGGTGCAGGCGGCCGACCTCGCGGCGCATTACACCAAGGCGCCGATGATGGCGCCGGCTTACAACTGGACCGGATTTTACGTCGGCGGCAATGTCGGCGGGCAGTGGGGCAGCTCCGATCCCAGCACCTCGACCGTGTTTTCTCCGACGGGCTATTTCGCGGCCAGCAGCGTTCCCGCCATCAACACGGTCGGCGCCCAGGGCATCAACAGCTCCAGCGTGACCGGCGGCTTCACCGCCGGCTACAACTGGCAGGTCAACCATGCCGTGCTCGGCCTCGAAGGCGACATCAACTATTTCGGCTTCAAGGGCAGTGCGACCGGTTCGGCGCTTTATCCCTGCTGCGCGCCGACCGGCTTTACGGTGTCGTCGTCGGTCTCGGCCGACTGGCTCGCGACCATCCGCGGCCGTATCGGCTTCCTGGCCGCTCCGACCTGGCTGCTCTACGCCACGGGCGGCGCCGCGATCGCGGAGGTCAAGGGCAATTTCAACTTCACCGACACGTTTGCGGGAGCAACCGAGTCGAGCGCGATCCGCGACACGCGTCTCGGCTGGACCGCGGGCGTGGGCACCGAATATGCGTTCGGCGGCGGCTGGTCGCTCAAGGCCGAATATCTCTATGTCGATCTCGGACGCGCCAGCGCGACCAGCACGAACCTTGCTGCCTTCGTGCCGGCCATCGCATTTCCGAGCAACGTCTACACCCACTCGGTCGATCTCAAGTCGAACATCGTGCGCGTCGGCGTGAACTACAAGTTCGGCGGACCAGTCGTCGCCAGATACTGAGCTTCATCCCGTTCCGAATCTGGCGTGGAAAGCCCCGGCTCAGCCGGGGCTTTCTGTTTCGAGGGCCGGCTTCAGTGCGAGGCCACGAGCTTCGCCAGCGCGGGCAGGATCCTGTAGCGCGCGATCTCGTGCGGATATTCGCCGCGATTGGCCAGCAGCACGATGCCGATCCGCCGCGCCGGCACGAGGCCGAGATAGCCGGAGGCGTTGTTGAGGCCGCCCGGCTTGTCGACGACGGTGGCCTCGGGAAGATGCACCGTCTCCCACGCCATGCCTTGCCCGAATTTCTCGTCGACGCGGAAGGTCTCGTGCTGCGTCATCCTCAGCGCCTCGCGCAAATGCGGGTCGACCGAGTGGCCATCGACGCAGGCCGCAACGAAGGTCGAAAGATCCCGCGGCGAAGAGAATATCTGGCCGGTGCCGGGGAAATCGAAATAGCTCTGCTGGTTGCCGGGCGGGCCGATCGCCATGCCCTGATCCGAATAGCCCTGGACGACCCGCTGCATCCACGCTGCATCCATGACGGCACGGTTGTCCTCGCCGCGTTCGGGCACCGAGGTCGCGGTCATACCGAGCGGCTTGAAGATGCGCTGTTCGAGCTGGGTTGCGATCGGCGTGCCGTAACAGCGTTCGAGCACGAGCTGGAGCAGCACATAGCCGGCATGGCTGTAGATGCGCTGCTTGCCGGGCGCCTCGCCAGACTGCGGTCTCCAGGCGTTGAGCATCTCGATGAACTGTGCGCGCGAGAACTCCTCGTTCGGCCAGGGCGGGTGGTCGGTCGGCAGCAGCAGTCCCGACGTGTGCGTGACGAGTTCGCCGACGGTGACGCGGCGGATAGAGTCGCCGGTGAGCTCGGGCAGGTATTTCGGCAGGCGGTCGTCGAGCCGCAGCTCGCCCCGGAGCGTGCCGAGCGCGACCAGCGTCGCCTCGAACGGCTTGCGCAGCGAGCCGAGGTTGAACAACGTGTCCGACGTGACCGGCCGTCGCATGGTGTCGTCGGCAAAGCCGTAGTTGAAGAACTCGACATGGCGGCCGGCATAGAGCGCGGCGGCGAGGCCGCCCGGTTGGTCCGGCGTCGCGGTCGGCGCCAGCTCATTGGCGACGATGTCGCGCATCTGCGCGATCATGTCGGAATCCGCAGCCGCCTCGCGCGGCCTGATGAGGCCGATTGCGAGCGGAAGCAGGGCCGCCCTGGCGAAGCCGCGCCGGCTGATCGAAAGAGATCGTAAGGTGACAAGAGAGGACACGCGCTTGATGAACAGATTGCCGACGCCCCCGGCGCCAGTCGTACCTGCAAACCGCGTCCCGCCTCAATTCACAATCGCGCGTTGGAAGTTCCGTAGCGAACCTTCTAGCCGCCTATCCAGCGCACGGCCGCGTCGACGACGGATTTTACTTAGCTTGTCGGCTAACAAATATTGACGCGGGTTCGCGACGGGCCTATAGTTAGCTTCATGGCTAACCAATTGTCTCGACTGGACCAGATTTTTTCCGCGCTCGCCGACCCGACACGGCGGGCGATCGTGATGCGGCTATGCGCCGGCGAGGCCTCGGTCGGCGAGCTCGCCGAGCCGTTCGAGATGGCGCTGCCGAGCTTCATGAAGCACGTCCATGTGCTGGAGACGAGCGGGCTCGTCCTGTCGGAGAAATCCGGCCGCGTGCGCACCTGCCGCCTCAGCCCGGACGCGCTCGTCGGCGCGGAGGACTGGTTCCAGCAGCAGCGCGCGATCTGGGAGGCGCGCCTCGACCGGTTCGAGGCTTACGTGATGAAGCTCAAGAAAGAGAAGGAGAGGGCGGCCGTCAAGCGGCCGTCCCGAACAACCAAACGGAAAGGTTCTGAGTGATGACGAATTCTGCCAATCCCGCTTTGTCGCAATGGTCGCTCGACCGCGAGATCGTGATGTCGCGCGTGATCGACGCGCCGCGCGATCTGGTGTTCGAGGCGTGGTCCGATCCGAAGCACCTGCCGCAATGGTTCGGGCCCAAGGGTTTCAAGATCGAGACCTTCGAGATCGACGTGCGGGTGGGCGGCGTCTGGCGCTTCAACATGATCGGCCCCGACGGCACCGTCTATCCGAACCGCATGCGCTTTCGGCGCATCGAGCGGCCGTCCTTGATGGAGATGGACCATGGCGTCGACGGGGACGACGATCCCGGCATGTTTCGCTTCACCGTCACCTTCGCCGAGCAGAGCAACGGCAAGACCGTGCTGATGATGCGGCAACTGGCCTCGAGCACGGAGCAGCGCGATGGCATGATCAGCTTCGGCGCCGTCGAATACGGCTACCAGACGCTGGACAAGCTCGCGGCTTATGTGGGCGCGTTGAAGAGGTAGCTGCACCGTCAGTCGTCATGCCCGGGCTTGTCCCGCCTGCGCGGCCGAAGCCGCTCCGGCGAGGCGAAGGCCCGGGCATCCACGTTCTACGTGCCGCGCGGTCAGGCGTGGATGGCCGGGACAAGCCCGGCCATGACGAGAGGAGGTCGATGGCGCCCCTCACTCGTCCACCTCGGCTGTCACTCCCCCTTCAGCCCGGCCTCGCGGATCAATCCGGCCCACCTCTGGGTCTCGCTGTCGATGAACTGGCCGAATTCGGCGGCGGTGCCGGTGCGCACTTCCAGGCCCTGGGCGGTGAGCTTGTCCTTCACGGCGGGGTCGGCGAGCACGCGCGAGACTTCGGTCTGCAGCTTGTCGACGATCGGCTGCGGCGTTGTGGCCGGCGCCATGAAGCCGAACCAGCCGGCGGCGATCACGTTGGGAAAGCCTTGCTCGCGCAGCGTCGGAGCCTGCGGATAGAGCGGGCTGCGCTCGCTTGAGGCGACGCCGAGCACGGCGAACTTGCCGCTCTGGATGTAGGGCAGCGCCGTCGGGAGTGCGGTCAGCGTGGCATCGACGCGGCCGGCGAGCAGCTCGGTGTAGGACGCCGCGTCACCGCGGAACGGGATGTTGAGACCCTTGACGCCGGCATCACTGAACAGGAGCTCGCCGGCAAGATGCGGCTGCGAGCCGGCGCCGGGTGAGGCGAAGGTCAGTCCGTCCGGCTTCGATTTGCCGTAGGCGATCAGGTCCGGCAGCGTCTTGAACGGCGCTTCCGCGCTGATGATCAGGAACAGCGGCGCGATCACCGCCATCGCGACCGGCCGAGGATCCTTGCGATCATAGGTCAGCTTGCCGAACAGCGCCTCGGCGGTGGCATAGGGGGCCGCGACATAGAGAATGGTGTAGCCGTCGCCCGGCGCATGCGCGACGAGATCGTTCGCAATGCGCGTGCCGGCGCCCGGCTTGTTCTCGACGATGAATTGCCGGTGCAGGCTGCGGCCGAACTCTTCGGCGAGCAGACGCAGCGAGATGTCGTTGGAGCCGCCGGGCCCGTAGGGCGAGATCAGCCGCACCATGTGCGACGGCCAAAGGTCCTCAGCGCGCGCGGAGACTGGAAGCCCGGACAGGGCAAGGGCGAGGGTGCCCAGCAATGTTCGGCGTGTGACAGTCATGTTGGCCTCCCGGTGGTGGAGCGCCAGTTGTCTTGTTCATTTCCTGGCCCTCTTCTTGTTTTGCTTTTGTGTCTCGGCCGCCGGCCCTGCCGCGCCGACGATGGCGCGGATGCTGTCGGCGAGGGCGGCGATGCGCGGGCCGATCTCGGCCTCCAATTGGCCGGGCTGGAGCCGGAACGCGGGAATGCCGCAATTGATTGAGAACGACCGCCTCGTCTCATCTGCATGAAACAGCGGCGCGGCGACGGCGTGGATCGAGGCCATGTACTCGCCCCAGCAGGTGCAAAATCCGCGGCTGGCGCATTGTGCAAGGCCGGCGCGATATCTGTCGCGAAAGGCCGACCACAGCTCGGCATCCTCGCTTGCGATCTGCTGTTCGAGCAGCACTGCATCGGCCGGCGGCAACGTCGCCGCCGCGGCGCGGCCCATTGCCGTCATCACTACGGGAATGGGCATGCCGATGTCGGGGACGTGCGGGCCGACATCGCCGGAGCGCGCGGTCTCGACATAGATCATCGACGTGGCGTCGAGCAGGCCGATCGAGACCGTGCCGCGCACGCTCTGCGCCAGCTCCATCATCATCGGGCGCGCGACCTGGCGGAACTGCATGTCGGCAAGCAGCGGATGCGCCATCCGCAGGGCGCGTGCCCCGACGCGGTATTTCGTACGTTCGACGTCGTAGCGGAGGTAGCCGAGCTCGGCGAGCGTATGCGTCAGCCGTGCCACCGTCGGCCGCGGAATCCCCGTCAGCGTCGACAGCTCCATGTTGCCGAGCTGCGTCGTTCCGGCCTTGAACGCCTCGAGCACCACGAGGCCCTTTGCCAGCGTCGTCGCGAACGCGGCGTCATCCGCGCTCGAAGCCAGCACTGCGGCCGCGGATGAGGAGGCGGGAGGCGGTTTGGACGCGGTTCGAGCCATGGGAGTTTTAATGGACCCGCTCCGCTGGCTTGTCCAATAGATTCGACAATTTTGCCTCTTCCGTCCAATATGTGGACACGCTCTCCGTCGTTACCGCGGGCAAAAAAGACGAGCGCGAGCCGAGCCGCACACAGATTTCCTGTGACAGGATTATTACGAATAGATGTCACATCGATTACAGCGGAGCGATTCATGTTGCAGTGGCAGGCGCGGTCAAATCCCCTCGCGTGGTGGTGGGGGTCGCTCACGCTCGTCAGCAGCGCCAACATCCTCGTCTGGTTCATGCTGTATCGCGAGTTCTACCCGACGGTTGCGGGCAGCGTCGGCGGCGGCTCCGACATCGGGCTGATGTTCCTGCTCTGCGCGGGGTATGTGTTCGGCTGCGCCTTCCGCTCGTTCCTGCCGCGCGCCGACGTGCAGCGCATCTGCCTGTTCGACACCTGGCTCTCGAGCGTCTTTGTCGGCCGCTCGGTCGCGACGGTGGCCGAAGTCTGCTTCGCCGCGCAATGGGCGGTGATCCTGCATCAGCTCGGCACCATGACGGGTGCCGAGACGGCCGTGAACATCGCGTGGGTGATCGTGCCCGTGATCATCATCGCGGAGTGTTTCTCGTGGTACGCGGTCGTGACCACCAACTATCTCTACAACGCGATCGAGAATTCGCTGTGGGCGGTGACCTTCTTCCTCGCCGGCATCGCGCTGTGCCGCCTGATGCCGGAATTCCAGGGCGTGGTGCGCTGGGCTCTGATCGCCGGCATCGTCGGCATCGCCTGCTTCCTCGCCTTCCTCGTCACCGTCGACGTGCCGATGTATCTCAGCCGCTGGCGGGCAGGGCATGCCGAGGGCGGCAGGTTCCTGGGCTTCCTCGAAGGCCTGCATGACGTCTCGACCCGCTGGGTGGTGACCCACGACATCGCGCACTGGAAGGGCGAGCTGACCTGGATGTTCCTGTATTTCAGCGCCGCGGTGTGGTCGAGCCTGGCGCTCTGCGCGCTCTACGCGATGGAAGGCTATCTGACGCGCTATCTCGCCTGAGGGTTGATTCCTATTTTGACGCGTTTTCTTAACGCGAACCGGTATCCACTTCGCTTGAAAACGCTTTACTTGCCGACCAGGCTGCACTTGCTGCGGTCGAGCGGGCGGAAGGCCTGGTCGGGCGGGATCGTCGCGACCAGCTTGACGAAATCCCACGGGCCTTTCGACTCTTCCGGCGTCTTGACCTGGACCAGATAGAGATCGTGCACCATGCGCTGGTCCTCGCGGATGCGGCCGTTGGTGGTGTAGGCATCCGACACTGGCGTCGCCTTCATCTTGGCCATCACGATCGCGCTGTCGTCCGTATCGGTGTCCTTGATGGCCTGCAGATAGTGGCGTACGGCGGAATAGACCCCGGCCTGGATCTGTGAGGGCATCGCCTTGCGGCGCGCATAGAACGCATCGGAAAATTTCCGCGCCGCCGGCGAGATATCCTCGAAGAACGAGGTCACGATAAGGTCGCCGCGCGTGGCCTTCAGGCCGACCGCTTCGATGTCGACATTCTGGAACGACATCGGCACGATCTTCATGCCCTGCGCGGCGAGCCCGAATTCTTCGGCCTGCTTGATCGCGGTGGCGTTGTCGCCGGCGACGTTGATCGCCAGGACCTTTGCGCCCGAGGACTGCGCCTGGAGTAGGAACGAGCTGTAGTCGGGCGTGCCGAGCTGGGCTTTAACGCCGCCAGCAACCTTGCCGCCAAGCTCGGTGATGCGGGCGCGCGCGGTCGCCTCGATCGAATGGCCGAAGGCGTAGTCGCCGGTGATGAAGAACCATGGCTCCTTGCTGGTCTGCATGATGCCGGAGACCACGGCAGTCGCGGTGGAGTAGGCGTCCTGGGTCCATTGCACGCTGGTCGGCGCGCAGGCCTCATCCGTGAGCTGGTTGGCGCCGGCGCCGGAGACGAGGAAGATCCTGCCGTTGCCGCGCACCAGCTCCTGCACCGCGAGCGCCGCGCCCGAACTGCCACCGTCCGCGATCGCCTGCACGCCGTCGCTGAACCATTTTCGCGCGAGTGAGCCTGCAAGGTCCGGCTTGTTCTGGTGATCGGCCTGCAAAATCTCGATGGGCTTGCCGTTGATCTTGCCGCCGAACTCCTCCGCCGCCATTCGCGCCGCCTCGACCGAGCCCGGACCCATGGCGGTGGCGAAGATCCCGTTCATGTCGGTGAGGACGCCGATCCGGATGGCGTCGCCTTTGATCTCGGCGCGTGCGGCGGTGCCTGCGAGCGCCAGCGTGATCAGCAGGATAGCGGCGGAGGTCGTGCGGTGAGTGGCCATGGCGTTTCCTGATTTTGTTGTCGTTTTGATTGAGCGACGTTGGCGGTCACTCCGGTTCGGCGATGACCTTGTTGCGCAAGGTTCCGATGCCGGAGATCTCGACCTCGACGGTGTCGCCGGGGCGCATCCACAACGGCGGCGTGCGCTTTGCGCCGACGCCGCCGGGCGTGCCGGTGACGATGACGTCGCCGGGGACCAGCGGGCAGATCGTGGAGATGTAGGCGATCAGCCCGGGGATGGCGGTGATCAGGAGATCGGTGGTGGTGTCCTGCACCACCGTGCCGTTGAGCCGGGTCTGCAAGGTCAGCTTTGACGGATCGGGAATTTCGTCCGCCGTCACCAGCCATGGGCCGAAGCTGCCGCTTTCGGCGAAGGTCTTGCCGGAGAGGAACTGGCTGGTGTGGCGCTGCCAGTCGCGGACGCTGCCTTCGTTGTAGCAGGAATAGCCGGCGATGTGGTCGAGCGCGCGGTTCGCGGGGATGTGCCGGCCTTCCTTGCCGATGACGAGCGCAAGCTCGCCCTCATAGTCGAAATCGTCGCTGACTTTCGGCTTCACGATCGGCTGGAGATGGCCGACCTGGCTGCAGGGAAAGCGAACGAAGAGTGCGGGCTTCTCGGTTACGATACGTCCGGTTTCAGCGACATGGTCGCGATAGTTCAGGCCGACGCAGATGATCTTGCCGGGATCGGGGATAACGGGCGCGAAGCTGACCTTGTCGAGGGCATGATCGGGCGGGGCGGACGCGACGAGCTTTGCCGCCTCGGCGACGCGACCGGCTTCGAGCAGCTGCCGCAGTGTCGTGCAGCCTGCCATGCGCGCGCCGAGATCGACGACGCCGTTGTCCTTGACGGCCCCGAAAGAGGCGCGGCTGTCGACGATGAAAGAGAGCAGCTTCATGAGAGTGTCCTTGGAAAGCGGGTTCGGTCAGGCCGCGGACGGCACGCGGGTTGGGGGAGTAACGGCGGCGACGAGTCGTTCGAACTCGGAATCGTTGCGGGCCGTGCCACGCACATAGCGGTCGGGACGGACCAGCGCGGCGATGATGCCGTGCTCACGCAGCCAGTGCCCGACGCCCTGGGCTTCGTCGCCGGTCAGGATTGCGATCCCGGCCGGCGACGAGACAAGACGCGATGGCAGCGCGGCCGCGCTCTCGACAAGCAGCACATGGCTGTAGCCGGTCCGGTCATCGCTGCGGCGACCGTCGTTCAGCTCGAACTGCGGTGCGAGATGCCCGGCCAGCGGCAGGCCGCCGAGCGCGAGCCCGGGGCCGAGCAGGGGCTTTTTCACCTCGAGTTTCACGGGCGCGTTGTCGCGCGCTTCGCCGGCGGCAAGGCCGGCCTCGATCGCCTTGGTGTTGATGATGCCGCCAAGGCGAATGGCGAGCTCGATGAACTCCCGCACATGCGGCTGGCGCTCGCTCTGATAGGTCTCCAGCAGATCAGGCGCGGCGGCGTCGCGGATGATCGCGCCGAGTTTCCAGGCAAGGTTGGCGGCATCGCGGATGCCGGCGCACATGCCCTGTCCGAGGAAGGGTGGGGTCTGGTGTCCGGAGTCGCCCGCGAGCAGCAGCCGTCCGCCCCGCCATTGCTGCGCGATCACGGAATGAAAAGTATAGACAGCGGCGCGCTCGATCTCGGCGTCGTCGGGCGTGATCCAGCGCGACAGCAGCTCCCAGACCTTGGCCGGCTGCGCCACATCTTGCGAATCCTCGTCCGGCAACACCGTGATCTCCCAGCGCCGCCGGGTGCCGGCGCCGCGCACATAGGTCGCCGGCCGCCGGGGGTCGCAGTGCTGGATGCTGTAGTCGCCGAGGTCATCGCGGTCGCGCTTGAGCAGCACGTCGATCACCAGCCAGCGCTCGTGAAAGCCGAGATCGTCCATGCCGGAGCCGATGAAGCGGCGCACCAGAGAGCGGGCACCGTCGCAGCCGACCACATAGCCGGCACGGACTTCACCAAGCGTCCCATTGGAAAGGTCCTCGTAGCGGACGCGCACGCCGGTCTCGTCCTGATCCAGCGCGAACACGTCGCAGCGGTTGCGCAGGGTGACATGCGGCCAGCGCGCAAGGCCATGGATCAGCACGTCCTCCAGATCGGGCTGGTGGAAGCGATAGCTGAGATTCCATCCCATCGGCGTGAGCGTCTGCGGGCGCGACCAGTCCAGCAGCATCCGGCCGCCGGCGTCGAGAAAGAGCATCCCGGGGCTGAGGATGACATGCGGCAGGATCGCGTCGGCGAGGCCGATGGTCTGGAACACGCGCATGCATTCGTCGTCGAAATGCACCGCGCGCGGCAGGTGATAGGTCCGCGCCTCGCGCTCCAGTACCAGCGTCCGCACGCCGCACAGTCCGAGCAGATTGGCCAACGTGGCGCCAACCGGGCCGCGGCCGACGATCACGACATCAAACTCTTCGGGGGTGGACTTATGTTGCATGGGGCTATCTCTTCCCCAAGCCGCGCCGCAGCATCAATGCCGTCGCGCCAAGTGTCCGCCCAGCGGACGGACGCCGCTAGACCTCGACCGGGATGGCCGATGCCGTTTCCTGAAGCTGTCCTGCAAATTGCGCCACCGCTTCTTCAATTCCGAGGGCCGAGCGGATCCAGATGATGGAGATGCAGCCGAACACGGCGCCGTTGCGCACGATGGGGACCGCGATCGAGGCCGTCTTGGGATTGTACTCGCCCTCGCTGCGGATGGCGTAGCCGCGGGCTTGCGTCTCGGCGATCATGCGGTCGAGGCGGCCTTCGTCGAGGAAGGGGCGATCGTCGGCCTCGTCGATGCGTCGCAGATGATTGACGATCAGGTTGCGCTCGCGCGCAGGACAAGCGGCGAGATAAGCGCGGCCCGCGGACGTCCGCAACATCGGCAGGCGCTTGCCGATCATGCCGCGGTCGATCGAGAGCGGGCTGCGGGAGTGCGTGGTTTCCTGCACCACCATCGCGGCGTTCTCGTAAGTCGAGAGATCGACCGGCCAGACGAGGTTCTTGCTGAGCTCGGCGAGATAAGGCGCCGCCGCCTGGCAGATCACCACGCCGGGATCGTAGCCGTCGCCGAGACTGAGCGCGCGCCGGGTCACGCGAAAGCGGTCGTCGCTGGCGCTGCGGGCGACATAGCCAAGTTCCTCCAACGTCTCGAGCAGGCGATAGACGGTCGGGCGAGGCAGGTCGAGTGCGCGGGCGACGTCGCCCGCGCGGATGCCGCCGGACCGGTTGATCTCGTGCAGCACGTCCAGCCCACGCTTGAAGGCGCGGACGCCCTCCGACTGCCGCGGCGCTCCGGTCCGCGTCCGCTCCTTGGACACTTCGCATTTCCTCCCTTGTGCCGTTTCGCTCCGCGACTATCGTCATCGCAAACGAGAAGCGATTGCGGACGCCACCGTAGGAGCGTGCGCGGCCGGTATCAAGTTCGCCGCAGTGCGGCGGGTGCGATGCCCTCGGGAGGACGTCGATGGAAATCACCGCGCTCGGCTATGTCCGGATCAATTCATCCCAGCTCGATCAGTGGGGCCAAATGGCAACCCGGCTGCTCGGCATGCAGCAGGTCGATCGCGGCGGCAAGATGCGCGCCTTCCGCATGGACGATCGCAAACAGCGGCTGATCGTCGACGGCAGCAGCGATGCCGGGCTGGCGGTGATGGGATGGGAAGTTCCCTCAACCGCCGAGCTCGATCAGTTAGCCGGGCGGCTGGAAAGCCACAGCGTGAAGGTGACGCGCGGCTCGCGCGCGCTCGCCGACGAACGCCATGTGGCCGAGCTGATCACGTTCGCCGATCCCACCGGCAACCGGCTTGAGGCCTTCTGCAAGCCGGAGCTTGCAACCGAGCCGTTCAAGCCGGGGCGGCCGATCTCGGGCTTTCGCACCGGCGCGCTCGGCATGGGGCACGTGGTGCTGAACGTCGAGGACGTCGAGCCGCTGTTGCCGTTCTACCGCGACGTGCTCGGCTTCCACGTCTCCGATTTCGGGCTCAAGCCCTATGGGCTCTATTTCTTCCACGTCAACGGCCGCCACCACAGCTTTGCGATGGTAGGCTCCGGACGGAAGGCGCTGCATCATTTCATGGTCGAGCTCGGCAGCCTCGACGATGTCGGGCAGGGCTACGACCTCGCGCAGCTGGATGACGGCCGTATTGCCTATACGCTGGGGCGGCACACCAACGACCACATGACCTCGTTCTACGTGAATACGCCCTCGGGCTTCTTCATCGAATATGGCTGGGGCGGCCGCGTCATCGATCCCGAGACCTGGCAGCCGCACGAGACCTTTGACGGCCCGTCGCTATGGGGCCACGAGCGGCTCAACATGCCGGAGGAGCAGCGCAAGCGCCTGCGCGACATGAGGCTGGACGCCGCGGCCCGTGGCGTGCGCGTCGCCGACCCGCGTGTGCCGCCGCTGAACTGCGCATGGCTGGACGCGGTGGTCGCGCGCGAATGATCCGCCGCCAGGCGGGAGAGCGCAAGCGGCGATCAGGCCTTGCCGAGATCGACCTGGGTCAACAGTCCCTGACGCAGCGCCAGGCGGACCAGCTCGATGTCGGAGTCGACGCCGAGCTTGTCCTTGATCAGCGAATGCAGGTTTGCCACCGTCTTCGGGCTGACGTGGAGCGTCTCGGCGATCTCCTCCGTCGACTCCTCGGCCAGCAGCAGCCGCAGCACCTCGAACTCGCGCGGCGTGAGGACGTCGGCAGCCGAGCTCTCGCCGCTGATGCGGCTCAGTGCGAGTTCGTGGTCGATGTCGGGGCTGATGGCGATCCGGCCCGCGAGCACGTCCATCACCGCGCGCACCAGCGTTTCGGGCGGACTGGTCTTGGTGACATAGCCCCTCGCGCCGGCGCGGATCGCCTGCACGGCAAAGCCCGCATTCTGGTGCATTGTGAAGACGAGGATTCTCGCGCCCTTGTCCCACTGCCTGATCCGCCTGACAGCCTCGATGCCGCCGATGCCGGGCATGCTCAGATCCATGATGACGAGGTCGGGCGCCACGGATTTGAAGAGACGGTAGGCCTCCGCGCCGTCGGCGGCTTCGGCGACGACGCGCAGGCCCGGCTGCTTCTGGAGCACCGAGCGATAGCCTTCGCGGACGACGGAATGGTCGTCGACCAACAGGATGGTCGCATCGCCCGCGCTCATGCCGCCCGCTCCAGCACCGGCCGATCGGCCGCGACAGGGATGGTGACGCGCAGCGCAGTGCCGCCATGCGGTCCGGCCTCGAAGCTCAATTTGCCACGCAGGGCCGCGACGCGCTCGCGCATGCCGAGCAGGCCCATTCCGGATTTCGCGGCGGGATCGCTCGACCGTCCGTCGTCGTCGATCGCAAGCGCGATCTCGTCGGCACGCATCGTCAGTTCCAGACTCACCTTGGTTGCGCCGGCATGCTTGGCGGCGTTGGTGAGAGCCTCCTGCACGATGCGATAGAGGCTGGCGCTGATCGCGGCCGGCAGGGTCTCGAAGGCGCCGTCGAAGCGGATCGCAAACCGCGTCTCGCCGCGGCTGCGACCGTTCCAGCCGGCGACCAGGCCTTCGAGGCTGGCGACCAGCCCGAGCTCTTCGACATCGGGCGGACGCAGTCTGAACAGCGTGCCGCGCAGCATCTCCATCATGCCGGTTGCGGTCCGTGCGATGCCGTCGCACTCGGACAGCAGGGAAGGGCAGTCCTGCACGGCGGTCTGGCGGGCGGATGCGGCGAGCGCGCGGATGGCGGCCAGTGACTGGCCGAACTCGTCGTGCAGCTCGCGCGCGAGATGGCGGCGCTCCTCGTCCTGGAGCGCGATCAGCTTTCGCGTCAGCTCGCTGCGCTCGGCAAGCGCGGTGTCGAGGCTCTCGGCGAGATGGTTGAAGACGTCGCGGATGGCGGAGAGCTCGGCGAGGTCGAACGGCGGCAGCCGCGCGGTGAGGTCATTGGCGGCGATTCGTTCGAGGCCGGTGCGGATCATGCGGGTGGGGCGCAGCGCCCGCGCCAGTGCCGCATAGACCAGTGCGCAGAGCAGCGGCAGTGCGATCGCAAGCGCAATCATCAGGCGGCCGGCCTCGTGCCATGCCTCCGCCGTCTGCACGGCCGGATCGACCGAGACCACGGTCTCGCCGAGCTTCGCTCCGCGCACGATCACTGGCCGCGCTGCCTCACGGCCGGGGTCGAACAGGCTGCGATAGAAGGCCGCGAAGACCTGCGGCGGCGGGTTTGCCGGAGTAGGCGCGCCACTGCAGAACCGCTGGAGTATCTCGCCGTTCGCGCCACGGAATGCCAGGCACAGGCCGGGCGTCATCACATAGGCCGATACGGGGTCAAGGTTGGGGAAGTCCGAGCGCGGGTTCGCCACCCACTGGACCTTGCCCTGTTGCAGCTCCAGCGACTTCGCCACGATGGCGGCGATACCGTCGATGCGCGCATGCGCCTCGCGATCAGCCGTTACAAGGAAATAGGCGGAGATCGCGGCGAAGCAGGCGGCCGATATTGCGGCCACGCGCAACGTCAGACGGACCTTGAGATCGAATCTCGGGCGGTTCCACATCGGCAGGCACCTGGCGCGAACGGGTTTGTCGCCACCGCATTAAACGGCAGAACGCAAGCGGCGGAAAGCGCTGTGCTCTACCGCAGTGCAACGTCGTGAAAATTTCCCGGCGTTCGCCGGGACGGGCACGGTTGCATGGCGAGAGGCGGCCATCCAGATTTTCGCGCCGCTCCGTCACACGAGGCCCGCTCATGCACCTGTCCCGGTTGATCTGCTCTGCTTTTCTCCTTGTCGTCCTCCCGGCGGCCTATTCGCCAGCCGGTGCCGGGGCGGCCATCGGCGTTGCCATGGACGATTTCAGCTATACCGATACGTCGGCCGAGCCGGCCAACCAGACCGCCGCCCATGAGCGGCGGCTGTCGGCGTTCATGGCCGCGCTCAGGCGGGACATCAGTGCGGACGGCCGTTACCGGCCAGTGCCGTCGGCGCAGGACGGCGCGGCCTTCAAGGTCATCGGCGGCATCCAGAAGACGAGCACGCTGGTGCAATGGGCCAAGGTCGCCGTGATCGACGTCGGCGCGAAGAGGCTCGTGATGGACAAGCTCTACACCTTCCGCGGCGACAATGATGAATCCTGGGAGCGCGCCGAGGTCTTCGTGTCGCGTGAGGTCATCGCCGCGCTCGGCACACAAGCGCCGGTCGCGCTGGCGGTGTTCGAGTTCGAGCTCGAGGACACGACCGCAGCTTCGGCGGGCGCCTCGGCCGCTTCGGATGCGTCATACCTGGCCGAGGTCACCGGCAGCGTGCGTGAGGCCCTGGGCCAGTCCGGCCGCTACCGTATCGTCGATATCAGCGGCGAGGCGGTGAAGGCGCGTGCCTTGCGGGACTGTGGCGGCTGCGAGGCCGCGATTGCGCAAAAGCTCGGCGCGGACCAATCGCTAATCGGCGTGGTGCGGCGGGTCAGCCGCACCGAATACACGCTCGGCTTCCAGGTCCGCGATGCCAGGACCGGGGCGGTGCTGGCGCGCGGCGACAGCGGCCTGCGCATGGGCGCGGACTATTCCTGGAAGCGCGGCGCCGTACGGCTGGTCAGCGACCGGCTGATCGAGGGCCACGCAAAGCCCTAGAACGTCAACTGCACTTTCATCGACTGCGCGCGGTCGCTGGCAAGCTCGAAGGCGGCGACCGCGTTCTCGAACGGCATGGTGGCCGTGATCAGCGGCTTGACGTCGATCAGGCCTTCGCCCATCAGGCGCACCGCGAGCTCGAACTCGGGATCGAAGCGGAAGGTGCCGCGGAGCTGCAATTCCTTGGCGACGATGGCGTTGATCGGCAGCGTCATCTCGCCGCCGAGGCCGAGCTGCACCAGCGTGGCGCCGGGCCTGAGCACGTCGAGCGCGGTGCGGAGCGCAGCCTGGTTGCCGGAGGCCTCGAACAGCGTGTCGAACACGCCCTTGCCGGCGCGCCAGGGATCGAGCGCGGTGGCATTGGTCGCGACGTTGATGGCGTGAGTGGCGCCGAGCTTTCTGGCGACCGCCAGCGGCGCGTCGGCGACATCGGTCACCACGATCTCGGACGCCCCGCCGAAACGCGAGACCAGGATCATCAGTGCACCGATCGGGCCGCAGCCGGTGATCAGCACGCGCTTGCCGAGGAGGGGGCCGGCCTGCTTGCCGGCATGCAGGCAAACCGCGAGCGGCTCGGCGACCGCGGCCTCGGCCAGCGACAGCTTATCCGCGATCGGCACGGCCTGCGTCGCATCGATCGTGAGGAACTCGCGAAAGCCGCCCTGCACATGGGGAAAGCGCATCGCGCTGCCGAGGAAGCGCATGTCGAGGCACTGGTTGCGCATCCCCTCCTGGCAATGCAGGCACTGGCCGCACGGCTTGCTCGGATTGACGGCGACGCGCGTGCCCGGCTTCACGCTGGTGACGCCGTCACCGACGGCGGCGACGACACCGGCGATCTCATGTCCCAGTGCCATCGGCTGCTGGATGCGCACGACGCCGAAGCCGCCGTGGTGGTAGTAGTGCAGGTCCGAGCCGCAGATGCCGCCATTGGCGATCTTGACGCGGACCTCGCCCGAGCCGGGTGCCGGATCGGGATAGCTGTCGATCCGCAGGTCTTTCGGGGCGTGAATGACGACGGCGCGCATGGTCTCTTTCCCTTAGCGTTTCGCGATCACATCGCGGCGATCATGCCGCCATCGACATAGATGATCTGGCCGTTGACGTAAGTGGAGGCGTCCGACGCCAGGAAGATCGCCGCGCCGACCAGCTCGTCCGGTCTGCCCCAGCGCTTGGAGGGGATGCGGCCCATCAGCCAGTTGTTGAAATCGGTGTTGTTGACCAGCGCCTCGTTCATGTCGGTCAGCATGTAGCCGGGGCCGATCGCATTGGCCTGGATGCCGTGCTGGGCCCATTCCACCGCCATCGAGCGGGTCAGGTTCTTGATGCCGCCCTTCGCTGCCGTGTAGGGCGCGATGGTGGGACGTGCGAGCTCGCTGCCGAGCGAGCCGATATTGATGATCTTGCCGTGCTTGCGCGGGATCATGCGCTTGCCGGCCTCGCGGCCGATCACGAAGGCGCTGGTCAGGTCAGTCTCGATCACCTTGCGCCATTCGTCGGTGGTGAACTCGACCAGCGGCTTGCGATGCTGGATGCCGGCATTGTTGACGAGGATATCGACGGCGATGCCCTTCTTGTCGAAGTCATTGAACGCCGCGACGATCGCCGGCTCGTCGGTGACGTTGAACGCAGCACCTTCCGCCTGGTGGCCGGCGGTACGAAATTCGGCGACGGCCTGCTCGACGCGCTTGGGATCGACGCCGTTGATAATGATCTTGGCGCCGGCCTTGGCCATGCCCTCGGCGATGGCGCGGCCGAGGCCGCGGGAGGAGCCGGTCACGAGTGCGGTGCGGCCGGAAAGGTCGAAAAGGGCGGTGCTCATCTCAAGAAATCCTCAAACGTTGGAGCGGCGCACGGTGAGATCGCTGCGGTCGAATACCGAAGGCAGCAGGTCGACGCCAAGGCCGGGGCCTTCCATCGGGAAGACATAGCCGTCCTTGATAACAGGCATCGTGGTGACGAGCTCGTTGTACCAGCCCTTGTAGAAGGCGCGCACCGATTCCTGGATCAGTGTGTTGGGCTGGCTGAACGACATGTGGATGGCGGCGATGAAGCCGATCGGGCCGATGCAATCATGAGGAGCAAAAGGCCGGTGATAGGTCTCGGCCATCGCGGCGATCTTGCGGCCTTCGGTGAGGCCGCCGGTCCAGCACAGATCCGCCATCACCACATGCATGGCGTCGCGGTCGAGCATGTCCTTGTAGGGGAAGCGCGAGCCCAGCGTCTCGCTGGCGCAGACCCAGACGTCGGTCGAACGCGCATATTCGGCGAGCGCCTGCGGCGAGTTCATGCGGATCGGGTCTTCGTACCAGGTCGGCTTGTAGGGCTCAAGCGCGCGCGCGATCTGCTTGGCGGTCGGCAGGTTCCACAGCGAATGGAGCTCGACCATGATCTCCATCCTGTCGCCGACCGCCTTGCGGATCTTCTCGAACGGCTCGATCGCCCGTTTCATCTGCGCAGCGGTGATGTAGAGCCCCTTGTTCTCCTGGGCCGCCGGATCGAACGGCCAGATCTTCATTGCGGAGATGCCGTTCTCCAGAAGGCTTTCGGCGAGCGCGTCGGCGTGGTGCATGAAGCCGTCGAGGTCCTCATAGGGACCCTTGGAGGCACCGAGATTCCAGTTCGCGACCGGGCTGATATTGGTGGAGCGGACATATTGCGTGCCGGCGCAGGTGTTGTAGATGCGCTGCTTGTCGCGGCAGAGGCCGCCGAGCATCTGGTGTACCGGCTGATTGCAGACCTTGCCGAACAGGTCCCACAGCGCGATGTCGATCGCTGAAGCGGCGCGATACTCGACACCGGTCGAGGATTGCGCCATCGGCAGGTTCAGCATGTCGCGGTGGATCGCTTCGATGTGCAGGGGATTGCGGCCGAGCAGGCGGCCGGCAAACGTATCGTGGATCTGCGCTTCGACCGCGCCCGCGCCATAGAAGGTTTCGCCGAGACCGATCATGCCCGTGTCGGTGTGGACGCGCACCCAGATGACGTTGGAAAATTCCTCGGTGCGCAGCGTCTCGATCGACGTGATCTTCACGGCAACAATCCTCCCATCACAGGCGCCTCGCGCCTGAAGTCTCATTTCGCGCTGCAACATGCTGCAGGTCGCGCCGAAGTCTTACGCCTGCTTGTAATATATCACAACATGTTTTAAGGGTGCCACAAATAGGCGCCACCCAGCAATGAGAGCGCGGCTGACAGGAGGACGACATGGCACGGCGCAAGCGCGCGCTCGAGGTGGTGAGAAACGAGGACGACGGCGAGGGCAAGCCCTCCCGGCGCAACCGGCTCAACTTCTTCGAGCTGGCTTACCAGAGGATCGAAGAGCTCCTCGTCCACTGCGAGCTCAAGCCCGGACAATTCATGACGATGCTGGAATTGCAGCACATCACCGGCTTCGGTCGCACACCGGTGCATCACGCCGTCAATCGTCTGTCCGCCGACACGCTCATCATCATCCGTCCGCGCCACGGCCTGCACATCGCGCCGATCGATCTTGCGCGCGAGCGGATGCTGCTCGCCTTGCGCCGTGACATGGAGCGCTTTGTCGTCCGGCTCGCGGCCGATCGCGCCAGCCTGTCGCACCGTAATCAGGCGCTGCACATCGAGCGCCTGCTGCGCGAGCGCCGCGCCACCCTGACCCTCGACGAATTCAATCACATCGACCGCCGCATCGATGCGCTGGTGCTGGAGGCGGCCGGCGAGCCGTTCCTGGTGCACACGCTGCGGCCGCTGCACACGCTGTACCGCCGCATCGGCTACATCCACCACCGCTTCATGCCGGGCCAGGCCGATCTTTCCGGCACGATCGACCATCATCTCGCCATTCTCGCAGCCGTCGCCAGCCGCCGCGTCGATGACGCCGTGAAGGCGAGCGATGCGCTGATCGACTACATGGGCGAGATGTTCACGGGCATGGAGGCGGGGATCGACCCGCGCCTGCTCGACTGCAGCATCGAGCCGCTGCTCGGCGCGTAAAGAGTTCTGGAGAAAGGAAGAAGAATGTCGACGATGGCCATGCCACAACCGACCGCGAGCGAAGCCGCGGTCCGCTACCTGATCACGAACTACAGTCCCAAGGGTAACAAGGTCGGCTGGCTGATGATGGCCTCGATCCTCGTCGAGGCCTGGGATCTCTATTCGATCGCCTTCGTGCTGATCTTCATCAAGGAGCAGTACAATCCAGATCCGCTGATGCTGGGTCTTGCCGCCGCCGGTACGCAGGGCGGCGCGTTGATCGGCGCGCTGCTCGGCGGCTGGCTCTCCGACAAGATCGGCCGCCGCGTCATGTTCCTGGTGACGATGGTGCTGTTCATCGTGCTGGCGCTGGCGCAGGCTTTCGTGCCGACCGTCGGTTGGCTCGTCGTGATTCGCTTCCTGCTCGGCATTCCGCTCGGCTCCGATATCTCGACCGGCTACACCTACATCATGGAATCCATGGCCAAGGGTGAGCGCGAGGTCATGGGCAACCGCTGGCAGTTCATGTTCGCAGTCGGTGAAGTGCTCACCATCGGCGTCATCGTGATCTTCCTGCTGATCGACATGCAGCACGAGATGCTGTGGCGCGTGACGCTCGGCCTTGGCGCGGTGCCGGCGCTGATCATCCTGATCATGCGTCATGACGTGCCGGAGACGGCGGTGTGGCTGGTGCAGAAGGGACGCTACCGCGAGGCCAAGCAGGTCGCGCGCGAGATGTTCAACGACAATCTCGACATGCTGCCGGACCAGGATGTGGTGGTTCCGAAGACCAGCACGCGTGCGTTCCTCGCCGACCTCAAGAAGGATCCGATCCGCTGGCGCGCCACGGTCTACGGCTGGATCGCTTGTTTCACCCAGGCGAGCGAGTTCTCGACCTTTGCATTCTACCTGCCCGTGCTGTTCGTGATGGTCGGTGTGTCGAGTGTGCTCGGCATCAATCTGGTGACGATGGCGCTGTTCTCCTTCGCCGCTCTGTCCGGGTGGGTCGGGCCGCTGTTGACGCCGAAGATCGGCCACCGCGGCATCGCAATCGCCGGCTTCTCGATCGTGATGGCCTCGTTGCTGGTCGCGGCCTTCGCGCTTTACACCGACAACAAGATCCTGCTGCCGTTCGCGGCCGCCGCGATGCTGTGGGGCCATTATTGGGATGCGTCGAACTGCATGACGATCCCGACCATGGTCGCCAAGCCGAAGTACCGCGGCACCGCCAGCGGCTTCGCCTACATGTTCGTGAAGCTGCCGTCGTTCCTGGCGATCTTCCTGTTCCCGACGGTATTCGCTGCGATCGGGCAGGCGAATGCCACGCTGATGGTCGCGATCTTTCCGCTGATCGGATTGCTCGCCGCAATCTTCATCCTGCCGGAAGTGTACGGCTACGAGAACGACTGAGGATGCGCTGCCCGGTCGCGGCCGTTATGGCCGCGATCGGGCTTTTCCAGCTACGGGCTCAGGAAGACGGGATCGATCCCGGTCCCATGGCTGAGCAGGCCGATCGCCTGAAGCTGGGCGGCGTGCAGGTCGATTTCCACGATGGCGAACACGGCCAGCAGCGCCACGACGGAGAAGACGAGCAGGGGATGGGATGTCTCCCCTCGGCCTTCAGCGGGCGCAATGAAGCTCCGGATTTCGCGACGCAGGGAAAAGCTCTGCGGCAGCGCCTTTGATTGAATCTGCATGATGAACCTTCCTTGCCGCGGCATGTCTTGCGCGACAAGTGAACTCTAGCCGCGGTAGCCCCGCCGGCATTGATGCACCGCAAACAATTGCACTTGATTGGTCGGCGGTTCGGCCGCGACTACCTGATCGCGGCAGCCAGCGCGGCGACCAAAGCGGGCGGCGTCACCAGCAGACCCAGCTTGAGGAACGGCCAGGCGCCAACCTCGATCTTCTCCCGCCGCAGCGCGACCAGCCAGAGGATGGTGGCGAGCGACCCTGTTACCGACAGATTGGGGCCGAGGTCGACGCCGATCAGGATGGCGCTGACGACGGGCGCGGGCAAATGATCGCTAGCGGCGACCGAGCCGGCGACGAGGCCGACCGGAAGATTGTTGGCGACATTGGTGGCGAATGCGGTCGCGATGCCGACGCTCCAGGCAGCTTTCGGGATCGATTGCGCGACCGCTTGGTGCAGCAGCGCGCTGAGCTGCCCGATCACGCCGGTCTTCACCAGCGCTTCCACCAGGACGAAGAGCCCGCCGACCAGCGGCAGCACGCTCCAGGACACGCCGCGCAGCACAGGCAAAGGTGACTGCTGGCTGATCAGCAGCACGATCGCGGACGTCGCCACGCCGCAGATGAAGGTCGGCAAGCCGAGTTGCCTGTCGAGCGCGGAGGCCGTGACCAGCACGATTCCGATCGCGATGATGCCCACGGCTGTGAGCTTGCCGCCGCGGCTGAGCTTCGGATGCGGCACGCTGCGCGCGATGGTCTCTTCCTTCAGCGCGCGGTGCTGGGTCAGGCGCAGCACGACATAGGTGAGCAGGATCGAGGCTGCCGAGGGCAGGGCGAACAGGCGCAGCCATTCGGTCAAATGCGGCATGCGTGCGCCGAACACGACGAGGTTGGCCGGGTTGGAGATCGGTAGCACGAAGCTTGCGGCATTCGCGATGAAGGCGCAGACGAACAGATAGGGCAGCGGCTTGGCGCCGGCCGCGCGGGTCGCGGCATAGACGGCGGGTGTCAGCACGATCGCGGTGGCATCGTTGGAGAGCAGCACGGTGACAAGGGTGCCGACGAGATAGATCAGCAAAAACAGCCGCTGCGGCGATCCGTCTGCATATTCCACCGCGAGCGCGGCGAGATAGTCGAACAGGCCCTCGAGCCGCGCCAGTTCGGCGATCAGCATCATGCCGATCAGGAAGAGATAGACATCGACGCCCTTCCCGATGCCGAGAAGCGCATCCTGCCACGGCAGCAAGCCGAGCAGCACGAGGGCGCCAGCGCCGATCACGGCCCAGATCGCTTCGGGGAGGCGGAAGGGACGGATGATGACGCCGGCGGTCGCGGCGACGATGATGCTCCAGGCCCAGATGGCGTCAGACGGCACGTTCAGTCCTTGAGGTTTGGTCGGCTCATTCGGCTGCGATAGCTGATGTCGGCGGCGCTGTCTTCCCCTGCGGCGGCAAGGTTCCATGCCGCGTCTCGGGCAAGGCGACAAGGCAGACGATCGCGCCGATCGCAGCGACCGCGCCGAGCGTGATGAACGCCGCGCTGTAGCCCGCACCGACCACGACGAGGCCCGCAAGCGTCGTCGACAGCGCCGCGCCGATGCTCTGGGCGGTGATGACCGCGCCCTGCGCGACGTTGAAACGTCCGGTGTTGCGCATGAGGTCGGCGACAATGACGGGGAAGATCGCCCCGAAGATGCCGGCGCCGACGCCGTCGAGAAGCTGCACGCCGACCAGCCAGAACGGATTGTCGGAGAGCGTGTAGAGCGCTCCTCGAATGGGCAGTATCAGCAGCGCAGCGAGGAAGAAGCGCTTGTGGCCCCAGCGGTCGGCCCTGGCGCCGACCAGCATCGCGAACGGCACCATCACCACTTGGGCTGCGACGATGCAGGCCGACATCAGGCTGGTGCCCATGTTCTTGTCCTGGAGCGCGAGCTTCTGGCCGACCAGCGGCAGCATTGCCGCGTTGGAGAGATGGAAGAGCAGGACACAGATCGCGAAGACGAGCAAAGGGCGACAGGTGAGGAGCACCGCGAGGCCTGACGGCCGTTCGCTCCGTGTATCGGCGTCGTGCAGCCCGCGGGCGAGGTCGTGGTCGATGGCCCGTTCGGGGATCGCAAGGATGCTGACAAGGCTTGCGATCGCCATGGCGCTGAGAAGGTAGAACACCACGGTCGGGCCAAACCAATAGGCGGAGAGGCCGGCAAGACCCGCCGCGACCGCGTTGCCGGCATGATTGAAAGTTTCGTTGCGGCCGATCCGCCGGGTGAAAGCGGCATGGCCGAAGATGCCGAGCGAGACGGCGGCGATCGCCGGTGGAAAGACCACGGCGGCGGCCTGCGCGATGCCTTGCGAGATTGCGACCGGCACGAAGCCGGGGAACAACGGCAGCGAAAGCGATGCAAGCGTCACCATGATGGCGGCGACAACCATCACCAGCCGCTTCGCCCGGGTCGCATCGACCAGCGCGCCGGCCGGTGTCTGCGCCACGATACCCGCGACTGTGGCAATCGACATCACGAGGCCGATGCGCGCCTCGTCCCAGTGCTGCTCGGTGAGGAGATAGACGGCAAGATAGGGCCCAAGCCCGTCGCGGACGTCGGCGAGAAAGAAGTTGGCCGCATCCAGCGCACGGCCGGCGCGCCTTGCCCGATCGGGGTCTTGGCTCGACATCGGTCTCTCGATCGAGGCGAGAGCGCCCCGGCAGGAACGGATGTCACGGCACTTTTGTTCCGCCTCAAAACTTCACCGCGAGCAGCACCGCGCCGGCGCCGATCATGGCGATGCCGGTCCAGCCCTGCGCTGCCGGACGCTCGCCGAGGAAGGCGAACGCGAAGAGAGCAACCAGAACGACGCTGAGCTTGTCGATCGGCGCCACCAGCGTGGCGGGGCCAAGCTTCAGCGCGCGAAAATAGCACAGCCAGGATGCGCCGGTCGCGAGCCCCGACAGCACCAGGAACAGCCAGGTCCTGGACGAGATCGCCGAGGGCACGGCGAATTGCCCGGTGAAGAACAGCAGTACCGAAAAGGCGAGCAGCACCACGATGGTGCGGATGAAGGTCGCCAGATCCGGATTGATGTTCTCGACGCCGACCTTGGCGAAGATCGCGGTCAGTGCGGCGAAGCAAGCGGACAGCAGCGCCCAGGTCTGCCAGGCGGAGAGGAGGGCGGGTTTCATGTCGTCAAGTTCCGTTGCTTTAGGACGGGGCGCCAGCGCCGTCATTGCGAGCGCAGCGAAGCAATCCAGCGTCTTTCCGCGGAGGCAGCCTGGATTGCTTCGCTGCGCTCGCAACGACGGAGTCTGTGGGAGCTTTGTGCAACTATAACATTCACCGCGCCACCGACAGCCTTTCGGTGATCGCCTTGCGCAGGATGCGCGACAGCGATTCCACCGAATATGGTTTCTGGATCAGTTCGAAGCCGCGATGAGCGTTTTCGGCGAGCACGTTGCTGTAGCCGCTGGTGAGCACGACGGGCAGGCCCGGATAGCGCTCGCGGATGATGCCGGCGAGCTCGACGCCGTTCATGCCGGGCATGATGACGTCGGAGAAGACGAGGTCGACGGCGAATTCGTTCTCGCCGAGGATCGCGAGCGCCGCACTGGCGTTGGCAACACGGCGGACGACATAGCCGAGATCCTCCAGCAGCTCGGTCGAGAACTGGCCGACGTCGTCATTGTCCTCGACCACGAGCACGCGGTAGCCGCGCCCGGTGGTCGCGGCCTCGCTGGTCCGCGCTGCGGCTTCGTCGTCGGCGGCCGGGCTCTGCGCCTGCGGAAGGTAGATCGTGAAGGTCGCGCCTTTGCCAGGCGTGCTCATCACCGCGATGTCGCCTTCGGACTGCTTGGCGAAGCCGAACGCCTGGCTGAGGCCGAGGCCGGTGCCCTTGCCGACCTCCTTGGTCGTGAAGAACGGCTCGAAGATGGCGTCGATGTTTTCCGGCGCGATGCCGCTGCCGGTATCCGCGACCGAGATCGCGACATAGTCGCCGCCACGCGCCGATTGCGCGCGCAGGCTCGGGATGCCCTGCACCTTGCGCACCGCGATGGTGAGGCGGCCCTCGTCGTCCATGGCGTCGCGGGCGTTGATGGCGAGGTTGATCAAAGCGGCCTCGAACTGCGCGACGTCGGCGACGGTGAAGCAATCCGTATCCTGAACCTCGACGCTGATCTCGATGCGGCCGCCGACCAGCGGGCGGACCAGTTGCGCCACGCCCTCGACCTGGCTGCCGACATTGAAGATCTGCGGCTTCAGCGGCTGCCGTCGCGCGAAGGCCAGAAGCTGCGCGGTCAGCTTCGAGGCGCGCTCGACGGTGTCGGAGATGGCGTCGACATAGCGGCGGCGCCGCTCCTCCGGCAGTTCGCGCCGGCGCAGGAAGTCGGTCGCCGAGCGGATGATGGTCAGGAGGTTGTTGAAGTCGTGGGCGACGCCGCCGGTGAGCTGGCCGATCGCCTCCATCTTCTGCGACTGCCGCAGCGCTTCTTCGCCGCGGCGGCGCTCGGTGATGTCGACCAGTTCCGGCACCGCGCCCGTGATGTTGCCATGGCGGTCGAGCACGGGGCGCATGCCGAACTCGAAATCGCGCTCGCCGATCGGCAGGCGCAGCCGCATCTCCATCCGCACCGCTTCGCCCCTCAGCACGGTCTCGAAGGCCTCGCGCGCGACGTCGCTCATGCCCGGCGTCTCCGTGAACCACGGCGTGTCCCAGAACGGCTGGCCGATGACATCCCGCGCCTCGGTGTGAATGCCGGCGAGCGCGGTCTTGTTGGCGTAGAGCAATTCGCCCTCGAGGTTGACCAGCCCCTGATACTGGTTGCTGGTCTCCAGGATTGCGCGCAGGCGGGCCTCGTTGGATTCGAGCTCGGCGGTACGCTCGACGATGCGCTCTTCCAGCGTCTCGTTGAGCCGCCGCAGCTCGATCTCGGCCTGTTTGGCGGCGGTGATATCGTGGGCGACGCCGATGAAGCCGATATGCTTGCCGGTCGGATCCCAGCGCGGCTGGGATTCGGAGCGCAGCCAGCGCCATTCGCCGCTGGCGTTCTTGTAACGCGCTTCCAGCACGAAGGGTTTTAGCGACGCTTCACCCTGGACGGATTGCTGGAGCACATGCGGCAGGTCGTCCGGATGCAGCACCTTGCGCCAGTCGAAATCGATGGCCTCCTCGTAGGGCAGGCCGACGAAGTCGACATAGGCCTGGTTGGCGAAGGAGCGCTTGCGGTCGAGTTTTGTGACCCAGATCGGCACTGGCGCGCTGTCGGCGATCAGCCGAAACCGGTCCTCGCTTTCGCGCAGCGTCTCACGAGCGAGCATCTGGTCGGTGATGTCGATATGGGCGCCGACGAGACGGATGGCGCGCCCGTTGCTGTCACGCTCGATCTTGGCGACGACGCGGATCCAGCGGGTCTCGCCGTCGCTCGGACGGATGATGCGGTATTCGGCGGTATAATCCTCGCTGGTCTCAGCCAGCACATCGAAGAAGTGTTTCACCGCGGCGTCGCGATCATCGGGATGGATGCGGTTGACCCAGTCCTCGTGCGATTCGTCGGCGGCTTCGGGGGGCAGGCCGTGGATCATCAGATATTCCGGCGAGCGGCGGTTCTTGAAGCCCTCGCGGAAGTCGACCTCGAGGCCGCCGACCTTGCCGATGCGCTGGATGCGCGCGAGCTCGGCCTCGCGCTCCTGGAGCGCGCGATAGGCATTGTCGCGCTCGCGCGCGACATCTTCGAGGTGCTGGCGCAGCCTTTCGGCGGCGATTGTCTCTGGCAAAGGATCGTTCAAGGCGTCGGCCGTTGTGATGCGTGTGCGCACGTGCCGGACCAATATTCACACAGACAAAGCGTGATAGCCATTGCTCAAAGGGGATAGATTGTCGGAAAGGCCCGCGGCCAGCCTGAACGCGGAAAAGTCCGGTCAGCTAACGGCGGGGCTGGCTATTTGTTCCGAAGATTGGAACGATGCGTCTGCGGACGCGTCTTTGCGAGGCGCCATAACGCTCATTCATAAAACTCCGTTTTCGAAGAGGCTAAATCTTGAAGCTCTTTGTCTGCCAGTCCTGCGGCAACGTCCTCTATTTCGAGAACCGCGCCTGCGGACGTTGCGGTCACCGCGTCGCCTTCCTCCCGGAGAAGGAGACGATGTCGGCGCTCGAGCCGGACGGCGAGGCTCAGGCGGTGTCCTGGACGACGCTGGCCGACAAGGGCAGGGGACGGATGCTGTGCCGCAATGCCGAGTACGATGCCTGCAACTGGCTGACGGATCCGGGCGATACCAACGGATATTGTCGCGCCTGCCGTCACAACGGCATGGTGCCCGATCTCTCCGATCCGGCTCAGCTCGCCGGCTGGCGCGAGCTGGAGGTGGCGAAACACCGGCTGTTCTATTCCCTGATCCGCTGGAAGCTGCCGCTCCAGAACCGGCAGGACAATCCCGAGCGCGGCCTGATCTTCAACTTCCTCGCCGACGATCCGAACAGCGGACAGAGGATCATGACCGGCCATGACAACGGCCTCATCACGATCGCGCTCACCGAAACCGACGGCATCGAGCGCGAGCGGCGCAGGCTGGAGATGGGCGAGCCCTATCGGACGCTGCTAGGGCATTTCCGCCACGAGGTCGGACATTATTTCTGGGATGTGCTGGTCCGCGAGGGTGGCAAGCTCGACGCATGCCGCGCCGTCTTCGGCGACGATTCGGCCGATTACGGCCAGGCCTTGCAGCGCCATTATGCCGAAGGCGCGCCGCCGGACTGGCAGCAGAGCTATGTCTCGACCTACGCCACGACGCATCCTTGGGAGGATTTCGCCGAAACCTGGGCGCACTACCTCCACATCGTCGACACCCTGGAGATGGCCTCCGAGTTCGGTATGGAGGTGCGGCCGCGGGTCGATCGTGACGGAGAGTTGTCGACGCGGCTCCGGTTCAACCCCTACGAGGCACGTGGCGTCCAGACGCTGGTCGACGCATGGCTGCCCTTCACCTTCGCCATGAACAGCGTCAACCGCGCCATGGGCATGCGCGACCTCTATCCGTTCATCCTGTCGCAGGCGGTGGTCGCCAAACTCGACTTCATTCACGCCCTGTTGCGGGACGCGGCCAGGGCCGGGAAGCCGTAGGCCCATCCCGGGGGCGCGCCAAGCCCGTTGCCCAAGCCCGTTTCGGTCTTGCGCTGGTACACCAGAGGGGCCGGATTTAGACCGTTGCCTCCGGCCTATTTTAATGTACCACGGGGGTCACACGGCCCATCCCAGAGGCCCCAACGGTCGGGGAAGGGTCCCGCCCAAGGTCGAGACTCAAGAAAAGCATGTTCAAACGCATCCTGATCGCCAATCGCGGCGAAATCGCCTGCCGGGTCATCAAGACTGCCCGCCGGATGGGAATTGAAACGGTCGCGGTCTATTCCGAGGCCGACCGCGATGCCCTCCATGTCGAGATGGCCGACGAGGCCGTGCTGATCGGCCCGCCGGCTGCGGCCGAGAGCTATCTGGTGATCGAGAAGATCGTGGAGGCCTGCCGCAAGACGGGCGCACAGGCCGTGCATCCCGGCTACGGCTTCCTGTCCGAGCGCGAGGCGTTCCCACGCGCACTGGAGGCGGCCGGCCTCGTCTTCATCGGCCCGAACCCGGGCGCGATCGCCGCGATGGGCGACAAGATCGAATCCAAGAAGGCGGCCGCCAAGGCCAAGGTCTCGACCGTGCCGGGCCATCTCGGCGTCATCGAGGACGACAAGCACGCGGTCCGCATCGCCGACGAGATCGGCTACCCCGTGATGATCAAGGCCTCCGCCGGCGGCGGCGGCAAGGGCATGCGCATCGCGAATTCGAAGAGCGAGGTCGCCGAAGGCTTCAACCTCGCCAAGGCCGAGGCCAAGGCCTCGTTCGGCGACGACCGCGTCTTCGTCGAGAAGTTCATCGTCGATCCCCGCCACATCGAGATCCAGGTGCTGGGCGACAAGCACGGCAACGTCATCTATCTCGGCGAGCGCGAATGCTCGATCCAGCGCCGCAACCAGAAGGTCATCGAGGAAGCGCCGTCGCCGCTGCTCGACGAGGCCACCCGCCGCAAGATGGGCGAGCAGGCGGTCGCGCTGGCCAAGGCCGTGAACTATGATTCCGCCGGCACCGTCGAGTTCGTCGCAGGCCAGGACAAGAGCTTCTACTTCCTGGAGATGAACACGCGCCTCCAGGTCGAGCATCCCGTCACCGAGCTCGTCACCGGCATCGACCTCGTCGAGCAGATGATCCGCGTCGCCGCAGGCGAGAAGCTCGGCCTTGCGCAGAAGGACGTCACGCTGACCGGGTGGGCCGTGGAATCCCGCCTCTACGCCGAAGACCCGTTCCGCAACTTCCTGCCCTCGATCGGGCGCCTGGTGAAATATCGTCCGCCGGCGGAAGCGAGCCAGGACGGCATCACCATCCGCAACGACACCGGCGTGCAGGAAGGCGGCGAGATCTCGATCCATTACGATCCGATGATCGCCAAGCTCGTCACCCACGCGCCGTCGCGCGCGGCCGCGATCGAGGCACAGGCGACCGCGCTGGACTCGTTCTATGTCGACGGCATCCGTCACAACATCCCGTTCCTGTCGGCGCTGATGCATCATCCGCGCTGGCGCGAGGGCCGGCTCTCGACCGGCTTCATCGCCGAGGAATTCCCCAAGGGCTTTGCGGTGCGCGTGCCCGAAGGCGAGGTCGCCCGGCGGATCGCCGCGGTCGGCGCCGCCATCGACCACGTGCTGGGTGAACGCAAGCGTCAGATTTCCGGTCAGCTTGGTGGCCGCGTCGTGCAGCGTGAGCGCCGCCGCGCGGTCTGGCTCGACCGCCAGGAGATTTCGCTCGAGGTCGGTCGCGAGGGCGAGGCGATCGCGGTGCGCTTCGTCGATGCCGAGGGCAAGGCCGGCCACGTGCATCTATTGCAGTCGCCGTGGAAGCCGGGCGATCCGGTCTGGCAGGGCACCATCGACGGCCATTTCGTCGCGGTGCAGGCCCGGCCGATCGCCAACGGCATCCGCCTCGCGCATCAGGGCGTCGAGGTGCCGGTCTATGTCTGGACCGAGGCGGAGGCCGCCTCGGCGCGGCTGATGCCTGTGAATACGGCCTCCGACACCGGCAAGAAGCTGCTCTGCCCGATGCCCGGGCTCATCGTCTCGATCGCGGTGACGGAAGGGCAGGAGGTCAAGGCCGGCGAGACGCTCGCGGTGGTCGAAGCCATGAAGATGCAGAACGTGCTCCGCGCCGAGCAGGACGGCACCGTGAAGAAGATCCACGCCAGCGCCGGTGCGACGCTCGCGGTGGACGCACTGATTTTGGAGTTTGCGTAAGCACTCCGGAGCACAACAGTCGACCCTCACCCTGAGGAGCCGCGCTTGCGCGGCGTCTCGAAGGGCGAGGCCACCAGCCGGGCCTTCATCCTTCGAGACGCGCGCAAGAGCGCGCTCCTCAGGATGAGGAATTGAGAGTGAGGCGACCATGGCCTTTCGTTCCCGCCGCGAAAAACTGCGATCGATCCTGTCGGGTCCGGGCTGCATCCATCCCGGCTCGGTCTACGACGCCATCTCGATCCGCATCGCCGAGGATCTCGGCTTTCCGCTCGGCATGTTCGGCGGTTCGGTGGCCTCGCTCGCCGTGCTCGGCGACCCCGATATCACGCTGATCACGCTCACCGAGCTCGCCGAGCAGATGCGGCGGATGTCGCGCGCGTCCGCGCTGCCGGTGCTGGTCGATGCCGATCACGGCTATGGCAATGCGCTCAACGTGCGCCGCACCGTGCAGGAGCTGGAGACGGCGGGTGCGGCCGGTCTCACCATCGAGGACACGCTGCTGCCGGCCGCCTTCGGTGAAGCGAAGACGCAATTGATCTCGCTGGAGGAGGGCGTCGGCAAGATGAAGGCGGCGCTCAGTGGCCGCAGCGATCCCACGCTCGTCATCATGGGCCGCACTGGAGCTGCCGCGATCACCTCGCTCGACGATACGATCCGCCGCGCGCAGGCGTACGAGGCGACCGGCGTGGATGCGCTGTTCTTCACCGGCATCAAGTCGCGTGCCGAGCTTGAAGCAGTCGCAGCCGCGACGCATCTGCCGATCGTGCTCGGCGGCGCGCCGGAAGAATTGAATGCGCCCGATTATCTCGCCGGCCAGCGCGTGCGCATCGCGCTCCAGGGCCATGCGCCGATCGCGGCCGCGACGCAGGCCGTCCACGATACGCTGAAGGCGCTGCGCGAAGGCGCGCCGCCCAAAGCGCTCAAGGGATTGGCGTCCGCGGAATTGACCAGCCGTGTCATGCGCGAGGCCGAGACGAAGGCGCGCGGCGCCGATGTGCTCGGATTCAAGAAATGAGCCGGGCGATCCTCCAGGTCATGATCCGCGGCCGCGTGCAGGGCGTCGGCTATCGTGCCTGGGTCGAATACCAGGCCACCGCGAGCGGCCTCGAAGGCTGGGTCCGCAACCGCCGCGACGGCAGCGTCGAAGCGTTGTTCGCGGGCGCGCCGAACCACGTCGCCGACATGGTCGCGCTATGCCGCCATGGTCCGCCATCCTCGCGCGTCGACAGTGTCACCAGCGAGACGGCCGGTGCGGATGAGCTGAACCTGCGCAGGGCAGGGGAGAAGTTCTCGGTGTTGCCGACGGTTTGAGAGCTACACCTCGTTCCACACAGATGGTGTGCTCCCTCACCCCGTTCTTACGGGGAGAGGGTTGGGGTGAGGAGCCTCTCTCAACACGAGTGGTCGTCGAGTGACCTGTACCCCCTCACCCGAATTCGATCTGCGATCGAATTCGACCTCTCCCCGCAAGCGGGGAGAGGTGAAGATCACCTCGGCAGCTTCGCGATTGCTTCGCTCAGCTCGTGGATCTCGTAGGGCTTGCGCAGGATCGGGAAATCGCCGCGCACGTCGGCGGCGGCCTCGCTGTAGCCGGTGGCGAGCAGGATCGGCAGGCCGGGGCGGATCAGGCGCAGATGATGGGCGAGGGTGAGGCCGTCCATCTTGCCGGGCATCACGATGTCCGAAAAGACGAAATCGACGCCGTTTTGCTCGAGCTCGCGCAGCGCGGATTCCGCGTCGGGGACGCGGCGAACGCGGTAGCCGAGCTGCTCCAGCAGACCGATGCTGACGATGGCGACATCCGGATTGTCCTCGACCAGCAGCACCGTGCCGGCGCCGCGGAACGGCACCGCTTCCGCCGTTTCCCGCGCCGGCACATCCCGTCCGCGCGGCAGCAGGATGCTGAAAGTCGTGCCCTTGCCGAGCTCGCTTGCGACCTTCACCGTGCCGTCGGCCTGGTGCGCAAAGCCGTGCACCTGGGACAGGCCGAGACCGGTGCCCTTGCCGATCGGCTTGGTGGTGAAGAACGGCTCGAAAATCTTGTCGACGACGTCGGCGGGAATGCCGAGCCCGGTGTCGGCGACGTCGATCGCCACGAACTCGCCGGCGAGCGGAGCTTCGTCCAGCACGACGTTGCGGGCGCGGATCGTCACCGTGCCGCCGTCGGGCATCGCATCGCGGGCATTGATGACGAGATTGAGCAGCGCGGTCTCGAACTCCGAGACGTCGGTTCTGATCGGCCAGACCTCGCGGGCGATGTCGAAGGCGAGGCGCACGGCGCTGCCGACGCCGGCCTCGAGCACCTCGCGGATCGCCCCGATGCGCTCGGCAAGATCGATCGCCTGCGGGTTGACGCTCTGTCGCCGCGCGAAGGTGAGGAGCTGGTTGGTCAGCGCGGCGCCGCGCCGGGTCGCAGTCTCGATCGCCGAGATCGCGCGCTGGAGCTTGGCACCGTCGTCGGCGCCCCGCTTCAGGGTGTGAAGGCTGCCGCTGATGATCATCAGGAGATTGTTGAAATCGTGGGCGACGCCGCCGGTGAGCTGGCCGAGCGCGTCGAACTTCTGGGATTCGGCAAGCTGCTTCTGCATCGCCTCGAGCTTGAGCTCCGTGTTGCGTCGCTCGGTGATGTCGCGCGTGATCTTCGCGAAGCCGATGAGCTCGCCGTCCTCGTAGATCGGGTCGATCACGACGCTCGCCCAGAAGAAGGTACCGTCCTTGCGGACGCGCCAGCCTTCCTCCTCGTAGCGGCCCTTGTCGCGGGCGATGCCGAGGGCGCGGGCGGGCTTGCCGTTGGCCCGGTCGGTCTCGGTGTAGAAACGCGAAAAATGCTGGCCGACGATCTCCTGGGGCGAATAGCCCTTGATGCGCTCGCCACCGATATTCCAGCTCGTGATGATCCCCTTGGGATCGAGCATGTACAGGGCGTAGTCGGCAACCCCTTCGACCAACAGCCGGAAACTGCGTTCGCTCTCGAACAAGTCTCTCTGCTGATTGGACTTTCTAACCATTTCGGACACCCTGCCTCGACCCGTGCAAACGCTGAATAAGTCGTTTGGTTCCTGGCCTCTGGGAAGTTTTTAGGCAAATGCAGCGGACGGTATGCAGGGGGACAGGCCGCCGGGGAGCACTTGACAGTCAATCTCATCCGTCAGATATTTCTGTTATGACAGAAGCAACCGGAAAGAAGAAACTCCCTGCCGCCGTCGAGCGCTTCATCCTGCATTGGGGCGACATGGGCGACGAATGGGGCGTCAACCGCTCGGTCAGCCAGATCCACGGGCTGCTCTATCTGGCGGAAGCGCCGATGACCGCCGAGGACATCGCCGACACGCTCGGCATGGCGCGCTCCAACGTCTCCAACTCGATCAAGGAGCTGCTGGCCTGGAGCCTGATCCGGCGGGTGCCGATCCTCGGCGACCGCCGCGATCATTTCGAAGCCGAGACCGACATCTGGGAGGTTGCGGCCCGGATCGCGGCGCGGCGCAAGGAGCGGGAGCTCGATCCAGCGATCGTAGCGCTCCGGGCCTGCGTGTCCGATGCCGCCGACGATCCGACCATCAATCCGGTCGCGAGCAAACGGCTGAAGGAGATGCTCGCCTTCACCGAGCTCGCCGACCACTGGTTCATGCAGATGCTGAAGGTGCCGCGGCCGCGGCTGGTCGCCCTGATGCGGCTTGGCGAGAAGGTCGTCAACCTGCTGCCGCTGGGCAAGGTCAAATAGCGTCGGGGAGGGTGCGATGACGTCGGCTCGATTATCAGGTTCCAGCGCATCTCTTCCCACTCACGCCAAATTGCTCGACGACCGCCGCTTCCGTGCGTTGCTGTCGGACGAGGATTGGGGCCGCCTGCCGCTCGCGACCTGGCGGCGCTTTTCCAAGCGCGTCGCTGACGGCGACAGCGTCGTTTATGTCGGCGTCGTCGACGAGGTCGCTTTCAGCGACATCGGCTGGTGGCTCGCGCAGCTCGTACGCCTGATCGGCGGGCCATTGCCGACCGGCCGCGACACCGGCGTGCCGATGATCGTCACCGTCACCGAGGACGGCGCCAGCGGCGGCCAGACCTGGACGCGCATCTGCGCGCGCAAGCGCGGCTTTCCGCAGGTGATCCATTCCGCAAAGCGCTTCGCCGGTCCGACCGGGCTCGAGGAATATGTCGGCTTCGGCCTCTCGATGGCGCTGCGCATCGCGGTCGAGGACCAGGTGCTGACCTTCCGCAGCGCCGCTTACGGGCTCCAGCTCGGAAGCCTGTGGATTCCGTTGCCGCGATGGCTGACGCCGGGCGACCTCACGGTGACGCATCGCGATCTCGGCGAGGGCGCCTTCCGCTTCACCCTCGATCTCAGTCACCCGCGTTACGGTGCGCTGATCCACCAGTCCGCCACCTTCAGGGAGGCCGTATCATGACGCCGCTGTTGTGGATCCTCATCGCCGTCCAGATCGCGATGGGCGTGTTCGACACCTTCTATCACCACGAATTCACCGAGCGCCTGGCCTGGCGTCCGTCGCAGCGCTTCGAGCTGAAGCTGCACGGCGTCCGCAACATGCTCTACGCGCTGTTGTTCCTCGTGCTCGGCTGGCTCGAGGTTCATGGCCTGCTGGCGCTCTCGATCGTCGCGGTGCTGGTCGCCGAGGTCGTCATCACGCTGATGGATTTCGTCGAGGAGGATCTGAGCCGGAAATTGCCGCCGAGCGAGCGCATCAATCACACGCTGCTTGCGATCAACTACGGCGCCATTCTCGTCCTGCTGCTGCCGGTCCTGATCGACTGGGCGATGCGGCCGTTCGGCGTGACCGTCGTGTATCAAGGTCTGCTCAGCATCGCAGCGACCGCCTGTGCGGTCGGCGCAGCGCTCTGCGGGATCAGGGATTTTGCGGCGGTGCGCCGGCTCGGCCGCATGACGAGCGTGCCGGCGTACGGGCTCGTCGAAAAGCTCCCCGGGCGCAAGACCGTGCTGATCACAGGTGCCACCGGCTTCATCGGCAGCCGCCTCGCGGCGAGCCTCAGCGCGGCAGGGCATCACGTCGTCGCGCTCATTCGCAACCCGGCGAAGGCCGAGCTGCTGCCGCCGCCGGTGACGCTGATCACCAGCCTCGATCAGCTCGCCTCGGACATGCGTATCGACGCCATCGTCAATCTCGCCGGCGAGCCGATCGGCAACGGCCTTTGGACCGAGGCGAAACGCGCAGAGATACTGAAGTCTCGCATCGACATGACCGGCGAGGTCGTCAAGCTGATCGCGCGGCTCGACCACAAGCCCGACGTGCTCGTCAGCGGCTCCGCGATCGGCTGGTACGGCCTGTGGGCCGACCAGGTGCTGACGGAGTCGGCGAAGTCGCATGCCTGCTTCAGCCACGAACTGTGCGCGGCGTGGGAGCAGGCGGCGCGGCCGGCGGAGGAGCTTGGCGTGCGCGTGGTCTATCTGCGCATCGGCCTCGTGCTCGGCACGGAAGGAGGCTTCATCACGCGCATGCTGACGCCGTTCGAGTTCGGCCTTGGCGGGCCGCTCGGCACCGGGCGGCAGTGGATGTCCTGGATCGAGCGCGACGATCTGATCCGGCTGATCGCCTATGTGATCGCGACGCCCGATCTCACTGGGCCCGTCAACGCCACCGCGCCGATCCCGGTCACCAACGCAAAGTTCACCGAGGAGCTCGGCCGCCGCCTGCATCGGCCCGCCGTGTTCCGCATCCCCGGCGGCCTACTGCGCCGGATCGGCGGCGGCTTTGCCGACGAGCTTCTGCTCGGTGGCCAGCGCGTGCTGCCGAACAAGGCGCTGAGCCGCGGTTTTGTGTTCCGGCACGAGACGCTGCGCAGCGCGTTCGAGGCGATCTTGTGAGGTGATGGACGTCAGGCGGCAACGCTCTTGAACGTCGCCGCCACCGCCCGCAGCGCCGCCAGCTTCGCGGGATCGCTGACCTTCGAATGCAGCATCACCTTCGAGCTGCCGAGTTTCGGCAGCTTGTGCGCGGGCCCGATGTCGATCAGCCCGGGAGGCGCGATCCGCCGCGCCAGCGGCGCGATGGCAAGTCCGGCAAGCGCGGCAGCGACCACTGCGGTGACGCCGCCTCCGACAAAACGTTCGCGCCAGGCGAGGCCGGCCCTGTCGAGCGCGCGGACCGCAATGGCGCGAACGCCGCAGGGCGGGGCGAGCGTCGCGAGCGGCAGCGGCTCACCCTTCGGCAGCGTGAAGCGTCGTGACGCGAACCAGCAAAACTCGTCCTCGGCGAGCTTCTCGCCGCCGCGGCGGCTGCCTTCCTGGCGGACGATCACCGCATCCAGCTCGCCCGCGTCATAGGCGTCCTGCATCTCGCGCGAGAAGCCGATGGTGACGGCGAGCGTGAGGTTCGCGGACATCGCGTGCAGCCGTTCGAGCAGTGGCACCAGTTCGGGGCCCGCGGCATGGTCGGAGATGCCGAGCGAGAGGGATTGTGCAGTCGATGTATCGCCGGACAGCGCGCGGTCATGCGCTTCCATCAGCGCACGGGCGCGATCGAGGAATGCGGCGCCGTCGGCGGTGAGCCGGACCGCGCGCGGCGAGCGCTCGACGAGGCGTTTGCCGAGCAACGTCTCCAGCCGCTGTAGCTTGAGGCTGACGGCGGCCTGGGTGGTGCCGAGCGCTTCGGCGGCGCGGGTAAAGCTCTGGAGATCGGCGACCAGCAGGAAGGCCTTGATGGTGGCGATGTCGAGTGTGGCTGTCATTATAGTCGGTTATCACTGGTATCAACAGAGATAAGATACCAAAATGACGAGGGGAGGTCTAGCTTTTCATCACCACCGCGCAACGCCAGTGCGGCATCTTGAGGAGAACGACCATGCCCCTGATCACCGTGTCCTACACCGCCTCGCGCCAATCGCCTTCGCTGAAGGCCGACATCGCCAGCGCCGTGTCCGAACTCACGGCAAAAATCCTGCACAAGGATCCCAAGGTCACCGCCATCATCGTGAAGTCCGTCGATGCCGGCGACTGGTTCGCAGGCGGCAAGTCACTCGCCGAGCAGAGGCTCGCCAGCTACTGGATCGACATCCATGTCACCGAAGGCACCAACACCAAGGACGAGAAGGCGGCCTATCTCGCCGCGATGTTCAAGCGCATGGCCGAGATTTTGGGCCCGCTTCATCCCGAGACCTATCTGCATGTCGACGAGGTCAAGGGCGACGCCTACGGCTTTGGCGGACTGACGCAGGAGCGGCGCTACATCGCCGGCAAGCTCGAGGTTGCGCTGAAGGCGGCATGACGTTGCGGGCCGCGGGTGAACCATCTCACCCGCGGCCCGAAGCCATCAGCTCGCCGCGCGGAACTGCACTTCGGCGTTGTTGATGAAGCACGTCTTGTCGAACAGCTTGAGGTCCAGCGGGTTCGGCAAGCGGACATCGTCGAGGTCGGGGCATGGCTTGAGTGAGGGATCATAGGACCGGTCGATCTGCGAGATGAAGACGACGATCAGCCCCTTGTCGCGCGCGAACGATTTCAGTGCGCGCACCTGAACGGTCAGGTCGGGGTTTTCCCGTCGCTGGTCGAGCAGTTGCAGATAGTCGATCACCACGACCGTGCCGCGGGGGGCTGCGGCCATCTGCTGGACGACGTAATCGGCGCTGATCGCGTCGGAGCAATCGACCTCGAACATGTCAGCGAATTGCGCGGGGTCCACGCCGATCGCCCGAAGGCGTTCCAACACGTCTTTCTCGGTATATTCGAGCGAGAAGAACGCGGCGCGATGGCCCGACTTCATCGCCTCCACGGCAAGCTCGAGGCTCATCAGCGTCTTGCCCTGACCGGGGCGCGCCCCGACCAGCACCAGGTCACCCGGCCGGAATTGCGGGAACAGCCGATTGGCCGGCGTCATCGCGGCGGCTTTTGCCGCAAGCATGCTCCAGGCGGAAAACCCTTCCGTCGTGGCGATGCGGTCAAGCGCGTGGTGGAGCGGAATGCCTTCCTCGCGGGACAGGCGCTTCGCCTTGCGCTTCAGATGATAGATGGGTGCAGAGAGTCTCATCGTCAAAACCTCCCATTGCGAGCATGGATCGCAACCCCTCCTTATGCCTGGCGCTCGAACAGTCGGCCGATGATCAACTCGCCCGGCATGAGGTCTGCTTTCCCGGCGGAGGGGGGAGGCGTGGGCGGCACCTGAAACAAGCATAGCCGATTCCATTACGAGCGGAGAACTCGCGCGGTCAGGCTCGAACAGGAAAATGTCAGGCGGCCGCTTCCGGCACCAGCGCGCGGGTCGGTCCGAACAGCTCTTCGAACGCCTGCCGAAGCGCGACGTCGACATCGGCCATCGTCACGAGCTGGCCGAGATCGACCAGCGAGGTGACGCCGTAGCGGGGATCGGCGACGCCGCAGGGCACGATCCCTGCGAAATGCGACAGCTCCGGCTCGACATTGATGGCGATGCCGTGGAACGCGACCCAGCGCTTCAGCCGCACGCCGATCGCGGCGATCTTGTCCTCGTGTTCCGACCCCTTGTCGGGCCGTTTCACCCAGACGCCGACCCGGTCCTCGCGCCGTTCGCCGCGGACGTTGAAGGCGGCGAGCGTCTTCAGGATCAGCTCCTCCAGGCTCGCGACATAGGCCCGGACATCAGGCCGGCGGCGCTTGAGGTCGAGCATGATGTAGGCCACCCGCTGGCCGGGCCCGTGATAGGTGAGCTGCCCGCCGCGCCCGGTGGCGAAGGTCGGGAATCGGGGATCGAGCAGGTCCGAATCCTTGCCCGAGGTGCCGGAGGTGTAGAGCGGGGGGTGTTCGAGCAGCCAGACCAGCTCGGGGGCCTCGCCGGCCGCGATCGCGGCAACCCGCGCCTCCATGGCGGCCACGGCCTCCGGATAGGGCACCGGCGCGTCCGAGATCCGCCATTCCACGGGGGGGCCCGCAGAGGCGGAAAACGACGTCAAATCGAGGTCTTGACGCTGATCTTGGCGGGGGTTTTGAGGCGAATTAACCATTGGCTAACCATAACGTGGTGATGATTGCAGGCGCAAATGCCAGTCTCAAGTTGCGGCGGTCCCGACAGTGCCCACTCTCGATAAAGTCACCGTGGATCTCATGGTCGTCCTCGGGACGACCACCATGCCGATCCATCAGGTATTACGTCTTTCCCGCGGCGCCATCATCGAGCTGGATGCAACCGAGGCCGACGAGGTCAAGGTTTTGGCCAACAACCTGCCGGTCGCCTCCGGCGTCGTGCTGGTCGACCGCAACCGGATCGCGGTCGAGGTCAAGCAGATGCTGCCACGCACGCCGGGCACGCGGTAGCGGCCTGGGCATGCGGTAAATGCCGATCCTGCGGGGAGGGCCGGAACTTTCCTGCCAAGCTTGTGGAATTCTGGGCCTTTGCAGGCTTGTACCCCTCTGATGGATTTGTTAGATCGGCGCCGTTGATCCGGCCGGCCCTCAAGCCTCAGGCCGGCATCCCCAAAGCGCTCGTGGCGGAACTGGTAGACGCGCTGCCTTGAGGTGGCAGTGAGTAAAATCGTGGGGGTTCGAGTCCCTCCGAGCGCACCACAAGGCCGAACTTGGCTTTGAAATCCCTGAAGTTTTTCTGATGTAGACCCGGGACTGGCATCACGCCGGTCCTCTTCCGCGCGCCGCTTGCGTCGGTCGGGCCGTCGCGTGACCGGTCCGATCGCTGACACCGTCAATCGATCCCGCGATTCGCCGGCGTGATGGAGCGCGCTGATGGCGCGGGGCTTCGCCCACCGCGGATGACCGCGGAACGACGGCTGTCGGACGCGCATGACAGCCGATGTGCTCGCCGCGTGCCGTCGCGCGGCCATGCGTTTGAAGGTGGAGGACGACGAGGGACAGCGCGTCGGAAGTTGCCGACATCCAGGGCGGAGACGGGCGTCTGCGTCCTGTCGACGGTCCTGAGCGCTGTCGATCTCGGCTTCAGGGTCGTCATCGTCGAGGACGCGCTGTGCAGTTCGTCCGATGTCGCGCACGATGCGGGCGGGAGTAGGGTGATGATCCGCCCCCCTCAGCCATATTCCTCGCCGATGCCGTATTCGCGGTAGATCTCCAGCGGGTCGAGATCGGGAAACAGGCGGCATTTGGCCTGGGCGAGGTGCAGGCTCACCGCCGCCGGCTCCTTGCCGTTCGCAAGCATCTTGCGGATGTCGTCCATATGCGCGTTCGGCTGGTGCTTCGGCTCAAGCTGCTCCAGCGCGACCAGCGCCGTCGCGAGAGCTTCGGTCAGAACCCAGTCGTCGTGGCCCGTGATTCCCTTCTTCGGCATCGGCAGACCCCACATGTGGCGGCGAGTCCCAGTCTATCGCGACTTCCGCCAGATCGCCATTAAGCGTTGCGGACACCCGTGTGCGGAACGGACCGGCCGTCGTGGCCCGGCTTGCATTATGGCCGCGCGTGGCTAAAAGGCGGCGAGTTGAGGGCGATGGTATCTTTGTTGAAACGAAGTTGGCGTAGACGGGCCCGCGCGGCATTCGGGCCGGCTGTTCCGGCCTGTGTCCCATAATCGCTGAACGCGCAGCACGATCCGGTTGCGCGCATCTTCTCTGGGCTGGAGCCAGCATGGTCTTTCTAAGCTTCGTCTACCGCTTCGTGACCAATTTCGCGTTCATGGCGATGGTCTATTTCAGCCTCAACTTCCTGGAGAAATATCAAAACCGGGCGATCGTCGCGATCCTGGTGCTGGTCTACACCGGCATGCGCGCGGCCTCGACGCTGCGTGCGTTCTACTTCTTCCAGAAGATCGAGAAGCTGGAAGCCGAGACCAAGCGCCTTCAGGCCCCGATCAACGATGGCGCCGGCGGAACCTCGACGCGTAAGCAGATCGTGACCGACGTAGCGCGGCTGCGCCGCGACGGCGAGCTCAAGTCCTATATGGACCTGTTCTTCCTGGCGCTGATCGTGCTGCTCTGCGTCGCCAACATCATGCGGCAGTAGAGCTTACTGCGCGCGCTTCTTCAGGCTGGCCACGCGGGTTGGATGCGGCGCGGCGTTCTGCGCAGTGCTCTTTGGAGCAGCGTTCTTGGGGGCAGCGCTCCTGGGGGCCGTGCCCTTGGCCTGCGCGGCATGCTTCGGTGCGCCGTGCGCCGCGTGGGCGGTGCGGCGCGCCTGCGACTTGGCAGCCTTGCTCGTGGCTGCACGGGGCGTCTCGGCCGCCATCGCCAGCCGTGTCGCAGCCCGCCGCGACAGCGTCGTGGACAGCAAGACCTCGATCGAGCCCTCGGGAATCGCGAAGAGCTCGCGGTCGGGCACGGGCAGGGTGGCGGCGACATTCGCCTGCGCCATGGTCCGGCGCGGCAGCAGCGGCTGATGCCCGGTCTGCGCATTGAGATCGGCAAGCGAGGGCGCCGGAAGCGTCTGGGTCTGCGTGAACACGAAGTTCGGCACGGCCGGCCAGCGCGCGATCGGCACGGTCTCGGTCGGCGGATGCAGCAGCCATTCTACCGGCGTGGTCGGCGTCGCCGGGCGGTCCGCGGTCGCGGGCACCACATGCACGATGCGATAGCCGCGCGCCTTGAGATCGCGGATGATCTTGGGCAGCGCCGCCACCGTGCGGGCCTGGATGTCGTGCAGCAGCAGGATGCCCTTGCCCTTGGCCTCCAGCCGCTGGATCGCGAGTTGGTAGACACGGTCGGACGACACGTGCCGCCAGTCGTCGGCGGGGAAATCGGCGCTCCAGACCTGGATGCCGCGCGAGATCAGATAGTTCTCGACGCCCTCGGCGCGCATCAGGCCGGGAATGCGGAAGAACGGTGCGAGCTTGGACGGATCGGTCATCGCGGCCGAGGTCCATTCGATGCCGCCGTTGATCTCGGGCTCGAATTTTTCGATTCCCATCCGGTCGAACGTCAGCGGATGGTTCATGCTGTGCGTGCCGACGGTGTGGCCCGCCGCGACAAGCTTGCGCACCCCTTCCGGATTCGCCTTGGCCTGGCCGCCGATGATGAAGAAGGTCGCCTTGATGCACTCGTCGGCGAGGATCTGGAGCACCTGGTTGGAATATTTCGGCAGCGGACCGTCGTCGAAGGTCAGGACGACCTCGTGATCCTTCAGCGGCAGCGTCTCGCGGTACTGCATCGTGCCGATGCGCGGATGCTCGTGCGGATCGACCACGAGGGTGCGGGAGGTCCCGAGCGCGTCCGGGTGGCCGGGACAGTCGGATGCAAGGGCCGCCGGTGTTCCAACGGTCAGCAAGCCCAAACAAAGGACGATCCACGATCGCGTCCGAACAACAACGCTACTTCCGATCATGAATCCCGTCTGCCTCATACGCGATTGTCGCCATAAGTAGGTCGGAGACATCAGGAAACGGTTCAGGCACAAGAACCTTCCCCACGACGAGTCCGCCTCGATACTTGCACGGCGTAGCATGAACAGAGTGTTAATAGGCCCTAAATCACCCCATTTTGCGACGGCGTGACATTCCGGCATCAGCGCGTATCGGCATTCTTCTGCGCTGCGCCCGCCGGGACGATGTGAACCACCCGGTAGCCGTTCTCCCTCAGATACCGCAGGAAGGCCGGCATGATCGCGGCCGTGCGCGCCTTGGGATCGTGGAAAAGGATGATACCCTTGCCGGCCGCGGCGAGCCGCTCGGTGATCAGCTTCAGTTCCTGCTCCGGCGTCATCTCGTTCCAGTCGCTGGCCCAGAGGTCGGCCCCGAACACGACGATGCCGCGCGACTGGAGCAGGTCGAGCTCGGCTTGCGTCGCCTCGAAATAGGGGAAGCGGAAGAACGGCGTCGAGGGCGTCGTGGTCGAGGTCCCGTGCAGCGCCATCTCGTCGGCGGCGATGCCGCGGTCGATCTCGGCCTTGGCCTTGTCGAGCGGGATCCGCGCCATGAACGGGTGCGACCAGGTGTGATGGCCGATGGTGTGGCCCTCGCGCGCGATGCGCTTGACCATCTCGGGATGTTCGGAGGCGTGCAGGCCGATCAGGAAGAAGGTCGCGCGCGCGCATTCCTGCGCCAGCGCCGCCAACACCTTTGACGTCGTCGGCGGATACGGGCCGTCGTCGAAGGTCAGCACGACCTCGTGATCGGCGAGCGGCAGCGTCTGCGGAAAGCTCTTCAAGCCCACGCGCGGCGTGGTCCTGGCGTCGACGCTCAGAATGCGCGAGGTGCCGAGCGCATCCTTGCGCGGGCACTCGGCGGCTTCGGTCGAGGCGATGCCGGCGAGGGCCGCGAGCACCGCGCCCAGCGACATCGAGGTCCATTTCAGCCGAAGCATCTTTGCCATTGCGCTCGGAGTTGCCTTGTGGGTATTGCCTGAACCATCAGCTCAGACCACCAACCTGTCAAACGGCGAGGCGCACCATGGATGAACATATGGACGGTGCTCCATCCGCTGCGGCCTCGGTACTCGACCACGTGCCGATGCGCAATGAAGACGGCGAAATTCGTCATGAATTCGTCGAGGAAATTGCCCGTGCGATCGAGGCCGGCGACAGCGCCGCGCTGCGCGCCTGCGTTGCCGAGCTGCACGAGGCCGATCTCGGCGATCTCATCGGCGCATTGGAGCCCGACGACCGCGTCCGCCTGGTCGAGCTCACGGGCCGCGACTTCGACTTTTCGGCGCTGAACGAAGTCGACGAGAGCGTCCGCGAGGAGATCCTCGATGAGCTGCCGCCGGAGACGGTCGCGGAAGGCGTCCGCGAGCTCGAATCCGACGACGCGGTCGAGCTGCTGGAGACCCTCGACGAGGCCGAGCAGGAGGAGATCCTCGAGAAGCTGCCCATGCGGGAGCGCGTCGCGCTCGAGCGCAGCCTGCTGTATCCGGAAAATTCCGCTGGCCGCCGGATGCAGACCGAGTTCATCGCCGTGCCCCAGGATTTCACCGTGGGGCAGGCGATCGACTACATGCGCGAGACGCCGGATCTGCCCGACCGCTTCTACGAGATCTATGTCGTCGACAAGGACCAGCACTGGCAGGGCGCGATCTCGCTCGACGTGCTGCTCCGCGCCCGCCGCCCGGTGGCGCTTGCCGAGCTGACCGACGAGAATCGCCGTCGCGTCTCCGTCCTGGAGGACCAGGAGGAGGTGGCGCGCATGTTCGGCAAGTACAATCTCGTCGCAGCTCCCGTGCTCGACACCCAGGATCGCCTGGTCGGCGTCATCACCGTGGACGACGTCGTCGACGTCATCGAGGAAGAGGCGGACGAAGACCTCAAGGCGCTCGGCGGCGTCACCAGCGACGAAGAGCTGTCGGACACCGTGTTCACCATTGCCCGGGCGCGGTTCAATTGGCTGCTGGTCAATCTCGCCACCGCCTTCCTGGCGTCCTCCGTGCTCGGCCTGTTCGAGGGCCAGCTGGAAAAGATGGTGGCGCTTGCGGTGCTCGCACCGATCGTGGCGAGCCAGGGCGGCAACGCCGCGACCCAGACCATGACGGTCGCGGTGAGGGCGCTCGCGACCCGCGAGCTCGGCTCCTCCAATGCCTGGCGCGTGGTGATGCGCGAAGGCCTGGTAGGCCTCGTCAACGGCCTGGCCTTCGCCGTGATCACGGGCATTGCCGCGGTGGCCTGGTTCAAGATCCCCGGCCTCGGCATCGTCATCGGGCTTGCGATCATCTGCAACCTCGTCGCCGGCGCGCTCGGCGGCATCCTGATCCCGATGGCGCTCGAACGTGTCCGGGCCGATCCGGCGGTGGCCTCCGGCACCTTCGTCACCACCGTGACCGACGTCGTCGGCTTCTTCTCCTTCCTCGGGATTGCGACCTTGTGGTTCGGGTTGAGGTAGCTGTCGCCTCCGCTCCGTCATTCCGGGGCGCGCCACTTGGCGCGAGCCCGGAATCCATTTGTCGGCGTGCTCCGGTGCACGATGGATTCCCGGCTCGCGCTCCGCGCGCCCCGGAATGACGGCCCGCCATCATCTTTAATCCGAACTTAAGCGACCTGACGCATCATCGCCCGGGCCTGGGGGAATGAACATGCGGTTGCGGCTGAAGGCGGACGGACGGATCGTCGAGTTGCGGGACGGGCAGGAATTTCCGGTCCAGCCCACGGCCAATGCCGCGCCGGCCGACACCGGCTCGCTCGCGGTGCGCGACCTGCGCCGCCGCGCCTGCCTGACCCAGATGGAGTTCGCCGCCAAGCTCGGCGTTCCCGTCGAGACCATCCGCAACTGGGAGCAGGGCAAGCGCGCCCCGCGGGGACCGGCCCGCGCGCTGCTTGCCGTGATCGCGCATGCGCCCGACACCGTGTTCCAGGCGCTTGCCAAAGCATGACGCGAACCTCCCATTAGCATTGCGCTGAATAACCGGCCCGGTTGCAGCGGCTTCCGTTGGCAGCCTCTCGGACCCGGTCCATAATGATGCCTGATGGTATTTGGGGCGACCGCAACAGAGAGGATTCCTCATGCTGTTCGTCGAGGCCAATGGCGCAAGGATCCCGGCGATCGGGCTCGGGACCTGGGAGTTGAGCGGGCGGCCATGCGCGCGCGTGGTCGAGCAGGCGCTGCGGCTCGGCTATCGCCACATCGACACCGCACAGGTCTACGACAATGAGCGCGAGGTCGGCGATGGCGTGCGCGCCTCCGGCGTGCGCCGCGACGACGTCTTCCTCACCACCAAAGTCTGGACCAACCATTTCGCGCCCCACGATCTCGAACGGTCGGTGAAGGAGAGCCTTGCGCGGCTGCGACTTCCCTCCGTCGATCTGTTGCTGCTGCACTGGCCCAATTCGCACGTGCCGCTGGCGGAGACGCTGGGCGCGCTGTCGCATGCCAGGCAAATGGGCCTGACGCGTCACATCGGCGTCTCCAATTTCACGGTGGCGCTGATCGAGCAGGCGGTCGCGCTGTCGCCGGAGCCGCTCGTCTGCAACCAGGTCGAATTTCACCCTTATCTGGACCAGGCCAAGGTGAGGGCGGCCTCCGACCAGCATGGGCTCGCGCTGGTCGCCTACAGCCCGATCGCCAGGGGGCGCATCAAGACCGACCAGACGCTCGCCGGGATCGGGCGGGCGCATCGCAAGACGCCGGCGCAGGTCTGCCTGCGCTGGCTCGTGCAGCAGAACGTCGCAGCGATCCCGCGCACCTCGCGCATCGAGCGTCTGTCGGAGAACATCGAGATCTTCGATTTCGAGCTCTCCGACGACGAGATGGCCCGGATCGCCGCGCTGGCCAATCCCAAGGGCCGCCTGACCGACTTTGGCTTCGCGCCAAAATGGGATTGAGGGCGGGCTGCCGTATGCCCAGCATGATCCGGAAAAGTGCGAAGCGGTTTTCCGATAAGATCATGCTCGAACAAGAGCCTAAAGCGGGATGACGGTTGATCCTAACCTCATCGCGCTTTAGGAGCAGGGCGGCAACCCAAGATCGGGCGATGGAACTGCGGAAGATCATACGGACGGACATTGCGGCGTCGGCGATCGCGCATCTGACGCTGGTGGCGCTGATCATCGTGATCAGCGAGGTCCATCCGTTCCATGCCGCGCCGCCCGAAGCTGTTGCGGTCGACATCGTCACGCCGGAGCAGGTCAAGGAGCAGGAGACGAAGGCGGAGGAGGCCGCAAAGGAGAAAGCGCCGGAGCCGACCCCGACCCCCGAGCTGAGACTGCCGAAGCTGGACGTCACCGACAAGGCGGATGCAGCGGCGAAGCCGGACGCCAAGCAGCAGGCCGCCTCGCAATCATCGCAGCAGAAAGCGTCGCCCGAACCGGAGCAGCCGACGCAGCAGAAACAGCCGCAGCCGCAACCCTCACAGACGCCGAAGCAACGTGAGGCCACCGCGCAGCCGCAGCAGCCTCAGCAACCGCAACCACAGCCGTCGCAGTTGCCGCCGCAACAGCCGCTGCCGCAGTCGCAACCTCAGCCCGCGCCGCAGCCCTCGCAAGCGGTGCCGCAGCGGCAGGCCGCGCCTCCGGCCTATCAGGCCCCCGAGCCCGACGTCACCGTCAAATACGGCGTGATGCTGGGCCTGCCGCCGGAACTGCCGGTCGAGCCGAAAGACGCGCCGAGGGATGACGGCGGCGATGCCAAGGATTCCATCGGAGCCAAGCTGCCGCCCGAGGTCATTGCCGAGCTTCGTCGGCGCCTCAGGAGCTGCGCAAAACTGCCGGCCGGTGTCGCGCCGACCGACCCGGTGCGCATCAAGCTGCGCGCGGTGTTCGCCACCGACGGCACGCTGGCGCGCCCGCCGATCCTGATCGAAGCCCCGCCATCCGCGAAGGGCGTGGCCATCGTGAAGTCGGCGACGAGCGCGCTCCAGGCATGCCAGCCGTACAAGATGCTGCCGGCCGACAAATACGAGGAATGGAAGGTGTTGGACCTGCCGTTCACGCCGCAGGATTTCGGCGGGGGATAAGTTGCCTCGCAGCTATCCGCGCGCGGCGAGACAGGCGCGGACCTTGTCGGCGGCGGGCTTCGGCACTGCGTGAGCTCGCCACTGCTCGCGCGTCGCGCCCGCCGAGGCGAGGCACTGGTTGATGTTTCGCTCATATGTGGCGCGAGACATGCTGTCGCGCTTGGCCTGGCAGGCCGGGTCGCCGCCGCATTCGTAAAGTGGAGCCGCCTTGGCCGTTGATGCTCCGAGAATGGTTACGGCAACCGCGATCATCAGCTTGTTCATTTCGCCCCCGGAATTATGCTTTGAGTATTCTCAATGCTGCGCCTATAGCGCATCGAACTGCTGCCTGCAACCTTGGGTGAAGTGCCGGCGGCGCTATGGAAGCGCGCACTGACTGTTCACTGGCGACGATCTCGTCGTTGTGTTTCTCAATGGCATCCAGAACAAGCCATTACCCGACGGGCAAGACACCGCGAATGCAGTCAAGCCTCTTTCCCGAAAATATGCCACTTTACCGAAATTCGGATTTATCGTATTTGTCGCCCATCCCGGCTCATCCTTGAGGGGCGATCGTGTGGTCGTCATGTTTCGCGAGCCGGGCTTGCGGTGGACGCGGCAGCGTCGGGCGCGAGAGGCGTGGGCAGGGCGGATTGCTCTCCGTGAGCCCAGGACTTCGTGCTGGATGAGCGGCGCTGTCAGGTTCGTCTCGCCCGTAAGTTTCCGGCTCCGTCGACAGGGCCGGGAAAACTGCGGCGAAATGGCGGGCCGTGCGTACGGCAAAACCGTGTGGTCCTGGCCGTCGTTGCTACGGTCAAGCTCTTGCGGATGCGGCAGTCGCGTCAACCGGCGCGGTGCTGGTGAATTTCGCCGGAGTGAGGGAGGCCAGCAGGAACTCGGCTCCCGGGAGAGCACGGCATAAGCCGTCCAACCACTGCGCAGGGAAGGCCGAGTGATTGGCTACACCTGTATGCTGCTGTGCGGTTTTCTGCGTGTGCCTTTTGCGCAGCGGACCGCGGGTGCCGGCCGGCACCCGGCCTTCCCTGCGCCCTCTTGGCTCAAGAGAGCAGAGCGACGAAGCAAAGCTCGGGCGAATTACGCCGCGAAGATGTGAAGGCGTGTCTGCAAATTGAGATGCGGATTGGAGAATGGCGATGCCGCCCCTTGCTCCGTCATTGCGAGCGCAGTGTTCAGCCCGGGCACATAGCTTACACCTGTTCGGGGAGAT
>NZ_LBIX01000167.1:0-185354 GCF_028128655.1 Bradyrhizobium sp. CCBAU 45394 | reverse complement strand
ACTTGCCCATCCCGCTTAGCGCCCGCTAAAGCGGAAAAAGTTTGCATGCGCCACAACCGACGAAGCAGCTGCACCACCAACCAGCCCGATGAACTCCCGCCGCTTCATATTGCCTCGTGATGCGCCCGGGAGTCTTACTGCCCTGTTTGCCAAACCGCGATGTCCGAAGCGGGTCGAGGCCGACATCTGCCCGGCCCGATGCCGTGCCTTCTGTGGGGTCAAAACGCGAAAAACTCAACGTGAGCAAGCTCAGTCCGCTATGCCCCATTGAACGGACCTCAATGAGGCGTGCTACCACTTCGCTGATGGGCCAGAAGCCGACCTCGCGATTGGCTTATGGGCCCGGCACCATCATGGTCGGCTCTTCCAGCAGGGAAAAGTCGTAGCCCTCGCAGCTAACATTCGGGTTGGTGGGCGCAAACATGCCGAGCGGGTTGTCCTTGAACAACCAGGCATGCAGATCATAATGCACAAACTCCTTTGGAATGAGCGGCCAGTGTCCTTCCATCGGGCCCATGAAGGGTTGGTCGAAGAGAGAGGGGCGCTGCTTGGTATCTGCCGTTAGAGGCACCAACCACTCAACAGCCACGAGCTTCAATTCCTTGCCCACAGGTTCGTAGATCAATACGTTGGGCTTCATCGGATCGGGAGCGCCCTGCACTGTGACATTGGCAAAGTGCACTCCCATAGCGCCTTTGGCATACTCCATGTGGTGCGGAACTTTCTCGCCAGAATAGTGCACGCAGCCCACCGTCGACAGGTAGAGGTCGCGCACGGCTACCTTGTAGTCCTGATATTTCTCCAGCGATTTGCGCAACGCGTCGAGCTGAGCCTTGTAAGGCTCTTCTGCTGCAATTGGTCTGAGGGCCGCACCGATAAAAGCAAGACCTAGCGCGGCGACGAAGGTACCACGGACATATTTGCGCATGTTCCCTCCTAGCTTTTCATCAAAGCAATGTCGGAATGAACTGGCCGAACCAAGGGTGAGGGTTTTTGCCATTTCCGACAAGACGATAACAACCTCATGGCCGCCAATCGCGATAGAAAAATGGTGGTACTCCCTCTTGGGCGTACATGGGCCTTTGATGGCTCAGCCGACAGACCGCGTTCTTCATCGCCCGACCGTCAAGAGGATGTCTCAATCGGGTCATCAGCGGCAATGCGCTGACCGAGCGGAACATTTCCGCCAAGCCTTCAAGACCGGACTTCTGCGCGTTAAGAGTACACGCCCTAGATTAAAGTCGACGTCGACCAGCTCACGTCGGAGAAACCATGCTCGCTCGCACCCTGCTTGCGGCCACCGTCCTGTTGATGCTCGCGCACCCGGCAATGGCGCAGGCGCCGCTCGCGACCTACAAATCCTTGAGTCCCGGGCTGGCGCTTGATCTGGCAAGTGAGGGTTTCTGTCCTCGGCATCGAAGCCCTCATCAGCTCGGCGACGTTGCTTGACTCACGTCAAGAACGCGCGTGGCGCAGCGTGTTAGTCGGGAAACTGGGGCGGTACCATTCGAACCATGGACACGAAGCAATGGTCACGCAAAACAACATCAATTTCTTCACCAACTGGGCCAAGGAGCGTCTTGACGAAATGGAAGCAACGGTGACCTCGCTCGAAGCCAGGGCTTCCGAGGTGCAGTCGGAAGCGCGTGAGAAGGCCACGAAGGTTCTGGCGGATCTCTGCAAGCAGCGCGACGAATTCCGCGACACCGTGAAGAAGCAGTCGGAGGTCGGCGAGGCCGCCTGGACCCAGGCAAAATCAAGGATGGAAGCCGATTGGCGCGTGTTCGAGACCGAGGCCGGAAAATACGTCGAAAGCTTCGGCAAGCAGATCGAGCAGCAACAGGCGACGTTCAAGCTTCAGGCCGAAGCGCAGCTCAAGGCGTGGCGCGAAGCCGCCGACAAGCTCGGCAGCGATGCCAAGAACTTTGCGTCCGAGCGCCGCGGCGACATCGACGCAGCCCTGAAGCGCATGAATGCCGATGCAATCGAGGCGGAGAAAAAACTGGAGAAGCTCAGAGAGGCGGGGACCCACTCATGGTCCGCACTCATGGCGGCCCTGGCGGAGACCCGCCTTGCCTTTGATCGTGCCAACGAGGCGGCGCGGGAGGCTTTCAAGCGAGCTGCCTGATCAGGCGTGGTGAACTTCCGGAGACCGCCGTCTGGCGGTCTCCTTGCCGTCGGCAGCTCGAGCGTTGCCCTGCCACGCCAGCGGCCTTCTCAGCGTCCGCGCTAGATGCCCAAAAGCTTGCGCGCGTTGGCCTTCAGCACCTTCGGCCGGATCTCGTCGCGGATGTCGATCTTGGCGAAGTCCGACAGCCAGCGGTCCGGCGTGATCACCGGCCAGTCCGAGCCGAACAGCATCTTGTCCTGGAGAATCGAGTTGATGTAGCGCACCAGGATCGGCGGGAAGTACTTTGGCGACCAGCCCGACAGGTCGATGTAGACGTTCGGCTTGTGGGTCGCGACCGACAGCGCCTCTTCCTGCCAGGGGAAGGAGGGGTGGGCGAGGATGATCTTGAGGTCGGGAAAATCCGCCGCGACGTCGTCCATGTACATCGGGTTGGAATATTTCAGCCGCATCCCCATGCCGCCGGGCATGCCGGAGCCGACGCCGGTCTGGCCGGTGTGGAACAGCGCGATGGCGCCGCCATTGTTGATCTCTTCGTAGAGCGGATAGGCCATGCGGTCGTTGGCGTAGAAGCCCTGCATGGTCGGATGGAATTTGAAGCCGCGCACGCCGTATTCCTCGATCAGCTTGCGCGCCTCGCGCGCGCCGAGCTTGCCCTTGTGCGGGTCGATCGAGACGAACGGGATGAGGACGTCGAGATGATCGGAGGCGACCTCCAGCATCTCGTAATTGTTGTAGCGGCGGAAACCGGTCTCGCGCTCGGCGTCGACCGGGAAGATCACCGCGGCGATGTTCTTGGAGCGATAGTAGGCCGCGGTCTCCGGCACGGTCGGCGGATGCTTGTTCGGCGACTTGAAGTACTCCGCCATCTGCGCCTGGAAGTCGTCATAGCCGTCGTCAGCGTGGCAGCCGCAGGGCTCTTCGGCGTGGGTGTGGATGTCGATGGCGACGACATCGTCGATGTTGGGCAGCTTCAGCTTCGGCATTGGTTTCCTCCCGACGGGTTGCCAAATTGATTATATGATATAACGAATTTGGCAAGGCGTCGCTGGAAGCAAAACCGCAGCCCGCAAAAGTCTTTGCTGTGCCTGGCCTCCGATGGGGCAGATCGGGCCGATCCGGCCGCTTCTACTGTGCATGGGGTTGTTTTCGCGAATTTGCCGGTTCGGAACCGGGCAGTTAACATTGACATGACCTCCCGCCATGCCTTAAGAACCGCCCCGTCCCGGGCGGTCGTCCGCCAGCGGGAAAAATCTCATTTTGCCACATTCGCGCGTGCCGAAACGGTAGTGCCGAACACGGCCTTTCGAACGTTCAGGATTCCGCCATGAAGGTCCGTAACTCGCTGAAATCGCTGCGCGGTCGCCATCGCGCCAACCGCCTGGTCCGCCGCAAGGGCCGGGTCTATGTGATCAACAAGGTGCAGCGCCGCTTCAAGGCTCGCCAGGGCTGAGTTTGCCCTCGCGGTCGCCTTCGCGCGCCCCGCAAGACCACGGTCTCACACGAGTTTGACGCCGCCTTTGCTTTGCAAGGGCGGCTTTGCGCGTCTAGACTGCGGTCATGGCATTGAGAGTCCTGGCAGTGAGATTCCCTTTCGCGCGCACCCTGTGTCTGGCCCTTGCCCTGGGAACCGCCGGCCTCGCTCCGGCCGCGGCGCAGCAGGCTGAGCCGCCGTCCCCGCCCGGCAAGCAGAAGAAGCTTCCCGAAGCGCCGGCCAAGCTGCCCAAGGTCGATCGCACCAAAAATCTCGATTTCCTGTTCGGCGCGCTGAAGGCGGCGCCCGACGATGTCAGCGCCAAGCATGTCGAGGCGCGGATCTGGGCGATCTGGCTCCAGACCCCGAGCGATACCGCCTCGCTGCTGATGGCGCGGGCCAAGACCGCGGTCGACGCGCAGAAGATCGACGTCGCGATCAAGCTGCTGGATTCGGTCATCAAGCTCAGGCCCGACTACATCGAGGCCTGGAACCGGCGCGCCACGCTCTACTACATGCAGAACGACTACGGCCGCTCGCTCGCCGACATCCAGCAAGTGCTGATCCGCGAACCCCGCCATTTCGGCGCGCTCGCGGGGCTCGGCATGATCATGCAGGAGGTCGGCGACGAGAAGCGCGCGCTCGAGGCCTACCGCAAGGCGCTCGCCGTCAATCCGCACCTCGAGAAGATCCCCGATCAGGTCAAGGCGCTGACCGAAAAGGTCGAAGGCCGCGACATCTAGAGCACGATCCGGACCCGAAGGGCCGCACCAGCGCAAAGGGATAGTTTGATCATTTCCCGAGCGATTGCGGCGCACGCGGATTAACCACGATCACACGCGTCGCATGAGCTGGGGTATCGTCAATGCGGCCGCAGGCCTACCTGCATGGCAGGAGCAAAGCCATGAAGCGTTTGATTTTTGCGGGTAGCTTGTTGCTCGCGTCGGGAACGGTGAGTCTCGCCGACGGACTGTTCTGGGTGGTCGGCAACCGCGCCACCGGCAAATGCAACATCGTGACCAGCAATCCGGTCATCATCGGCGACATCTGGTTCGGCGATGGTCCCTACAAGTCCAGGGCCGACGCCAAGCTCGCCCGCTCGACCATCCGCGCCTGTCCCGCGGTCAGTCCCGACGACGAAAAGGACGCGGACAAGACGGACTAGGTCCGGCCCGCAACCTAATGCAGGGCGGCGCCGCCGCGCTCGGCGAGGCCGCGATCGGCCACTGCGGCGTAAGCCCTGGCGAGCTCCGCCTCGAGATGCTCGTTGATCAGGAGCAGCGCCCGCACGGCGCCGCGCAGGTCACCGTTGCAGCTTGCGACAATCTCGTCGATTGCAGTGTCGTTCGATCTGAAGCTCATCGAAATTCTCCGGTTCAAATCAGGACAAATCCTGCCGGCCTGTCCCGCATCCCCTGAGGTCGCGAGGAGGATCGGCGCCCACCCGCGCCTAAATGGCGGAACCGACCATGGCGATTATATGGAAACCGCTATGACGACCGCATGAAGCTGGTCCGAAGCTTGCGCGCAATCAGGAATTAGATTGATTCTATTGAGTTTTTCTGGCTCTCGATTATGCACATATCCACAGCCCCTCATTTCCGGTGGAAGTGCTGAAGCGCCTGGGGCGAAACTGCCGCGTGCCACGCCCGTAATTGCCAGGTGCCCTATTACGTCCGGATTCTCTCCATGATCGTGATGACAGTCGTGACGGCGCTGGTTCTGCTGGCGCTGGTCACGCAGGCCGGAATCGTCGCCGTGCAACGCGCCTTTCCGCCACAGGGCCGGATGATCGAGGTCGATGGCGCGACGCTTCACGTCGTCGACATCGGCTCGCGCGATTCAGGCCTGCCGGTCGTGATGTTGCACGGCGCGAGCTCCAATCTCGAAGCGATGCGACGCCCGCTCGGCGATCTCCTGGCAAAAGACCATCGCGTCATCCTGATCGACCGTCCCGGCCATGGCTGGAGCACGCGCGCGCGGCGGCAGGATTCGACGCCGCAGATCCAGGCGCGGATGATCGACGAGGCGCTTCGTAAGCTCGGAATCGATCGTGCGGTGTTCGTCGTGCATTCCTGGAGCGGGGCGCTCGGCGCGCGCCTCGCGCTCGATCATCGGGGCCGCGTCGCCGGCCTCGTGATGCTGGCGCCCGTCACGCATCCCTGGCGCGGCGGCGTCGGCCGCTACAACGAGCTCATCGCGATGCCCGTGATCGGCCCGTTGCTCGCCTACACCATCACGCTGCCGCTCGGGTATTTCGTCGCCGAGTCCGGCGCGCGCAACGTGTTCCTGCCGCAGACCATGCCCGATGGTTTCGTGCAGCACTCCGCGACGCCGCTGCTGCTGCGGCCGCGCGAGTTCATCGCCAATGCCTATGATCTGGTGACGTTGAAGGCGTCGGTGGCTGGGCAAGCCGCGCGCTATGGCGAAATATCGGCCCCGGTCACGATCATCGCCGGCGAGCCCGACAAGACGGTGAAGACCAATATCCACGCGCGCCCGTTCGCAGCTCAGGTGCCGAATGCAAAGCTGATCGTGCTGCCCGATCTCGGCCACATGGTGCAGAACGCCGTGCCGGATCTGGTGAAGACGGAGATCGAGACGATGATCGGGAAAATCGTGCCCGCGCAGGCGGCCGCCGACTGAAGCGTTTTCGAGCGAAGCGGATACCGGTTCGCGTGAAGAAAACGCGTCCAAACAAGAAGCCGGAGCTTCGGCTCTGCTTCAATCAGAACCGAAGCTCTGGCGGCCGCCTCTCGCGCGCTTACTGCTTGATCTTCCCGTCCTTGTCGAACTGCGAGACAAAGGTCCAGAGATTGTTGATCTCGGTCTCGTTCTTGATGCCGGCGAACGCCATCTTGGTGCCGGGGATCTTGGCCTTGGGGTCCTTGATGTACTCCTTGAACGTGGCTTCGTCCCAGGTGATGCCGGAATTCTTGTTCGCATCCGAATAGCTGTAGTCCGGCGCAGTTCCCGACTTGCGGCCGTTGAGGCCGTTGAGCTCGGGGCCGACCTTGTTCTTGGCGCCTTCGCCGATTGCGTGGCAGGCCAGGCACTTGTTGAACGACGTCTTGCCCGCGGCGGCGTCCTGCGCCATCGCTTTGGAAGACATGGCGGTGGACGCTGCGGCAGTCATGGCGAGGGCAACTAGCGCGCCGAAAGTCAGTTTTGTCATAAGGGTGCTCTTCGTCTCTTCCCGGGTCAGATGGAGGGTCGTGGTTTTGGCAGGTCCAGGGCAAGTGGACAAGCCGCGAATCCTTGACAGGTTTCCTGATAGCAGACTTGCCCCAGAGAGAACTTGCGCTGCAACAATGCAATGCGACCTTCGGAGGACCTACCCAAAGACGGCAAGACATGATTGATTTGCCGGGACAATTCCCTCCGTCGGACGAAGGCTTCGTAATATGGCCATCATGATGCCCGCAAGCGACCAGGCAGTGCTGGCGCGTCGCAGCGAGATCGTCGCCGCCTTGCGCGCAATCGTATCAGGCGAAGGCGTGATCGACAGCGCCGCCGAGATGCGGGCCTATGAATCCGACGGGCTGACCGCCTATCGCCAGCCGCCGATGGTCGTGGTGCTGCCCGATACGACCGAGCAGGTCTCGCTCGTCCTGAAATATTGTGCCAGGCAGGGCATCAAGGTGGTGCCGCGCGGCTCCGGCACCTCGCTGTCCGGCGGCGCGCTGCCGCTCGAAGACGGCGTGCTGCTCGGGCTCGGCAAGTTCAAGCGCATCCGCGAGATCGATTTCGACAACCGCGTCGTCGTCACCGAGCCCGGTGTCACCAATCTGGCGATCAGCCAGGCGGTCGCGCATGCCGGCTTCTATTACGCGCCCGATCCGTCCTCGCAGATCGCCTGCTCGATCGGCGGCAATGTCGCGGAGAATTCCGGCGGCGTGCACTGCCTCAAATACGGCATGACCACCAACAACGTGCTGGGTTGCGAGATCGTGCTGATGAGCGGCGAGATCCTGCGGATCGGCGGCAAGGGGTGCGAGAACGCCGGCTACGACCTGATGGGCGTCATCACCGGCTCCGAAGGTCTGCTCGGCGTCATCACCGAGATCACGGTGCGCATTCTGCAAAAGCCGGAGACGGCGCGCGCGCTGATGGTCGGCTTCGCGGAGGTCGAAGCGGCCGGCGAATGCGTGGCACGCATCATCGGCGCCGGCATCATTCCCGGCGGCATGGAGATGATGGACAAGCCCGCGATCCACGCCGCGGAAGCCTTCGTCCATGCCGGCTATCCGCTCGACGTCGAGGCGCTGCTCATCATCGAGCTCGACGGTCCCAAGATCGAGGTCGACGAGCTGATCACGCGCGTCGAGACCATCGCCAATGCCTGCGGCTCGACCACCTGCCAGATCTCGACCTCGGAGGCCGAGCGCAACCTGTTCTGGGCGGGCCGGAAAGCCGCGTTTCCGGCCGTCGGCCGCATCTCGCCCGACTATCTCTGCATGGACGGCACCATCCCGCGCGGTGCGTTGCCGAAGGCGCTGGCGCGCATCCGCGAGCTATCGGAAAAATACCAGCTCGGCTGCGCCAATGTGTTCCACGCCGGCGACGGCAATTTGCACCCGCTGATCCTCTACGATGCCAACAAGCCCGGCGAGATCGAGCGGGCCGAGGCCTTCGGCGCTGACATTCTGCGCGCCTGTGTCGAGTTCGGCGGGGTGCTCACCGGCGAGCACGGCGTCGGCATCGAGAAGCGCGATCTGATGCCGGAGATGTTCAGCGAGATCGACCTCAACCAGCAGCAGCGGCTGAAATGCGCCTTCGACGCGCAGGGCCTGCTCAACCCCGGAAAAGTGTTTCCGACCCTGCACCGCTGCGCCGAGCTCGGCCGCATGCACGTGCACGCGGGCAAGCTGGCGTTTCCGGACATTCCGCGGTTCTAGGCGCTCGCGCGGAGGGAAGGGGCTTGCGATGCAAACCTCTTCCCTCCGAAACGCTTACAGCAGCCCGTATTGCGCCCGCTCGCGCTTTGCCAGTAGCGGCAGGGCTTCGCCGGCGATGTACGTCTTGAAGTGCCCGCTCTCCTGGTGCGCCTTGAAAGCGGCCTCGTCGCGGAACAGCTCGTAGAACAGGAACTGGGCCGGATTCTCCCTGGCGCGTGAGATCAGGAACAGCTTGACGCCGTCCTCGCGCTGCGCCTCGGGCAGGAAGCGGTCGAGGATCGCGGCGACCTTGTCGGCCTCGCCGGGCTTGGCCTCCCATTGCGCGACGACGAGCAGGCCGCCGCCGTCGACGGCGTCGCTGAGGGATTTCTGCGTGGCATAGTGGTTCATGGTCTTTCCTCCTTGCTGCTGGGCTTGAGATGACGACGTCCATGGCGAGAGATAAATCGCCAGGACGGCACCGAAGGCGGTGATCACCGACCTGCGGCTGAATGTTTCGTGGACGCGCGGCGCCGGCCGCGCATATGTCGATCGCTCCATGTGTGTCTCCGTCGGTTGGGCTCGATCGCGATCGGCGCAAGCTTGTAGCGATGGTCTGTCGGCTTTGGTTCGCCGGTGATCGAAGTGTCGATGTCGTGAACGCTTCGATCTTTATCGAACCGTTGTCGTCGGATGTCGCGGAGCCGGCCTGATGGAGTTTCGTCGCACGCCGCACTGGCATTGCACGGCTGGGTGGTCGCCGCGTCACGCTGCATTTGATTTTGGCGGCGAATTTCGCTACCGCCTTTTCCCGTGGATACGCTCAAGGTCAGAGACGCCAAAGACGTCGAAGAGGTGGTGCGCGCGGCGATTGCCAACGAGCAGCCGCTCGAGATCATCGGTCATGGCAGCAAGCGCAGCATTGGCCACGCGATGGCGACCAACGCCGTGCTCGACGTCTCCGCGCTCAATGCCGTCACCTCCTACGAGCCCAACGAGCTGATCGTGACGCTTGAGGCCGGTGCGCCGCTGGCCGACGTGCTGTCGCTGATCGATGCCAAGAACCAGCAATTCGCCTTTGAGCCGATGAACACCGCGCCGCTGCTCGGCACGCCCGTATCAGGCACCATCGGCGGCATGATCGCGGCAGGCCTCGCCGGCCCGCGGCGCATCAGGGCGGGCGGGGCGCGCGACCACCTGCTCGGGGCGCACGCCGTCTCCGGTTTCGGCGACAGCTTCAAGACCGGCGGCAAGGTGGTGAAGAACGTCACCGGCTACGACCTCTGCAAGCTTCTGGCCGGTTCCTGGGGCACGCTGTCGGTGATGACCGAGGTCACGCTGAAGGTGATGCCGAAGCCGGAGGCCGAGCGGACGCTGCTGCTGCGCGGGCTCGACGATGCCGCCGCCAACAAGGCGATGACCGCGGCGCTCGGCTCGCCCTTCGACGTGTCCGGCGCCGCCCACCTGCCGAAATCCGCGTTCCGGGCGAAGATCGACGGGCTCGGCGACATCGCGGGCCAGGGCGAAGCGCTGACCGTGCTGCGGCTCGAAGGCATTACCGCTTCAGCCGCCCACCGCGCCGGTTCGCTGCGCGAATTGCTGGCGCCGTTCGGAACCGCGGCCCTGGTCGAGGACGCATCGTCGGCGGCACTGTGGGCGACCGTCCGCGATGTCCTGCCGTTCGCGGCCGGCGGCGCGCTGGGCGCCTGGCCGGTGTGGCGGATCGTCTGTCCGCCGGCGTCAGGTGCGGCGCTCGGGACCCAGCTGGCGCGCGAGACCGGCGGCGACGTGATTTACGACTGGGGCGGCGGATTGATCTGGGCCGCACTGCCGCCGAAGGGCGACGCGCATGAACCGGCCGTGCGCGCGCGTGCGAATGCGGTCGGCGGGCATGCCATGCTGATCCGGGCGGCAGAGGATGTCAGGCGCGACGTCGATGTGTTCCATCCGCAAGCGCCAGGCATCGCCGCCCTGAGCGAGCGGGTGCGGGCCGGTTTCGATCCGAAGTCCATTCTCAACCGGGGACGGCTGACGCGGGGCGCTGCGGCATGAAGACCGAATTCTCACTGGCGCAGCTTGCCGATCCCGATATCGCGGAGGCCGACAAGATCCTGCGCGCCTGCGTCCATTGCGGCTTCTGCACTGCAACCTGTCCGACCTATGTGCTGCTCGGCGACGAGCTCGATAGCCCGCGCGGCCGCATCTATCTGATCAAGGAGATGCTGGAGAAGGACCAGACGCCGACGGCCGAGGTGGTCAAGCATGTCGACCGCTGCCTGTCGTGCCTGGCCTGCATGACGACCTGCCCCTCCGGGGTGAACTACATGCACCTCGTTGACCAGGCCCGGGTCAGGATCGAGCAACGCTATCAGCGGCCACTCACCGAGCGGCTGCTGCGCCAGGTGCTGGCCTTCGTCCTGCCGGACCCGCGGCGCTTCCGCGCCAGCATGTGGCTGGCGCGGCTGGCCCGTCCGCTCGCCGTATTCCTGCCGACGCCGCGGCCCTCGGCGACACCGGGCCTGGTCCAGCGCCTCAAGGCGATGCTGGCGCTGGCCCCGAACCGGCTGCCGTCGCCCGGCCCCCTCCCGGGCAGCGTGTTTGCGGCGCTTGGCAAGAAGCGCGGCCGGGTCGCGCTGCTCCAGGGCTGCGCGCAGCAGGTGCTGGCGCCGCGCATCAACCAGGCTGCCATCAGTCTTCTCACCCGCCACGGCATCGAGGTCGTCCTGGTCAGGGACGAGCAATGCTGCGGCGCGCTGACCCATCACCTTGGCAACGACCACGATGCGCTGGCGCGGGCTCGCGCCAATATCGCGGCATGGCGGGCGGAAGCGGCCGGCGAGGGGCTCGACGCCATCCTGGTGACGGCGTCCGGCTGCGGCACCGTGATCAAGGACTACGGCTATCTGCTGCGCGAGGACGCTGCGTTCGCGGCCGATGCGGCGAAGGTGTCCGCGCTTGCCAAGGACATCACCGAATATGTTGCCGGCCTCGATCTCGCGACCACTGCGATAGGCGACAACATCGTCGTCGCCTATCACTCCGCCTGTTCGTTGCAGCACGGGCAGAAAATCACGGGCCTTCCGAAAGAATTGCTTTCCAAGAATGGATTCGTGGTGAAAGATGTGCCCGAGAGCCATTTGTGTTGCGGTTCGGCGGGGACCTACAACATTCTCCAACCCGAGCTTGCGGGCCGGTTGCGTGATCGCAAGGTCGCCAACATCGCGAGCGTCAAGCCGGACATGATTGCCGCGGGCAATATCGGCTGCATGGTGCAGATTGCCAGTGGCACGTCAGTTCCGGTCGTACACACGATTGAGCTTCTCGATTGGGCTACGGGCGGGTCGCGGCCGGCATTGAACGCGTCGAGCTGAGCTTTCGTCCGGAGGTGACGGCGGAAAGACGTCCGATCGACCATTGTTCGGCGGCAACAGGAGGACCACGATGGCGAAAGCGAAAAAGAAAAAAAGCAAGAAGGCAAAAAAGGCCAAGAAGGCTGTAGCGGCGAAGAAGACCGCGAAGAAGGCGACGAAGAAGGCAGCCAAGAAGTCAGCGAAGAAATCTGCCAAGAAGGCCGCTAAGAAGGCCGCACCGAAGAAGTCGGCCAAGAAGGCTGCAAAGAAGGTCGCACCGAAGAAGGCCGCCAAGAAGGTTGCGAAGAAAGCGGCACCGAAGAAGGCGAAGGCAGCTCCCGCGCCGAAGCCGTCAGCGCCGGTGGCAGCTCCGGCTCCCGAGCCTGTCGCCGAGACAAGCTGGGCGATGCCTTCGTCTTCTGCGGAACCGACGCCGGCTGAGGGGCAGGGTTAGGCCTAAGGTCAGGCCCGCGGTCAGGCCAGGGGCTGGGCCAGGGCTGGCTTCAACCCAACGACCACGATCGACAGCAGGAGGGCCGCGGCGACGACGCTGCGGCCTTTCTGCATCGCGGCTGTGGCTGCCGGAGGCCGCCATTCCCCGGCGCCAGCCCGATTCGTAGCGCGCGGAGCACGGTACTGCAGGTCTCCGTACTAACCCCGTCCTCCAGTGCCCTTTGGAGGGCAAATAATGTGATCGAGAAGCCACACAGGCAGACAACCTTTCGTGAAATCGTCAGAACGCCTAAAAAGTCAGCAGATGCCCGCGTTTTTTGCTTCACGGTTCACATCCTCCGATCCAGATTGCCGCAGTCATGAATTTTTGATGTTGGGTCGTACGCCCCGGGGGGCTTCCGGGAAACCGACTGGGTGAGAACTGGTGATGGGGATCGAAATGAAAAAAGTGGCTTTGTTGGCAACGGCGCTGGCAATGGTGACGACGGGTTCGGCTTTCGCGGCGGATATGGCGGTGAAGGCCAAGAAGGCCCCGCCGGTCGCTGCCTTCGACCCCTGGGACATCGCCTTCGGCGGTGCGCTCGTCAGCGATTACATCTTCCGCGGCGTGACCCAGTCGAACCACCAGCCGTCGGTCGCCGCTTATTTCGAGCCGCGCTACAACGTCACCAAGGACCTCCAGCTTTACGCCGGTGTGTCCGCGGAGAGCATCTCCTTCGCCAACCGCGCAGCGGCTGAAGTCGACGTCTACGGCGGTATCCGCCCGACCTTCGGCGCCTTCGCCTTCGACTTCGGTATCTGGGGCTACCTGTATCCGGGCGGAAGCTGCGCCGACAACGTGCTCACCGGCGGCGTTCCCGGCGGCAACGTCTGCGCCGTCAGCACCACCACGATCTTCCTCGCCGACGGCAACGTCATGAAGAAGAACGTCAGCTTCTTCGAAGGCTATGCCAAGCTGAACTACACCATCAACGACAACTGGGCCGTCGGCGTGAACGAGTACTACTCGCCGAACTTCCTGAACTCGGGTGCCTGGGGCAACTACGCGTCGGTGACTGCCAAGTACACCGCGCCCAGCACCGTCTTCGGTCCCTCGGGCGTCGGCATGTATGTGTCGGGTGAGTTCGGCCGCCAGTGGTTCGGCACCTCGGACGCCTTCTACGGCACCGGCGCCGGCACCGTTTTCGCCAACGGTATTCCCTACAAGGACTACAACACCTGGAACGTCGGCATCGGCTTCACCTACAAGGTGTTCACGCTGGATCTGCGTTACTCCGACACCGATCTGAACAAGGGTGATTGCAACGCCTTCACCAGCGCCTTCAATGCCACCGGCACCACCAACGTCACCCCGATCAACCCGAGCGGCGCTGGCTCCAACTGGTGCGGCGCGGCCGGCATCGCCAAGCTGTCGTTCGACCTGACGGCGATGACCAACCTGAAGTAAGTTTCTTCCCGAAACGACTTGCTGAGGGCGGCAGAGCAATCTGCCGCCCTTTTGCTTTTTGTGGCCTGGAGCGCTGCGATCGTGCCGGGCCTTCATGGTTTTCTAGGCGATGCGAAGCATCGTCCGGGAGACGCGCCGCAAGGGCGGCGCTCCTCACCATGAGGATCTGGGACTTTGCGGCGAAGTCCGACCTCATCCTGAGGGCCCGCCAAAGGCGGGCGTCTCGAAGGATGGGCCGCAAGGAAAGGCCCTTATCGGGGTCCTTCGACTACGATAGCGATCGTCTTGCGCCTCAGCGCGCCACGGTCGATTCCGCCTGGATCGGCTCGCCGCTCTTGCCGAGGACGTGGATCTGGCCGTCCTTCACCATCGTCACCCTGCGGGTATGGAAAGCATCGAGGGTCGAGCGATGGCCGATCGAGACGATGGCGGCTTGCGGCAGCCTCTCCGTCAGCAGCCGGTACAGCCGGGCCTCGGACGGCTCGTCTAGCGAGGCGGTGGCCTCGTCCAGGAACAGATAGTCCGGCGCATGCAGCAGCGCGCGGGCGAGCCCCAGACGCTGCTGCTCGCCGAGCGACAGCATCCGGTTCCAGTGCCCGTCCTCGTCGAGCCGCTCGGCGAGGTCGGGCAATCCGACCGCGATCAGCGCGTCCCGGACGCGCGCGGCGTCGAATGTATCAGGCGCTGCGGGATAGACCACGGCATCGCGCAGAACCCCGACGGGGAAATAGGGGCGCTGCGGCAGCATCATCAGCTTCGCCCTTTCAGGGACGACGATGGTGCCGGTGCCGAACGGCCAGATGCCGGCGATGGCCCGGAACAGGGTCGACTTGCCGGAGCCGGACGGCCCCGTCACCAGCACGCGCTCCGGCACCTGGATGGCGAAGGCGCCGGCGGCGACCAGCGGCGTGCCGTTGGGCAGGTTCACGCAGAGCTGCTCGAGGCCGATATTGCGGTCGCCGCCGGCGGCCTCGAGGGCGATCGCCGGCTCATGTGCCGGCAGGTTCGCGGCTGAATCGACCGACATCTCGAAGCCATCGAGACGCGCGACGATCGAGCGCCATTCCGCGAGCGATCGGTAAGCCGTGACGAAGAACGACAACGCGCCTTGTACGCTGGAAAAGGCCGATGCGGTCTGCATCATGTCGCCGAGCTGGATCTTCTTGGCGAAGAAGGCCGGTGCCACCAGCACATAGGGAAAGATCACGGCGGCCTGCTGGTAGCTCGCGGTGAACGCGGTGAGGCGCTTGGTCCGGCTCATGATGGCGTACCAGTTGCCGATCACGGAGCCGAAGCGATCCAGGAGCCGGCCGCGTTCGGCCCCTTCACCCTTGAGCAGCGCGATCTGCTCGGAATTCTCGCGGACGCGGACGAGGTGGAAGCGGAAGTCGGCCTCATAGCGCTGCTGCTCGAAATTGAGGTTGACCAGCGGAGCGCCGATCCAGTGCGTCAGCGCGGTGCCGAAGATCGCGTAGACCAGCGCGCCCCAGCAAAGATAGCCCGGGATCATGAGGTCGGTGCCGAACAGGTGCAGCGGCGCGGCGTTGGAGAGACCCCAGAGGATGATCACGAAGGAGAACAGCGTCACGATCGACGAGAGCAGGCCGAGCCCGATCGTCAGGGTCTGCTCGACGAAGTTCTTGACGTCCTCGGTGATGCGCTGGTCCGGGTTGTCAGCCGCATCGCCCTTGAGCTGCATGCGGTAATGCGTGGCCCCTTGCAGCCATTCGCCCAGATAGTGCCGGGTCAGCCATTGCCGCCAGCGGATCTGGAGCCATTGGTTCAAGTACAGCTTGTAGACCGCCAGCGCGATAAACATCGAGGCGAGGGCGACGAAAATCCAGATCTGCGTGACGAACGCGTCCCAGTCGCTCGCCTGCAGTGCGCTGTAGAACCGGTTCTGCCACTGGTTCACGAGCACGTCGATCGCGACCAGCGCCAGCTCCATCGCGATCACGGCGGCGAGCAGGCCGCGGCCGACCCATTTGTCCTCGGATCGGAAATAGGGGACGGCGATTCGCCAGACGATCGCGAGCGTGGCGCTGATGTTCTTCACAGAGCTCTGTCTCCTGAGGGGATGTGCACAAATGCCTGGAGCCAAATGGCTGAGGCAATGGCCGAAATGGGCGCGCTTAGACTAAAGTCGCAAGTTCTGCAATTTGCGTTGGCTTGTCGGCGCTTGCAACCCTAGCATGGGGTTTAACGGCGCGGGGTGGGGGCCTTCGGGACTTCGCGAGCTTGTGAGCGGACGGGAACCGCCGCATTCGCGAGGAATTCGCGTCCAGCTCGGGGGTTATCGCTTCCAGCGTCAAGCAGGTTCGGCTGTCCACGCGGGCCGCCTGCGGCACACATGCGTGGGGGAGGAAGACCATGTGGAATCAAATCTATGATCCGCTGCACAACCCTGTGCTGTCGACGATCGCCGCGGCGGTACCCGTCGTCACGCTGCTGGTCCTGATCGCGAGCGGCCGCGTCCAGGCGCATATCGCGGCCATCATCGCCGTGATCGTGGCCAACCTGATCACGATCTTCGTCTTCACCATGCCGGTGAACATGTCGATCCGCGCCTCGATCCTCGGCGTCGTGACCGGCTTCTTCCCGATCGGCTGGATCGTTCTCAACGTCATCTTCCTCTACCAGGTGACGGTGACCACCGGACGCTTCGAATTGCTCAAGCGCGCGGTCGGCGGCGTCACCGAGGACCGGCGGCTGCAATTGCTGCTGATCGCGTTCTCGTTCGGCGCCTTCTTCGAGGGCGCCTCCGGCTTCGGCACGCCGGTTGCGATCACCGGCGCGGTGCTGATCGGCCTCGGTTTCTCGCCGCTTGCCGCTTCCGGCCTGTCGCTGATCGCCAACACCGCGCCGGTCGCCTATGGCGCGCTGGGCACGCCGATCCAGGGCCTTGCCTCGGTCACCGGGCTCGATCCCTACATTCTCGGCGCGATGGTCGGACGGCAGTTGCCGTTCTTCTCGCTGATCGTGCCGTTCTGGGTGGTGTGGGCGTTCGCGGGCTGGAAGGGCATGAAGGACGTTTGGCCGGCGATCCTCGTCACCGGCGTGTCGTTCGCGGTCCCGCAATTCGTGATCTCGAACTTCATCAATCCGTGGATCGTCGACATCGGCGCCTCGCTGATCTCGATGGGCGCGCTGATCCTGTTCCTGAAGGTGTGGCAGCCCAGGCAGCTCTGGCTGTCGCCGGCGCTGCGCGGCCGCGACGAATCGGCCTCCACCATGGCCGCCGCAAAGCCGCTGGACAAGACACCGCTGACGCAAAGCGAACTCTTCAGCGCGCTGCTGCCATGGATCATGGTCTGCATCGTGATGCTGGTCTGGGGCAATGGTGGCTTCAAGACCTGGGCGAACTCGATCTTCACCTGGAACTATCCCGTTCCCGAGTTGCACCAGATGATCAACAAGATGCCGCCGGTCGCGCCAGGGCCGACCAAGGAGAGCGCGGTGTTCGGCTTCACCTACCTGTCCTTCACCGGTACGGGCATGCTGATCGCGGCGATCATCTCCGGCTTCCTGATGGGCGTCGGTCCCGGCAAGCTCGTGACCGAGTACGCCCGCACCATCCGGCTGTGCGCGATCTCGCTGATCACGATCTCGGCGATGCTCGCGATCGGCACGCTGACGCGCCTGTCCGGCGTCGATGCGACGCTCGGTCTCGCCTTCGCCGCAACCGGCGTGCTCTATCCCTTCTTCGGTACGCTGCTCGGCTGGCTCGGCGTGGCGCTGACGGGATCGGACACCGCCTCCAACGTGCTGTTCGGGAACTTGCAGAAGATCACATCCGAGCAGCTCGGCCTGTCGCCGATCCTGATGGGCGCGGCGAACTCCTCCGGCGGCGTGATGGGCAAGATGATCGACGCGCAATCGATCGTCGTCGCCTCCACCGCCACCAACTGGTACGGCCATGAAGGCACGATCCTGCGCTTCGTGTTCTGGCACTCGATCGTGCTGGCCTGCCTCGTCGGCGTGCTCGTGACGTTGCAGGCCTATGTCTGGCCGTTCACGGCGATGGTGTTGAAGTAACAGGCTCCACTTCGACGCAAATCCCCGCGGGGTTCACCCCCGCGGGGATTTTTGCGTCCGTCATGGGCGAACCTTCTCAATGGCGCCGCCGTCTTATAAAAGGTGCGGCAAATCAGGTCGCTCGAGAGGTTTCATGGTTTCGCTCAGGCATATGGTGTGTGCGACGGTTGCAGTGCTTGCGATGTCCACTGTCGCGCGTGCGGAGGATGGTTTTCCCTTCGGCACCGAACTGACGCTGGAGGCGTCGCCGCAGCCGGGCTCGAAGCGGATTCCGAACATCGAGATTGGAGACAATGGCGAGGTCGTGCTGGAGCTCTGGTGCAAGGGCGGCAAGGGCCAGTTCTCGGTCGCCGGCAACACCGTGATCTTCGTCCCCGGTCAGATCCAGGACCGGTCCTGCCCGCCGGCAAAGGCCCAGGCCGACGACGATCTCGTCGCAGCGCTCGGCAGCGTCGAGACCTGGAAGCGCCAGGGCGATGTGCTGACGCTTCTCGGCCCCAAGCCGCTGCGCTTCCGCGCGAACGGCAATTAGCCTCGCTGTCATACCCCGCGACCCGGCTACGCCAAAGGCTTCGCCGGGGTTGAGGTGGTGTCTCCGTCTATTTCCACACCGACTTGTCGGCGTCCCAGCGCTGGCCCTTCAATTCCTTAGCGAGCGCCTCGACCGAGCCGTTGTCGTCGGGCTGGTCGCCCTCCTCGTCGGCCGAAGCTTCGTCCGAGAGATTGAGCTTGGCGCCGCTGCTCTCGTCGGCGGTCGTGGTGGCGGGGCTGCCGATCCAGAGCATGAGCTTGTCGGTCGTGCCGGGCTTGTCCGGCGAGATGAGCCCTGCGACCTCGATCGTGTCGGTCAGATCGAGCGTTGGGAAATCCTGGTTCGGCCGCTTGAAGACCAGCTTGAGCTTGCCGGTGGCCGGGTTGAAGTTTTGCGAGACCGGCTTTGCCGCGAGCGTCCGGCCCAGCACGCCCGCCACGGCGGCTGCGAGCTTGTCGCGGTTGATCTTGTCGCCGTCGCGCCAGTCGGCCGCGGCGAAGCGGATGGTGCGGTCCATCTCGGTCATGCCTGCGGTCCAGCCCGCGGCGGTGACGCCGGGCATCGCCTTGAATTTTGCCAGCAGCGCGCCGGCGCGCTCCGGGTCGACCGACATGTTGATGGTCTGCTCGCCGGCGCGCAACGCGTCGCAGCCGACGGTGAGACTCGCCAGCGTCACCTCGACCTCCTGGCCCTTCAGGCTCTTCAGGAACTCGGTCGCGGCATCCAGCTTGACCTTGACCGCGATCGCCTCCGGCGAGACGTCGGTGAAGTCCTTCGGCTGCGGCGTGATGCCGTCGTCGGAGGTCTGGTTGTCCAGAAACTCCTTCTCGCTGAGATCGGAATTGTCGGGCGAGGTGACCTCGGTTACGGCCTGGCCGATTCCAATCTGGCCGCGGAATTCGAAAGTGTCTCCGGTCGGCTTGCGCAGCAGCTTGACGGTGACGGGCGCCTTCGCGCCGAGGCTCTGCGTCGTGCCGGTCAGCGTCTGGCCGGCGACCTGGAGATTGACGACGAAGCGATCCTTGCGGTCGGAATTTTTCGCGACCGGATAACAGACGTCGAGCACGGCGGCCGTGACCGTCTTGCCCTGGCGCGTCTCCTTCAGGATCACGTCGGCATTGCCGTCCATCAGCCCGTCGATCGAGGTGAAATAGCGCGTCTCGGGGCCGCCCGGCACCGTCGCCTTTGGCGACAGCTTCATCTGGGCGGATGCGACCTCCGGCGAAACAGCAAGCAGAGCCGCCACAAGGGCCGTGGAGCAAACCAGAAGCGCGCGCATCGATAAAATCCTCGAGCAAGGGAGCATGATCCGGAAAAGTGTGACCGAAAAGATCATGCTCAAACAACAACCTAAAGCGTGATGACGACTCGTTCCGACCTCATCGCGCTTTAGAATCGGCGCCACCGTAATGGGTTTTGGCCGTCGGTTGAATCGGAAAGCGTGAGCCATGGTCGGCAAAAAAGAAGGCCGCCCGGAGGCGGCCTTCGCAACATTGTCGGGGAACGGTGGGCTCAGAAGCCGCCCATGCCGCCGCCGGCTGGCATCGCGGGCGGAGCGTCCTTCTTCGGCGCCTCGGCGACCATGGCTTCGGTGGTCACCAGCAGGCCGGCCACGGAGGAGGCGTCCTGGAGCGCGGTGCGCACCACCTTGGCGGGGTCGATGATGCCCTTCTCGACCATGTCGACATAGTCCTCGTTCTGGGCGTCGAAGCCGAAGGTCTCGGACTTGTTCTCCAGGATCTTGCCGACGACGATCGAGCCTTCCACGCCCGCGTTCTCGGAGATCTGGCGGATCGGGGCTTCCAGCGCCTTCAGCACGATGTTGATGCCGGCCTGGACGTCGTCATTGGCGTTGGTGAGACGGCCCACCGCCTTCTTGGCGCGGAGCAGCGCGACGCCGCCGCCGGGGACGATGCCTTCCTGCACCGCGGCACGGGTGGCGTTGAGGGCGTCCTCGACGCGGTCCTTCTTCTCCTTGACCTCGATCTCGGTCGCGCCGCCGACGCGGATCACCGCGACGCCGCCGGCGAGCTTGGCGAGGCGCTCCTGGAGCTTCTCGCGGTCGTAGTCCGAGGTGGTCTCCTCGATTTGCGCCTTGATCTGGCCGACGCGGGCCTCGATGTCGGGCTTCTTGCCGGCACCGTTGACGATCGTGGTGTTCTCCTTGTCGATCACCACCTTCTTGGCGCGGCCGAGCATCTTCACCGTGACGTTCTCGAGCTTGATGCCGAGCTCTTCGGAGATGAGCTGGCCGCCGGTGAGGATCGCGAGATCCTCGAGCATGGCCTTGCGGCGGTCACCGAAGCCCGGCGCCTTGACGGCGGCGACCTTGAGGCCGCCGCGCAGGCGGTTGACGACCAGGGTGGCCAGCGCCTCGCCCTCGACGTCCTCGGCGATGATCACGAGCGGCTTGCCGGACTGCACCACGGCTTCGAGCACCGGCAGCATGGCCTGGAGGCCCGAGAGCTTCTTCTCGTGCAGGAGGATGTAGGCGTCCTCGAGCTCGGCGGTCATCTTCTCGGCGTTGGTGACGAAGTAGGGGCTGAGATAGCCGCGGTCGAACTTCATGCCCTCGACGATGTCGACCTCGGTGTCGAGCGACTTGTTCTCCTCGACGGTGATGACGCCCTCGTTACCGACCTTCTGCATCGCCTGCGCGATCATCTTGCCGATGGCGGCATCGCCGTTGGCCGAGATGGTGCCGACCTGGGCGACCTCGGAGGAGGAAGCGACCGGCTTGGCGCGCTTCTCGATGTCCTTGATGACGGCCGCAACTGCGATGTCGATGCCGCGCTTGAGGTCCATCGGGTTCATGCCGGCGGCAACCGCCTTGGCGCCTTCGCGCACGATGGCCTGGGCCAGCACGGTCGCGGTGGTGGTGCCGTCGCCGGCGAGGTCGTTGGTCTTGGAAGCGACCTCACGCACCATCTGGGCGCCCATGTTCTCGAACTTGTCCTCGAGCTCGATCTCCTTGGCGACGGTGACGCCGTCCTTGGTGATGCGAGGCGCGCCGAAGCTCTTTTCGATGACGACGTTGCGGCCCTTCGGGCCGAGCGTCACCTTGACGGCGTTGGCGAGAATGTCGACGCCGCGCAGCATGCGTTCGCGCGCGTCTCCGGAAAACTTGACGTCTTTGGCAGCCATTTCTGCAATCCCTCGTGTTTCGTGCTGTGTCTTGTTTCGTGCTGCGTCTTGCCGCTTTGCCGGCCGCATCGATTCCGTGATCCGCAGGTCGAACCCGGCGGAAGGATGGATGCCCGGATCATGCGATCCGGGCATGACATTCAGCGGCCGTTCAGGCTGATGGCCTTAGGCCATCACGCCCATGATGTCCGACTCCTTCATGATCAGGAGCTCTTCGTTGTCGATCTTGACCTCGGTGCCCGACCACTTGCCGAACAGCACGCGGTCTCCGACCTTGAGGTCGATCGGGATCAGCTTGCCGGTCTCGTCACGGCCGCCGGGGCCGACGGCGACGACCTCGCCCTGGGAGGGCTTTTCCTTGGCGGTGTCCGGAATGATGATGCCGCCCTTGGTCTTTTCCTCGGCGTCGATACGTTTGACCACGACACGGTCATGCAGCGGACGAAATTTGGATTTAGCCATGACGTTTCCCTTTGGAGGCTCGCTTCGGAAGTAGTGGAAGTGGGTGGGGCGGCGCTTCCGTCCACCCTCGTCCCGAGGATCGAACGGCGCGCTTAGCAATCGGGCTTTCCGAGTGCTAATAGTGCGCCCGGAAATATGGCTTGGCCGCGATCCTGTCAAGCAAAGGTGGTTAAGCGATTGGTGAGGCGGATATAGGATGGTGGCATTGGAAACGTGTTCGGGGCGCCGGCGTATCAAACGACGTCATTGCTCCGGTGGCGGTTTTGCGCTTGGCTGCAGGAGGGGTGCGGCCATGGTCTTGTTCGGGGGAATGCCATGATCAGTTCAGCTCGCGCGCGCAAGGTTGCCAATCTGGCAGCCGCATCTGGCCTGGCGTTGCTGCTTGGCGCCTGCGGCGGCGGCATGAGCCTGCCGTCCTTCTCGTCTTCGTCCCCGCCGCCCGAGGCAGAGCCCGGTACCGGCCCGGAAATGCCGGCGAGCATCCGCGCCGACGAGATCGTCGGCCGCTGGGGTCTCGCCTCGTTCCAGAACCCGGCCGACCGCGCCCGCACCGAGGCCGCCGCGCGGTCCCAGTGCAAGAATCCTTACGTGATCGGCGCCGGCACCTCCGGCGGCGTGGTCATGCATCTGGCCGACCAGGCGACACCGCAGGAATTGCGGCTGAAGGGCTCGCCCAGCGGCAAGAACTATATCGGGCCGGCCGGTCCGACCCCCGGCGAGCAGGACCGCGAGATCGTGTCCTTCGACGGTCGCGTCCTGATCACCCGCTTCATCGACAAGGACGCCGCCACCCGCTACGGCAACATGGTCTACGTCCGCTGCGCCCCGAGGGCGTGATGTTCTTCCCGTCATTCCGGGGCGATGCGAAAGTATCGAACTATGGTGCGCAATTGCGCACCTGAGAATCTCGAGATTCCGGGTTCGGTCCTGCGGGCCGCCCCGGAATGACAGCGTGAGATAAATCCCAAAAACAAAAACGCCGGCTCGCGCCGGCGTTTTGCTTCTTCTCTATGCCGCGTCCGTTCAGTCGAACAGCGCGTCGATGTCGTCCTGCGAGGCGTGGCCGACGTCGCCGGCGAGCTTCGGACCGTTGAGGAGTTTTTCGTCCTCGCTGCGGGTGTCGGCCGGCGCCGGCACATGGGCCTTGATCGCGTCGACGCCGCCCCAGATCTCCATCATCGCGTTGATGTGCTGCTCGATGAACTTCATCGTGGTCATGACCTTGCTGATGCGCTGGCCGGTCAGGTCCTGGAAGTTGCAGGCCTCGAAGATCGAGATGACGCGTTCCTGGATGTCGTCGGCGAGCCGCTTCTGCTGGTCGGCCGATTGCACCTTGGACATCGCGCTGGCCGCCTGGTCGATCGACTCGGCGGCTTCCAGGATCTGCTGGGTCGCCTGTTCGGTGCCGCCGACGACCGCGCCGAGTTCGCCATTGACCTTGGCCATCTCGCCGCCGTCGAAGCTCTTGCCGTGCAGCGTCGCGATTTCGCGCTTGGTGCGGTCGATGGCGTCGTGGATGAGGTCGAGCTCGACCTTCAGCTTCTCGCACTGCTCGATCTGCGCCCGGTAGGTGTCGAGCATGGTGCGCGTCTCGGCAAGCTCATGGGCCGTGGAAGCGTCGATCGCCGCCATCGCCGCGCTGGCGGACAGCGGGGCAGCGGTGCCCTTCGCCATCTGTGCGCGGATCGCGCGCAGCTCCGCCATGATCTCGCTATGCATCGGCGCAGCCTCCTCAATCATTTCGGGGCTGGGCATCTCGCCGACAATAGCCTCTTCGACACGAAAACGTTTGCGGTGAATAGCCATCAGAAACTCCCCCCACCTCACTCACGCGTCTTTGTAGGCAGAAGCAATTTAACACGAGGTTCACGACCGGAACTGTTGCGCGGCCGCGCGCGACGACGCGAGAAGAAGCGATTAACCATGAGCATGAGGCGTTCATCGAAAATAAACGCTGATCGCCAAATTGGGCTCTCGCTCGCGACGTGGTGAATCAAAACGGCGTTTCCGTTTACCAAACGAAACGCCTTTTGCTCTTTATTGACCACGTCGCGGACGCCGATCAGCCATCAGCTCTGCACGACGCATGTGATCTAGACGAAACAGTACAGAGTACGTCGATGTTCAAGAAAATGTCTGTCGCGCTGCTCGGCAGCGCTTGCACCCTCGTTGCCGGCGCAACCAGCGCCAGCGCCTTCGACAATACCGTGCCGAACGATCCGCCCGCGGTGCTTTATCAGCCGCAAGTGCCGCCGGCGCCGGTGCGCGTCGCCTCCAATGCGAACATGGGCGGCGGCTTCATCGAGTTCCTGTTCGGCGATGGGCCCGGCCGCGGTCCGGCCTACGCGCCGCCGGTGTACCAGCAGCAGCCGGGCTACAACGATCCGCGCCGCCTGCCGCCGATGGGCGAACCGCAGATGCAGGGTGGATATCAGCAAGGCGCAGGTCTCCAGCAGGAGGCGGTCGATCCGCGCCAGCGTCAATTCGATCCGAAGTTCGAGAAACAACTCGTTGACTATAGCGGCAAGGAAAGTGCCGGCACGATCGTGGTCGATACGCCGAACAAGTTCCTCTATCTCGTCGAGGGCAACGGCCGGGCGATGCGCTACGGCATCGGCGTCGGCCGTCCCGGCTTCACCTGGTCCGGCGTCAAGGCGATCACGGCCAAGCGCGAATGGCCGGACTGGACCCCGCCGGCGGAGATGATCGCGCGCCGCCCCGACCTGCCCAGGCACATGGAAGGCGGTCCGGAAAACCCGCTCGGCGCGCGCGCGATGTATCTCGGCTCCACGCTCTACCGCATCCATGGCTCCAACGAGCCCTGGACCATCGGCACCAACGTCTCGTCCGGCTGCATCCGCATGCGCAACGAGGATGTCATCGACCTCTACGGCCGCGTCAATGTCGGCACCAGGGTCGTGGTGATGTGAGGTCCGAGCTCCGAAATGAAAACGGCCGCCCCATCGGCGGCCGTTTTTGTTTGCGCGCTATCGAGCGGCCTTACGCATAATCGCTGCCGCCATCGTCGCCGCCGAAATCGCTGTCGTCGGCCAGGTCTACGTTGTCGTCATTGTCGTTCTGGTCGTTGTAATTCTGGTCGTCGTTCGAAGCCTGGTCGACAAAGCCTTGGCGGGAATCGCCGCCACGGTCGCGGTTCGATCCGATGTCGTCGAGGCCGGCATCGCGCGCGAGCGAGCCGCCGGACTGATCGCTGCCGCCCCAGGGACTTCCACCCGCGCTGCGGTCGCCCAGGGCGTTGGTGTCGCCGAAGGCCTGCTGGTGCGATCCGCCCATCATGCCGCGGATGCTGGAGAGCAGCAGCGAGCCGCCGACGACGCCGGCCGCGGCCGCCGCGGCCGTACCGAGGAACGAGCCGCCGCCACCGCCGACCGGCGGGGCGCCATAGCCCTGACCGGGGCCCTGTCCTGGGCCTTGGCCGTAAGCCTGTCCGTAAGGCGGCTGGCCGTAACCCGGTTGCGCCTGTTGCATCGCCTGGCCGCTGTTCCACACCGGCCGTGCGTCACGCGGCGGCACGTTCGGAACCGAGCCGCGCGAGGGGCCGCCACCGAACAGCGTGTCGCGCATGGTATCCAGGAAGCCGCCGGACTGGGCCGGCTCGGGCGCCTGCGCCGCTTCCAGTTCCTGGATGCGGTTATGGGCGCGCTTCAGCGCTTCGTCCTGCAACAGGGTAGTCTGCACCAGCGCGTAGACGGCGCCGGGCGCCTTGCGCAGGCCGTCGGAGATCGCGGCGATCGCGTCGGGATCGCGCGGTGCATTTTCCAGTTTCGAAAGCCGGTCAAAAAGCTCGTCGACGAGCTGGCGTTCCTGCGGCGTCATGATCAATCTCCCTCGCGCAAACCAAGCGCGCAGGAGATGTAGGGTTCCATTGTGGCCCCAACAGTGCCGGCTGGATTAAATTTCGGTATGCGACAAGCTGCCTCGCGGCCGGCTTTAGCCGCCATTCACCCCAGTGTCGCGTTGGTCTGCGCCAGCAACCGCACGAATTCATCGCCCCCAAGATAGGCATGCTCGCGTTCGCGCACGTCGGTCATCGGATCAAGCGCGGCAAGGACGTCGTCGACGAAGCCGGGATGGCACATCACGAGGCCGCCATCGGGGAGGCCTTCCAGGAATTGCCGCATCAGCGCGCCGAAATCGGCCGCGCGCTTGAAGTCATAGGCGCCGGCGAAGCCGGGATTGAAACCGAGGCCGGCGCCGCCGGCGCGGCGGCGGAATTGCGCGCTGAGGATGTCGAGCACCATGGCTTTTGGCGAGGCGAGCCGCTGCTTCAGCGGCAGGTCGCGGCCGCCCTGGCGCACCCAGGCGTTCGGCGCGGTTTCGCTGACCGCGTCGATAAAGCCGTCGCGCACCTGCGGATAGAGCTGCACATGCTGATGGCCGTCGACGAAGTCTGGCGCGCGGCCGAAAGCCTCCGTGAAGGCCACGAGCTGCGCCTTCACCTCATTGCGAAAGAATTCGCGGTCGAGCCGCCGCAAGACACCCGCGCGCAAGAGCTTCGGAAACGGCATGAACATGTCGCCGTCGAGCGGGCGGAAATGCATGGTGAGCGGCCGGAACGGCGCGGACAGCGTCACGTGCAATCCGATCGCGCAGCGCGGGCTCGTCTTCGCCGCGGCCTCAAGCGCCTCGATCTCGCCGCGAGCGATCGCGGGGCCGACCATCATCACCGAGGTGGCGTTGAGGCGGCCGCGCTCGATCAGGTCTCGGATGGCGCGATTGACGCCAGGGCTGATGCCGTAATCGTCGGCGCAGAGCCAGATCCGCCGCGGCGCCGCCGCCGCGCTCATTCGGCCGCCGTCCTCTTCGCGGCGTCGTCGGCCTTGTCGGCCTCGAAATGCTTCTCGCTGTGCTCGGCGACGAAGTAGATCGGGCGCGCCTTCAGCTCGGAGAGGATCTTGCCGATATATTCGCCGACGATGCCGATCATGATGAGCTGCACGCCGCCGATGGTCATCAGGCCGACCACGAGCGAGGGATAGCCGGGGACCTGCTTGCCGGTGGTGAAGACCTCCCAGAGAATGGAGAGGCCGAACAGGAAGGCGATGCCGGCGAGCACGACGCCGAGCAGGCTGGCGAAACGCAGTGGTGCCACCGAGAACGAGGTCAGGCCCTCGATCGACAGGCCGAGCAGGCGCGCGGCGTTGAAGGTGGTGACGCCATGGGCGCGCGGCGACGGTTCGTAGTCGACGCGGATCTGGCGGAAGCCGATCCAGCTTGCCAGGCCCTTGAAGAAGCGGTTGCGCTCCGGCAGTTGCCGAAGCGCCGTGACCGCGCGCGGCGAAAGCAGGCGGAAATCGCCGGCGTCTTCCGGAATCTTCTGGCGGGCGCCCCAGTTGATCAGGGCGTAGAAGCCATGCACGGCGAGCCGCCGCAGGAAGGTTTCGTTGTCGCGATGCGCCTTGGCGGTATAGACGACGTCGTAGCCGTCATCGATCCAGTGTCCCACAAGCTGCTCGACGAGAGCCGGCGGATGCTGGCCATCGCCGTCCATGAACATCACGGCGCCGAGGCGGGCATGGTCGAGGCCGGCCATCAGCGCTGCCTCCTTGCCGAAATTGCGCGACAGCGAGACCACCTGGACGTCGATCGCGTCGGCCGGCAGGCTGCGCGCGATCGACAGCGTCGCGTCCGCGCTGCCGTCGTCGACATAGACCACCTCGCAAGCGAGGCGATGGCGCTGCCGCAGGGTCTTTGCGAGATCGCAGATGCGCTGGTGCAGGGCGGCAAGCCCCGCCGCCTCGTTGTAGACGGGGACGACAATCGACAGTCCCTTCGCGGCGGCGTTGGCCGCGGTGGTCGTCAGGCCGGAAACATCAGAGCCCAGCGTCATCGATCAAGGTTCCAGAGGCGTTCAAGGTCATCTCAACAGCATATGGTAGCTGCCGTTTGCTGTCGCTACGCTGAACGGACCTGAGGCTCACCGCCGCAGGAACGCCTCGAGCTTGGCGAACAGCGGGTTCTCCCGGTCGAACACGTAGTCGAGCGAAACCACCGAGACGGTCTCGGCGCCATGCTCGCGCAGGAAGCTCGCGAGCGCATAGAGCTGCCCCGGCGGGCAGTGCAGCGTCAGCATGCCCGACGAGGTCGGCCCGCCGAACGGGGCCTCCACGCCGAACCGGCTGTGGGCCTCGCCGAGCAGGGCGGCGTCGCACTGCCGGAATCGGGTCCGGACCTCGCGGTATTTGTTGGCCCGCGCCCGCGCCGCGATGTGGTCGAGGATGACGCGCGCGGTCTCCCGCGCCTGCGGCGACCAGTCGGCATCCCTGGAGGCGACCAGATTGGCCTGGCTGCGCAGGATCATGCCGTCGTCGAGCACCCGCAAGCCGTTGGCGGCGAGGGTCGCGCCGGTCGTCGTGATGTCGACGATCAGCTCGGCGCTGCCGGCTGCCGGCGCGCCTTCGGTCGCGCCTGCGCTTTCGACGATGCGGTAATCGGTGATGCCGTGGTTCTGGAAGAACGCGCGGGTGAGATTGACGAACTTGGTCGCGACCCGCATCCGCATGTGATGCTGCTCGCGGAAGCCGGTGGTGACGTCGTCGAGGTCGGCCATGGTGCGGACGTCGATCCAGGCCTGCGGCACCGCGACGACGACGTCGGCATAGCCGAAGCCGAGGCCTTCGATCAGGGACACACGCTTGTCGGCGTCCGCGATGTTCTCGCGCACCAGGTCCTCGCCGGTGACGCCGAGATGGGCGAAGCCGCGCGACAGCTGCGCGGCGATCTCACTCGCCGACAGATAGGCGACCTCGACATTGTCTAGCCCTGCGATGGTGCCGCGATAGTCGCGTGCGCCGCCGGCCTTCGACAGCTTGAGGCCCGCGCGGGCGAAAAAGGCTTCGGTGTTTTCCTGGAGGCGGCCCTTGGAGGGAACGGCCAGAACGAATGGCGCGCTCATGACTTAGGTCCCCACCTTGCGGCCGATCCGGGTCAGCGCGTCCACCCAGACCGAGAAACCGACAGCGGCGATCGGCTCGGCTGAACCAAGCTGGGTCATCAGCCCGTCATAGCGTCCGCCGGCGACCAGCGGCTCGGCGCCATTGCCGCGGTGATGCAGCTCGAATTCGAAGCCGGTGTAATAGTCGAGCCCGCGTCCGAACGCGGTCGAAAAGCGCGTCTGCTTCACGTCGATGCCGCGCGCAGCCATGAAGCCGACCCGGCTCTCGAACTGATCGATCGCAGCCGTGAGGTCGAGCCCGGCGTCGGTGGTGAGCGCACGCAACTCGGCGACGGCGTCGTCGGGATTGCCTGCGATCGACAGGAAGCGCTTGAGCACGGCGATCGCCTCGCGGGGCAGCGCGCCGCCCTTCAGCGTCGATTGCTCGAGGAAGCGGTCGGCGATCTCGGCGGTGGTGCGGCCGCCGACATTGGTGGTGCCGGCGATCGACATCAAATCGGTGACGAAGGCGAGCGCCGCCTTGCGGTCGGAGCCGGCCAGCGCCGCCAGCACGCCCTCATATTCGCTGCGGGTGGCGGTCGTCGCGGCCGCCAGCCGTTCCAGATCCTGCTCCAGGCTGATCTTGCGGTTGAAGTCCTTGACCAGGCGGCGCCGCCAGACCGGATAGAGGTTGAGCGCGTCGAGCAGCGCGTTGAACAGCGCCACATCGCCGGTGCGGATCTCGACGTCGCGGACGCCGAAGGCGCCCGTCGCCTCCAGCGCCAGCGCCAGCATCTCGGCATCGGCCGCGGCGCGGTCCTGGCGGCCGAACGATTCGATGCCGGCCTGAAGAAACTCGCTGGCCTGGCCGTTGCGGTAGCGGAACACCGGACCGAGATAGCTGAACCCGGCCGGTTGGCCGGCGCGGCTGGAGGCGAGGTAGTCGCGCGCCACCGGTATGGTCAGGTCCGGGCGCAGGCAGAGCTCCTCGCCGGTGAGGTCCGTGGTCAGATACAGGCTCTTGCGGATGTCCTCGCCGGAAAGGTCCAGGAACGGCTCGGCCGGTTGCAGGATCGCCGGCTCGGCCCTGACATAGCCCGCCTGCGCGAACGACAAGAGCAGCGTATCCGCCCAGGCAGCGGAGCCGGCAGCATTTGAGGTGGCAGTCGCGGTCATCTCAGGGGTCCATCGTCCCGGTGGAACCGGGCAGGGCAAGGGGAGGCAAGTGGAGGCAAGCCAGTTGGCGCAGCCCTTAGCATGGCCGGAAAGCGGTTTCGACCTCCAAAGGATCAATCGCTTAACGGCCGGCCAATGCGCAGCATCAGGGAGTCTTGCCGCCCCAATCGCCCAGCACCGTCTGCACCAGCGCCAGCGCAGCCACCGCGGCGGTGTCGGCCCGCATGATCCGGGGGCCCAGGGCGAGCCGCAGGATCTTCGGCTGCCGCAGCAGCAGCGCCCGCTCTTCCTCGGCAAAGCCGCCTTCGGGGCCGATCAGCACGTCGATACCTTGTCCCGCCTCGCGCGCGCCTTGCAGGCTCTGAACGGGGTTTTCGACCTCCGCCGCCTCATCGCAGAAGATGAGCAGGCGACCCGCGGCGCGCTGGCTGAGGAAGCGCTCCAGCGGCACCGGCTCGGCCACGGTCGCGATGCTCAGGATGCCGCATTGCTCGGCGGCCTCGACCACGTTGGCACGCATCCGCTCGGTGTTGACCCGGGAGGCCTGGGTGAACCGGGTCAGGACCGGTTGCAGGCTGGCGGCACCCATCTCGATGGCCTTCTGGACCATGTAATCGAGCCGGGCGTGCTTGAGCGGGGCGAAGACGTAAGTGAGGTCGGCCAGCCGGTCCTGCGGCCGGGTCTGCTGGAGGATGACGAGGCCATCCGGCCGTTTGCGGCCTTCGATCGCGGCCTGCCATTCGCCGTCGCGGCCGTTGAAGGCCAGGACCTCGGCCCCCGCGGCAAGCCGCAGCACATTGCCGAGATAATTGCTCTGGTCGCGGTCGAGCGGGACCCTGGCATCCTGGGCCAGGGGGGCATCGACGAACAGGCGGGGGGCGCGGAAATCGTGGGAAGGCATCATTCAGGTCCGATTTGCCGCCGTTATTAACCGAAAGCCGCCATTTCGGGGGTAAATATTGCCAAACTGGTGCGTCGGCGCGCCGCGCTCTTGCCCTATTCGACGGGTTGTTAAGGGCCGGCGGGAATCGTAAAAACGCGAACACGCTGGTTGCGCTTCAATTGGGAAGACGCCGAACCCCGTAAGCTCCTGCCGGAGAGACTGCCTTGATGATCCGTCATTTGATGGTTCCGATCACCGCCGCCATGATCACCATGGGGGCCGCTGGCGCCTATGCGCAAAGCGCCTTCCCGGCGCCGCTGCCAAACCAGGCCGCGAGCAGCTCGGCGTTTCCGCCCGTGAACGGCTCGGCGCCGACAGCCTCCGTCGGCACGGCGCCGCAATCCTCGTTTCCGGTGAACGGCGCCGCGCCGGTCGGCGGCGCCGGCGCTTTCAGCGCGGCCCCGCCGACGCAAGCCCCGGGTGAGGACTGCATGAAGGCCTTCATTCCCCTGCGCGAGGAGGCCGAGAAGCGCGGCAAGGCGATTAAGGCCGCGAGCGACCGCCACGCGCCGCCGGACGAGGCGTGCAAGCTGATCCGCAATTTCGGCCAGGCTGAAATGAAGATGATCAAGTACGTCGAGACCAACGCTGCAAAATGCGGAATCCCGCCGCAGGTCGGCGCGCAGATGAAGGACGGCCACAAGAACACCGAGGCCATGACCACGAAGGTCTGCAACGTCGCGCAGCAGATGCAGAACCAGCCGCGCGGTCCGGCCGGCCCGTCGCTGAGCGAGGTGCTGGGTTCGGGCTCGGCACCTGAAGCCAATGCCGGCAAGAAGGGCGGCAGCACCTTCGACACGCTCAACGGCAACGTCCTCACGCGATGAGCGACACATCCGCCCGCGTTGCCGACTCCACCGGCAACTGGGTCGATACGCTCGCGCCGCCATGGGCGCGGCCCTATTTGCGATTGTCCCGCTTCGATCGTCCGATCGGCTCCTGGCTTCTCCTGATGCCATGCTGGTGGTCGGCGGCGCTCGCCGCCGGCATCGCGCACGATTCCGGCCGCCTGCCGCTCACCATCGTCCTGTTCTTCATCGGCGCCTTCGTCATGCGCGGGGCAGGCTGCACCTGGAACGACATCACCGACCGCGATCTCGACGACAAGGTCGAGCGCACCCGCTCGCGGCCGCTGCCGTCGGGGCAGGTGACCACGAAGCAGGCGCTGGCCTTCATGGTCGCGCAGGCCCTGATCGGTCTCGTGGTGCTCCTGCAATTCAATCGCTTCGCGGTCCTGACCGGCATCGCCTCGCTTCTGATCGTCGCGATCTACCCCTTCATGAAGCGCATCACCTGGTGGCCGCAGATCGTGCTCGGCCTCGCCTTCTCCTGGGGCGCCTTGATGGGTTTTGCCGTCACCTTCGGCCGCATCGACGTCACCGCGCTCGTGCTGTATGGCGGATCGATCGCCTGGGTGATCGGCTATGACACGATCTATGCGCATCAGGATGCCGAGGACGACGCGCTGATCGGCATCAAGTCCACCGCGCGCCTGTTCGGCGCGCACACGCACCAGGCGCTGATCCTGTTCTATGGGCTTGCGGTGGTGCTGATCGGCGTCGCGCTGGCGTCAGGCGATGTGCGCTGGCCCGCCTGGCTCGGGCTTGCCGCTTTCGCCGCGCATCTGGCCTCGCAGATCGTGCGCTTGAGGATCGACGATCCCGCGCTTTGCCTGCGCCTGTTCAAGTCGAACCGGGATGCGGGCTTGTTGCTGTTTGCGGGATTGCTCGCGGACGCGGTGATGCGCGCGGCGTGACGCAAATGCGTGGGGTGGGCAAAGGCGCTCTTGCGCCGTGCCCGCCATCTTGCCGAGATTGAGATGGAAATAGGCGGGCACGCTTTCGCTTTGCCCACCCTACGGCACCTTTAGTTCCTCGCGATGATCTCGCGCTCGCCGTGATGAACCGACAGCTCGCGCGCCATGGCGGTGCGCCGGCGCATCAGGAATTTCGGACGGCGGGCGCGGATCGCGTTGGCGCGGCGGCGGCGCGGTGCGGGCTTGCGCGCGCCTTCGTCGAGCTGCGGAAGCGCGAAGATCTCGCTCCAGACCGCCCAGGCCTCGGTGAGCTCGTCGCCGTCGGCGCCGACCAGCAGCGGAACGGAGAGCGAGGGATCGCGATGGACGAGGACGAGGGCCTGCGCCGCGTCGTTGCCGCGCAGCGCGACGCCGGAGAAGTCGCTGACGCGCACGTTGATCGCCATCCGCATGCCGCGGACGGCACGGCGCAGCACGACACGTTCGCGATGAAGCTCGATCTGCCTTGTGTATCCGTCGGCGCGCGGATCATGCGCATCGAAGCGGACCGGAAGGGAAAGAGGGTCGAGCCGCAGAGAGCGGCTCGACCCGGCGGGAGCGATCCCGCTTGTTGCTGTTTGACGCCTCACGGCTTTAGTTCTCCCCGCCAGGATTATGTTCCCGGTCGATGCGAGGACCTTAGCGCGGCGGCTTCCGAAACCGCTTAAAAAGGCTGGTTAACCCAGCGTCACCGCGGCTCATGATTGACAAGACCTTGGCGCGCATGATTGACGAGACGTTGCGCCGAAGTCGCGAATCTGAGCTTTTAGCGGACTGAAAATGCTTGAAGTCCGCGCTATCAGGGCACATCTGTGGGTTCCGGTCCCGAACCCCGCCCCAACAGGATTTCGTTTGTGAACCCTTCACCAAGCTCGACGCTTTCGCCCAAAGCCAATCGCGACCTGTTCGATCAGTCCGCGCTGTCCGATCTCGCACAGCGGTTGGTCGAGGCGGCCAGGCGCGCCGGCGCGGATGCGGCCGATGCGGTCGCAGTGCGCGGCGTCTCGCAAGGCGTCGAGGTGCGCGACGGCCGTGTCGAGGAATCCGAGCGGTCCGAGGGCGACGACGTCGGCCTGCGCGTGCTGGTCGGCCAGCGCCAGGCGGTGGTCTCGACCAACGACGTCAGCGGCGATGCCGTGACCAAGCTCGCCAAACGCGCGGTCGCGATGGCGAAGGTCGCACCCGACGACAAATATGTCGGCCTCGCCGATCCCGCGCTGCTCGCGCGCGACTTCCCCGATCTCGATCTGCTCGATCCGAATATTCCGGCGACCTCGGAGCTCGAGCGCCGCGCGCTCGAAGCCGAGGCCGCGGCGCTCGCGGTGAAGGGCGTGACCAAGTCCGGCGGCGCCTCGGCCTCCGCCGGCATGGGCGGCATGGTGCTCGTCACCTCAACCGGCTTCCACGGCTCCTACCTGCGCTCCAGCCAGGGCATCTCGGCCACCGCGATAGCAGGCGAGGGCACCGGCATGGAGCGCGACTACGACTTCACCTCGGCGCCGCATGGCGCCGACCTGCTGTCGCCGGAGGTCGTCGGCCGCTCCGCCGGCGAGCGCACCGTGGCGCGCTACAATCCGCGCAAGGTCGAGACCTGCAAGGTGCCGGTCGTGTTCGATCCGCGCGTTGCGGGCTCGCTGGTCGGCCATGTCGTCGGCGCCATCAACGGCGCCTCGATCGCGCGCAAGACCAGCTTCCTGAAGGACAAGCTCGGCCAGCAGTTGTTCGCCAAGAACATCCGCATCATCGACGATCCCCTGCGCAAGCGCGGCCTGCGCTCGCAGACCTTCGATGCCGAGGGCGTCGCGGTGAAGAAGATCGCGCTGATCGACGAGGGCGTGTTGACGACCTGGCTGCTCGACTGCGCCACCGCGCGGGAGCTCGGCCTTGCCACCACCGGCCACGCCCATCGCGGCGTCTCGTCCTCGCCCTCGCCCGGGCCGTACAATCTGCATCTCGAAGCCGGCACACCGACGCCGGCCGAGCTGATCGCCGACATCAAGCAGGGTTTCTACGTCACCGACCTGATCGGCTCCGGCGTCAACGGCGTCACCGGCGATTACAGCCGCGGCGCCTCCGGCTTCTGGATCGAGAACGGCGAGATCACCTATCCCGTCAGCGAGGTGACGATCGCTGGCCACCTGTTCGAGATCTTCAAGTCGATGCAGCCCGCCAACAATCTCGAATTCCGCTACGGCATCAATGCGCCGACGGTGCGTATCGAGGGTTTGACGCTTGGCGGACGCTGACGCGAACTCGCTCGACGCGACGATCCTGACGCGCGACGCGGCGCTGCTGAAAGACACGGTACGGGAAGCGGGCGCGCTCGCGCAGTCGATGTTCCGCACCGAGCTGAAGACATGGACCAAGGGCGCGTCCTCGCCGGTGTCGGAAGCCGACATCGCCGTCAACGACCTGCTCGAAGCGCGCCTGCGCAGTGCCACGCCCGACTATGGCTGGCTGTCGGAGGAGAGCGCCGACGATTCCACGCGGCTGTCGCGGCGGCTGGTCTGGGTGGTCGATCCGATCGACGGCACGCGCAACTATCTCGGCGGCCACGACGAATGGTGCGTCAGCGTGGCGCTGGTCGAGGACGCCGCGCCGCTGCTGGCCGCGGTGTTCGCGCCGGCCAGCGGCGAGTTCTTCTTCGCGGCCCGCGGCCAGGGTACGCTGCTCAACGACAAGCCGGTGCGGGCGACGCCCGGGTCCACGCTCGATTTCTCCCGCATGGCCGGCCCCAAGCCGATGGTCGAGCGTCTCAATACCGCCGGCGGCGACATCAAGCTGCACCCGCGAATCGGCTCGCTCGCGCTCCGGCTCTGCCGGGTCGCCCATGGCGCGCTGGATGCGGCTTTTGCGGGCGGCAACAGCCATGATTGGGATCTTGCGGCGGCCGATTTGATCGTGCAGGAAGCGGATGGTAGGATGAGCGACCTCTCCGGAGATCCCATCCTCTATAACCGCCGGGAAGTGGCGCACGGGGTGCTGGTGGCAGCGGGTCGCGATCGTCATGCGAGCATTGTCGCGCATTTTCGAAATCGTCCCTTGCCCTGAGCGCTTTCGCTGTGCTTGTCGAACACTGCTTTGCCGGGCAGCCCGTTAGGAAGAGAACCCATGCCAGATAGTGCCCCGCAACAACTGCTCCATCTCGTCATCGGAGGCGAACTGCTCGATCTCGAGCACAACACCTTCAAGAACCTCGACGACGTCGAGATCGTCGGCCTCTACCCGAACTATGCGTCCGCCCACGTCGCCTGGCGCGCCAAGGCGCAGAGCACGGTCGACAATGCGCAGATGCGCTACTTCATCGTCCATCTCCACCGGCTGCTCGACCCGAATCAAGAAACGAAGGCGCGTTGAAAAAGCTGCTTCGCAATACGCTGCGAAGCAGCTGGTTTCAGCGTGCCGTCGGGGTCCTGGCGGCCGAATATCTGCGTCTGGTCTGGCGGACCAACAAATTCACGTTCGATCCGCCCGACGTCTATGACATCGTCGAGCCGCAGATCCCGGCGATCTTCGCCTTCTGGCACGGCCAGCATTTCCTCACCCCGTTCATCAAGAACAAGGACTCCTACCGGGCCAAGGTCCTGATCTCCCGGCACCGCGACGGCGAGTTCAACGCCATCGCGGTGGAGCGGCTCGGCATCGGCCTCATCCGCGGTTCCGGGGATCATGGCAGTGCCTTCCACCGTAAAGGCGGCGTCGGCGCCTTCAAGGAGATGGTGCGGACGCTGCAGGACGGTTGTAATGTCGCGCTGACCGCCGATGTCCCCAAGCGCGCGCGCGTGGCCGGGCTCGGCATCATCATGCTGGCACGGGAATCGGGGCGGCCGATCATGCCTTTCGCGATGGCGACCAGCCGTTTCATCCGGCTCAAGAACTGGGACCGCACCACCATCAACCTGCCGTTCGGGCGGGGCGCATTGGTCGGCATCAAGGAAATCCACGTTCCGCCGGACGCCGACGCCGCCATGATGGAAGCGTTGCGGCTGGAGCTGGAGGAGACGTTGAACGAAGCGACCCGGCGCGCCTATGCGCAGCTCGGCCGCCCGGGGCCGCAAGATGCCTAATTCGCTGCCCAGAGCGCTGCCGATGACGCTGCGGATGTACCAGCGCCTGGCTTCCGGCCTGGTGCCGCTCGCGCCTGCGCTGATCAAGCGGCGGCTGAAGCAGGGCAAGGAAGACCCCGCGCGTGTCGGCGAGCGGCGCGGCCTGTCCCGGGACGTGCGGCCGCATGGTCCGCTGGTCTGGATCCACGGCGCCAGCGTCGGCGAGGTTCTGGCCGCGGCGGCGCTGATCGGGCGGCTGCGCGATCTCAATTTGCGCATCCTGCTCACATCCGGCACCGTCACCTCGGCCGCCGTCGTCGCAAAACGCTTTCCACCCGACGTCATCCATCAATACGTGCCGTATGATTCCCCGCGCTATGTCGCGCGCTTCCTCGACCACTGGAAGCCGTCGCTGGCGCTGTTCATCGAATCGGATCTGTGGCCGAACCTGATCCTGGCGGGTGCAACGCGGCGGGTGCCGATGGTGCTGATCAACGGGCGGATGTCGCCGCGCTCCTTTCCGCGCTGGCAGCGCATGTACGGCACCATCTCGGCGCTGCTGTCGCGGTTCGACATCTGCCTGGCGCAGTCCAAGCTTGACGCCGAACGCTTCTCCGCGCTCGGCGGCCGCGACGTCCTCACCACCGGCAATCTCAAGCTCGACGTGCCGGCGCCGCCGGCCGATCCCGCCAAGCTCGAACGGCTGATGGCGATGACGCGCGGGCGTCCGATCATCGTCGCGGCCTCGACCCATCCGGGCGAGGACGAGATGCTGGTGGCGGCGCATCGCAGCCTCGTCGGTTTCTTCCCGCAGCTTCTGACCGTGATCGTGCCGCGCCATCCGGATCGCGGCTCCTCGATCGCTGGCCTGATCACCGCGTCGGGCCTGAAGCCGGCGCTGCGCTCGCGCGAGGAGCTGCCGACGGCCGCGACCGATGTCTATGTCGCCGACACCATGGGCGAGCTCGGCCTGTTCTACCGGCTCTCGCCGATCGTGTTCATGGGCGGGTCGCTGATCCGCCATGGCGGCCAGAATCCGATCGAAGCGATCAAGCTCGGTGCGGCGATCGTCCATGGTCCGCACGTCTTCAATTTCGCCGACGTCTACGAAGCGCTCGATGCGAGCGGCGGCGCGCGCCAGGCCGACACGCAGGAGATCCTGGTCAAGCAGCTCGGCCAGCTCCTGGCCGATCCCGCCGTGCGCGACAAGATACAGCACGCAGGCAGCAGCGTGGTCGAGCAGCTCGGCGGCGCGCTGGAGCGCACCATGGCCGCGCTCGAGCCGTATCTGCTGCAATTGCGGATCGAGATGGGAGCCGCCAATGCGTGAGCCGGCCTTCTGGTACCGGCCGCGTTCCCCAGAGTCCCAAATCCTCCGTCCCCTGGGCGCGCTCTACGGCGCGATCACGGGGCGTCGCATGGCGCTCGAGGGATTCGACGCCGGCATCCCCGTGATCTGCGTCGGCAACTACCATGTCGGCGGCGCCGGCAAGACGCCGACCGTGCTGGCGCTGACGAAGCTCCTGCGTGAGCTCGGTGAGACGCCTGTCGTGCTCAGCCGCGGCTATGGCGGGCGCCTGCAGGGCCCGGTGATGGTCGACGGCGCGCGTCACATCGCAGCCGATGTCGGCGACGAGCCGCTGATGATGGCGCGCGACGTCCCTGTCGTCGTCGCGCGTGACCGCCTCGACGGCGTCGCGCTCGCCAAATCACAAGGCGCGACCGTGATCCTGATGGACGACGGCTTCCAGAACCCGCGTCTGCTCAAGGATGCCTCGCTGATCGTGATCGACAGCGAGCGCGGCATCGGCAACGGCAAGGTGTTTCCGGCCGGTCCCCTGCGCGCGCCGCTGAAGGCCCAGCTCGCGCGTACCGACGCGCTAGTGCTGATCGGCGACGGCCGCGCCGCCAACGACGTCGCCGCCGAGCTTGCCAAGCGCAACAAGCCGGAGCTGCGCGCGCGCCTGAAGCCGGATGCAGCCTCGGTCGCGCAGCTGTTCGGCAAGCGGGTTTTCGCTTTCGCCGGCATCGGCGATCCTGAACGCTTCTTCCGCACCCTGCGCGCCAGCGGCATCGATGTCGCGCGCACGCGTCGCTTCGCCGATCACCACATGTTCTCGCCCGAGGAGATCGCCGCGCTCGCGGCGGAAGCACAGCGCGAGCAGCTGACGCTGGTGACCACGGAAAAGGATCTCGCGCGCCTGCGCGGCAGCGAGGGCGTGCCTGACGGCGTCGTGCCGTTCGCGGTGCAGCTCGAATTCGATGACCCGGCAAAGTTGCGGCAATTGATCAGCGATCATCTCTACAAGGCGCGCGAGCGTCGGTTCGGCAGGCGTTGATCGCGTGCGACACCGGGGCGACATGTCGCGGCGGATGAATTCTCTTCCGCACCTTCGGGAGTTGATGTAGCCTTCGATGAGAGCCGTCACCGGGACGTGCCGAACTCCCGGCAATCATCGGCGGCGTTTATGCCCACGGCGGGCAACGTACCTTCATCATTTCAGATGCGAGACCGTACCGATAAGTTCGGAACGGCCGCGAGAGTCATTGCCAAAAGCTCAGAGGAGAACATGCCATGCATTTTTGCCTCACTGGACAATACACACCACGCGCTCTCAACGCCATTTTGGAAAACCCCACGACCAATCGCCAGGAGGCGGCGAGGAAACTCATCGAAGCGGCCGGCGGCAAGCTGATTTCGATGTACAGCGTTGCGGCCGACGGTCCAGGCGTGCTGGTGATTTTCGATGTGCCTGATCCGAGTGCGGCTCCGGCGATTTCCGGCCTGACCGTCACGGCGGGCACCCTGCAGAACGTGAAACTGACCCGGCTGTTCACGCAGGACGAGATCAAGCAGGTCCGCCAGAACGCGGCGAAGCTGCGTTCTTCGTATACTCCGCCCGGAGGCTGATATCCGGATCTCGAGCGATGCCGCCGCAATCGCATCAAGCGGCGGCAACGCTTTCCTCACGGCAAGAAGCAGGTCTGCACGCTGAGGCGCGGCGAAGGCCTTGCGGTGTCCATTGACGGACGATGCGGGACGGCGCGTGCTGCGTCCGGCGCCCTAGGTCCGACTGAACGTGCTTGGCAGCGGGCCCGCTAACGGCGTGCTTCCCGGCTCGGCGGTCAGGCCCCCTCACCAGGCTCCAACGGCAATCATTCCGATGATGGTCAGGCACGAGGCGCAGGCCACCATGACAGTATAGCATTCGGGTGTATTCATTGCTTGCTCCCAAACTGCTGCCAATTGCTTGGTCACTGCTACGCGGGAGAGATCGCCGGTCTTGGGGCCGCTTCAAGTCGGCACGCCGCGACCGGTCTTGCGTTGTGCGTCCGTCCTCTCATCGTCACCCTGGTCCGCAGGATGATAATGCGCTTCGAGAGCTTCAGAGCGTTCAGCTGCGATCAGCAGCTGTTTCCGCATTTCAGCGAGGCGGGCGCGGCAATATTCACGATAGAGCAGGTCCAGTATGGTGGGCATGATCCCCCCCATCGTTTGACTTTCGATTTACAAATATTTCACCGCAAATTTTCGAGGTGATCGTAACCCGCCAGATGGCTCTTCGATATGAGCCCGTTCACAGACTGCGCCAATTCCAAAGCTCGATGGCCGTTTGGTTGACTTGATTGTCTGCGCGATAAAAAGAGCAGGGCCAGTTACCTAACACGCACTATAGCAGCCCTCTGTTTCACCAAGACTTCGTCAAACAACTTAAGGGCGCCAAGTCGCACCAAAGAATCCAACCACAGCGCGAAATGACTCACCAAGGAGTGCAAGCACTGTTCGATGCAACGCAGATCGGCACGACGGAGATCATTTTGGCTGTGAGACCCGCAGTTGAGGTGCGCTGCCCCTGCCGCGGTGGCTGGAATAGCGCGGCGCAATTTACACGCCGTGATGCCCGGAGCGAAGCTTGCTCGCATCGACGACGTCCGTTCCCATGTGCTTCACGAAGACAGTCTTCAGTTGGCTGCGCTCGGAAGCACTGAACCGGTCGGGATCGAGACCTTGGGCCATGATGAGCCAGCTTGCAAATTGATCCGCAGAAACCGGCCGTGTGTCTGGAATAAAGTCGGAAACGTGCAGCGGCGTGCGATCCTCGACGCCGCCACACCAACCTAGGTTCGCACAGAATTCGTGCATCATCCCGTCGAATGCATTCGGGCGTCCCATTCGAGCTCCCAAACTGTCCTGCCCCCAACGTAACACAATCTCACCAAGCCTGAGCACACGCCCGCGACGAAGTGATGGTGGGCACGCTTTCGCTTTGCCGCACCCTGCGGCAGCCCGCCATTCACGCGACATTCATCGCAAAACGCCTATCGGTCCGGGACCGATCGGGAGAATTCGATGAAATTGCCGTCCGCGACTGTCGCCGCCAGCCTTGTGTGTCTGATCATTGCGCCCGTGTTTGCACAAACGACGCCGCCCGCCGCTTCGACCGGCACGGTGCCGGTTCCCGCGACCAGGCGCGTGACGTGTCTCGGCACGACGCAAAACCTGAAGGGACAGGACAAGCGCGACCAGATGCAGCTCTGCATGGCGCAGGCGCGGGTCGATTGCCTCAAGCAGGCGATCGATCAGAAGGTCGTCGGCGAGCCCAGGAAGACCTTCATCAAGACCTGCGTGGGCGGGGATGCCACTGAGCAGCAATAGCAGCGCAGGCGCGGCCTCACGGCTGCGGCTTTGGCGCGCCGGGGAAATGCCGCTGCAGCACCGCGGCCGGCGTGGCGTAGGCTTCTTGAAGGTCCACGCTCCAGTACTTCAATTCGTCGAGCGGGATCCGCGTGTCGGTGATCGCGCAGCGCACATAGGTCCCCGGCGAGATCACGCGGAAATCGCCGTCGAGATATTGCACCTGCGCTTCGCCATTGCCGGAAGAGCCGAACTTGTTCAGCACGGTCGAAAGTCTCCGTGGAAGGCCTCTCCGTAAAACACCCTGGAGGGCACGATGTGTTGGACGGGATGTAGCATAGATAGGGCGGCCTGTCCGCCCGGTAAACCCACCGGTTTGTGATGTTTTGCCGCCGTTTTCGCATGATAGTGCTTCGGGCGAAGGATCGTCCCGGCGCAAGCGGCCGGCACCTGATACGGCAGAGCCCGATGCGCCTTCGATTGACCGCCCTGTTCCTGATGCTGCTGATGTCGGCCGCGTGCGCTGCGCCTGCGCCGCAGCAGGTCGAGATTCCGCTCGGCTCCGGAATCCTGCATGCCCAGCTTTACAAGCCTGAGGGCGCCGGGCCGTTTCCGACCGTGATCGCGCTGCATGGCTGCGGCGGCCTCGGCGGCCATGCCGATCCCGTATTGCCGCGCTATCGCGACTGGGCGGAGCGGCTGGTCAAGGCCGGTAACGCGGTGCTGCTGCCCGACAGCTACGGCTCGCGCGAGCTCGGGCCGCAATGCCGCGTCAAGGAGACGCACGTCAAGGCGCGGCGCGAGCGTGTCGCCGACGTCGCGGCCGCGCGCGCCTGGCTGATGAAGCAGGCCTGGGTCGCGCGCGACCGCGTCAGCCTGATCGGCTGGGCCAACGGCGCGAGCACGCTGCTGTGGGCGGTGCGCCCGCAGAACGCGGCGCGCGACGCAGGTCCGGATTTCCGCGCGGCGATCGCGTTCTATCCGGATTGCCGCATCTCCGCCGGCCTCGGCTGGAGCGCGCGGGTGCCGACGCTGGTTTTGATCGGCGCCAATGACGACGTGTCGTCGCCGCCGGCCTGCCGCCAGATGGTCGAGGGTGCGCATGGCCGCAGCGCGCTCGCGCGCATCGTGGTCTATCCCGGCGCCTATCACGACTTCGACCGCGCCAACACGCCGCTGCACGCAGCTAGCGGCAGCAGCGACGCCGCCGCGCCCGAGCACGGCCATCTCGGCACCGATGCGGTCGCACGCGCGGAGTCGCAGAAGGACGTCGCGGAGTGGCTGGCGCGGTGATGAAGATCCAGAAGCCCGGATATCGCTGCGCTCATGCGGGCTAGGGGGCTACGGATTCCCAAGCGGGGCCGCCCGAGGAACAATTTGAGGCGGACAGCCCCGCATCGACCACCGCCCTGCACGGATAGTGGCCGACCGTGAATCTACGGATCGCGCATGGCTGCGGTTTCAGCACGGGACGGTGCCATCATTCGACCACGATGTCGGTTAAACGCATCCCACATGCGCAACCGCATCGTCCTCTTTTCCTCCGCACTGATCGTCTTCACCGTCGCGATCTTCCTGTTCGAAGCCCACGCCGGCGCGCCAATGCTCGCGCCTGAACATTGCGGCTTCTGGACCACGATCGACGCGGGATTGTCCTGCCGCTAGGCGGGCTGTTGCGACTCCTACCCTTCCGCGCTGATATGTATTGAGAGGGCGACCAACTCTCCCCAACGTCGTCCTGGCGAAAGCCAGGACCCATACCGCGGAATCTATCGATTGTACGCGGCATTAGTCCCGAACGATCAGTCTTCGCCAAACTACTTCCTGGGGTAATGGGTCCTGGCTTTCGCCAGAACGACACGGAGAGTGAGCCGCCAACTCAGAACAAACTGCCCTGATCCACCGGCTTGCCGACGCGCTTCGGCGCGGGCTTGGTCTCCTGCGCGGCCGGCTTCGGTTGCTGTGCGCGTTTGGCGGCAGGGCGATCCGCGTCCGTCGTCGCGCCGACGCGTCCGTCCGCGAACTCGATCTCGACGCGTGCGCCGGGACCGACGCTGTCGGCCGAATGCAGGGGATGGCCGGCCTCGTCCCGCACCAGCGCAAAGCCGCGCGCAAGCACGCCGCGATAGGACAACGCCGAGAGCAGCTTGCCGCTGGCCTCGACGCGGGCGTCGAGCCGTTGCAGCAGCGTCACCAGCGCACGGTTGGCACGCTCGGCCAGGCGATGCGTGCGTTCGCGCTGGCGGGCAATCGCGTTGCGCTGCGCCTGTGCGTTGGAGAGTTTTGAGGCCCGCAGCCGCACCTCGAGACCGGCAAAGCGGTCGCGCCGCTGCCGCAACAGCGACCGCGCGGAGAGACCGAGCCGCTCGCCGCACACGGTGAGCCGGTGATCGGCCTGCGAGATCTGCCCGTGCAGCACCCGCAGCGTCAGCTTTGCGCCCGCCGCAGTAAACCTGCGGAAATGCGCATGCGTGTTGGCTTTCAAGCCGCGGGGCAGGGCGGCGCCCGCCGAATCCAGCCGCTGCCGCGGGATCGCCAGCAGATCTCCGGCCGCCGGCAGCGCACGCGCAGCCGCACGCAATTCGCTGCGGCGGCTTTCGTGGGCGCGCTGCCAATAGGCGCGGGTGCGCCGTGCGAGATCGGCGACCTCGACGAACAGGTCGCTGCGCACGGGGACGGCCATCTCGGCCGCCGCCGTCGGCGTCGGCGCGCGCTTGTCGGCGACGAAATCGATCAGCGTGATGTCGGTCTCGTGGCCCACGGCGGAGATCAGCGGGATCATGCTCTCGGCCGCCGCCCGCACCACGATCTCCTCGTTGAACGACCAGAGATCCTCCAGCGAGCCGCCGCCGCGCGCGACGATCAGGACGTCGGGGCGCGGAATCTTGCCGCCCTCCGGCAGCGCGTTGAAGCCGCGGATCGCGGCCGCAACCTGCTCGGCCGAGCCTTCGCCCTGCACCTTGACCGGCCACACCAGCACATGGCGGGGGAATCGGTCCTCCAGCCGGTGCAGGATGTCGCGGATGACGGCGCCGGTCGGCGAGGTCACGACGCCGATCACCTCCGGTAGCCACGGCAGCAGCTGCTTGCGCGCCTCGTCGAACAGGCCCTCGGCGGCAAGCTTCTTCTTGCGCTCTTCCATCAGCGCCATCAGCGCGCCGATGCCGGCCGGCTCCAGCGCCTCGATGACGATCTGGTATTTCGAGGAGCCCGGATAGGTCGTGAGCTTGCCGGTGGCGATGACCTCGAGCCCCTCCTGGGGCTTGAAGCGCATCCGGCCGTGCACGCCCTTCCAGATCACCGCCTCGATCTTGGCGCTCTCGTCCTTGAGCGCGAAATAGCAGTGGCCGGAGGAGTGGGCGCCGCGAAAGCCCGAGATCTCGCCGCGGACCCGGACATGGCCAAAGGCATCCTCCACCGTCCGCTTCAGGGACTGTGAAAGCTCGGAGACGGTGAATTCGGGGGCGTTAAGCAGGGGTTCCGCGGGCGGCATCGGCAAACGATTCGGCATTTTGGGGTCAGACCCGACGTTAAGGATTTTCGCCGCCGGGCGCCAATCCGGGGATTGATTGGGAGAGTACTCTGCAGTATAGAGTTCTCTATTGATGATGAGTTCAATGGAGTTGAGCCCATGGCGAAGCAGCTGCTGCGCGGCGTGTTGAACGGACTGAAATGGGCCCTGTGCGCCGTCGGCGCCGTGGCGCTGATCCTGGTCGCGATGATCGCAACGCCACCGGAGCGGCCGCCTGAGATGCGGTCGGTCTCGGAGTCGGTGAAGCTTGTCGACTTCTCGACCATGCCGCCGCTCGAGCGTTTTCAGGCCCGTGACGGCACCTGGCTCGGCTTTCGCCACTACGCCCCGAACGGACCCGCGACCGGCCATGGCGCGATCTTCATCCACGGCTCCTCCGGCTCCAGCGGCACCGTCAACCACGCGCTGACCCATGCGATCGCCTTGCGCGGCGTCGAGACCTGGGCGCTCGACATGCGCGGCCACGGCGCCTCGGGCACGCGCGGCGATATCGGCTATGTCGGCCAGCTCGAGGACGATCTCGTCGACTTCGTCGCCCATGTCCGCAAGGCTGCGCCCGATCTGCCGCTGACCCTGATCGGCCATTCCGCCGGCGCCGGCTTCTCGCTGCGCGTTGCCGCGACGCCGATCATGCAGGACATGTTCGTGCGCACCGTGCTGCTCGCGCCCTATCTCGGCTATGACGCACCGACCAACAAGCCGCATTCCGGCGGCTGGGCCAATGCCGACGTTCCCCGCCTCCTCGGCCTCACCGCCCTCCGCAAGCTCGGCATCGACTGCTGCTCGCAGCTTCCGGTGCTTGCTCTGGCCGTGCCTGCGAATTCGGCGAAGTATCTCGTCTCCACCTATTCCGACCGCCTGATGCGCAATTTCGCGACGCGCGGCTATCGTCTCGATCTCGCGGCGACGACGCGTCCCGTCACGATCTTCGGCGGTGCCGAGGACGAGATGATGATCTCGGATAAATATGCGGAGACGGTGCAGGCGATCAAACCGTCGGCCGACGTCAGGATCATCGACGGCATCAACCACATGGGCATCGTCACCAGCCCGAAGGCGATCTCGGCAATCGCCGAGGACGTGGCAACGCGCGGGGCGGGGCAGTCATGATGCGATCCGCTGATGGCAAGGCAAGCGCATATGGGAGCGGCTTCCGGCCATCCTTCGAGACGCCCGCCTGCGGCGGACCCTCAGGATGAGGGCGGAGTTTGCGGCGGTCGCTTCAACGGGGACTGGTGCAGCCGAGCCTCATCCTGAGGAGACCGCGAAGCGGTCGTCTCGAAGGACGAGGCGTGCGCTCAGGTGTCACCGAGCGTCATACGAGATAGCCCTGGGACTGAAAGGGACGACATGATCGACAGCAAGGAGGCGTCCGCAGCGCTGGCCGACATCGACGATATCGTCCAGCGCGTGAAGCAATCGCAGCTCTACGAGCTGGCGAGCTATGCAGCCGTCTGGTGGGGCATATTGGTGTTCGCAGGCAATCTCGTGACCTGGCTCTGGCCGATCTACGCGGTCTATGCCTGGGTCGCGGTCGATGTTCTCGGTGTCGGCGGTCTGGTTGCGCTGCGCCTGCTCAATCCGCCGCATCACCCTCATGGCGCCGGCTTCGACGCCAGGCTGCCGCTCGTATTCGTGCTGTTCTTCGCCTTCGGCTATCTCTGCACCAATGTGATCGGCCATTTCGGCCCGCGCCAGCTGGGCGCGTTCTGGCCGCTCTATTTCATGCTGTTCTACACCCTGGCAGGCCTCTGGTTCGGCTATGCCTTCGTGGCGATCGGTCTCGGCATCTCCGCGCTGACGCTGATCGGCTTCTTCACCATCGGCGAGGCGTTCCCGCTCTGGATGGCTTTCGTCAACGGCGGCGGGCTGATCCTCGGCGGCCTCTGGATGCGGCGGATCTGATGGCCGAGCTCGACGACATCATCCACCAGCCGTTGCGGCTCAAGATCATGGCGGCGCTGAACGCGTTGCCTGTGTCCGCCGGCCTGGAATTTTCGCGGCTGAAGAAACTGACGGGCGCCACCGACGGCAATCTCGGCGCGCATATCGAGACGCTGGCCAAGGCGGGCTACGTTTCCGTGGACAAGGCCTTTGTCGGCAAGAAGCCGCAGACGACCGTCACCGCCACCGCCACCGGCCGCGGCGCCTTCGCGCGGCATGTGGCGACACTGCAGGAGATCATTGCGGGGAAGCAGGTGTAGCTTTCTGCGATGCTGATTGCGGTGCCTCTCCCCTTGCGGGAGAGGGAATCTTCGCTGGTGACACAGACTCACTCGGGTGAGGGGTTCTCTCTGCGAGTCTTACTCCTGTTTGTGTTTGCGGATACAACCCCTCATCCGCCGGTCTGTCGAAGCACGAGCCCGATCCGTTGGTCGCGATTGCGGAAGCCGCGAAGTGACAGCCTGCCACGCGGTGCCGTGGGACAAATTGGCTGTCACCAAGCGCTACTCAATTTCCTTACAGCGTCCCATCTCACGAAATCTAGCTGCTTGGTCTTCGGCTCGAAGTACAGAACTCCTCGATCTCCAGCGCGAATAAGTTTGACCGCGAGCTTTTCATTTTCCAGTTGAATCGAGTGGTCGCTGGCTCCGCGTGACACATAAGAATGAGCAAAGTCGTGGCCGGTTGCAAATGCGGTAACGATGATCAAAATACCAGAGATCAAGTAGACTAACCTTCTGGGAATGGGAAACAAGCGGAACAAAGTCACGGCTGCGCCAGCGATTAGTCCTGCGATCAATCCAAAGAAGCTGAAGTAAAGGGCTACTCCAACGAGCAAAACAAGACCCGCGGGTATTGCTGCATCGACGTATCGTCTCTTAGTCTTATGCATATTTTTCCCGGCAGTGTGGACTTTTACTCCAAGCAACACATCAAGGCCCGGGCCCAAATAGGCAATCAAAAAGATAGCCAATACAAACGCAACTGGCGTAGCTTCCAATGCAAAAACGACGTGCTCGGTGATTGAGAAGAGCGTGAATAGCTTAATATCGAGTCCGTAGAAGTATCCAACGTCGTAGCTGATCGCGATTGCAGTACCGATTAGCGGAATAAGAACGGCTACTTCCTTAAATTCTAGCTGCGGTTTCGCGGGTGCGTGTTGATCATCTTGCACTAGAGACCTCATGAGAGTATCGCGGCCAACGCGAAGCGTTCAATGTCATGGCGGTGCAACCCCTTCTTGCGAATCGGGAGCCGTCACGATGGCACAATGCAGGGTAGAGCCGCGAGGCTCGGGTTGTTTGTCCCGGCTATTCACAGGTTCGGTCCACTGCAGCGTCTCGCGTGCTGCCATGATCTCGATCTTCGCCGAGCGGCCGCAACCATCCGGACTGATGCCTTGCGATTTTAAGACCACCCGCGATAGTGGATGTCGTGAGCCCGCGTCTCTGGAGATTTTGGCTGATCGCCTCCGACAAAACCACCCTTCAGGTCCAGCCACGCAAATTCGGATGATGGGTACGGTGCCCTTGCAGTTTGCCAACGACGAACATCGAGCCGAATACCTGAGTGAACCTCGCCGAGCGATACGAGCGATCCCGGCTTGCCTTGAATCAGTCGCTCGCAAACCCATATTTTTGAGAATTTGGAGTCGAGTGATTCAAAGAAGGACTCGCTCGCCATCGCGCAACTGCCTGCGTCCTCATCTTCGCGCGTAAAGCCATCAGTTCGGCAAACGATCTCCCTTGCCCTGAACTGGTTTGGTAGATGATCTTTGAGCGCCGCAGTCAGCTTGGCAACGCAATCAGCATTCGCCTCCAGCCCGCGACGCGGCGATGTCCAGAATTGTGCGCGATACCCGGTTCTCGCGTTGAAGAACAAATCGTAAAGCTCTGGTTGGATGCGAAACTGGACGATGCCGCGCATGCAACCGCGATAGCGATCAACTCCCAACCAGTAGTCGCCTGCTGTTATCGCCTTTTTTAGAGTCGACGAAAGGTTCTCGATGATCTGGTCGTATTCGATGGCTTGCTCAAGTCGTTGAACGCGAGTCGTATCGTGCTGCGCAATCGTCGAGAAAGCCCATTCACCACTGGAGATGGGATTCGTCATCCGGGATTGTCCCCCATCTTCGCCGGTTCGAAATTCGGCCGCACCTCCGCGCTGCGCTGGCCGCAGCGCTCGCACACGAAGCGCGGCCCGATGTCGGAGAGCCGGACATCATCGGCCCAGCCGTCTGCGTTGGTTTCGACGTGATGGCCGCAACGGTAGTCACGGCAATAAATCGGGATCTCGCGCGCGCCGGACTCGCGCATCTCGCGGAAGGTGATCTTTAGCGGGTAGGATTCATCCATCGTCGTCGGGCCTTCGCCGTCAGAAAGCGGACCGGGATGTATTTTCCAGAACCTAGAAGATTGACGGTTTTGAATTTATTCCATATATTGGAAGATATTGAAAGCATCGGACCGAATCAACACCCTCAAACAGCACCCTCAGCCCCACCCGAAAACACTCAAAACTCAAAAACTCTAGAACCCGCAGGAAAACATCATGAGCACCCTCAAGCAGACGGAGCAGGTCGTAATGCTCGCAATTTTGCGAAAGCAGCCCGACGCGTATGGCGTCTCCATCTACGAGGAGCTTGAGACCCGTCTTACCAAGGCCGTTCCTATGGCCACGATCTACGCGACCCTCGAAACCTTGGAAAAGAAGGGATTCATCAAGAGCAAGATGGGCCAAGCCACCGCGGAGCGCGGTGGACGCGCCAAAATGTTCTTCGAAATCACCGGCAAGGGTCAATCGACCCTGCATGCATCAATCAACGCGCTCGACCGCTTGCGGGCGGGCACCTCTCTGGCAGGAGCAATGGCGTGAAACAAAGTCATAGTATCGCATTTTTCGAGATCGATGAGACTAGGATACGTGTCGAAATCCAGAGCGAGAAAGGTGCATTGGACCAATTGGAAATTGGTGGGCTTCCGCCTGAAGGTCCGCAGCGAGACGAACTCGTCAACGTGTCGCTCCGCCACTTTCTCGCCGAGCAGGCTTACCGCTACGAGCATAAGGCCCTAAAGGTTCGCATCGCAAAATTTAGAGCGGGTCTGCAAGCGGAGACTGCTAAGCCAGTGGAACCTAAAACCTCGGCTGCGCCCCCAGTTTTGGCCGAGCTTCTGATCGCCAGCTTAGCGCCGAAGAACACCGCTCAAGCTCAACTCGGCGATCTCCATGAGATGTTCGAAAAGAATGTCGCCCGTCTAGGCGAGCGGCCAGCGCGCCAAAAATACTGGATTGAAGTGGCCCGGTCGTTCGGTCCACTGCTATGGCAATGGCTTAAGCGTGTCGGACTCTTCACCTTCCTGATCGACTATTTTCGTTCGAAGTTTGGGCTCTAATGAAAAAGAAAAAAGCGAGTCGAGCAATCGAGAGCGGGATGGCGCGATTGCAAGCCGGCGATGTCGTGCTTGACTACGATAAAGAACCCGACCCCAACACTAACCAAGGCAGGGTCGAGAAGGTGTTGGACGACCAGCTAGTGCGGGTACTTTGGAGAGACGGCACAACGACGGATCGCCCGGCCAATAGATTGGCGAAGATCAGCATCACTGAAAGCTATAAGCGTGACCCGGCGGCGCGCCAAAGGATGTGGGACAAAATCTTGCAGATGAGCGACGAGGAGATGGACGCCGAACTTGAGCGCCTCGAACAACGTTTGAATCTGAATTGAAGCGGCTCTCGGCAGACAGCTCGCGGCGTTTCAACGAGTTTTTCTATTTTTGACACGAGCGGAATACCGACGCCCTCATACGTTGATTTTACTGAACTTTTACGCCTCACTACTCTCCCGCAAGTGGAAGGGACAGCGCTGCGCGGGCCCCGGAATGACGGGGAGTTTGGGGCAACACCCCCTTGAGACGCGCGCCGATTCGTGCGACCTCCGCCCCCAGCAAACCCCTCTTTTCGAGCCTTCGATGCACATTCTCCTGCTCGGTTCCGGCGGTCGCGAACATGCCCTGGCGTGGAAGATCGCAGCCTCCCCCCTGGTGACCAAATTCTGGTGCGCGCCCGGCAATGCCGGCATCGCGCGGGAGGCGGAGTGCGTGGCGCTCGATGTGGCCGACCATGCGGCCGTGATCGACTTCTGCAAGACCAACGCGGTCGAGCTGGTCGTGGTCGGCCCGGAGACGCCGCTGGCGGCCGGCATCGTCGATGATCTCACCGCCGCCGGCATCAAGGCGTTCGGGCCGAGCGGGGCGGCCGCCCAGCTAGAAAGCTCCAAGGGCTTCACCAAGGCGCTGTGCACCGAATTCGGCATTCCGACCGGCGCCTACAAGCGCTTCACCAACGCCAAGGACGCGCGCGACTATGTCCAGAGCCAGGGCGCGCCGATCGTGGTGAAGGCCGACGGTCTTGCCGCGGGCAAGGGCGTCGTCGTCGCCAAGACCGTGCGCGAGGCCGAGGACGCCATCGCCATGATGTTCGAGGGCGCCTTTGGCGAGGCCGGCACTGAGGTCGTGATCGAGGAATTTTTGCCGGGCCGCGAAATCAGCTTCTTTGCGCTGTGCGACGGGGAGACCGCCATTCCGCTGGCCTCCGCGCAGGACCACAAGCGCGTGTTCGATCACGACGTCGGCCCGAACACCGGCGGGATGGGTGCCTATTCGCCGACGCCGCTGGTGACGCCCGCGATCCATGACGCGATCATGGCGAAGATCATTCTGCCGACGGTCGCCGGCATGAAGCAGCGCGGCACGCCGTTCCGCGGCGTGCTCTATGCCGGCATCATGCTGACAACGCAGGGGCCGAAGCTGTTCGAGTTCAACGTCCGCTTCGGCGATCCCGAGTGCCAGGTCCTGATGCTGCGCATGATGTCGGACATCGTGCCGGCGTTCATTGCCGCCTGCGACGGGGAGTTGAAGCATTTCGATCTGCGCTGGTATCCGGAATCCGCGCTCACCGTGGTGATGGCGGCGAAGGGCTATCCCGGCGACTACCAGAAGGGCACGCGCATCGAGGGGCTGGAGGAAGCCGCCAAGATCGACACCGTCGAGATCTTCCACGCCGGCACGGTCGCAAAGGACGGCGCGATCCTCGCCAATGGCGGCCGCGTACTCAATGTCTGCGCCCTGGGGGCGACCGTGACGGAGGCGCAAGGCCGCGCCTATCAGGCCGTCGACCGCATCAACTGGCCGGAAGGCTTCTGCCGCCGCGACATCGGCTGGCAGGCGGTGGAAGCCGAGAAGGCCAGGGGCTGACAGCGGTTTTTCCGCTGCGCGCGCAAAAAACCTTGCGCCATCGCGCCGCCACATCGACATTTCAAAAATGCGTAGTCGGCTGTTGGGCTTAGCGCCCTTCGCCGAGGACGCGTGCTACTGTGCATGGGGTTGTTTTCGACATTTTTGTTGGGAGCGGCTCTGCGACTGACCAGACAAGGATGCAGAAAGATGTCCGATCTCGCCGACCTCTATCCCGGCTTCGCCTCCGAGTGGATCAACACCTCCCTCGGCCGCATCTTTGCCCGCGTCGGCGGCAAGGGCCCGCCGCTCCTGCTGCTGCACGGCTTCTCCGAGACGCATGTGATGTGGCACCGCGTGGCGCCGCAGCTCGCCGACAAGTTCACACTGATTATCGCCGACCTGCCGGGCTATGGCTGGTCCGACATGCCCGAGAGCGACGCGCTGCACATGCCCTACAGCAAGCGCGCGATGGCGAAGGCCATGGTGGAGGCGATGGAGCGCCTCGGCCACGTGCACTTCGCGCTCGGCGGCCACGACCGCGGCGGCCGCGTCTCCTACCGCCTCGCGCTCGACCATCCCGGCCGGCTGTCGAAGCTTGCCGTGCTCGATATCCTGCCGACCTATAATTACTGGGAGCGGATGAACCGCGCCTACGCGCTGAAGATCTATCACTGGACCTTCCTGGCACAGCCCGCCCCGCTACCGGAGACGCTGATCTCGGGCAATGGCGAGTTCTTCCTGCGCTTCAAGATGGCGAGCCAGACCAAATCGAAGACGCTAGAGGCCATCGACGAGCGCGCGCTCGAACACTACATCGCCCCGTTCCGCGATCCCGCCCGCGTGCACGCGATGTGCGAGGACTACCGCGCCGGCGCCTATTTCGACTACGACCTCGACAAGGCCGATTTCGAGGCTGGCAAGAAGATCACCATTCCCATGCTGGCGCTGTGGGGCAACGCCGGCGTGGCGCAGGCCGCCGCGACACCGCTGGATACCTGGAAGCAATGGGCCACGAACGTGGACGGCATGCCGGTGGACTCGGGGCACTTCCTCACCGAGGAGAACCCCGACGTCACCGCAAAGGCGCTGCGCGAGTTCTTCGCAGGCAGCTAGCGCCGCTCGCGAAAGAACTCCCTGAGCAGCCGCGCCGCTTCGCTCTCGCCGACCCCGGAATAGACGTCCGGCGCGTGATGGCAGGTCGGCGAGGCAAAGAAGCGCACGCCTGATTCCACCGCGCCGCCCTTGGGGTCGGCGGCGCCGTAATAGAGTCGCCTGACCCTTGCAAAAGAGATCGCGCCCGCACACATGGTGCAGGGCTCCAGCGTCACGTAGAGGTCGCAGTCGACCAGGCGCTCGCTGCCGATCTTTTTCGCGGCCTCGCGCAGCGCGACGATCTCGGCATGGGCCGTGGGGTCGTAATCGGTCAGCGTCCGGTTGGCGGCCGTGGCGATGACCTCGTAATTGCGGACCACGACGCATCCGATCGGAACTTCGCCCGCCTTTCCGGCATTTTCGGCCGTTTTGAGCGCCAAATCCATGAAAGAGGGGGCTTTCAAGCCTCGTATCATCGCCAGAAACCTGCTAGTAGCTCCGCCTTCAGCAAGAGTGAATACCGGTTTTGCCTGAGCATGCGGCTCGGAACGAGCGCGCACACTGCCCTCTGGCCACCCCCTGAGTGAGATTATTCATGCCTCGCGACAGCGACAAAGACAACGATTCCCGCGGCCGGCGTGATCGAGGCCCGGCCAAGGGCCGTTCCGGCAAGGCGCGCGGCCCCGAGAAGAAGTTCGCCAAGCGCGGCTTTGAGGGCAAGGGCGACAGCCGTCCGCCCCGCGGCGACCGCGAGGGGCGTCCGTTCCGCCGCCGCGAAGAGGGCGATGCCCCGCGCCGCGATTTCAGCGACCGCCCGCGCTTCAAGCGCGACGACCGCGGTGGTGAGGAGCGCGGTGAGCGCAGCTTCAAGCCGCGTGGCGACCGCCCGTTTTCGGATCGCGGCGCGCGCGACGGCGAGAAGCGGCCGTTCAAGCCGCGCGGCGATCGCCCGTCCTATGGCCGTGACGACCGTCCGCCGCGCAGCCGGGATCGCGACGATTCCCGCCCCGCCGGCCGGACCGGTGACAAGAAGTTCGGCGACAAGCGGCCCTACGCGCCGCGTGGCGACCGCCCGGAACGCAAGTTCGACGGCGAGCGGAAATTCTCGCGCGGCGCACCCGACCGCAGCGACCGCCCGCGCGATCGTGGCGAGCGCAGCGATTCAAAGCCGTGGCAGAAGCGCGATGCGGGTCCGCGCGGCGACCGGCCGCCGCGCAAGGATTTCAGCAAGGGTCCGCGCAAGGATTTTGGCGGCCGCGATCGGAGCGAAGACAAGCCCTGGCAGAAGCGCGAAGGCGGCGACGACCGTCCCCGGTTCTCGCGTTCGCGCGACGATCGGCCGTCGGGCGATCGTCCGTTCCGCGAGCGGCCCAAATTCGACCGTCCCAAGTTTGATCGTCCCAAGTTCGATCGCCCGCGCGATGATCGTCCAAAATTCGATCGCCCCCGTCGTGACGGCGATGGCGAGCGCGGCGGCGACCGCCCGAAATTCAATCGCCCGCGCGAGCGCTCGGAAGGCCGCTCCGACTGGCACGAGCATCCGCGCAGCGAAGGCCGGTTCGGTGATCGTCCCCGCCGTGAAAACGAGGACGAGAGCCGGATCTTCGAGAAGCGGCCGGCCTTCGGCGGCCGCGGCGCCTATCGCGAGCGCGATCGGGATTTCGAGGGGCGGCCGCGCCGCGAAGAAGCGCCGAAGCCGAAGAAGGCCGGCGAGCGCATCGCCAAGGCGCTGGCGCGCGCGGGGCTTGCCTCGCGCCGCGACGCCGAGGAGATGGTCACGCAGGGCCGCGTCGCCGTCAACGGCCGCGTCATCAATTCGCCGGCGCTCGACATCACACCGAACGACGTCGTCACTGTCGACGGCAAGCCGTTGCCGCCGCGTGAGCGCACGCGGCTGTTCCTCTATCACAAGCCGCGCGGCCTCATGACCACGCATGACGATCCCGAGGGTCGTCCGACCGTGTTCGACAATCTGCCCGAAGGTCTGCCGCGCCTGATCAGCGTCGGCCGGCTCGACTTCAACACCGAAGGACTGTTGCTGCTCACCAATGACGGCGGCCTCGCGCGCACGCTCGAGCTGCCGGACACCGGCTGGCTGCGCCGCTACCGCGTCCGCGCCCATGGCGACGTCACCCAGGCCCAGCTCGACGAGCTCAAGGCTGGCATCGAGGTCGAGGGCGTCAAATACGGTCCGATCGATGCGACGCTCGAGCGCGACCAGGGCGCCAATGTCTGGCTGGTGTTCGCGATCCGCGAAGGCAAGAACCGCGAGGTGCGCAACGTCTGCGCCCATCTCGGGCTCGAGGTGAACCGGCTGATCCGCGTCTCCTACGGCCCGTTCCAGCTCGGCGAGGTCCCCGAAGGCCAGGTCGAGGAGATCAAGTCGCGCGTGCTGCGCGAGCAGCTCGGCGACAAGGTGATCGAGAAGTCGGGTGCGCAGTTCGACGTGCCGCAGAAGGCCGCTTCGACCGACGACGGCGCGCCGCGCGAGAAGAAGCCCGCCAGCAAGCGCGCGGTGATCAACGACCGCAAGGGCCGCCGCGTGCTGGTGCAGCGCACCGGCAGCGAGGAGGCGCGCGAGCGCAACGAGGCGGAGGCGAGCGGCTACGGCCCCCCGCGCCGTCCCAAGCGCGGCTATCACGGCAAGCGCGACCTGACGCCGCGGGAGGACTAAATTGCGCGTCGTCGGCGGTCGCTTGAAGGGGCGTAATCTCGCCTCACCGTCCTCGCGCGACATCCGCCCCACGGCGGACCGCCTGCGCGAGTCCGTGTTCAACATCCTCGTGCACGCCTATGACGATCCGATCGAGGACGCGCGCGTGCTCGACCTCTTCGCCGGCACCGGCGCGCTCGGCATCGAGGCGTCTTCGCGCGGCGCGAAGTTCGTGCTGTTCGTCGACAACGGTGCGGAGGCGCGGGCGTTGTTGCGCAACAATGTCGAATCGCTCGGCCTCGGCGGGGTGACAAAAGTCTATCGCCGCGATGCGACCGATCTCGGCCCGGCGCATCCCGTCGAGCCGTTCTCGCTGGTGTTCCTCGATCCGCCCTATGGCAGGGGACTTGCGGAGAAGGCGCTCGCGAGCTTGCGCGACGGCGGCTGGCTTACGCCGGGCGCGCTGCTGGTGGTGGAAGAGGCGAAGGCCGCGCAGTTTACGGCGCCTGATGGCTTCGAGGAGCTGGAGAGGCGCGCGTATGACGACACGGAGTTCGTCTTCCTGAAGAAGTTGTAGCCCAACACTTCTGCTTCATAAGCCCTCATGCTCAGGAGCGTGAAGCACTCGGGCTCCTTCAGCTGCCAGCGTTAGCCTTGCAGCAGAAATTAGTTCGAAGCGGTCATGCATCGAGGCGCCGTCGGGTGGCTCGCCCGCGCGGCGGTTCACGAGGGCGACGATCATGTCGGCCAGCTCAAGCCGCTTGATTGGCCGAAGGTCAGTCGGGCATTTTATTCTGGCATCGCCAGGCTTGGGTTTCTCGCGCTGCGCAGGAAAGGCAAACGGCGGCGTCGGTATGCCGAGGATCACGTTGCGATGATCGAAGTCGGGCCTCGGTTTTCCAATTTCCACGCGATTCGCGAAGATGCTGTGGGCGTCTTCGCCGAGGGTGAGGATCAGTTCGAAACCGGTGTAGTCGATCGCCCCGCGCATGTAGGTATCTTCCACCAGCGCTTCGTTGATCTCCAGCCGTCCCAAATGGCCGCCGCAATCGGCTGTCGTCACCCAGAAGAAGCGGTCGCGCATGAACTCCCTGTAAAACGCCTTGTTGCGCGGCAGCGGGGACAAAGGGGCAGCCCAGCCTGCAGCGAAGCCTACCTCATTGACGAATCCGTGTGTTCCGACGGCCATCTCTTTGAACAGATGGCTGTGTTCGCTCGACATCCGCATCGCGGCAAACAGCGAAGGCTGTCCACTTCGCATGAGGTCGGCGTGTGCGAGCGGAGTGGCAACCACGCGTGCCGAACTGCTGTGCATCGTCAGTAACATTCCAGAGTGATCGTTGCCTGCGAGAAATCCATCTTCTTCAGCGCGTCCATGTCGATGAAGACATAGTAGGCGCCGACGTCGCCCCAGCACCAGTGCATGGCGTCGTCGGTTGCGATCTGGAACAGCAGGAGCTTCCGGGTTGGGCCGATCCGCGCATCTGATTGCAAGCCGTCGTGGTAACCGCCGATGCGATGGGGACGGTTGTGATAGAGGCTGCGCCAATACGGCTCGAATTCGGAAAGCACGGCGGGCGGGATCAGTGGCCGCTTCGCTTCATCGACGTAATAGTCGGCCACCAGCTCGCGAATGTGGCCGCGCTGGAAGGACCAGGCGGAAATTTCGTGTTCGTAAAAGGCAACGTGGCTCCGCTCGCCATCCCGGTCGGCGGAGGAATATCTCCAGAACCGGAATGCGTCCTGCTGCAGGCGCGCCTTGAGCGCTCGCCAGGCATCGTCCGGAATCGGGCTGTCGAGGTCGTGCGCCAGCACGACTGATCTCTCGCCGGCAACGCGTTCGCGCATCGCGGTGCTCCACTCGCCAAGCTCGCGCTCGGACCGGTGCAGATAGTCCACGATCGACTCCAGCGTGGGATGGCTGGCCAGGAAAGCCGCCAGCGCTTCGCGTCGTGTTCTGCGGTTCTCCGCCGCGCGCCGCGTCTGCGCACGGCGCAGGCGCATCGCCTCGTCCTCCGGCTCGGGGCCCTCGAGATCAGCCCGGGACATCGCGGTCCAATTGGCGTCATCGGCCTCGATCACGGCGAGGATGGAGCCGATATAACCCGGCTGGCTCAGCCGCTCGACCAGCCGATCGGGTATCTTAAGCTCGTCCGGCGGTTTGGCTGACGGCGGATAAGTGCGCGCCATGCTGTCAAGCACGCGAAGCGCGCCGCGCCAGGTGAAAGGCTCGATCTCGTCCGGCCGCTCGCGGTCCGACGCGACGGGCTGCCCCGGATAGAGGATGCTCGCGAAATTCTCCGGCGCCACGCGCGTCCGCCGGCCTTCGATCCGCGCCTCATTGGGCACGACGACGAGATCGACCGGCCAGCGCCGCCAGCGCCGCGGCACCTCGTCGGCAGTGCGGCAATAGTCATAGTCGAACCCGCTGTAGACGCCGTCGTGCACAGGCCCGAGATCGGCCGGCGGCTCCCGCTCGGAGCCGAGCGCATCGACATGCAGAATGCGAAAGGCATCAGGTCCCTGAGGCGCGCCCTGATTGGGGTCGATGAACAGCAGGAGCCAGCCCTGGCGCGGCCCGAGCCCGCCCCATAATTCGGCCGGCAGGTCGGCGCAGGCAATCTGCGCTATGAAGTGCAGCGGCCGCTCGCTTCTATCAGGATATTCCGACGAAATCGACCGCGGCCATTCGATGTGATGGGGCATCATCGGCAGCCCGCCCAGCCATGATCGTGGCGGTTCGAACCGCGGCGGAATCTGCCGTCGCAAGACGACCGATACGCTCTCGCTGATCCCAAGCAGCGGTGGAATCGGCGCGTCGCGCCGCACCCGCGCGAAAGTCGCCGGACCTGGCCACGGGGGCGAGGTCGTGGCTCTCGCCCGCTGAAAGCGGCGAAAATCCCAAACAACAAACGCCACGGCGCATACGACCAGGACTTGCCACCAAGACATACTGGACCCCAGACATCGCAGGACAGCCTCAGGTAGCAGCTAAGAGTTAATGGCTTGCGGATGAAATTGGTCGAAGCTGCGCAGGGCGAGTTAGCTAAGCCACCCTACGGACCCTCGCGTCACCTCCGCCCGAACAGCTTCTCCACGTCGCTCAGCTTCAGCTCGACATAGGTCGGCCGGCCGTGATTGCACTGGCCGGAGTTCGGCGTCTCCTCCATCTCGCGGAGCAGGGCGTTCATCTCCTCGGGCCGCAGCCTGCGGCCGGCGCGCACCGAGCCGTGGCAGGCCATGGTGGCGGCGACGTGCATCAGGCGGCGCTCGAGCGGCAGCGCTTCGTCCCATTCGGCCATATGCTCGGAGAGGTCGCGCAAGAGCCCGCCCGCATTGGTCTTGCCGAGCAGCGACGGCGTCTCGCGCACGGCGACCGCGCCCGGGCCAAAGGATTCGATCGCAAGCCCGAACGAGGCCAGCTCGTCGCTGCGCTCGAGCAGGCGCTCCACCGTGGCCTCGTCCATCTCGACGATCTCGGGGATCAAGAGGATCTGCCGCTGCACGCCGTTGGCGGCGAGCGAGGCCTTCAGCCGCTCATAGACGATGCGCTCATGCGCGGCATGCTGATCGACGATGATCAGGCCGTCGCGGGTCTGCGAGACGATGTAGGTCTCGTGGATCTGCGTGCGCGCCGCGCCGAGCGGGCGGTCGACGAGGTCGCTGACGGGCTGCGTCTCGAACCGCACGTCTGCACTGGGCGCGCCGACATCGAACGCCGCCTGGGCGCGCTCCGTGAAGGCGGGCGCCGCCGCGCCATCGAATGACGGCATCGGTGCGACCGGCGCGGACGGCGAGGCCCGCCAGTCCCAGCTCGCCGGGCGCGGCGTGAAGGCGGGCCGGAACGAGGACAATGCGCTCTCGCCGCTGTTGGCGGCGGTGCGGCGGCCCTCGCGCGCGAGCGCCTCCTTCAATCCATGGACGATCAGCGCGCGCACGAGGCCGGCGTTGCGGAAGCGAACCTCGGTCTTGGCGGGATGCACGTTGGCGTCGACCTCGCGCGGATCCAGCGTGACGAACAGCGCCAGCACGGGATGGCGGTCGCGCGGCAGATAATCGGAATAGGCCGCGCGCACGGCCCCTAAGATCAGCTTGTCGCGCACCGGGCGGCCGTTGACGAAGAGATACTGCCCGAGCGCATTGGCTTTCGTCAGCGCGGGGGCTGCGGCATAGCCGGAAACGACGATGCCCTCGCGTTCGGCATGGACCTCGATGGCGTGGCTGCGAAACTCCGCGCCGAGGATGTCGCCGAGCCGCGTCAGCCGTCCGGCGGCGCCGGGTAGCGCCGCGGCCCAGGTCACGGGCGCGCGCTCTTCGCCCGCAAGCGTGAAGGCGACGTCCGGTCGCGCCATTGCGAGCCGCCGCACCACCTCGCGGATCGCCTCGGCCTCGGTGCGGTCGGTCTTCAAGAACTTTAGCCGCGCCGGCGTCGCGTAGAAGAGGTCGTTGACCTCGACGCGCGTGCCGTGGGCCAGCGCCGCCGGCATGATTTCCGATTTCTCGCCGCCCTCGACGGTGAGTGCCCAGGCGTGCGGCTCGCCGGCATGGCGCGTGGTGATCGACAGACGCGCCACCGAGCCGATCGAGGGCAGGGCCTCGCCGCGGAACCCGAGCGTGCGGATCTGGAGCAGGTCCTCGTCGTCGAGCTTGGAGGTGGCGTGGCGCTCCACCGCGAGCGCGAGGTCCTTCGCCGTCATCCCGCTGCCGTCGTCGGTGATGCCGATCCGCCGCCGGCCGCCGCCGTCGGTGAAGACGTCGATTCGGCTCGCGCCGGCATCGATCGCGTTCTCGACCAGCTCCTTGACCACGCTCGCGGGCCGTTCGACCACCTCGCCGGCGGCGATGCGGTTGACGACTTGCTCTGGCAGTTGGCGGACGGGCATGGGCTCGGGTCTTGGGTTCGCGAACGGCGTTATCTTAAGCCGTGTTGCGTCAAAAGCATGTGTTGAGCAACAGGAACGTGGCGGGCTGGGGAAGAGGGATATCTATCACATTGAAGACATTGGACGTTCGAGAAAATCGCGCAGGCGGGACGGACCGATCTCCGGCTGCAGTCCTGATTGTGGGGTGCCGGGCCGCGGTGTAGCATCGTGAAAAAACGGCAACAGGACGGGAGGACGCCATGTGCCATCTCTTCGCGCACCAGCCCCAACGCGACTACGAATCCCAGACCCGCTCCTTGCGGATCGATGGCCACTGCACCTCGATCCGGCTGGAAATGGCGTTCTGGGACACGTTGGAGGAGATCGCGGCCAGGGAGAACATGAGCCTCGGGAAGTTCCTGACCACGCTCTACAACGAGGTGCTCGACCATCACGGCGAGGTCAACAATTTCGCCTCGCTGCTGCGCTGCTCATGTTTGATCTACCGGTCGAGGAACATGGCGACGGTGCAGGAGTTCAAGGCCACGGTGGCGCCGATCCTCGATGCGGCCGAATAGCTGTCCCAACAAAAGTGCGTAGCCCGGATGGAGCGTAGCGCAATCCGGGTTCTGGTCATCCGTCCGCGCCCCGGATTACGCTTCGCTCCATCCGGGCTACGAGATTCCATCCGGGCTTCGCAACTGCCTCCACATCATCATTGCGAGGAGCGCTTGCGACGAAGCAATCCAGAATCTTTCGGCGTCGGCAGTCTGGACTGATTCGCTCCGCTCGCAATGACGGGGGAGAGAGCGGTTGCCTATCTGACCTCAGATCTCCTTCTTCTGCATCGCGCCGGCGATGTAATCCGCCTGCCGGATCGCGAGCGCGACGATTGTCAGGGTCGGGTTGCAGGCCGCGCCGCTGGTGAACTGGCTGCCGTCGGAGACGAACAGGTTCTTGACGTCGTGGCTCTGCCCGAACTTGTTGACCACGCCGTCCCGCGGCTTCTCGCTCATCCGGTTGGTCCCGAGATTGTGCGTGCTCGGATAGGGCGGCGTGGGATAGGTCACGGTGGCGCCGACGGCGTCGTAGACCGCGGCGCCCTGCTTGTAGGCGTGTGCGCGCATCGCGACGTCGTTGGGATGGTCGTCGAAATGCACGCTCGCGACCGGCTGGCCGAACTTGTCCTTCACGACGGGGTCGAGCGTGATGCGGTTGGTCTCCTGCGGCATGTCCTCGCCGACCAGCCACATGCCGGCCATCCTGGGATAACCGTCGAGTGCTGACGTGAACTGGCGGCCCCAGGCGCCGGGATTGAGGAAGGCCGCCATGAACGGTAGACCGATCGACAGCGTCTCCATCTCATAGCCGCCGACGAAGCCGCGCTTCGGATTGTTGGCGGCCTCGTCGCGAATGATGCCGGCCATGGTGGTGCCGCGATACATGTGCACCGACTTCTCGAACACGGCGTAGACGCTGCCGGTCATGTGCCGCATGTAGTTGCGGCCGACCTGTCCCGACGAATTGGCGAGGCCATCCGGGAACATGGTCGAGGCGCTGTTGAGCAGCAGCCGCGGGCTCTCGATCGAATTGCCGGCGACCGCGACGATGCGCGCCTTCTGGCGTTGCATTGCGCCTGCCTCGTCGGCGTAGACGACACCGGTGACCTTGCCGCCGGCGTCATGCTCGATCTTGACCGCCATGCTGCTCGGCCGCACCTCGAGATTGCCGGTCGCCTCGCCCTTGGGGATCTCGGTGTAGAGCGTCGACCATTTCGCGCCGGACTTGCAGCCCTGGAAGCAGAAGCCGATCTGCTGGCAGGAGCCGCGGCCATCGCGCGGCTGGCTGTTGATCGCCATGTTGCCGGTGTGCACGGTCTTGTAGCCGAGCTTCTTCGCGCCGGCCTCCAGCACCTTGAAGTTATTGTTGCCGGGAAGTCCGGGAATGCCGTTGGTGCGGGTTACGCCCATCTTGTTCTCGGCCTTGGCGTACCATGGCTCCATCTCCGCCAGCGTCACCGGCCAGTCGAGCAAATTGGCGCCGGGAATATTGCCGTAGGCGGTCTTCACCCTGAACTCGTGCTCGTCAAAGCGCAGCGAGGCGCCGGCCCAATGCACGGTCGAGCCGCCGACCGCCTTGACGATCCAGGCGGGGAGGCCCGAAAAGTCCTTGGCGACGCGCCACGTCCCCGACGTGGTGCGGGCGTCGGTCCAGGCGAGCTGGGAAAAGCTCTCCCACTCGTCGTTGATGAAGTCCTGGTTCTCGATGCGGGGCCCTGCTTCGAGAATGACCACCTTGACGCCCTTCTGCGCGAGCTCGTTGCCCAGCGTGCCGCCGCCGGCACCGGAGCCGACGATCACCACAACGCTGGAGTCGTTCAGATCGAATTTTGCCATATGCGTTCTCCTGAACCGTTGGGTGGCGATCTAAGCCTTCGGCAGCCAGTCGATGTCGGCGAAGCCGCGGTTGATGTAGCCGCCGTGCTCGGCGGAGGAGCCCTCGTAGCCGAACCGCGGCCAGACCTCTTTCTGGTTGTAGAGCGAGACGATGAGGTCGCCGCGCACCTTCTGGAAGAAGTCGCTCTGCTCGATCTCCTTCAGCAGCACCACGCGGTCGGCTTCCCAGGGGACTTCGGCGTAAGCCACCTTGTGGCGATCCCGCGCGTTCTGATCGAGCCGCGCGATGCCGTCGCTGATCAGCGACTTGACGGCAAGGTCCTTGGCCGCCTTGCCGTCCCATGGCTTGATCGCGGTGATGTAGTAGCTGTCGCCGAGAATATCGTGCGGATAGATGTCGCGCGCGACCTTCAGCAGCGTCTTCATCGTCGCCGGGGACAACGCGCTGGAATCATCGGCCCATGCGTCCTCGATGCTGACGGCGACGCTGGTCGCGACAGCGACGACCGGCACGGCGGTCGCCGCGCCCTTGAGAAAGACGCGGCGGCTGTGCTTGCTTCGACGATCGACTTCTCTCATGGCATTCCTCCGTATTTTTGTGATTTGGATCTTTGTGAGTTGATCAGTTGAAACGTCCGCCCCGCTGGATCACCTCGATCTTGTAGCCATCGGGATCACTGACGAAGAAGAAGCGCGCCAGCGTCCTGCCGTCGTGCTTGAAGTCGCGCAAGGGGCCCGGTGCGAGCTTCTCGCGCTCGAAGCGGGCATGCTCGGCATCGAGATCGTCGACTACCACGGCGAGATGGCCGTAGCCGTCGCCGAGCGCGTACGGCTCCTTGCGATCGAAATTCACCGTCAGCTCCACCTCGAAAGGTGAGGAGGGGTGACGCAGATAGATCAGGGCGAAGTCCGAGAACTTCAGGTGATCGGTGACTTCGAGGCCGAAGGCGCGCTGGTAGAAGTCGAGCGAGCGCGCCTCATTCAGCACGCGGATCATGGAATGGACGGGCTTGGCCATTCAGTTCAGCTCCTTGAGGTAGGTGATGATGGCGGCGCGCGTCTCCGGCTTACCCTGCCGGTAGGCCATGACCACGCCGGGAATGACGGCTTGCGGATTGGTCAGCCACGCATCGAGCCGGGTCTCGTCCCAGGCGAAGTCGGCTTTGGCGAGGCCGTCCGAATAGCGGAAGCCGTCGACCTTGCCGGCGGTCCGGCCCACGATCTTGACCAGCGGCGGACCTTGCCGCAACGGTTCCGACAGGCTCAAAGTGTGACATACCGCGCATTGCTGCTTGAACAGTGTCGCGCCGTCCGGCGGCTTTGCGGCCGGCAAGGGCATCTGCGCGTCGGCAACCCGCACCACCAGCACCACTGCGGTGCACAATCCCAGCACGACTGCGCGCATCGCCAAGAGCTCGCCCATCCACGTCAAATTCAACGTGCGCAAACTCTAGGCGCCGCCAAACATGCGGTGGTAGTAGCGGGCTGTTTCGCTGCAAGCGGAGATGCTCGTGGGGAGCGTGTTCCGCGCTGCCGCATATGCGGAGCACAATTCCGCGAAACCGCCTCGAAATCCCTAAACGATGACCACACGAGGCGGATTGCATCGCGATCGCGCCGCTCGAACTCTCTATGCGATGAACCGGTCCGGTGCAGGCGGGTGGCGCAGGACGCAGCCGACCCGTTCATCGCGAAAAATCCAGGAGAAATGGATGAAGTTGGTGAAGACTTCTGCAATCGCATGCGCTCTTGCGGCCCTCATTGCGACGCCCGTTTTCGCGCAAGGCACGTCATCTGGCATCAAGCCTGGCGGCACCGTGCAAAGCAAACCCATGCAGGGGGGTGCGTCAGTCGGCGAAGATGAGGATCTCGCTACGCAGCCGGGAGCTGCGGGTGAGAAGACGGGCATGAAGTCGACCAAGGGGACGAAGGGCACGGTCGGCACAACGGGAAGCGCAGCGCACAAGGGGACGGTCGACGATTCCGCTTCGGGCAGCCCCGCCACCGGCAAGCGTTACTGACGCCGGAACGTGAACCTGCAAACCTCCGGCCGCTCGGCGGCCGGAGGTCTTTGCCCATTCAATCGTCGAAACTCCGGCCGCGTCCGGCCTTGACGTCGCTGCGACGCTTCTTGCCTTCGAGCCGGCGCTGCTTGGAGCCAAAGGTCGGCCGTGTCGCGCGCCGTGGCTTCGGCCGTATCATCGCCTCGCTCAGGATCTCGACGAGCCGGTCGATCGCGTCCTGGCGGTTGCGTTCCTGGGTGCGGAAGCGCTGGGCGTGGATCACGATCACGCCGTCCTTGGTCATGCGCTGGCCGGCGATGCGGGCGAGCCGGATCGCTGCATCCTCCGGCAGGGTCAGCTTGCGCGTGTCGAAGCGCAGCTGGGCCGAGGTCGCGACCTTGTTGACGTTCTGCCCGCCGGGGCCGGAGGCGCGGACGAAGCCGATCTCGATGTCGTCCTCGTCGATGACGAGATCGCGGGATATCCGCAGCATGATGGCACCATTCGTGATGTCCGGACATATCCCGGACGTTCACGTTCGGCAATGGCGCATCGTGGAAACGCAAATGGCCGGGCGAGCCCGGCCATTTCAGAAAACGTACGGAAGACCTCAGTTCGACTTGGGCGCTGCTGCCGCCGGCTGCGCGGCGGCCTGCGGGGCGCGGCCGACGACGACGGTCAGGAGGCCCTGGCCCCAGAGGCGCTTGGCGGCCGCCTTGGCGTCATCCAGCGTCACCGCGTCGACGATCGCGTTGCGCTTCTCGATATAGTCGATCGGCAGCTTGTCCTGCTGGTATTGCAGCAGCGCCTGCGCGAGCTTGGAGGACGTATCCAGCGCCAGCATCTGAGAGCCCTTGAGGTAGGACTTGGCCTCGTCCAGCTCCTTCTGCGTCGGGCCCTCCTCGGCGATGCGGCGCACCTCCTTCTCGATGGCGTCGATGGTGTCGCCGGCACGGTCGGCGCGGGTGCCGGTATTGCCGATGAAGACCGCCGAATGCTCCATCCAGAGCAAGGATTCGAACACCGAATAGGCGAGCCCGCGCTTCTCGCGAACCTCGCGATAGAGCCGCGAGGACAGTCCGCCGCCGCCGAGGATGTGGTTGACGACATAGGCCGCCATGAAGGTCGGGTCGCTGCGCTTCACGCCGGGGCCGCCGAAGGTGATGACAGTCTGCGGCACGTCGAGCGGCACGAAGGCGCGCTGCGGCGGCTTGGCTGCCTCGACGTCGGGCACCGGCACGAGATTGGCCTTGGCGGGCAGGCTGCCGAAGGTGTGGTCGAGCAGCTTGCCGAGAGTGGCCGGATCGACGTCGCCGACCACCGCGACTTTCAGCCCGTCCTTGGCGAGCACGCGGCCGACATAGTCCTTCATGTCGGCGACCGTGACGGTCGGCACGCTGTCCAGCGTGCCGTTGGTCTGCCGGCCGTAGGGATGATCGCCGAAGGCGACCTCCAGGAATTTGCGGCTCGCGAGCGACGTCGGGTTGGTGGTCTCGCGGCGCAGGCCCGAGATCACCTGCGAGCGGATGCGCTCGACGTCGGCGGTGTCGAAATGCGGCGAGGTCAATGCCATCCTGAGCAGGTCGAAGGCTTCGTCCTTGTTGTCGCGCAGCATGCGCAGGCTGCCGCGGAAGGTGTCGCGGGTGGCGCTAAAGGAAAGCTCGATGGCGCGGCGGTCGAGCCGCTCGTGGAAGGTCTTGGAGTCGAGATCGCCGGAGCCTTCGTCGAGGAGATCACCGACGAGATTGGCAACGCCCGACTTGTCCTTGGGGTCCTGGGCCGAGCCGCCGGCAAAGGAATATTCCATGGCGATCAGCGGCACGGTGGCGTCCTGCACGAACCAGGCCTCGATGCCGCCGGGCGAGACCAGGCGCTGGATCTTTGCAGCGGCCTGCGACGGCTGGACCGCGGCGAGCGCAAGCGCAGCGCCGGTGACGAAGGCAAGCGCGAAACGACGCGTGCGAAGGAAGGGATAGGTCACGAACGCTTCTCCTCGCGCTTGGTGGCGGTGGTGTCCTTGATCAGATAGCCCGTCACCGAACGCTTCTTCTCGAGCCATTTCTGCGCAACAGCGCGAACCTGGTCGGCGGTGACCGCGCGAATGCGGTCGGGCCAGCTCCTGATGTCCTCGATCGACAGGCCCGTGGTTAGCGCGCCGCCATACCAGCGCGCCAGCACCGCCTGGTTGTCCTGAGCGTAGATCGCTTCCGCGATGAGCTGCGTCTTGACCCGCTCGAGATCCTCGGCGCGGATCGGGTTCTGCGCGATGTCGGCGATGACGCCGTCGATCACCTGCTCGACCTCGGCGAAGCCGACGCCCGGTTTCGGCGCGGCCGAGATCGCGAATTGGGTCGGGTCGAGCGAGATGCTCGAATAGCTGGCGCTGGCGGAGACCGCGAGCGGCTTGTCGACGACGAGCGCGCGGTAGAGATAGGAATTGCTGCCGCTGCCCATCAGCTGGGCCATCACGTCGAGGGCCGCACTCTCGCCGGCCGCGGCCGTCGTGGCGGAGGGCACGAGATAATAGCGACGCAGGCTCGGTTGCTCGACGCGCGGGTCGGACAGCGTGACGGTGCGCGGCGCCGCCGGGTCCGGCTCCTGCGGACGGACGCGGCGTGCCGGGATCGCGGGCTGGGCCGGGATGGAGGCGAAATTGCGCTCGACCAGCGGGCGGATGTCGGCGGCCTCGACGTCGCCGGCGATCACCAGGATCGCGTTGTTCGGCGCGTAGAAGCGGCGGTAGAAGGCCAGCGCATCCTCGCGATCGAGCTTCTCGATCTCCTGATGCCAGCCGATCACCGGCCGGCCATAGGGATGGTTGAGATAGAGCGCGGCCATGATCTGCTCGTTGAGCCGCGCGTCCGGATTGTTGGCGACGCGCATGTTGTACTCTTCGAGCACGACGTCGCGTTCGGGCAGCACGTTCTCGTCCTTGAGGATCAGGCCGGTCATGCGATCGGCCTCGAACTCCATCATGGTCGGCAGCTGCTCTTTCGGCACGCGCTGGTAGTAGTTGGTGTAGTCGACCGAGGTCGAGGCGTTCTCGTTGCCGCCGACACGGAGCACGGTCTGCGAGAATTCACCGACCGGATGCTTCTCGGTGCCCTTGAACATCAGGTGCTCGAGGAAGTGCGCGAGCCCGGACTTGCCCGGCGTCTCGTCGGCCGAGCCGACCTTGTACCAGATCATCTCCGTGACCACGGGCGTGCGGTGGTCCGGGATCACCACGACCTGGAGGCCGTTGCTGAGCGTGAAGCTGGCGGGCGGGGCCGATGTCACCGTGGTCTGGGCGAGGGCGGCGTTGGCTGTCAGGACACTCGTCGAAAGCAGCGCGGTAAAAAGGCAGGCAACCGATCGGTTTGCGGACATCATGATCCCTGGTGAAAGGCCGAGCCCGGATGTCCGGCTCGGAGGCACGGCATGCTACACCGTGCGGCTGAGGCTTCGCGTCACGAAGCAGAGAACTCAACGCGTAGGCAAGTTACTGATAAGCAATTCAAGGGCCGCGTCCGGCGCGCATGAGCCGCCGGCGCCAGGTTCGCTACTGTCAGGACGTCGCGGCGGGCGAGGGGGCTATTGCTCCTTGTCCTTGCCCGACATGATGTCGAAATAGGTCCGCCGCGACTTGTCCGGACCGGCGCCATAGGCGTAGTTCGGCGACGGCGTCTGATAGCCCGGCGGGGGCTCGACCAGCGACTGGCGCGGGGGTTCGCTCGTGAATTGCTTTTCCTCGGAGCTGTTGCCGCCCTTCATCATGTTCCACAGGCCACCGGAGAAACCGAGCTGGGCGGGGCTGAGCGACGGGTTGCCGTTGGTGCCCGGCTGAATCGGATCGTTGCTGGTGCGCTCCGGGGCAGCTGCCGTGCCGGCTCTCATCTCGGCGGGCGTCAGCGGCTGGGCCGCCTGCCAGTTCTCCGTCGCCTTGACGGCCTTTTTCCTCTGAGCGATGGCCTCCTTGCGGCGCTTCTCGTCGGGGTCCTTCGGCCAGTTCGGCGCGTTCTTGGCTTCGGTGCCGGCGGGCGGCGGCAGGTCGAGCTTGGGCGGCACCACCAGCGGCGACCGCTCGCGGTACTCGATACCTTTCTTCTCCATGCTCTTGGCGCCGATACCGGACATCAGATTGTCGATGAGCTTCTCTTCGAAGGTCATGTCGTCATCATCGTCGCCGTCGTCACCGGCGCGGACCGGGCCTGCCGACATGACGAGACCGATGCCGAGCGCGACACCGGACAATTTCAATGCCCGCATGAACCCCCATTTGGGGTCTCGAACCATCGAACCGCTGGTCTTCGAGCTGCGCATCACTGTACCTGTTCCATATTGTGGCAGATTGCCGCTCGCACGCGGCCAACCCTCGCAAAAGGCCGGGTTCCACCTGCCGGTCCGTATCGGCCGGGATCAGGGCGCTTTTGCGGCGGGTACCCCCAGGAAGGAATCATACAGTAGCCCCGCCACCCCAGCAACGATGGCCACGTCCGCGAGGTTAAACACGTACCAATTATAGGTATTTCCGCCGATATCGAGATGAAACAGGGCAAAATCGACCACCGCGCCATAGGCCAGTCGGTCGATGCCGTTGCCGATGGCGCCCCCGATGATCAGCCCGAGCGCGACGGTCGCAAGCAGGGTGTGGGAGCGGGCCATCCAGATCGCCAGCGCGACCACCGCGATGGCCTTGACCGCCATCAGCGCGAGCTGCGCCGCCTGGCTGTCGTTCTGGAGCCAGCCGAAGCTGATGCCGATGTTCCAGGCCAGCACCAGGTCGAAGAACGGCGTCACCCGCACCGCGCCGCGATGGGCGAGGTCGAACCCGTTCAGCAGCCAGAGTTTTGATGCCTGGTCGAGGATGACCGTGGCGATGGCCGAGAGGATGCCGGCGCGGAGGGGGGTCATCGTGCGTGACCCAACGCCGCCGCGGCATACTCCGCCATCGTCCTGGCGAATGCCAGGACCCATAACCCCAGGCGGTAATCGTTTGAAAGACTCGGGGTCATCGATCTCTGTTCACCTTTGACGGCGGTGGTGATGGGCCCTGGCTTTCGCCGGGACGACTATCAGACCCCCACCCCCAGCGCCTTCCATTCGCGCAGCGCCTGGGCGTCGCGCGGGGTGACGTCGGGATACTCAGGGTCTTCGCCGACCGTCTGCGAGATCTTCCAGGAGCGGGCGCATTTGGTGCCGACCGCCTTCTCGACCATGACGGCAACGCCTGGCACCGCATCGAGACGGAACGCCGAAGCCGGCGCCTCGCCCTCGCGCACCTCGTAGTTCGAGGTGATGCAGACCTCGGCGAGGTCGGTGTCGAACAGCGTCGCCAGCATGTCGCGGTCGGCGACATAGATCACGGGCGATGCCTCCAGCGACGAGCCGATGTTCTTGGCGGCGCGTTCGAGCTCGAGCGCGCCGGTGACGACGCGGCGGACGTTGCGGATCGTCTCCCACTTCCCGGCGAGCTTGTCGTCGCGGAGCTTTTCGATGTCCGCCGGGAACAGGGTCAAATGGACCGAGGGCTCCGCGTTGGGGCGGAACATCCGCCAGGCTTCGTCGGTCGTGAAGCTCAGGATCGGCGCGAGCCATTTCAGGATGGCGTCGCACAACAGGTCGATCGTGGTAAGCGCGGCCTTGCGCGCCGGCGAGGACGGCGGATCGCAATAGAGCGTGTCCTTGCGGATATCGAAATAGAACGCCGACAGCTCCGAGTTCATGAAGGCCGCGAGGCTTGCGACCACGGTCTTGTAGTCGAAGGCGGCATAGGCTTTGCGAACGGTCTCGGCATGGCCGGCCAGTTCGTGCAGCATCAGCCGCTCGAGCTCGGGCATCTCGGCATAGGCGACCTTCTCGCTCGGCTTGAAGTGATGCAGCGTTCCAAGCATCCAGCGGATCGAGTTGCGCAGCTTGCGATAGGTCTCGATGGTGTTCTTCAGGATCTCGGGGCCGATGCGCTGGTCGTCGGCATAGTCGGTCGCGCAGACCCACAGGCGCAGAATGTCCGCGCCCGAATCCTTGATCACCTTCTGCGGCTCGACCGTGTTGCCGAGCGACTTCGACATCTTGCGGCCGTTCTCGTCGAGCGTGAAGCCGTGGGTCAGCACGATGTCGTAGGGCGCGCGACCGCGCGTGCCGGCGCTTTCCAGCAGCGAGGAATGAAACCAGCCGCGATGCTGGTCGCTGCCTTCGAGATACATCACGGTGTCGCTGCCGCCGTCGACCTTGCGGACGATGTTGCCGAGCTGCGGGAAGTTCTGGCGATCCTCGAGCACGAAGGCATGCGTGGAGCCGGAATCGAACCAGACGTCGCAGATGTCGTCGACCTTCTTCCAGTCTTCGCTCGCGCGGGAGCCGAGAAAGCGCTCGCGGGCGCCGTCCATGTACCAGGCGTCGGCGCCTTCCTCCATGAAGGCCTCGGCGATGCGCTGGTTGACGATCTCGTCCTGCAGGATCTCGGCAGAGCCGTCGCTCTTCTCGCGCACGAACACGGCGATCGGCACGCCCCAGGCGCGCTGGCGCGAGATCACCCAGTCCGGACGGTTGGCGATCATGCCGTTGATGCGGTTCTCGCCCGACGGCGGCACCCATTGTGTGACCGAGATCGCGTGCAGCGCGCGGGCGCGCAGCGTGTCGCCCTTCTTCGCATGGCCGTTCGCGCTGATGTCCTTGTCCATCGCGATGAACCATTGCGGCGTGTTGCGGAAGATCACCGGCTTCTTCGAGCGCCAGGAATGCGGATATTGGTGCTTGAGGCGGCCGCGGGCCAGCAGCTTGCCGGCGTCGATCAGCGCCTTGATCACGGCCTCGTTGGCATCGCCCTTCTCGCCCTTGTCGTTGATGACGCGTTTGCCGACAAAACCCGGCGCGTGGTCGGTGAAGGCGCCGTTCTCATCGACGGTGTAGGGGATCGTGGTGTTGATGCCGCGCGCTTCCAACTCGCGCGCATTCGCCATCCAGACGTCAAAGTCCTCGCGGCCGTGGCCGGGCGCGGTGTGCACGAAGCCGGTGCCGGTATCGTCGGTGACGTGATCGCCCGGCAGCAGCGGCACCGTGAATTCGTAGCCGCCGCTAAAACCCTTCAGCGGATGTGCGCATTCCACCGCGTCGAGCGTGTCCGCCGGCAACTCGCGCACCTTCTCATAGGTCGTGACGCGGGCCTGCTTGAACACTTCTGCGGCCAGCGCATCGGCCAGGATCAGGAGATCACCGGTCTTCGCCCAATTGTCCGCAGGCGCATCCGTCACCTTGTAGAGGCCGTAGGCGATCTTCGGTGAGAACGAGATGGCGCGGTTGCCGGGCAGCGTCCACGGCGTGGTGGTCCAGATCACGACGCTGGCGGAGGCGAGCGCGCCGTGCGCTGGCGAGGTGACCGGGAATTTCACCCAGACCATGTCGGAGGTGTAGTCCTCGTACTCGACCTCGGCTTCCGCAAGCGCGGTCTTCTCGACCACGCTCCACATCACCGGCTTGGAGCCGCGATACAGCGTGCCGTTGGCGGCGAACTTCATCAACTCGCGTGCGATCTGCGCTTCGGCTGGATAGCTCATCGTCTGATAGGGATGATCCCAGTCGCCGATGATGCCGAGCCGCTTGAACTCCTCGCGCTGCACGTTGATCCAGTGCGTCGCATAGGCGCGGCATTCTTTCCGGAACGCCACCATCGCGGCGCTGTCGCGGAAGTCGGGCTTCTGCTTGCCCTTCTTGCGGTAGTTCTCCTCCTCGATCTTCCATTCGATCGGCAGGCCGTGGCAGTCCCAGCCGGGCACGTAGTTGGAGTCGAAGCCGAGCATCTGCTGGCTCTTGGTCACGACGTCCTTGAGGATCTTGTTCAGCGCGTGCCCGATATGGATGTTGCCGTTGGCGTAGGGCGGGCCGTCATGCAGCACGAATTTGGCCCGGCCCTCCGCGCCCTTGCGCAACTTGCCGTAGAGGTCGATGTCGTGCCAGCGCTTGAGGATCTCCGGCTCGCGTTGCGGCAGGCCGGCGCGCATCGGGAATTCGGTCTGCGGCAGGAACAGGGTTTTCGAATAGTCCTTGGCGTCGGATTTTTGGGCGTCGGACTTTTGCGGCTTTTCGGACATGAGGCTGACTGGCTCGGAAGGGCGCGGGAACGGACGGCGATGCGGAATCGCGGGGTGAAACGACAAAATCCCGGTCTTGCGCCGAGCCGGAGGCTCAGGCGGAAGCCGGGCCGCTAATCCCTATGATGCGCCGCGCAAACATGGGCACTCCATAGCAGGGGGCTAAGGGAAGCGCAAAGGTCCGGCGGGCCGGCTTTCGGTCTCAATCGATGATTCCAAGCCGTGGAAACGCGTCCGGGGCGGCGGCCAGCATGGTGCGGGCGCGGGCGGAATCGTCGTCCATCTGGCGGATCAGGGCCTCGATGCTGTCGAATTTCAGCTCCTCGCGGATGAAGCCGATGAAGGCGCAGTCGAGCGCCTGCCCGTAGAGGTCGCCCTTGAAGTCGAACAGGAAGATTTCCAGCAGCGGCGCGCCATTGTCGAAGGTCGGGCGGCGGCCGAAGCTGGCCACCCCGTTCAGGCGCTCGGTCCCGCGACCGACCCGCACCGCATAGATGCCGTGCTTGAGGCCGCAATTGGCGTCCAGGCGGATATTGGCGGTGGGGTAGCCGAGGTCGCGGCCGCGCTTTTCGCCATGGATCACCTCGCCGGTGATGAACCAGGGGGCGCCGAGCATGGTGGTGGCCTCGTCGAGCTGCCCTTCGGCAAGTGCTATCCGGATGGCGCTGGAGGAAACCGGCCGCTCGTCGAAATCGACATGCGGCTGGACGTCGACCTCGATGCCGAGCCGGGGCGCTTCATTGACCAGCAGGCTGGGCGAGCCGACCCGTCCCTTGCCGAAATGGAAGTCGTAGCCGACCGCGATCGCGCTGACGCCGAGACGCCCGATCAGGTCATGGTGAATGAAATCTTGCGCGCTGGTGCCGGCTCTCGCCTTGTCGAACGTCATGACCACGGCGCCGGAGAGCCCGGTCCCGGCCAGAAGCCGCAGCTTGGCCCGCTCGTCCGTCAGGCGGAATTGCGGGGTATTCGGGCTGAAAAACCGCCGTGGGTGCGGCTCGAAGGTCAACGCCAGCGCAGGGCGGCCATGCGTCCGGCCCATTTCCAGCGCCGCCGCGATCACGGCGCGGTGGCCGAGATGAACCCCGTCGAAATTGCCCATGGCGACCACGGCGCCCCGGGGGATCGCGGAATCCGGCGTGGTGTCGCGGATAACGGTAAAATGCGGGGCCATCAGGGGAAATTCTCGAGCCGGCGGGACCGGCCGGGACCGTGGCGTGACCCGCCCGGCGAAGTCAAGCGGGGGGAGGCGGCGGCATTGAACGCGATTTCAATTCTTCGGGGGCGGCGGCAGTTAACGCGCTGTTTAACGCCTTGGTGCTAGTCCTTGAAACGTGGAACTGCACGGGCCTCCGGCCTGGCGGCTCCAATCGTAATATTCCTGGGTTTGCGTTGGGGGAGTCGAGATGGCGGTTGATTTGTCGATGCCGGTTCTGGTGGTGGATGACTACAGCACCATGATCCGTATCATCAGGAATCTGCTGAAGCAGCTTGGCTTCGAGAACATCGACGATGCCAGCGACGGTTCGGCGGCGCTGAACAAGATGCGCGGCAAGAAGTACGGCCTCGTGATCTCCGACTGGAACATGGAGCCGATGACGGGTTACGACCTGCTGCGCGAAGTGCGCGCGGATCCGAACCTCGCCACCACGCCTTTCATCATGATCACGGCGGAATCGAAGACCGAGAATGTGATCGCGGCCAAGAAGGCCGGCGTGAACAACTACATCGTCAAGCCGTTCAACGCGGCGACGCTGAAGACCAAGATCGAGGCGGTCTTTCCGGACATGGCGAGCGCGTAAGCGCGCCTGGGCTATCGGTTCAATTCGCAAGGCCCGGGCTCGTCCCGGGCCTTCTGCGTTGCGAGTGTCATTCCGGCGCGGTGCGCAGCACCGAACTATGGTGCGCGATTGCGCACCTGAGAATCTCGAGATCCCCCGATGCGCGATTGCGCATCTGAGGTCTGGTCCTTCGGACTATCCCGGGATGACGGCTATGCCGTCACCACTTCAATTCGCGCATCAGCGCCTTCGGCGGGTGGCCGAACAATTCCATCACGGATGCCGGGTCGAGCTGGTCAAGACCTTCGAACTCCTCGGCATGGATGCCGCGGGTGACGAACAGGCAGTCGATGCCGAATTCGCGCGCGCCGGTGAGGTCGGTGCGGACGGAATCGCCGATCGCCAGCACGCGCCTGCGGTCGATCTGGTGGCCCTGGCGTTCGCCGGCGAGCGCCATCGCGCGCTCGTAGATCGGCCGGTGCGGCTTGCCGTAGAAGATCACCTCGCCGCCGAGCTCGCGATAGAGCTCGGCGATCGCGCCGGCGCAATAGATCAGCCGGTCGCCGCGTTCCACCACGATGTCCGGGTTGGCGCAGACCAGCGTCAGCTTGCGCTCGCGCGCCTTCAGCATCATGCCGCGATAGTCTTCCGCCGTCTCGGTCTCGTCGTCATAGAGGCCGGTGCAGACGATGTAGTCGGCCTCTTCCAGCGGTGCGGTCACCGCATCGAGGCCGCGATAGATCGAGTTGTCGCGCTCGGGGCCCACCCAGAACATCTTGCGGCCGGGATGCTCGGCGACATAGAGCCGGGTCAGATCGCCCGACGAGACGATCGCGTCATAGGTCTCGTCGGCGACGCCGAGCTTGCGCAATTGCCGCTGCACGGAGTCGGCGGGGCGCGGTGCATTGGTGATCAGGATTACCGTACCGCCGCGGCTGCGATAGGTGTGCAGCGCTTCGCAGGCTTCGGGGAAAGATTCCAGGCCGTTGTGAACCACACCCCAGATGTCGCTGAGCACGACGTCCACATCGCCCACGAGCTCGCGCAGGCTTTCGGCGAAATGCAGCGTGGTCATGATGCGCACGGCCGATCAGATACGGCGCGCGAGCGCCGCGTTGCCGGTGATGCGTTGTGCTGGAGGAGCGGCTGACGTCGCGCCTGGGCTGGGTGTGCCGGAGACATTGGATCCCTGAATGTCCTGCGCCTGGTTCGGCGAGGCCCCGCCGGTAGCAGATGCCCCCTCCGGCCGCAATGGCCGGGGCGGCGCGAACAGGAACCCCTGGCCGAACCGCACGTCATAGTCGAGCAGATCGACCACGGCGCGCTCGCCTTCGATCCGCTCGGCGATCAGGTCGATACCGAAGCGGCCGAGCAGGTCGGAGAGGTCGGACGGGTGGATGTCGGAGGTCGAGGCCTGCCTCGGATCGAGCAACAGCGTGGCCGGCACCTTGATGAAGCGCACGCCGCGGTCGGCGAGCTCGCGCGGCTCGATGCGCAGATCCGTGACATGGTCGATCGAGAAGCGGAAGCCGCGCTGGGCGAGCGCGGCGAGGTTCTCGGACTCGGCCGGGCCGAGATTGCGGAAGGTCGACTGCTTGAACTCCAGCACCAGCGACGGCGCCAGCGCCCGGTTGGCTTCGAGGAAGTCGAGGCATTGCGCGAAGGTGGTGGAATTGCCGAGCGTGGAGGCCGCGACGTTGCAGAACACGCCGACGTCCTTGTTGCGGACCATCAGGCGGCGCAGCACCTGCACACAGCGCAGCATCACCATGTTGTCGACACGCCCGATCAGGCCCGAGGCCTCCGCGATGCTGATGAACTCCTCGGCGGCGATCAACTGGTCGCGCTCGTCGCGGACCCGTGTCACCGCCTCGTAGAACCGCACCTTGCGCTGCGGCAGCGTCACCATCGGCTGGAGGAAGATGTCGACGCGGTTCTCGTCGATCGCGCTGCGCAGCGTCGCCAGCAATTGGGTCTGGTTGCGTCCGTTGGGAGTCTGAACCGGATGGGCGGCTTGGGCCTGAACTGACGGTGCCGGCCGCGGCTGCGCTGCGGGAGGCGGGGGAGCCGCGGGAAGCGGTGGCGGCGCCACCGGCCGCTCCCCGAGCGGCGCGATCAGGTCGATCGGTGCTTCCGGTTCCGCCCTTGCGACCGGAGCGGGAGAGGGCGGCGTCGCGCCGGCCAGCAGGTCCTCATGGGTCGACACGGTGGACGCGAGCTGCTTGACCAGCCCGCCGAGCTCGTTGATCTCGCCGACCACCGACTGGATGCGGTCGGAATTGGTCGAATTGGACGAGGCGATACGCCCTTCGATCGCAGCCAACCGGCGGCCGAATTCCGCCACCTGGCGGGCGAGGTCGGCGGTGCCGCGCGAGAGGTCGGCGATCTGGCCGCCGACGTCGCTGCGGTCGCGTAGCCGCATCGACACCGCGTTGTAGAGGATCAGGAAGGTCAGCGCGGTCAGCGCCACGATCGCGGATTCGGTTCCGCTGATGCCGGCGACCGCGTAGAGCGCCAGCCCGAGCGAGGCCGCGACCAGAACCATGCAGATGGCGATGAAGATCGTCGAAATGCGAATCATGCCGCGCGTTACGCCTCAAGAGCTGACTGCCTCACCCGGGAAAACACGGGTTACTGTGCGAACCCGTCACGCCTCATGCTCCCCCAAGCCGCGTGACCCTAACATCATTGTTGATTCGAGGGGATAGCGGTCCGTTCGCGGCGAGGTCAGGCCGGAGCGGCGGCGCCGACCGTATCCGCAGAGACCGCCTCGCGGCTTCCGAGCGGCCTCGGTTGCCCGGTGGTCGTGTCGCGCAGGGTCTGCCGTTCGATCTCCGAGTTCAGCTCGGCGCCGAACATGATAACGATCGCGGACATCCACATCCACATCATCAGGCCGATCGCCGCGCCGAGCGAGCCGTAGGTGGCGTTGTAATTGGTGAACTCGGACAGATACCAGGACAGCAAGGCAGAGCCGGCAATCCAGAGCAGGGCGGCCGCCACCGCGCCGAGGCTCAGCCATTGCCAGCGCGGCGCATCGCGGCTGGGTGCGAAGCGGTAGAGGATGGCAAGCGCCACGAGCAGGATGAGGAACAGGAGCGGCCATCGTGCCAGCGCCACGATCAGCTTGCTTTCGGGCGCCATGCCGAGATGATCGAGCGCGAGCGGGAAGGCGACGACGGCGCCCACCATCAGCAGCAGTGCCACGATGCCGCCGGCCGTGAAGGCCAGCGACACCAAGTTCAGCCGGATGAAGCTGCGCTTCTCGCGCTCCTCATAGGCGACATTGAGGGCATCGAAGATCGATTTGACGCCGGCATTGGCGCTCCAGATCGCAAGCAGGAGGCCGAGCAGGAAGGTGACACCAAGCGTTGTATTGCCCTTCGACACCACGCGCGCGACCTGGTCCTCGACGATCTGGAACGAGCCCTCGGGCAGCATCGTCGCAAGCGTTTGCAGGTTGGCGCTGATCGTCGAGGGATCGGCGAGCAGGCCGTAGGACGAGACCAGCGCGGTGACTGCGGGGAAGATCGCGAGCAGCCCGAAGAACACGACACCGCCCGCCGTGGCGAGCAGGCGATCGTTGTCGATGCGCTGATAGGTACGCCAGAAGATATCCTTCCAGCCGGCCCAGGGGATAGCGAGGGGACTCTTCGCACGGCGGCCATGGCCGGGCTGCACGGCCGCACGCGCCGGGCTCGTTTCCGGTGCATTCGCCTCGCCGTTGCGGTGGTCTTGCAGAGGCCCCGGCCGGACCACGTCGGGGTCCTGGAAGTAGCGCTCTGCGGCCAGCACGAAGACGGCCGTGGTGGCGATCAGCAGCCAGGAGTCGAGCTGCCCTGAGCGCCGCGCGGGCATCTCAAGCGTCCAGTCCGTGCCCGTGCCGTCTCCGACGCGCGGCCGTGAAGCCCAGCAGCCCGACGGCTGCGAGCATCAGACCCAGCTGCACGGGACGGGTGGCGCGCAGGGGCCGGGTGTTGCCGCCGTGGCTGCGTTCGCCGGGCGCGAGCGGCGCCAGGGGAATCGTCGTCGCGACCTCTTTCACCGCCTGCTTGACCGTTCCGCGCGGAATCCGCGGGGTGGCGATCGCAACGCGCAGGCGGCTGGCAAGCGGCACGATCGGCTTGTCCCGACGCTTCATCTGGGCCAGAGCCGCGCCGCCGCAGCATGCAGCCAGGACCAACAGCACGGCGCCGACGGCACCGAAGCCCCAGAACTGTCCGTAGGTGATCGCGATCCAGCGGTACAGGGCGACCAGGCCGACAAAGAAGGCCGCGATCAGGAACAGCCCGGCCACTGCGAACAGGCCGGCCGCGACCGCATAGGACGTCGCCCGTCCCGTGGCCTGGCTGGTGCGGTCACGCAAGTAGGACCGGGCGGCACGCTTGAGATGGTTGAGTTTCAGCGCCACGCCGACGCGCAGCAATTCGCCCGATGGCGCGAGCATGCGGACATCCTCCGAGAGCGAGACATTCGTCGGGGATGAACGTGACGGGATTTGACTTGTTCCGCGCGGAGTGCCGCCGCGGCGGCCGATCAGCCGAGATCGGCGGCCGCGATCCAGAACACCTCGCCTTCGGAGTCTTCGGTGTCCAGCCAGAGCAGCGGCAGTTCCGGGAAGGCCTCGTCGACCAATTCGCGGCCGCGGCCAATCTCGCAGATCAACCCGCCGTCCGGCGTCAGGTGCTCAGGGGCGTCGCGCAGGATCCGGCGCACCACGTCGAGACCGTCGACGCCGCCGTCGAAGGCAAGCTTCGGCTCGGCCCGGCATTCCGGCGGCAAGGCCGCCATGCCTTCCGCATCGACGTAAGGCGGGTTGGTGATGATAAGGTCGTATCTGTTATCGCCGAGCGGGGCGAACAGGTCGCCGCGATGGAGCGTGACCCGCTCATCGAGCCCGTGCTCCCCGACATTGCGCGCGGCGACTTCGAGCGCGCCCTTGGAGATGTCGACGGCATCGACCGTTGCATTCGGGAAGTGATACGCGGCGAGGATGGCAAGGCATCCCGAACCCGTGCAGAGGTCGAGCACGCGCTCGACGGCCGTGGGGTCGTCGATCAGCGAGCCGGCCTCGCCGTCGCCGCCGAAATGCGAATCCAGCAGTTCGCCGATGTAGGAGCGCGGGACGATGACGCGCTCGTCGACATAGAAGGGCAGGCCGCGCATGTAGATCTTGTTGACGAGATAGGCGGCCGGTTTGCGCGTGGTCACGCGCCGATGAATCAGGTCGAGGAGGGTCTTGCCTTCCGCGGCGGTGACGCGGGCGTGGGCAAAGGCCTCGAACTGGTCGGGATGCAGATGCAGGGCCTCGCAGACCAGGAAGGCCGCTTCCGCCACCGGATCGGTGGTGCCGTGCGCGAAGGAGAGCTTGGCTTCATTGAAGCGGCTCACGGCATAGCGGACGTAGTCGATGAGCGTGACAAGCTCGCCGCGGCCGACCTTCGCAAGCTTTGGCGCGGCGCGGCCGCGCGCGGTCTTTTTCGAAGCTCTTGCCATCAGGATTTCGTCCAGCGTGCGGCGGCCTCGTCGTCACGGGCGTGGACCTCGACCCAGCCGGTGCCGGTGACGCTCTCTTCCTTCTTCCAGAACGGCGCGCTGGTCTTGAGATAGTCCATCAGGAACTCGGCCGCCTGGAATGCGGCCTGACGATGCTGCGAGGCGGTCAGCACCAGCACGATGTTCTGGCCGGGCATGAACCGCCCGACGCGATGGATGACCGTGACGCCGTTGAGCGGCCAGCGCGTGGTTGCCTCGTCGACATGACGCTTGATCTCTTCCTCGGCCATGCCGGGATAATGTTCGAGCGTCAGCGCGGCGATCTTCGCGCTATCCTCGTCGCCGCGGCAGATGCCGGAGAAGCTCACGACCGCGCCGATGTCGGTCCGGCTCCTGGTCAGGAGCGCGATCTCGCGCGCGATGTCGAAATCGTCCTCTTGAATACGGATGGTGACGGGGCCGGTGGTCGCAGGGGAAGTCATGGGCCTAGCCGCCGGTCATCGGCGGGAAGAACGCGATCTCGCGGGCGCCCGCGATTGCGGCGTCCGACTTGACATGGGCATGGTCGATCGCGGCGCGGATGACCTTCGGCTTCTCGAACGCATAGGCATAGGCCTCGCTCCGGCCGGACAGCCAGGCGATCAGCTCCTCGACGGTGCGCACGGTCGCGGGCGGCTCGATGGTTTCCTCGGCCTTGCCGACGCGTTCGCGCACCCAGGCAAAATATTTCACCTTCATACCTCATCCTCCTTGATGAGGTGATGGATGCCGGAGCGGAAATAATCGTAGCCGGTGTACATGGTGAGGATCGCCGAGGCCCACAGCAGCAAGAGGCCGATCTGGGTCACGACGGGCACGACCTGGTCGCCGGCCTCGCCCGCGAGCAGGAAGCCGATGGCGACGAGCTGGACCGTGGTCTTCCACTTGGCAAGCTTGGTGACGGGCACGCTGACGCGCAGCGCGGCGAGATATTCGCGCAGGCCCGAGACCAGGATCTCGCGGCACAGGATCACGATGGCGGCCCACAGCGACCAGCCATGGATGATACCGTCGGCGGCCAGCATCAGCAGGCAGGAGGCGACCAGCAGCTTGTCGGCGATCGGATCGAGCATCCGGCCGAACGCCGATTGCTGATTCCAGATCCGCGCGTAATAGCCGTCGAGGTAATCGGTGACTGCCGCCGCGATGAAAATGGCGACCGCGACCCAGCGCAGCCACAGCGGCTGATCCAGAATCGACTGCGCGTAGATGCACCCGACCACGACCGGGATCGCGGCGATCCGGCCATAGGTCAGGATGTTCGGGAGGGACATCGCGCGGCTGGTCGTCCCTCGTGTCGTGGCGATGTTCATCCGTCCTACCAATACCGCTCAAGCCTGAAGGTCAACCGTCCCGCTCCCAAATGGAGTGCAGGATGCGACGACCATATGACTGCGGACCCCTTAGTTCACCCCGGCTGGGGATGGAAATACTCGAAAATCCTGCGGGCGCTTTCGGCGCTCACCCCCGGAACCTTGCCGAGATCGGCGATCGAGGCCCGTTCGATCTCCTTCAGGGTTCCGAAATGATGCAGCAAGGCACGTTTGCGTGACGGGCCGATGCCCGGAATCTCCTGCAAACCGGCCTCGCGGATGTCCTTCTTGCGCAGCTTGCGGTGCGAGCCGATGACGAAGCGGTGGGCCTCGTCGCGCAGGCGCTGAATGAAATAGAGCACGGGGTCGCGCGGCTCGAGCTTGATCGCCTCGCGCTCCGGCATGAACAGGGTCTCGCGGCCGGCATCCCGGTCCGGCCCCTTGGCGACTGACATCAGCGACACCTGGGTCAGGCCGAGATTTGCAAAGATCTCCCGGACGGCGTTGAGCTGGCCGCGGCCGCCGTCGATGATGACAAGGTCGGGCCATTGCGGAAAATCGTCGTCCTTGACCTTGGCGCCCTCCTCGGGCGGATTGATGAGGCGCTTGAAGCGGCGCTCCAGCACCTCGCGCATCATGCCGTAGTCGTCGCCGGGCGTGACCCCTTCCGACTTGATGTTGAACTTGCGGTACTGGTTCTTCACGAAGCCGTCCGGGCCGGCGACGATCATGGCGCCGACCGCATTGGTGCCCTGGATGTGGCTGTTGTCGTAGACCTCGATGCGCTTGGGAGCATGCGGCAGGCTCAGCGTCGTCGCCATGGCGTCGAGCAGGCGGCCCTGCGTCGCGGTGTCCGCGAGCTTCCGGCCCAGCGCCTCGCGCGCATTGGTCAGCGCATGGGCGACGAGCTCCTTCTTCTCGCCGCGCTTCGGCGCGGTGACCTCGATCTTGTGGCCGGCCTTGATCGACAGCGCGTTGGCAAGCAGCTCGCTCTCCTCGATCTCATGCGAAAGCAGGATGTTCTTCGGCGGCGGCTTGTCGTCGTAGAACTGGGCGAGGAAGGAGCCGAGCACTTCTTCGGGCGTAAAGGTCTTCTCCGCGCGCGGGAAATAGGCGCGGTTGCCCCAGTTCTGGCCGGTGCGGAAGAAGAACACCTCGACGCAGGAGAAGCCGCCCTCCTGGTGGATGGCGAACACGTCGGCCTCCTCCACCGTGCGCGGATTGATGCCCTGCTGCGACTGGATCGCCGACAGCGCGGCAAGGCGGTCGCGATAGAGCGCGGCGGTCTCGAATTCGAGCTCATTGGCCGCCTTCTCCATCTCGCCGGCGAGCTCCTGCTTCACCGCATGGCTCTTGCCGGAGAGGAAGTCGGTCGCCTCGCGCACCAGGGTCGTATAGCCGGGGAAATCAATCTCGCGGGTGCAGGGACCGGCGCAGCGGCGGATCTGGTAGAGCAGGCAGGGCCTGCTGCGGCTCTCGAAGAAGGAATCGGTGCAGGAGCGGATCAGGAACGCTCGCTGCAGCGCCGTGATGGTGCGGTTGACGGCGCCTGCGGAGGCGAACGGGCCGAAATAGCGTCCGGGCCGGGTCTGCGCTCCGCGGTGCTTCAGGATTTGCGGCGCCCAGTGGTCGCCGGTGATCAGGATATAGGGAAACGACTTGTCGTCGCGCAGCTGCACGTTGAAGCGCGGCCGGAGCTGCTTGATGAGGTTGGCTTCCAGCAGCAGCGCTTCGGTCTCGGTGTTGGTCGAGACGATCTCCACGGTCACCGTGGCGGCGATCATGCGCAGGATGCGCGCCGGTTGCGGCGCACTCTGGCGCGCGTAGTTGGACAGGCGCTTTTTGACGTTCTTGGCCTTGCCGACATAGAGCACGTCGGCATTCGCGTTGAGCATGCGATAGACGCCGGGCGAGGTCGGCGCGAGCCGGACCGCGCGCTCGATCGCCTCATGGCCGCTCGCCAGCGGCTCCTCGCCGACTGCGCCGCTCTCTTCCAGGATGTCAGGCAGAAGCGCGTCGTCCTCGTCGTCGCCGCCCGTGGTGGCGGGATCGAGGTCGGGCGGTGCCGTCTCCTGGGACGGGGCGTCCGGTGCCGTGCCGCGCCTTGATTTGCGAACGCGGGTGTCGTCCGGATCGTCGGTGGAATCGTGAACCATGGGACGAATTTAGGCGCTGGGGGGACCGATTTGAAGTTCCGGCCATGCTGCACGCACAGGATGGCGGCGCAGTTCCCGGTAACGCTTCCTTAAGTCTGTTAAGCGCGCGGTAACGGGTCTTAACAGCCCTTTAACTTAAAACTCTCGATAAATCTTACGCGAAAAGTCTTGGTTCCGTAACCACGCGACATGGCGCGGCGGCGCCGGCATCGCACCGGTTGCGGCAGTTGCGTTGGAGTGTGTGATGAAGAGGCTCGTTGTGGGCGCAGCCGCGTTGGTTGCCGCCGGCTGGACAGCTTCGGCAGAGGCCGCCGATCTCAGTTACGGGCAGCGTGCCCCCTATACCGTCAACCAGCCGCTGAACGCGTATAGCTGGGCCGGTCCGTATCTCGGCGGCAACATCGGCTATGAGTGGGGCTCGGTCGACAACAATCCCTCAAAGCCGTCCGGCTTCGTCGGCGGCATTCAGGCCGGCTACAATTTCCAGAACGGCCCGTGGGTGTTCGGCGTCGAGGGCGACATCCAGGCCGCTGGCGCCGACGACACCTTCGCGCCCTGGAAGTTCTCCAATCCGTGGTTCGGCACCCTGCGCGGCCGCGCCGGCTATGCCTTCAGCAACGTGCTGTTCTACGGCACCGCCGGCCTCGCCTTCGGCGAACTGCGCGCGCAGACCTTCGGCTGGACGGAGTCGCACACCAGCGCCGGCTGGACCATCGGTGCCGGTGCGGAAGTCGGCCTCGCGCCGAACTGGAGCGCCAAGCTCGAATATCTCTACATCGATCTGTCGACGAGTCAGTTCGCAATTACAGGCGTGTCAAACGGCTATACCGCCAGCGTTGTGCGCGCAGGCGTCAACTATCACTTCTGATAGCCAAATAAGAAAATACCGGACAATAACCTCCCGGCCGCTCGCGGCCGGGACTTTTTTTGCGCCAGGTTTTTTTGCGTCAGGCCCGCTAGGAGAGGATGACCAAATTGACCGCCTTCGGTCCCTTCCCCTTCTTGTCCGGTTCGACTTCGAAAGTAATACGCTGTCCTTCGGCAAGGTCCTTCAGTCCCGCTCGCTCCACAGCAGTGATGTGAACGAAGACATCGCGACCGCCGTCATCCGGCTTGATGAAGCCGTAGCCGCGCTCGCCGTTGAAGAACTTGACCGTTCCCGTCATGGCCATCGGGAAACTCCCCCTCATTGCTCCTCCGTCGTGACGCAGACTCACGTCACGACATGACCGGGCCGTACGGAGCCCGGGAGCTGGCCATCCTTGGGCGGACCTTTCGGTCCGGCCGGATCTTTCTTAGGCCTTCACTCCGCCGCAACCATTCGCGGAAGCGGAACGTAAAGCCAGTCACGGAAATAGCATAATACGGTTCTTTGCAGATTGACTACCGCTCCTGCATATTTTTCCCAAGAATGCCGGAGTGTTACGGCCTCGGCACCTCTAATCGGAATCTGGCAGCGCCGCCCTGGCCGAGCGGCATTTCGAGCTCGGGCAGGATCGTCTTGAGCTCGCCGTGCAGCGTGTAAGGGGGATTGACGATCAGCAGTCCGGTGGAGGTGAGGGCTGCGCCGTCCGCTTGCGGCGCGGCACTGAATTCGAGGCGCAGGCATTTGCCCGGTGGCTTTGCTGCGGCTGCGAGCCGCGCCACGAGCTGTGCCAGCGCATCGGTGGCGCGCCGGCTCTTGGCGGGATACCAGATTACATAGATACCGGTCGGCCATTTTGCGAAAGCCTCCGAGAAGGCTTCGCCCAGCCGTTCGAACTCGTTCTTTGCCTCGAACGGCGGGTCGATCAGCACGAGCCCGCGCCGCTCCTTCGGCGGCACGAAGGCCGGCAGTGCCACCCAGCCGTCGAGATCGACCACGCGTGCCTGCTCGTCGCGGCGCAGCACGTCGATCAGCGCCTTGCGTGCCTTCGGCTCGAGTTCGCAGGCGACGAGGCGGTCCTGCGGCCTGAGCAGGCCGCGCGCGATCAGCGGCGAACCTGGATAGGCCTTGAGCTCGCCCTTCGGATTGAAGGCGCGGACGATGTCGAGATAAGGCTTTGTCAGCGCCGCGGTCTCGTTCGACAGGCGCGCCTGCATCAGTCGCGCGATGCCGGTTAGCCATTCGCCACCGCGCCGCGCCTCGTCGCTTTCGAGATCGTAGAGGCCGGCGCCGGCATGGGTGTCGATGACGCGGAACGCCCCCGGCTTGTCCTGCAAATAAGTGAGGATGCGCGCCAGCACGATGTGCTTGATGACATCGGCAAAGTTGCCGGCATGAAAGGCGTGACGGTAGTTCATGGCGGAGAGTTACGACATCGCGCGATGAAAGTAACTCCCGTCATTCCCGGGCGGTACGTAGCACCGAACTGCGCACCATAGTTCACGCTTCGCGTGCCCCGGAATGACGGAGCTGATTTTGCAGCTACCCACCCCTGATCGGCGGCATCGTCACCTGGTCGCGGCGGCAGGCGCGGCGGTCCATCTCCTCGCAGGCGCGGAATTGCAGGTCCTTGCTGAGGCAGATGCGGACCTCGGACAGCCGCGTCCGGTTGCAGGTGACCGAGACGGCGGCGCTGCCGAGGCCCGGATTGGCCTTGATGAAGGCCTCCTCGACGTCGGCAGGCGCCACGGTCTTGGCCTGCGACAATTCGAGATATTCGGCCGGAATCTTGATCGCGGCGCGCGCTTTCCTGATCGTCTCGAAATAGCTGCGGTCGGCGAGCCCCGAGCAGGTGCCGTGCTTGTCCCACTCGTTGAAGATCAGGCCCGGCGCCGGCATCAGGTCGAGCATCGAGGAGACGATGCTGCGGTTCAGCCGCGGCGCCGGCCGCTGGCAATATTCCGGGAAGCCGTTCTCATATTGCGGCCACAGCCCGTGCACCACGAAGGAATAGGGCCGGCCGCTGCACTGGATCTGGGAGCGGCCGCCGCGCTCCGCCGCCTCCTCGCAGAAGGAGGGCGACCACGAGAGCGACAGCACATAGAAATCGAATTCGCCGGGCGCGTTCTGCCGCCTGTCCTGCGCTGTCGCGACGCCCGCCGGCAAGACCAGCCCGGCGGCAAAGGTCAAGGCCAGGGTCAGCGAGATCATCAGGCGGGAGAACGAATGCAATCTGGAATGAAACATGGCGACGCCCCTCAACTAGACTGTGCAATCGAGCCTAGCAGGCGATAAGAACATTTCAAGAACAAAATTCGGGCGGCCCTCGTCAGGCCGCTGGCCCGGTCCGAATCAGGGCTGTCGAATTACTGCTTGGCGGCGCGACAGGCCGGATTGTAGGCCCAGTTGCGGTCGAGCCCGACCACGCACCATTCGACACCATTGCCGTAACCGGCGAAGCCGCCATCCTCGATGATCGAGAAATGCACCTTGCGCACCTTGCCGTCGTTCAGCATGGCCTCGCCGGTGCAATAACGGCGCGGAATATTGTCGGACTGCCAGGGTCGGAACGCGGTCTCGTGCACGGCGGAGAAGCCGGTGATCTTCAACGAGGAATTCCAGAAGGCGCTTTCCTTCTCCCAGAACTGGGTGGCGATCGTCGGCAGCGCCTTGTCGCAATCTGCCACATTGCCGTCATAGCGCGGTCCGCTCAGCCAGAAATTCAGCTCCAGCGGATTGGCGGCCCTGGCCTCACCGAGCGACAGCGCCCCGAACATGAGGCCGAGCACGGCGGCAAAGCGGAGCGATTTCAGGGAGGTCGAGGCGCGCATGGGCAATCCAGACAGATGATCTGCGGAGGTCGGACGGTGCCGCGAAGGGCGGGTGAGGTCAAGTGCAGCGCGGCAACACTTGGCCAGGAGTTGACCAGAACGTCGCATCCGACAGGGCTTCAGTTCTTTTCACTTCCGTCCCGGCACCGTAAACTGGCGCCAACCAATTGGAGTAACGGGAAATGCGAATCATTGCGGCCGCGGGCCTTCTTGCCCTGGGTATGATGGCGGGCCAGTCGGCGCGCGCCGATATCCTTCCTGTACCCCCGTTCAAGGGCAACGACACCGGCGGCATCATCGCCTATTCGATGGCCAATCAGGTCGACGCGCGGCAGGTCGCGGTCGATCATTGCGCGCGGTACGGCAAGGTCGTCAAATTCCTCGGCGTGCAGGCCTATGAGGGCGGCTACATCTCGTTCTCCTGCCGCTGGGTGCCCTATGGCGCCGCCAGCCAGCCGATCCGCACGCTGTACTGAGGCGTTTTCGTAACGCAGCGATCTCTCAGCCGGGAGCTTCCCACATGACGCGCAAACTTGCTTTGCTCGGCTCGGCCCTTTGCCTTGTGGTGTCGGCAGGCGGCGCCAGTGCCGACGATCTGCCGGTGCGCAAGGCCGGCCTGTGGGAATTGAAAATGGTCAGGACCGGCTCGCAGATGCCGGAAATGACCATGCAGCACTGCACCGACGAGACCGTCGACAAGGAGATGAACAACAACGTCTCCCCGATGGCCAAGCAGATCTGCGCCAAGCAGGACATCAAGAAGACCGCGACCGGTTATGTCAGCGATTCCGAGTGCAGCGTCGCCGGCATCAGCACCACCTCGCACGCCGAGATCACCGGCGATTTCAACTCGGCCTATACGGTGAAGACCACCTCGCACGCGCAAGGCGGCGCCGCCGGCGCGGCGGGGCGCGACACCACCATGACGCTCGAAGCGAAATGGCTGGGCGCCTGCAAGCCGGACCAGAAGCCCGGCGACATCGTGATGCCCGGCGGCTTCAAGATGAACGTGCGCGACGTCGACAAGCTGAAGGCCCTGCTGCCGAAGTAGGCGAGATTGTAGCCCGGATGGAGCGTAGCGAAATCCGGGCTACGGCAGTTACACCGGTATCCGCACGCTCGCCCTTAATCCGCCCATCGGGCTGTCGCCCAGCGTGATGTCGCCGCCATGCGAGCGGGCGATGTCGCGGGCGATGGCGAGGCCAAGGCCCGTGCCGCCTTCGTCCTGGTTGCGGGCGTTGTCCAGCCGCAGGAACGGCTTGAACACCTCTTCGCGCAGATGCGCGGGGATGCCCGGGCCGTCGTCGTCGACCGTGACGGTCAGATAACGGTGATCGCGCTGGCCGGTGATGGCGATGCTCTTGCCGTAGCGCGCCGCATTGGTGACGAGGTTGGCGAGGCAGCGCTTGAACGAGGCCGGCTTCACCGTCACCACCGGCAGTCCGTTGAATGCGACGGTTGCAGCGTGGCCGTGGCGTTCGGCATCGCTGCGCAGCTCCTCGAGCGCCTGCGCCATGTCGGTCGGCTGCGACTGCTCGCCGGAATCGCCGCGGGCAAACGCAAGGTAGTCCTCCAGCATCATCGACATCTCGTCGACGTCCTTGCGCATGCCTTCGAGCTCCGGGCTGTCGCCGATCAGCGCCAGCTCGAGCTTGAAGCGGGTCAGGATGGTGCGCAGGTCGTGGCTGACGCCGGCCAGCATCGCGGTGCGCTGCTCCATCGTGCGCTCGATGCGCGATTTCATCTCGAGGAAGGCGACCGCCGCGCGTCGCACTTCGCGCGCGCCGCGCGGCCTGAAGTTCGGCGCCTCGCGGCCCTTGCCGAAGCTTTCGGCGGCATCGGCAAGGCGCAGGATCGGCTTGATCTGGTTGCGCAGGAACAGCACTGCGACGATCAAGAGGATCGAGGACGTGCCGACCATCCAGAACAGGAAGATCTCCGAGTTCGAAGCGTAAGCGGCGCTGCGCTGCGCGAACACGCGCATCACGGCGTCGTCGAGCTGGATGCGGATCTCGACGAGGTTGGAGCGGCCGACCGTGTCGATCCAGAACGAGCGCCCGATCTGGCGGCCGAGCTGCACCGACAGCGTCTGGTCGAGCAGCGAGAAGAACGGCTTTGGTCCTGGCGGCGGCATGTCGCCGGCGGGCAGGAAGTCGACCACGAGTCCGAGGCGTTGCTGCGCGATGCGGCGGATCTGGTCGCGATCCTTGTCCTGCGGATAGCCCTTGTAGATGTCGATCAGCGCGGCGATGTCCTGCACCACTGCGGCCGACAGGCGGCGCGTCACCGTGTTCCAGTGCCGCTCCATGAACACGAAGGCGACGACCGATTGCAGGATCACCATCGGCACGATCATGATGAGGAGCGCGCGGGCATAGAGGCCGGTCGGCATCCAGCCCTTGAACGCATTGCCCATCCAGCCATTGGCGGCGGAGACGCGGCCGGCGGCGCTCTTCAGCAGCGTCAGGCCGGTATCGATCGTGCTCATCGGTCGCGCTTCACTGCGGTTTAAGGCGAGGCCACCAGGCGATAGCCGATGCCGCGCACCGCCTGGAGGAACAGCGGATTGGCGGGATCGGTCTCGATCTTGCGCCTGAGGCGGTTGATCTGCACGTCGACGGCGCGCTCGTTGACGCTGCCATTGCCGGTCAGTGCGCTGCGCGGCACGGTCTCGCCCGGCGTCTCCGAGAGAATCCGCAGCATCTCGCGCTCGCGGTCGGTGAGGTGAATGACCTCTTCGCCCTGGCGCAATTCGCCGCGATCGAGATGGTAGACGTAGGGGCCGAACGCGATCTTCTCCACCACCGCTGCCTGCGGCGGCGGGGCGGCGCGCTTGAGGATGTTGTTGATGCGCAGCGCGAGCTCGCGCGGCTCGAACGGCTTTGCCACGTAGTCGTCGGCGCCGATCTGAAGGCCTTCGATGCGGGCTTCCGCTTCGTGGCGCGCCGTCAGCATCACGATAGGCACCGAGGAGGACGTCCGGATGAAGCGGGCGAGGTCGAAGCCGGTCTCGCCAGGCATCATGACGTCGAGGATCAAGAGGTCGAAATGCAGGCCCATGAGCTTCGAACGCGCATCGCTGGCGCTCGCCGCGGTCGAGACGCGATAGCCTTCGCCGGCGAGGAAGCGCGACAGCAGATCGCGGATGCGGCGGTCGTCGTCGACCAGCAGGAGATGCGGGGCGTCGTCGGCCGGTTGCACCGGCGGACGGGCGAGCGTGGCAGCGAGTGGCACGGTCACTCCTTTGGGTCTTGATTGACGGAGGCGAAGATCGTCTCCAGCACCTTGTCCGGATCGTCGCGATCGATCATCGCGCGCAGGAAGCGCTTGACGGTCTCCGCATCCTGCGGCGCCATCTCGGCGAGCGCCTTGGTGATCCGCGTGGTCTGGAGCCCGGCGAGCTTCTGCACCAGCGCCTCGCCCTTCGGCGTTGCGTAGAGCAGGCGCTGGCGGCGGTCATTGTCGCCGGTCTTCTGCACGATATAGCCCTCGTCCAGGAGCTGCTTGAGCACCCGGCCGAGCGACTGTTTTGTAATGCGCAGGACGTCGAGGAGATCGGCGACCTTGAGCCCGGGATAGCGGTAGACGAAGTGCATGACGCGGTGATGGGCCCGGCCGAAGCCGAACGCCTCCAGCTCCTGGTCGGGATCGCCGACGAAGTCGCGATAGGCGAAGAACAGCAGCTCGATGATATCCCAGCGCAAATTGCCTCCATCGCCTGCCGCCGGCCGGGGCTCGGCAGCGTCTTGAGGGGGAGTCGCGAAATTTATGTCAGGCATATTGACGTATCTTGGGTTCAATGTTACAAAACGATCAGCCCGCACGAAATTTTAGATCGTTTCGCGTCGGGTGGCATCGAAGCTGAGGCGGCCGGAGAGAGCCGGACAGGCGGCGACGGCCGGATCAGATCTACCGTGCGATTGTCGAGCGGCATTTCGACAAAACATACTGGACTTCCGCCTTCCGCAAAAGCATGTCCTCGGCGACATGCTGGCCACGGAAACCGGCCGTAACAAGGCTGGCGGTGGCCCGGCCACAACTCTAATCAAGCCAGCCGGACCCGAAACAGGGCAGGCGGGCGCCAGAACAGCGCCGCTACCGGCAGCGGGAGCCAAGGACATGAGCATGAAATTCGACATCCAGCCCGCATCCAATCCTACTCCAGAAAAGGACCGCGTCGCCAAGCTGGTGGACCCCGGGTTCGGGCGGGTCTTCACCGACCACATGGCGATCGTCCGTTACAACCAGGCCAAGGGCGGCTGGTACGAGGCGCGCATCGAGGCGCGCGCCAACTTCCAGCTCGATCCGGCCGGCGCCGTCCTGCACTACGCCCAGGAAATTTTCGAGGGCCTCAAGGCCTACAAGCGCGACGACGGCGGCGTGAACCTGTTCCGCCCCGACGCCAATGCGCGGCGCTTCAGGGACTCGGCCGATCGCATGGCGATGGCGCAGCTGCCCGAAGACGTCTTCATCGAGGCGGTCGAGCAGGTCGTGCGCATCGATCGTGCCTGGATGCCGGGCGGCGAGGGCAGCCTTTACCTGCGCCCCTTCATGATCGCGAGCGAGACCTTCCTCGGCGTCAAGCCGTCGTCCGAATACATCTTCGCGGTGATCGCCTCACCGGTCGGCTCCTATTTCAAGGGCGGACCTGCGCCGGTGTCGATCTGGGTCTCGGAGAACTACACGCGCGCCGCGGTCGGCGGCACCGGCGCCGTCAAGTGCGGTGGCAATTACGCCGCGAGTCTGCGTGCGCAGGCGGAAGCCATTCAGCACGGCTGCGATCAGGTGGTCTTCCTCGATGCGATCGAGCGCCGCTACGTCGAGGAGCTCGGCGGCATGAACATCTTCTTCGTGTTCGAGGACGGCTCGCTGTCGACGCCGCCGCTCGGCACGATCCTGCCCGGCATCACCCGCGACTCCATCATCGCGCTGGCGAAGGATGCCGGCAAGACGGTGCGCGAGGAGCCGTACTCGCTCGACCAGTGGCGCAAGGATGCGGCCTCGGGCAAGTTGAAGGAAGCCTTCGCCTGCGGCACCGCGGCGGTGATCTCGCCGATCGGCAAGGTGCGCTCGGTGAGCGGCGATTTCGAGATCAGCGGCGGCGCCGCCGGCCCGGTCGCCATGGGCCTGCGCAAGCAGCTCGTCGACATCCAGTACGGCCGCACCAACGATCCCCACAACTGGATCCGCAAGGTGTTTTGATTTTTCTCCCTCTCCCCGCTTGCGGGGAGAGGGTCGGGATGAGGGGGAGTCTCCACGGGGACGCTGGCAGTTGGACTCGCGGAGAGTACCCCTCACCCGGAATCCGCGCGTTCTGCGCGCATTCCGGCCTCTCCCCGCAAGCGGGGAGAGGCGAAGAGCGGGCATCATGAACGCCCCGCCACGATCCCGCGACAAAGCCCGGAGATATTGACGCATCCGGACATCGCGATCATGGCATCCACGCTTTCCCAGCCCCTGAAATGGGTCGTCCTCGCCGCAATCACCGGCATCACCGTCTTCGGCATCCTGACCATCGGCCCCAAGCCGGAGGTCGCAGCCGAAGACCGCTCGCCCGTTGTCGATGTGCGCACCACCGACCCCGAGATGAACACCGCGATCGCACGCGCCCGCGGCACCCTCCCGACCTTCTGGGCGTCCTATGAGGCGCCCAAGCCGTCGGAAACCGGGCACGCCCTGAAAGTGCGCTTTTTCACCCGCAAAGGCGGCGAGCACATCTGGATCGCCGAGGTGAAGAAACTGCCGAACGGGGCCTATTCGGGCGTGTTCGCCAACGAACCGCGTGATCTGCCCGGCAAGCGGGCAGGCGATAAGGTCACATTCAGCGAAGCCGACATCTCGGACTGGATGTTCATGCGCAACGGCAAGATCGTCGGCGGCGAAACCATCAAGCCGACGCTGAAGTCGCTGCCGAAGGCGGACGCGGACGCCCTCCGGGCGCGCATGGAGCAGCCGTAGGGAAGCAGTCGTCATTCCGGGATGGTCCGAAGGACCAGACCTGAGGTGCGCAGTTGCGCACCGGGGAATCTCGAGATTCCGGGCTCGATGCTGCGCATCGCCCCGGAATGACGCCGAGGCGGGTGGACTTGGGGCCCCCCGGCTTGCCGCCCCGGTTGCCGCCTCGCGCGTCGGCTGGTAAACGCCGCGCATGGCCGAAAAACCCAAAAAACCCCAGAAACTGAAGGCGCGCCTGCCGCGCGGGCTCGAGGATCGCGATCCCGCCGCGATCCGGGCGACGCGCGAGATGGTCGAGAAGATCCGCGCCGTCTACGAGCTCTACGGCTTCGAGCCGGTGGAGACGCCGGCGATGGAATACACCGACGCGCTCGGCAAGTTCCTGCCCGACCAGGACCGCCCGAACGAGGGCGTGTTCTCGTTCCAGGACGACGACGAGCAGTGGATCAGCTTGCGTTACGATCTGACCGCGCCGCTCGCCCGCTATGTCGGCGAGCGCTACGGGACGGACGGTCTGGTCTTGCCCTACCGCAGCTACCGCGTCGGCTACGTCTTCCGCAACGAGAAGCCCGGCCCCGGCCGCTTCCGCCAGTTCATGCAGTTCGATGCCGACACGGTCGGCTCGGCAACGCCGGCGGCGGATGCCGAGATCTGCATGATGGCTGCGGACACGATGGAGGCGCTTGGCGTTCAGCGCGGCCAGTACGTGGTGAAGGTGAACAACCGAAAAGTGCTCGACGGTGTTCTGGAAGCCATTGGACTTGCCGGCGACGAGAATGCCGCACGCCGGCTGACTGTGCTGCGCGCAATCGACAAGCTCGACAAGTTTCCCGCCGATGAGGTGCGTAAATTGCTCGGTCCCGGCAGGTGGGATGGTGGCGAAGAGGGCAAGGGCGACTTCACGAAAGGCGCCAATTTGAGCGCGGCGGAGGCCGACGTTGTTCTGGCCATCACCAAACCGCGCGACGATTGGAAAGAAGCCATTGCCGCGGCGGAAGCTTACCTCGCCAAGAGCGAAGTTGGTCAGGCCGGCGTGAGCGAGCTGGAAGAGATCGCCAAGCTGGTCATGGCGTCGGGGTACGGTGCGGACCGCATCAAGATCGACCCCTCCGTTGTGCGCGGCCTCGAATACTACACCGGCCCCGTCTACGAGGTCGAACTCCTGCTCGACACCAAGGACGAGAAGGGCCGCCCGGTACGCTTCGGCTCCGTCGGTGGCGGTGGCCGCTACGACGGCCTCGTTTCGCGCTTCCGCGGCGAGCCGGTGCCGGCGACCGGATTCTCGATCGGCGTCTCGCGGCTCCAGGCTGCGCTGACGCTGCTCGGCAAGCTCGACACGCGGCCCGAGTTCGGTCCCGTCGTCGTCACCGTGTTCGACCGCGACCGCGTCGCCGACTACCAGAAGATGGTGGCAAGCCTGCGCACCGCCGGCATCCGCGCCGAGCTCTATCTCGGCAATCCCAAGAACATGGGCAACCAGCTCAAATATGCCGACCGCCGCAACAGCCCTTGCGTCATCATCCAGGGCTCGGACGAAAAGGCGCGCGGCGAGCTGCAGATCAAGGACCTGATCGAAGGCGCGAAAGCGGCCGCTGCGATTGCTTCCAACCAGGAATGGCGCGAGAGCCGCCCGGCGCAGTTCTCGTGCGGCGAAGCCGATCTCGTCGCAAAGGTGCGCGAGGTGCTGGCGCGCCATGACGTGAGCTGGGGCTAGCTATTCGCGCATCGCCTGATGCCCGGGCTTGTCCCGGGCATCCACGTCCTGTTTGATGCACACGACTTTGAATGATCGGGACAAGCCCGATCATGACGACAGCAGCAGGGAGAAAACGATGCCTGAGATCACCGTCAGCATGGCCGAAGGCCGCACCGATGAACAGAAGGCCGGCATGATGCGTGACATCACGCAGGCACTGGTGAAGAATCTCGGCGTCGACGCCGATGCCGTCGTCATCCAGATCAACGAAGCCCCGCTCCGCCACAAGATGAAGGGCGGCAAGACGTTCGTGGAGCGCGCGGCGGCTGCGAAGAAGTGACGCGTTAGCGTCATTCCGGGGCAGCCCGTTAGGGCTGAACCCGGAATCTCGAGCTGTAAACTTCTGGATTCCGGGTTCGCGCTTCGCGCGCCCCGGAATGACGAGCAAGCACCATGGACGCACGCGACTTCATCACGACAGGCATGAGCGCGGAGCGCACGCTGGTGGTCCCAGTGGAGCGCACGGTCGGGCACTTCGTGCCGGGCATGCCTTTTGTCTATGCGACGCCGATGATGATCCTCGAGATGGAGATGACGTCGGGCGATGCGATCCGCCCTGCGCTTCAGCCGGGCTGGGTCACCGTCGGCACCGAGGTCGACATCCGCCATCTCGCAGCCGCCCTGGTCGGCGCGACGGTGCGGACCACCGCGAAGGTGGTCGCGGTCGAGCGCCGCGTCATCCGTTTCGAAGTCGAGGCGTTCGAGGGCACGCGCAAGCTCGGCGAGGGCCGCCACGCGCGCGGGCTCGTCAATGTCGAGATGTTCAACAAGCGGCTCGGGGCAGGCTCGAAATCGTAGGGTGGGCAAAGGCGCGAAGCGCCGTGCCCACCATTGCTCAGCGTGCAAGACAGATGTGGTGGGCACGCTTCGCTTTGCCCACCCTACGGCATCTTGCTACTTCGCCAATTCCTTCGACCGCTGCGTCGCCGCTGCGATTGCACGGATCATCAGGTCGCGCAGGCCGGGCTCGCCCATCAGCACGCCGAGCGCTGCGGCCGTGGTGCCGCCGGGCGAGGTGACGTTCTGGCGCAGCGTGCCGGAGGGCAGCTCGGATTGATGCAGCAGCTCGCCCGAGCCTGCCACCGTTTCGCGCGCGAGCTTCGTCGCCAGCGCCTCGGGCAATCCCGCTTCGACACCGGCGCGCGCAAGTTCCTCGGCGAGCAGGAACACATAGGCCGGTCCCGAGCCGGACACCGCGGTCACCGCATCCATCAGGCTCTCATCCTCGACCCATTCGACCGAGCCGGTGGCGCGCAGCAGCGCGTCGGCCACCGCGCGTTGCGCGGTGCTGACGTTCTTCGCCGCAACCGCCACCGTGATGCCGCGGCCGATCGCGGCCGGCGTGTTCGGCATCGCGCGCACGACAGCGCCGCCGCAGACCTCCTGAAGCGAGGCGATCGTGGTTCCCGCCATGATCGAGACCACGGAGGTCTTCTCCGAGACGAAGGGCTTCAGCTTCGCGCCGGCCTCGCGGAACGTCTGCGGCTTCACCGCGACGACCATCGTCTCGACCTGGCCTGCCGCCTTCGCATCGGGATTGAGCGCCACGCCCTTGGCGGCAAGCGCGCTGATCTCAGGTGCGATGTGCGGGTCGACCACCGCGACGCGGCGCGGATCGAGTCCGCCCGCCAGCCATCCGGTCAGCATCGCGCCGCCCATCTTGCCGGCGCCGGCGAGAAGGATGGTGCCGGTGATGTTTTGAAGAGTGCTGTTCGCCACTGTGGTCACCACAAATTCGGTGTCGTCCCGGCGAAGGCCGGGACCCATAACCACGAATGTTTCTAGTGGATGCAGCTGTTGGCAACAAGCCGCGTGCCACAAACGAAATCACGCGGTATGGATCCCGGATCTGCGCGCGCTTTGGGCGCGCTTGTCCGGGATGATGTGGGGAGGGAGCGCCCTTACGTCACGAGAGGCCCTACGCCTCTCCCACCGTGTCGAACATCGCCGCGTCCATCGCTTCCGTCGTGGTCTTGCCCGCCCACACCACGAACTGGAACGCCGGGAAGTAGCGCTCGCAGGCGTGGATGGCGCCGGCGAGCATGGCTTCGCATTGCGCGGTCGAGGCGGTAAGCCCGCCCGGCAGCACCAGGGCCTGGCGGTGCATGACCATGCCGGTGTTGGTCCACAGGTCGAAATGGCCGACCCACAACTGCTCGTTGACGGCGGCGACGAGCCGCTGCACTTCGCTCCGCCGCGCGACCGGAATCTTCATGTCGAACGCGCAGGCCAGATGCAGCGCCTCGATCCCGCCCATCCAGGTGAAGGAGAGCTGGTAGTCGGTCCATTGTCCCTTCGAGACAATCGTGAGTTCGTCTTCGCCGGAGCGTTCGAACGGCCAGTTGTTGCTGGCAGCGATATCCTCGACCACCGCGAGCGGGTGATTTCGGGAATCGATAGCGCCTTCGAGCAGGGACATGCCGTCTCGACCTCTTGCCTTCTTGTTGTCTTTGATACGCACGCGGTTGGTCCGGCGCGCGCTCCCTTAATATTGCTAAGGCGATCCCTTGGCGTCGCTCTCGCGATCCCGGGATCAGCGCGGGCTTGTCGCGGATCAACTGATGTGATTTGCGGAATCTGCGCAACTGGCTGCCGAGTCCGTCCACAAGTCAGGACTCGTTCGTCCACAGCTCATCTCCGCCACAATTCTTAACGGAGGAGAACAAACCGGAATCGGATCCGCCGGCGCCTGCTGCGTTCCACGTGCCGGTGCCCTCCTTGCGGGTCCGGATCGGTCCCGCCCTGTTCGACCTTCTGCCCCGCAGGATTTTCGCAGAGTTTCGCCCTGACGTCATAGGCACATGCGTAGTACCCATAAGGAAGGTTCTTGCTGGCCGCCTCCCTGTTCGTCATAATTCGAAATAGTCCACCCATATCGGGTGGATAAGTTCTCAGGGCGGGGTGAAAGTCCCCACCGGCGGTAAGGGCCGAAAGGCCCAAGCCCGCGAGCGCCTTCTCCTTGATAGGGATTCCCTCGGGGACCCCTTGAGAGGGAAGGGTCAGCAGATTCGGTGCAACTCCGAAGCCGACGGTTAAAGTCCGGATGAAAGAGAACGGTCGGTGGCAGACGCATCGCAAGGTGCGGCTGTTTGTCGTTCCGTGTGCCCTGATTCTGGTCCTTAACTGAGGAAAGCCATGAATCAGATGTTGCAAGATCCCCAAGTCCAAACTTCCCAAGTCCAAACTTCCAAAGCCGAAACTGCCGAGACAACCCAGCCGCCGGTTCCCGTGGACCCGCCGGCAATCGAGCATCCGCGTTTTGCAAAGCCGCAGCGGGTGGCCTTCGTGCAGGCCTGCTGGCACCGCGACGTGGTCGAGGAGGCCCGCATCGCCTTCATGAAGGAGGCCGAGGCGCGTCACCTCACCCATGTCGACGTGTTCGAGGTGCCGGGCTCGTTCGAGATCCCGCTGCACGCGCAGATCCTCGCCAAGACGCGGCGCTACACCGCGATCGTCGCGGCCGGCCTCGTCGTCGACGGTGGCATCTATCGCCACGAGTTCGTCGCCGACACCGTGATCAAGGCGCTGATGGACGTGCAGCTGCGCACCGAGGTGCCGGTGTTCTCGGCGGTGCTGACGCCGCAGCAATTCCACGAGACCGAAGTGCACTACGATTTCTTCCGCAGGCATTTTGCGATCAAGGGCGTCGAGGTCGCGGAAGCCTGCGCCAACACGCTGCTAGGCCTGGAGCGTTTGCGCGGCCAGGTCGCGGCGGGAATTGCCTAACCCAACGCAACGACCATCACCCCTCATCCCAGGGAGCGCGTAGCGCGTCTCGAAGGATGAGGGGTTACCTTATGATCGCTGCCATCTTGCATTACCCCAGCGACACCCCCGCCTTGGCCCGGCTTATTCCGAGAGCCAGGATGCGCTGCAGGAGATCCGGATATTTGAGCCCGGCATGTTGAGCCGCCGTGGCGAACTCCTGGCTCCTGGCGATCTCGGGGTTGGGATTGGCCTCGATGAAATACGGCGTGCCGTCGGCGGCGAGACGAAAATCGATACGGGCGTAGCCGTCGAGGCCAAGCGCTCGGTAGATGCGTTTCGCGGCGCGCTGAATGCGCGCGGTGACTTCGGGCGCGAGGTCCTTCGCCGGCCCGTCGACGATGCCGACCTTCTCCTGATAGTCGGTGTCGTGCTTGGCTTTCTCCGTGGCGATGTGCCGTGACCTGCGCCCGCCCATGCTGCCGAATTTCAGTTCCCAGATCGGCAGGACGCGCAGCCGGTTGTTGCCGAGCACGCCGACGTAAAGCTCGCGCCCCTCGATGAACTGCTCGGCGATCGCGGCGGATTCGACCCGCTCGTGGATGAAGGCGACCCGTTCCGCGAGCTTCTCGTCGGTATCGACGATCGATGCCTGCGAGATGCCGAAGGACCCGTCCATGTTCAGGCTCTTGACGATCAGCGGCAGCGCAAGGCGCGTCGGGCGTTTCACCTTGCGGCGCATCGGGAAGACGGCGAAGGCCGGCGCCGCGATCCGGCGGTGATGCACCAGCGTCTTGGACAAATCCTTGCCGCGCGCCAGGATCAGGCCGCGCGGATTGCACCCGGTATAAGGGACTTTCATCAGCTCGAGATAGCTGGCGATGTGCTGGTCGTAGGCGACGTTGTTGTGGAATTCCTCCAGTAACGTGAAAACCACGTGCGGCTTGAACTCCTCGATCGCCTCGCGCACCGGCTTGATTTCGTCCTGCGCGCCGAGGGCGCGAACCTCGTGGCCGGCCGTGCGCAAGGTGCTCACCACGTCGTATTCCGTTTTCCATGCGTTGATTTCCTGCGCGGTGTATCCGTCGCTTGAATCCGGAGGCATGAAATCCGGATGCATCAGGACCAGAATGCGCAAGCGTCTCATAGCGCGATCCATTTGCGCCGAGACGGGCCAAACAGCGCGTGCATCGTCTTGGCGGTCACGAGGACGGTGAAATCGAGAACGAGCTTCTGTTCGGGGCCGACCGCGCGCAGATCGAGCTCGCGGCAGCGGGAGATCATGTCGTCAAGCACGGCATCGAGCGTGAGCTGGTTCTCGCCCGTCCACCGCGCGACCAATTGCCTGATCTGGGCGCGGTGCCGTCTGATCAGGCTCGAAGCCGGTTTTGAGCGGTGATGCCGTGGATCGGCGGAAAACAGCCTCGAGAGGTCGCGGTCGTAGGTCTTCGGCGGCGTGAAGGCGTAGAACGCCTGCTTCTTCTTGTAGTGGTCTTCGAGCGTCTGGCCGAGCTTGCTCAACGGGTCGACACGCTCCCGTGTCGTGATCAGCGGCCGCTTTCCCGCAATCTCGCCCATCAGCTCGTCGACATATTCGAGCTTCTTCAGTGCGGGCCAGCCGGCATATCGTGTTCGCCAGTTCGAACGCGGCCGCAGCCACACCGCAAAAGTTTCGGCGAAATCCTCGTCAGGATGGCTCTGCGCGTACCAGAGCCGGAGATGCTGGACGTAGCGCCGGCTCGCCGGATTGGGCCGGTAGTAGCGCGGATAGTGCTTCGACGACGGACCGAACAGCTGCTGCCAGCGCCGGCGGCGCTGCAGCTGATAGCCGTGCTGGATGGCATGGCCTGCCTCGTGACGGAGTATGGCCATACACTCGCGCCAGGTTCCGCCCTCGACGTCGAACATCATCTTCTTCTCGAGCTTCATCAGGCGGGGATGGGCGAGATAGAATGGGATGGCGATGCCGGGTACATCGCCCGGACTGAACCATTCGCTCGAGATCCATGTATGCGGTCGCAGCCGGATGCCCCGCTCTTCGAGCTCCTCGTGGAGGGTGGCGACGCAATCCTCGAGCCAGGTGCCTTCGACCGTAACCCTCAGGCTAGAGAGACGTTGCGCGAGCAATTCGTCGTCCGACAGCTTCTCCCAGGCAAATTTCCGGCGTGGCATCAGGCATCCAGAGGGCAGAGATGACTCGGCGTCCGGATGATGTCATGGGCCGCGATTGGCAACAACCCGTGGGGCTTGTGCTGCGGTGCAGTCGGAGCACGAGCTGGCAGGGTGGGGCGAAGCGTGCCCATGACCGTCATGGCAATAAAAGGCATGGCAACAAAAAAGGTGGGCACGGCGCGCCGCGCCTTTGCCCACCTTGCGATCGTGACGGCGTAGATGAATTAATCGAATAGGCTCGACACCGACTCTTCCGCGGCGGTGCGCGCGATCGCGTCCGAGATCAGGCTGGCGATCGGGAGCGTGCGGATGTTCGGCGCCTTGCTCACCGCGTCCGTCGGCAGGATCGAGTCGGTGATCACGAGCTCCTTCAGCTTGGAGTTCGTGATACGGGCGGCCGCGCCGCCGGAGAGCACGCCGTGCGTGATGTAGGCGTAGACGTCCTTGGCGCCCTTGGCGATCAGCGCGTCGGCCGCGTTCACCAGCGTGCCGCCGGAGTCCACGATGTCGTCGACCAGGATACAGGTGTAGCCGGCGACGTCGCCGATCACGTTCATGACCTCGGATTCACCCGGCCGCTCGCGGCGCTTGTCGACGATGGCGAGCGGGGTGTTGATGCGCTTGGCGAGGCCGCGCGCGCGGGCCACGCCGCCGACGTCGGGCGAGATCACCATCGTCTTGGACAGGTCGAACTTGTCCTTGATGTCGCGCACCATCAGCGGTGCCGCGTAGAGATTGTCGGTCGGGATGTCGAAGAAGCCCTGGATCTGACCGGCATGCAGGTCGAGCGTCATGACGCGGTCGACGCCGGCCTGCGTGATCAGGTTGGCGACAAGCTTGGCCGAGATCGGCGTGCGCGAGCCCGATTTGCGGTCCTGCCGGGCGTAGCCGAAATAGGGCAGCACCGCGGTGATGCGGCGCGCCGAGGAGCGGCGCAGCGCGTCGGTGATGATCAGGAGCTCCATCAGATGGTCGTTCGCCGGGAACGAGGTCGACTGGATGATGAAGGCATCCGAGCCGCGGACGTTCTCCTGGATCTCGACGAAGATCTCCATGTCGGCGAAGCGCCGGACCACCGCCTTGGTCAGCGGCAGGTGGAGGCCTTGCGCGATGGCCTGGGCGAGAGCCGGATTGGAGTTGCCGGCGACAAGCTTGATGGAGCCGTTCTTGGCCGACATGGACGCTTCCTCCCGCGCTTTGCTGGATAGGACGTTCAACATCTGGGAATACCCACTCGAAGCACGGTTACGACGGGCGAGGAAATATCAGGCCGGGGGCTGCAATGGCAACCCGGGATGCTACGTTTTCCCTTTGAAAATCCTGAGTCGGGCCAACGGTTTGGCCGCAACTTGAGGCCGTGGTTTAGCGGGGGTTATCGCTCGGCGTAGCCGAGCGCCGAGGCCGGCATCTCCGGTGCCGGAGCCTCCGGGGTGACGCTTGCCACCGCAGGTCCCCGCAGGCCCGGAGCAGCGCTCGGCGCCTCCGGCGTGCCGTTGATCATGTTGGAAAGTCCGCTGAATCCGGCCTGGGCGATCTTCCGCAGCACCAGGTCGTCGGCGGCGCTCCAAGGATCGCGCGTCGCATCGCGGCCACCCTTGGCCGAGGTGGGTTCCTCGCCGGAGAGGCGCAGCGCCCGCTGCTGGTTGGCGTCGTAGACGTCCCAGACCCAGGCGATCACGGTCCTGCCGCGCACGATCTGGGCGGAGAGGTAGCTGCGCACGCGATAGGCAGCCGTCCCCTCGCGGGAGACCACGGACAGGCTGCGCAGCTTGGATTCGCTGTCGAGCACGCCGACCATGCGGTCGAACACCTGTGGCGGCGGCCCGTCGATGGATTCGAACGCCACCGTCGCTCCACTGCCGGCGCTCGGCGCCATCGCATAGGAGTTGGCGGCACCGCCGCCGCCGGCGCAACCGCCAAGCGCGGTCGCCGCTGCCAGCAGCATGACCGCCAGCACGCGCGAACCCGCGCGGCCCAGGATGAATGACGCGTCCCTCATTATGGAGGGCAGCGATATCGTTAAAACGCATTAACGTCTAGGGCAGGGGCGACACATCCCACTGTCATTCCGGGGCGCGCCCACTTGGCGCGAACCCGGAATCCATTTCTCCGCATAAATTGCTGCACGATGATTCCGGGTTCTCGCTTCGCGAGCCCCGGAATGACGGCGTGTTGCCTGTGTGTTCACCCCTCGAGCGCGATCGCGTGGACGTGGCGGCCGTAATCCGGCTCCTTGCGATGCACCGAGCGGCGATAGCTGAAGAAGCGCTCGTCGGCATAGGTGTCGAGGCCGAGGTCGTCGATCATCAGGATGCCGGCGGCCTCCAGCCGCGTCCGGATGAAGCCGGCGAGGTCGAACATCGCGTGGCCCTCGCGCACCGACGGGATGAAGAACATCGCGTTGTCCGCGTCCGCCTCGATGAAGCGTGCCACGAACTCGTTGCCGACCTCGTAGCTCTCCTGCCGGATCAGCGGGCCGATCGCGGCGATGATGCCGCCGCGCGTGGCGCCGAGCTTTTCCATCGCTAGAATCGTGGACTCCAGCACGCCTGTGAGCGCGCCCTTCCAGCCGGCATGGGCACCGCCGATCACGCGCGCATTGGGATCGACGAACAGCACCGGCCCGCAATCGGCGGTGGAGACGCCGAGCGCGATGCCGGGCGTCCTGGTGACCAGCGCGTCGCCCTTCGGCCGCGGCCCGCTCGGCCACGGCGTCTCGGCAATGAGCACGTCGGGCGAATGGATCTGGTGCAGGCTGAGGAAACGTTCCGGCGCCACGCCGACATGCTCGGCCATGCGGCGGCGGTTCTCGGCGACGAGGGCCTGATCATCGTTGGAGCCGAGGCCGCCGTTCAGCGCCGAGTAGATGCCGCCGGAGACGCCGCCTTCACGGGTGAAGAAGGAATGGCGCAGCCCTGGCACCGCCGACAGCAGTGACGAAGCGAGGGTCATCAGTTCCCTCCGGCGTGTTCGAGATCGCTGAGGCCGGCAAGGCCAGTTAGCCGCGGCTCGGAGATGCCGAGCACCTTGAACATCGAGCCCATGCCGCTGCGCCCGGTGTCGGTCAGGCGCTTCAGCGCCACCGAAATGTCGGTGGCGACCTCGGGCGTTGCCTTCTGCATCAAGGCGGCCGCGCGGGTGTCGATGCCGACGCGCTTGAGGAAATCGCCCTGCGTCACCGGCCCGTGCACGCGGGCGCCGACATCCTCGGCCGCACGCGCCAGCGCCTGGAAATCGACATGGGCGGTGACGTCGGCCTGACCCGGCGCCTTCAAGGGATCGGTAAAGGTGTGGCGCGCGATCGCCTGGAAGGTGTCGCCGGCATCGCTGCGCAAATGGCCGTAATCAATGATCAGCGCCGCGCCGTCCTGATCGCGCACGCGCGTGGCGAGCTTCATGACCTCGCCGTCGGGACGCCATTCGAACACGGCGCCGACCGGCGCGGCGCGCACCAGGGGCGGCAGCAGCACGTCGAAGCGCGGCGTCGGCTCGGAGGCCGCGCCGAACTGAAGCTTGCCGTTGGGATCGATCTCGATCACGCGCTCGTGCCAGCCGTTCTCGCGTTTCACCATCTGGTGGATCGGCAGTACGTCGAAATATTCGTTGGCGAGGATGATGCTCGGGCCTTCGGGCACGTCGTCGATGCTGTCGTGCCAGGCGACGTTGCGCGCGCCCGACAGCGTCGCACTCTGCCGTTCGCGCAGGACGGGATTGACCTCGACCAGGTGGATCTGAAGCGCCTGGTAGAGCGGCGGCAGCACGCGGAGCGCACGCAGCGCATCCGCCATCATGGTGCCGCGGCCGGGGCCGAGCTCGATCAGCCGCAAAGATTGCGGCGAGCCCATCTGCTTCCACACCGAGGCGGTCCACAGGCCCAGCAGCTCGCCGAACATCTGGCTGACCTCGGGCGCGGTGGTGAAGTCGCCCTCACGCCCGAGCGGATCGCGAGAGACGTAATAGCCATAGCGCGGATGCATCAGGCACAGTTCCATGTACCGCCAGACCGGCATGGGGCCTGAGGATTTGATCAGCGCCTTGATCTCGTTGAGTAGCGGCTGTTCGGTCACGGCCTTCTTCTCGAAAGGAATTAACGAATGGCCTCGATCGGCCTCGGCGCCCCGCGCCTGATAGCCAATACAATAAGTATGAGACCTACAATAAGCATCGGGATCGACAACAGCATGCCCATGGTTAATCCGCCCCAGAGGAAGCCGAGCTGGACGTCCGGCTCGCGGAAATGCTCGCCGGCGATCCGGGTCAGACCATAGATCAGGATGAAGGCGCCGAGGATCATTCCGGGTCGCTTCAGGGCGCCGAGGCGGATCATGATCGCAAGCACCGTGAATAGCAGGATGCCCTCCATGCCGGCCTCATAGAGCTGGCTCGGATGGCGCGGCAGCTGGGTGGGATCGTTGGGGAAGACCATCGCCCAGGGCAGGCTCGCATCGGTGGCACGGCCCCACAATTCGCCGTTGATGAAATTGGCGATGCGCCCGAGCAGCAGCCCGACCGGCGCGACCGCGGTGGTGATGTCGCCGAGCGACAGGATCGGGATCCCGTTGCGGTAGGCGAACCACATCACCGCGACGACGCAGCCGAGGAAGCCGCCGTGGAACGACATGCCGCCCTCCCACAGTCGGAAGATCGCGGCGGGGTGCTCGATGAAGAAGGGCAGATTGTAGAACAGCACGTAGCCGGTGCGGCCGCCGAGGATGATGCCGAGCGTGACCCACAGGATGAAGTCGTCGACCTGCACCAGCGAGATCGGCGCCGGCCCGCCCCACAAGCGCTCGTTCTTCAGGAGCGAGCGCGCATAGAGCCAGCCGAACACGATGCCGCAGATATAGGCCAGCGCGTACCAGCGGATCGCAAACGGACCGATCTCGATCGCGATCGGCTTGAAGGCGGGAAAGTCGATGAGAAGAAAGGGCATCACGCCTTGTTTCTAGAGTTTGATGGGCAAGCTGCGGCCCCGACGGAGCTGCGCCCCCTCTCCCGCTTGCGGGGGAGGGTTGGGGAGGGGGTGTCTCCGCAATCGAGATAATCTCCGTGTGGAGAGAACCCCCACCCGGCGCTTCGCGCCGACCTCCCCCGCAAGCGGGAGAGGTGCACCGAGTTCGCGGATAGGCCGATCATACTGCTGCTCACACGAGATTGCGGCGATAGAGCGCCAGCAGACGCTCCCAGTGCCGCTCGGCGGCGTCGCGGTCATAGACCGGGCGCTTGGGGAAGGCGAAGCCGTGATGCGTGCCGGGATAGATCTCGACCTCGGCCTTGGCACCTTTCATGCCCTCTTTGACCTTTTCGATAATCTCCGGCGGCGCGTAGACATCGGTCTCGGCGCAGGCGAAGTAGAGCTCGGCCCTGGTCTTGGCTGGGGCCAGATGCGGACTGTCGTCCTGGTCGGTTGCGAGCTGCACTCCATAGACCGAGGCGGCGGCCTTGACGCGATCGGGGAAATGCGTGGCGGCGTTGACCGCGTAGCGGCCGCTCATGCAGTAGCCGACGGTGCCGACAATCTTCGTGTTCGCGGCGGCCTGGCCCTCGGCGTAAGTGAGCAGCGCGCTTGTGTCGTCCATGATCATGGGAATGGAGAGCGAACTCATCAGCGCGAACATGCGCTTGCGCTCCGGTGCGTTCGGGTCGGCCGGCAGCGCGCCCAGCTCCATCACGCCGGAGCGGTAATAGAGGTTCGGCAGCATCACGTAATAGCCTGATGTCGCGAGCCGGCGCGCCATGTCGCGCAGCTCTTCGCGGATCGCCGGCGCATCCATGTAGAACAGGATGACCGGAAACGGCCCGCCACGCTCGGGATGGCTGATGAAGGTTGCGGTGTGGCCGTCCTTGGTGGGAATCGCGATCTGCTGGTCGATCATCTCGTGCGCCTTGTGATTCTTCTTATGCCGGGACGTTGAATACGATTGCAAGGAAACCGGGGCATGACAAGGATACGGCCGATCGGCCCTTGATCCGGCCCGATCGGATTGCCATTGTCTTTCCGAGAGTTCGCGCAAAGTTTATCGGAGCCGCCAGGAGACCGACATGACCCAGACCAACAACCGGTTTTTCGACGAGATCGGCCGCCTGATGAACGACGCCGCCGGTGCGGCTCAGGGCGTCAAGCGCGAGTTCGACACGGTGATGCGGACCCAGGCCGAGAAATTCCTGCGCGACATGGACCTCGTCAAGCGCGAGGAGTTCGAGGCGGTCAAGGACATGGCCCGCCTGGCGCGTGAGGAGAACGAGGCCCTGAAGGCGCGCATCACGGCGCTGGAGGCGAAGCTGGGGGGATAGGTATTTGTCGTTCCGGGGCGATGCGCAGCATCGAACCCGGAACCTCGAGATTCCGGGTTCGGTCGCTGTCGCGACCGCCCCGGAATGACGGCTAGTCCGGCGCGGCCCGCCAGCCCATTCTTCTTGTCATTTCCGCATCTTCCGGGTAAAAGCCCGCCACGTCCGCGGCCCCCGCACCCCTGGAGGCTTGCTGTGGACGATGCCATGGGCCGCGCTGCGGCCCATTAACTTTTGCAAAAACAAGGACTTAACGACATGGCGACGACCGTCAAGGAATTGAAGGCGACCGCACGTCCGAAGAGCGGCAAGGGGGCCGCCCGGGCTGAGCGTCGCGCCGGCAGAGTGCCCGGAGTGATCTATGGCAACAACCAGCCCCCCGTCACGATCTCGATTGAAGATCGCGAACTGCGCCAGCGCATCCTCGCCGGCCGGTTCCTGACCACGCTGGTCGACATCGACCTCGAGGGCAAGAAGCACCGCGTGATTCCGCGCGACTATCACCTCGATCCGGTCAAGGACTTCCCGATCCATGTCGACTTCATGCGGCTCGGCGAAGGCGCCACCATCCGCATCAGCGTTCCCTTGCACGTGGTGAAGTCGGAAGCCTCCCCGGGCGTGAAGCGCGGCGGCACCGTCAACATCGTTGCCCATGCGATCGAGCTCGAATGCGGCGTCGAGAGCATCCCGCAGTACATCGAGGCCGACGTCGGCTCGCTCGAAATCGGTCACTCGCTGCATCTGTCGGACGTCAAGCTGCCGGCCGGCGTGAAGGCGCTGACCCGTGAGGACGCGACCCTCGTCACCATCGTGCCGCCGTCCGGCTACGCCGAAGAGCAGAAGGCTGCTGCTGCGGCAGCTGCTGGTGGCGCGGCTCCGGCTGCGGCAGCTCCTGCGGCTGGTGCGGCTGCTCCGGCTGCTGCTGCTCCGGCAGCGGCTGCCAAGGCTCCCGCCGGCGGCGACAAGAAGAAGTAATCTCTCAAAGAGCTGGCGCGCGGTCCTGTGACCCGCGCGCCGAGCGAGGGGCGCGCCGCGTCATGCGACTCTTTGTTGGGCTCGGCAATCCCGGCGCGAAATACGCACGTAACCGGCACAATATCGGCTTCATGGCCGTCGACGAGATCGCGCGGCGTCATGGTTTCTCGCCATGGCGCCGCAGGTTTCAGGGCGAGACCTCGGAAGGCGCGCTCGGCACTGAGCGCGTGATCCTGCTCAAGCCGACGACCTACATGAACGATTCCGGCCGGAGCGTTCAGGAGGCGGCAGGCTTCTTCAAGATCGCCCCTGGCGACGTCACCGTGTTCCATGACGAGCTCGAGCTGCCGCCGGGCAAGGTGCGGGTGAAGGTCGGCGGCGGTATCGCCGGCCACAACGGTCTGCGCTCGATCTCGGCGCATATCGGCAACGACTACCGCCGTGTCAGGCTCGGCATCGGTCATCCCGGCGTCAAGGAACTGGTGCACGGCCACGTGCTGTCGGACTTCGCCAAGGCCGACAACGACTGGGTGGCGACGCTCTGCGACGCGGTCGCCGAGCACGCCGCGCTGATCGCCAAGGGCACGGACGCGACCTTCGCCAACAGGGTGCATCTTGCCATGCAGGCGAAGGGGTTTTTGACCAAGGACGACAACGGCAAGGAATAACGCTCGTGGGATTCAAATGCGGGATCGTCGGATTGCCCAATGTCGGCAAGTCGACCTTGTTCAATGCGCTGACCGAGACGGCCGCGGCGCAGGCCGCGAACTATCCGTTCTGCACCATCGAGCCGAATGTCGGCGAGGTGGCCGTGCCCGATCCGCGGCTCGACAAGCTTGCGGCGATCGCCAAGTCCGGCCAGATCATTCCGACCCGGCTGACCTTCGTCGACATCGCGGGCCTCGTGCGCGGCGCCTCCAAGGGCGAAGGCCTCGGCAACCAGTTCCTCGCCAACATCCGCGAGGTCGACGCCATCGCGCATGTCGTGCGCTGCTTTGAAGACTCCGACATCACCCATGTCGAGGGCAAGATCGCCCCGCTCGCCGACATCGAGACCATCGAGACCGAGCTGATGCTCGCCGACCTCGACAGCCTCGAGAAGCGCGTCGACAACCTCACCAAGAAGGCCAAGGGCAACGACAAGGACGCCAAGGAGCAGCTCGACCTCGTCAACCGCACCCTGGTGCTGCTGCGCGAGGGCAAGCCCGCGCGCCTCGTCGAGCGCAAGGCGGAGGAGGAGCGCGCCTTCGGAATGCTCGGCCTGCTGTCGTCCAAGCCCGTGCTCTATGTCTGCAACGTCGAGGAAGGTTCGGCCGCGACCGGCAATTCGTTCTCGAAGGCGGTGCAGGAGCAGGCTGCCAAGGAGGGCGCCGTCGCCGTCGTCATCTCGGCCAAGATCGAATCCGAGATCGCCACCATTTCGCGCGAAGAACGCGCCGACTTCCTGGAGACGCTGGGTCTCGAAGAGGCCGGCCTCGACCGCCTGATCCGCGCCGGCTACACGCTGCTCGACCTCATCACCTATTTCACGGTGGGCCCGAAGGAAGCGCGTGCCTGGACCATCCATCGCGGCACCAAGGCGCCGGGAGCGGCCGGCGTGATCCACACCGATTTCGAGAAAGGCTTCATCCGCGCCGAGACGATCGCGTTTGACGACTACGTCGCGCTCGGCGGCGAAGCCGGCGCCCGCGATGCCGGCAAGCTCCGCCTCGAAGGCAAGGAATACGTCGTCGCCGACGGCGACGTGATGCATTTCCGGTTCAATACGTAAGCCGGAGTTGTCATTCCGGGGCGCGCCTCTTGGCGCGAGCCCGGAATCCATTCATCCACTTGTTCTGAGGCCCGATGGATTCCGGGTTCGCGCTGCGCGCGCCCCGGAATGACGGGCTACCGCATCCCGCCGCCCTGATCCCGGATCGCGCCGAGATGCTCGTTGATGCGGAAGACGATCAGGATCAGTTCCGCGACGATGCGCGAGAACACGATGCCGACGACGACGCTCGCGATCGACGACAGCAGCACCAGGAAGCCGCCGAACGGGCTGATCGCCATCGCAGCTAGGCCGGAGAAGATGCCGGAGAGGCCGAACAGGCAGATCAGCGCGATCACCAGCCAGTAGAAGGTCTTGATGATCGTCGGCGTGATAAAGCGGTCCCACTGAAACAGGTCGCTGAATGAAAACATCGCTCTCCCCCGGACAAATCGGGCCTTGTCAAATCGGGCTTCGGCCCTCGGTTGACCCGACTCAAGGCCAGAATCGCCGCGTCGAATGTAGCACGAGCCATGCGGGCCGGCGGGTTGAGATTGCCGCAAAGTGCGGCCACAATCTGTCATTTCCGCCAGCAATCCCAAGATGACCCTGACCTTTGAAGACTTCCCGCCCGGCCGGTTCGGAACGTTCGGCCCGCGCCATGTCACCCGCGACGAGATCTTGGCCTTCGCCGCCGAGTTCGATCCGCAACCGATGCACCTGGACGAGGACGCCGCCAGCAAGAGCATGCTGCGCGGCCTGTCCGGCTCGGGCTGGCACCTGTGCTCGCTGATGATGCGGATGATGGCCGACGGCTTCATCACCCGCGCCGCCTCGCTCGGCTCCCCCGGCGTTGACGAGGTGCGCTGGCTGTCGCCGCTCAGGCCCGGCGACGACCTCATGCTGGACGTCGATGTCATGGAGGCGCGCGCCTCGAAGAGCCGCCCCGACCTCGGCATCGTCAAGTTCAAATGCACCGTGCGCAACGCCAAGGGGCAGGCGCTGTGCGAGATGACCTCGCCGATCCTGATCGAGCGGCGCGAGGGGGCGGTCTGATGCCGTTTTTCGAGGAGATCGAGATCGGCCATCGCCGTGAGATCGGCGCCTATACGTTCACCGCGGAGTCGATCAAGACATTCGCCCAAAAATTCGATCCGCAGCGCTTTCACCTCGACGAGGAGGAAGGCAAGAACTCGCTGTTCGGCGGGCTCGCGGCCTCGGGCTGGCATGTCGGCTCGGCCTGCATGAGCCTGCTTGTCGCGGACGGCCAGCGTCTGGCGCGAGAGGCCGCAGCGCGCGGCGAGGAGGTCGCGGTGTGGGGCCCGTCACCGGGCTTTCGCGACCTGCGCTGGATCAGGCCGGTGCTCGCCGGCGACACCGTCTCTTACGCCAATGTCGTCATCGACAAGCGCAGCTCCGCCTCGCGCCCCGGCTGGGGCATTTTGACGGCCCGCACCACCGGCACCAACCAGCGCGGCGAAGAGGTCTACGCCATCACCGCCTCAGCCTTCGTGCCGATGCGGAAGGGCGGTTAGATCAGTTCCAAGATGAAGGGCTGAAAAGAGCGCGAGTGTTGCCCGCGCGCTATGGACGCGATTCCGGGCGGCTGCCATAAGCCTGCGCAACATGGTTGCCCGCGAAGCAGTTGGGGGAACCATCGAGTTGCTAACCAATTATGAACCTGTCGCTGTCTATTTGAACGAATAGGCAGAGGACAGGGGACGAGGACCATGGCTGACCGCGGCGCACTCAAGTTTGTCGGATTTATCTTTGCGACCGCGACGCTGGCCGTGATGCTGGTCGCCGGCATGGTGGTGAAGGGCTATGCCGATGGCGCCTACACCCTGGAAGCCTCGACCGTGGAAGCCGCCCGGTAAGAGCTCGTTAACGTTTCGGGGCCGGTGTCCGGCTTCCCCTCAGCGGCTATAGACGAACGCCAGCACCGCGATCGCAACCGCCAATAATCCAACGAAGCGCAGCATGATCGTGCCGAACTGGTTCGGCGCGGGTCGCAGCGGTATGGGCTCCGTGGTGTCGGGCCGAATGCTTTCCATGAAATGTCCCCCTGAGCCCGCGTAAACCGACGGGCGCCTGGCATTGGTCGCCGGGGAGGGGTGGAGGGTTCAAAGGGGGGCTCTGGCCGACGTACTTGCGTGGCCGCCTGCCAAGCCCTCCGCTGTCATGCCCCGGCTTGTCCGGGGCATCCAGTACGCCGCGGCGTCTCCGCTCAATCACCGCCGTCTCTGGAATACTGGATCGCCCGCTCCAGTGCGCAAGTGCGCACAAGGCGGGCGATGACGCCTGCATTGGGGAGACAGCGTGCGGACACGCGCATTCACACCGCCCCGGAATCAAAACCGCCGCGCCCCTTTCGGAACGCGGCGGCCGGTGATGCCGGGTGCTGACCGATCAGCTGTTGCGCAGGCCGTCGGCGGCGCGCTTCCACTGCGCGACGTTGTCGGCGATCATGCGGGTCGACTTCATCGCGGCCTGGCTGAGCTGGGCGTAGCCGGAGATCTCGCGCTGGACGCGCTGGCCTTCGGCATGGAGCAGGTCGCGCAGGCTCTCGAGCTCGGAGATCAGATTCTCGATCTCGGCGAGCGAGGTGCCGGCGACGCGCTGGATCAGCGAGTTGACGTTGGTGACGGTGGCCTCCGCGCTCGGATCGAGCGGCGGTGCGTCGGCGCTCGTCGCCGCCGGCCGGCGCAGATAGGCGATGTCGTTGCGGACGAAGTCGCGGATGCCGGCTTCGACCTCGGTCACCGCGGCCAGATTGCTGTCGACGGTCTCGGTCTCGGCGGCTTCGATCTTTTCCGGACGAATGGCGTTCATCGTTGTTCCCCTGTTCGCGTTGAGCGCAGCGCGAGTGTCCCCCGCACGACGACGTCTGTAAGGCGATCCCCATCAGGGCGTCGGATTTTGACCGTAACTAGGCCGAGATGCGGCAAGGGCGGACCATTCGGGGGTTTTGCCGTGGCGTATGGTTAGGAATGTCTGAACGGCGGCTGCGGCGGAGCGCCTTCGCGGCACGGCCGGTGTCTGACTCCCTCGCCCCGCTTGCGGGGGGAGGCGAAAACACACTCACCAGCTCTTCTTGAACCCCGCCGTCAGGCTCTTGTTGATCGCGCCCTGCGAGGTCTCGCCGACCGAGCCGGAGACGGTGACGTTGTCGAACAGCTTTTGCTCGGCGCCGAACTTGCGCAGCCATTTGTCGTCGGTGGTCGAGAGCGTCTGGCCGGCGGTGATGCTGGTGCCGGTGTCGGTGAGGGTGACCTTGGCGGACTGGTCGGTCTCGTAATTGCGGGTGATGTGCCCGCCGATGCCGGGGACCGCGGTCGTGCCCTGCTGGTTGACGCTGTAGCCGTTCTGCAGCGTCAGCGACGTGTCGCCCGACAGCGGCACCGATTTGGTCAGCGACGCGCCGAGCTTGCTCTGCTCGGCGCCGGGGTCGACGCGGGCTTCCACCGCCGTCTTGTCCCAGATCGGGCCCGCGCCGGGCGCGGTCGCCGCCGCCCAGGCGCTGCCGGAGGATTGCGGCAGGTTGCCGCCATTGGCGGCCTTCTGCGCCAAGAGCTCGGACATCGTCCGCGGCTCGCTCGTCACCGTCATGTCGGCGCCGATGCGGGCGTCCCAGAACGAGGATACCGACTGCTTCACCGTCACCGCCGAGGAGCCGTTGGCATTGGCGTTCGACGCCCAGTTCATCCCGTCATTGGCGGCGGCCTGCGCGCGCTTCTTGGCGGCGATGAGGTCGTTGAGCGTGCCGGCGTCGATCGCGAGCTGGCCCCAGTCGAGCTTGTCGACGTCGATGCCTTTGAGCACGTCGGGGTCGTTGGCGTCGGGGGCTTCGGCCGCCTCGGCGTCCTCGTCGGGCGCGGCCGCGGGTGGGGAGAAGGGCGGGATGATCTGCGCCGAGACCGTCAGCACCGAGCCCAGAATGAACGCGGCCGCCAGCGCCGGCAGCCTGGTCCAGCCAAAACCTGTCGAGAATTCCATCGTCCTGCCCGCGAACCCCAGCGCATGCTGTCCGATAATATATAGCGGACTTCCGCAATGACCATGCGCCATTCTGCAGCGAGGATGCTGACCTATCGTTGCGAAATTGTGGCGGCTCGCCTTTGGACGCTTGCCTGGGGACGCGAACCAACGGGCCGCGCGAAAGGCGCGCGTCCGACGACGGGCTTCCGGCACGACGGCATCCGGCGGGGCTGGAGGCCAGGACGTCGCGCCACGCATCGTCATCGGTCCCGAAGAGCGGGGCCCGTTGGCGTCCCCCCTCAGCCGACGCTGCTCATCTTCGGCAGATGAATGGCACGGCCGAGTGCCTGCTCGACCAGGTCGAAGGTGTCGATCAGCACGCGCAAGCTGACGAGCTTGCCCGCCCTGAACTGGGCGAACTGCGCGACCCGCAAGGAAATCGGCTTGTTGGAATCCAGCGCCGTCAGCGAATAGCGCAGCATCGAGGCGGCGGAATCGACGCCGAGCATGATGCTCTCGCGATCGAAGCGGCGGACCTGGAAATTGTCGGCGAGTTGGCGGATGACGTCGAGCACGGCGTCCTTGCCCTGGCGTGCGCCGAGGAACGGAAACATGTCGATCGGGCCATAGAGCGCCCACTCGACGTCCTCGTCGATCAGGGCCTCGATATCCTCGAAATGCCGGTCGTTGATCGCGCGGTGCAATGCGCGCGAGAAACGCCAGAGGCTGTGCTCTGTCATTTTGGGCAGTCCTGAAGCTGGCTTGCAAAAAAACGGAAAACAGCCCGATGCACAGGAAACGTGCCTCGGGGCCGCTCAACTCGTTTGTATGCGAACAAAATACGGAATTTCGGCCAAAACGCAATTCACGTTTTCGCAATGCACAATTGATCGCGTTTTGTGAGATTTACAACAGAACCCCGTAATCTTCCGGGGGGCTCAAGCGTACGAGCGCTGGTTCCCGCATTCTCGGTGTCGTCCTGGCGAAAGCCAGGACCCATAGCCACCGAATCCTGCAATGGGCACGCTAGCGGTTAGCAAGGTGCCACCATATCGGCAGTTGGGGTAATGGGTCCTGGCTTTCGCCAGGACGACGTCGCGAAGAGCGCGGTCGGGATTAACTCCCGTCCACCCGCGCCCCCACGATCAGCGGTCCGATCTCGCGCTCCAGCACCTGCTGCACCAGATCGTAGGAATCGATAATCTCGCGGATCTGCGCCACCTGTCCGTTGCGGAAGGTATAGAACACCGCCATGTCGAACTGCACGACGCGGTCGTTGCTGCGCTTCCTGAAATAGGTCTGCATGTAGGTGGCGACCTCGTCGCCCTCGGCGACGATGTGCGGCGCCTTGTAGCGGATCTCCGAATAGCGCACCCAGACCGTCTGCCAGAGCGCGCGCAATTCGGCCTTGCCGTGGCGCGGCACCATGTGCGGCAGGATGTCGATCGGCGCGTGGGTGAGGAAGTCGACGTCGTCGGTGCAGCACGACAGCGCGGCCTCGATGTCGCCGCGCGCGAAGGCGTCGAGCAGATGCACGACGCGCTGGCGATTGAGCTTCTCGACTGTCATTCCGCCCGTCCTCATTGGCCGCATGGCGTTGCGCAACGCTAACGCGCGGTTTCGCGCACCGGCAATCCGCGAAACCACAGGAATGTTGCAGTCGATATGACGCGCAAGCGCAATGCCAGGTTCATGGCTGCAATTATGGGTTGAGCGCCCGTGCGCCTGCACGAAATCGCCCTGCATTGGGCTGCATGGCGCGCGAGGCGCGTGGACCAATGCGCAATGCCGGGGCCGCGCAGGCGCGTGGAACCGCGATGCGCCCGCGCCCGTTGAGACGCCGACACCGCATCCGGAGACATCGATCCATGAAATCCCCGCTTCTCGCCGTCGCTGCCGCGCTTCTCGTGCTCGGCGCAACCTCCACCGCCAACGCCAAGGGCTGCATCAAGGGCGCCGTCGTCGGCGGCGTCGCCGGCCACTATGCCGGCCACCACGGCGTCCTCGGGGCCGCCGCCGGCTGCCTCTACGGCCGGCACCACGCCAAGGAACAGGAAAGGCAGCGGCAACAGCAGGGCCAGGTGAACGGGCAGGGGAAGCTGTAGCTCCCTGTCATTCCGGGGCGCGCCACTTGGCACGAACCCGGAATCCATCTCGCCTCTTGTTCCGGCGCCAAAAAGGCGCGTGACCCAACTCACATCACCCGTGCGGCATCGCGACTAACGTCATGCCCATGTCACCAGGGAGACGTGCCATAGCCGCCACGATCGCCGCGAGAAAGTCCCGCCTCCACAACGCGCTCGAAGGCCTCGCGCTGACCGCGACCCTCCAGTGCTTCCCGACCTTCGCCACGGCCGCGATGCTGCTCAAGCTGCTCGGTAACCACGACCGCGTCGGCGACCCCGGCGTCGCCATCTTCGTCGCAATCGCCTAGCTCGCCCACGCGCTGCTCGCGGTGGCCCTGGGCCCGAGCTTCCCCGCCGTCTTCAAGACCGTCTACGAACCGAAATTCTTCGAAGCCCATTTGTCGCTCGGCGACAAGATCACCGCCTGGCGCACCCAGCCGGTCGCCTCGCTCCAGCTCGTGACCATCGTGCTGCTGCTGTCGGTAATGGCCGTGGTGACGGCGAGCGTGGGGTGAGGGAGCATATCTCTCCCTCGTCATTCCGGGGCGCGACGAAGTCGCGAGCCCGGAATCCATAACCACGAACAACGCGGATGACCCCGCGCCCCTTACCTCTTCTTCCACCCGCCGCGATGCCCCGGCGCGCCGCCGCTGGAGCGCGGGGTGGGGCCGAACTCCGGTCCTGACTGTCGCGAGTCCGTCGGCTGGATGATCCGGCTCGTGCTGCCGAACGGCTTTGCGGGCAGGCTCGGCTTCTCGCGGTAGGGCAGCGATTCCGGGCCGTGCATCTCGTCGAGATGCGGCTTGTGCACCTTCGAGCCGCTGCCGCCGCCGCTGGCCTTCAGCGCGGAGCTCACGGTTTTCCTCTTCATCGCGCTGACGGGCAGGTTCGCCGCGTCGCCGTACTTCTTGGTGCCGGCATAGGCGCCGGCCTTGCCCTGGACGGTGCGCTGCTTGGCGGTGGGGTCGTCGACCACCGCGAGCTCGGTGGCGCGCAGGCGCTTGACTTCGTCGCGCAGGCGCGCGGCTTCCTCGAAGTTCAAATCGGCCGCGGCCTCGCGCATGCGGGTTTCGAGATCGGCGAGCACGGCTTCGAAATTGTGTCCGATCGAGATGACGTCGTCGGTCATGTCGTGGCCGCCGACCTCGACCAGCACGTGGTCGCGCTCGTAGACGGAATTGAGGATGTCGCCGATCTGCTTCTTCACGCTCTCCGGCGTGATGCCGTTGGCGGTGTTGTACTCGACCTGCTTCTCCCGGCGGCGGTTGGTCTCCGCGATGGCGCGCTCCATCGAGCCGGTCATCTGGTCGGCATAGAGTATCACCTTGCCGTCGACGTTGCGCGCGGCGCGGCCGATGGTCTGGATCAAGGACGTTTCGCTGCGCAAAAAGCCTTCCTTGTCGGCGTCGAGAATCGCGACCAGCGCGCATTCGGGAATGTCGAGGCCTTCACGCAGGAGGTTGATGCCGACCAGCACGTCGAAGGCGCCGAGCCGGAGATCCCGGATGATCTCGATGCGCTCGATGGTGTCGATATCCGAGTGCATGTAGCGGACGCGAATACCCTGCTCGTGCAGATATTCGGTGAGATCCTCCGCCATGCGCTTGGTCAGCACCGTGATCAGCGAGCGATAGCCGGCCTGCGCGGTGGCGCGGACTTCGCCGACGAGATCGTCGACCTGGGTGCGGGCGGGGCGAATGTTGACCGGAGGATCAATAAGTCCGGTCGGGCGAATGACCTGCTCGACGAACACGCCGCCGCTCTCGTTCAGCTCCCAGCCGCTCGGCGTCGCCGACACCGCGATGGTCTGCGGCCGCATCATGTCCCATTCCTCGAAGCGGAGCGGGCGGTTGTCCATGCAGGAGGGCAGGCGGAAACCGTATTCGGCGAGCGTCGCCTTGCGGCGGAAGTCGCCTTTGAACATGGCGCCGATCTGGGGGACGGTGACGTGGCTTTCGTCGGCGAACACCAGCGCGTTGTCGGGCACGTATTCGAACAGCGTCGGCGGCGGCTCGCCGGGCAGGCGTCCGGTGAGATAGCGCGAATAGTTCTCGATGCCGGCGCAGCTTCCGGTCGCCTCCATCATCTCGAGGTCGAAGGTGGTGCGCTGCTCCAGCCGCTGCGCTTCCAAAAGGCGGCCCTGGTCGTGCAGCTGATCGAGCCGCTGCTTCAATTCCGATTTGATCGACTTGATCGCCTGCACCAGCGTCGGGCGCGGCGTCACATAGTGCGAGTTGGCGTACATCTTGATGAATTCGAGCTCGTCCTGCTTGTGGCCGGTGAGCGGATCGAACTCCTCGATGGTCTCGATGGTGTCGCCGAACAGGTTCACGCGCCAGGCGCGGTCCTCATAGTGCGCCGGGAAGATGTCGATGACGTCGCCTCTGACCCGGAAGGTGCCGCGGGTGAAATCGGCCTGGGTGCGCTTGTACTGGAGCGCGACGAGGTCGGCGATCAGCTGGCGCTGGTCGATGCGCTCGCCCTTCTTCAGCGCGAAGGTCATCGCGGTGTAGGTCTCGACCGAGCCGATACCGTAGATGCAGGACACCGAGGCGACGATGATGACGTCGTCGCGTTCGAGCAGCGCGCGCGTCGCCGAGTGGCGCATGCGGTCGATCTGCTCGTTGATCGAGGAGTCCTTCTCGATATAGGTGTCGGTGCGCGGGACGTACGCTTCCGGCTGGTAGTAGTCGTAATACGAGACGAAATATTCGACCGCGTTGTCGGGGAAGAAGTTCTTGAACTCGCCATAGAGCTGGGCGGCCAGCGTCTTGTTCGGCGCCAGGATGATGGCGGGGCGCTGCGTCGCCTCGATTACCTTGGCCATGGTGTAGGTCTTGCCGCTTCCGGTGACGCCGAGCAGCACTTGGCTGCGGTCGTTGCGCTGGATGCCCTCGACCAGCTCGGCGATCGCGGTCGGCTGGTCGCCGCGCGGTTCGTAGTGCGACTTGATCTCGAAGCGCACGCCACCTTCGGACTTTTCCGGGCGCGGCGGCCGATGCGGGGTCCATACCTTCGTGGAGCCGTCGTCCTTGCGGAACTCCGGCCGGCCCTCGCGGATCAGCGACTCCAGCGCATCCGCGGTCGCCTTGACGCCGAGCGCCTCCATTTTGCTGCGCGGCGGACGCGCCAGCGCCTCGGCATCGTCCTCCTCGGTGGGCAGGCCGAGCTGCCGCGCCAGTTCCGGATCGAGCGTCGGGATCGTGGCCGCGGTGCCGTAATTGGCCTGCGGCGCCTCGTCGAGTCCGACCCCACCCTTTCCCTCCCCCGCACGCGGGGGAGGGTTGGGAGGGGGAGGAAAGTCCTTCGGCGTCGAGGCACGCGCGCGATGCGCGGCGGCCTCGCCCCCGGCGCGGCGGTCGCGCGAATTGTCCGGCGGCGGCTGGAGGCCGGTGCCCGATCCAAGCCCGGCATCGCCGCGGTTGATGGCGGGATTGAGCAGCTCGGCCAGCGCCGGCCCGATCGGCTGCACGTCAGGGCGGTGCGCCTTCGAGTTCGGGGCCTTGGACGGAGCCTTGGACTTGGGGGATTTGCCGGATTTTTCGGAGGATGCAGGTTTCTTCGCCATGAGGCGAATATGGGACGAGTCCGCCCCTCAGGAAAGGGCGAATGCCCGTCCGTGCGCAGGCTGCTGACAGCAGGTTGGCAGCAGGCCGAAACGTCACGCCGCCGGCAGCGGGCCCTCGTTGTCCTCGGCCGTCCCATGCGGCTTGAGGATGTCGAGGTGGATCCCGCCGCAATCGGTGCAGCGCATGGTCCAGTACTCGCACCCGGCGCGGCCGCCGATCACGCGGAGCACCGTGAGATCGCCGTCGCATTCGGGACAATTCGACAGGACGGCGCGGTTGTAGATCCGAGGCCGCGCTCCGTCGTCGAATTCGGTGATTGACATGACCGGTTCCCCTTCGCCGTCCCTGACCGATTATTCGTCGTCGCTGTCGGCCCGCCGGCGGAAGCGATCGATGTGGTGCTTGGCATCGGCAATCGCGGCGTCGCGATCGGGCCAGGCGAAGCCGACCTCCATGGCCGGAAACAGCACGCCGTCGATGGCAACCAGGCTGAAATCGGCGCGCCGGATGCGGGCGTGCCACAGCCCCTTGCCAGCTTCGAAGGATTCGATGTCAAAGCCGTCATAGATGGTCGTCATTGGTAGTCCCCGGAGTGTCTTGGTCGAGTCTGTTGCTCGAGCGCCTTGTTGGAGGGTCAGGGGACCACGTTTGCGGATTTCAGGATGTGAAGCGGTTCACATGCGACGGGGTTTTTTGCCCGCGGAACCGCTGAATTTCAGTTCCGCGCGGTGGTGCGGCCGGTGCGCCTCGCCGGACGGGCGGCGGGTTCCGACGCTGCCCGCATGATCCAGCGGCGGAACGCTGCAAAGTCGCGCTGCTCGGTCTGGAAGCTGCGATAGACCAGATACCAGCGCATGCCCTTGGGCACCGAGAGGTCGAACGGCGCTACCAGGCGCCCGGCGGCGAGATCGTCGTCGATGTAGGGCCGGATGCCCATGGCGATGCCGAGCCCGTCGGCGGCGGCCTGGAGCGCCTGGCCGTAAAACTGGAATTCCGGCCCGCGCGCATTGATGCGCGCGAGGTTGGCGGCCTTCAGCCAGATCGGCCAGTCCTCGGCCGAATGTGCGACGCGGATCAGGCTGGGTCCCCTGAGATCGGCCGGACGCTTCAGGCTCGCGGCGAGACGGGGCACGCAGACCGGCGTGAGGTCGCCGGCGAACAGCGGCTCGGCGACCAGCCCGGGCCAGTCGCCGGTGCCGAGCTTGATGCCGCAGCTCCAGTCCTCGCCGAACGGCACCGACGCGCCGCCGGTGGTGAAGCGCACCTCGATGTCGGGCTCCTCGTTGCGAAACTCCGACAGGCGCGGGATCAGCCAGCGCATCGCAAAGGTGTGGCCGACGCCGATGGTGAGCACGCGGACGCTGGAGGGGGCCGTCACCTGCGCGGTCAGGCTGGCGAGCGCATCGAAGATCGGCGTCAGCCCGCTCTGATAGGCGCGTCCCGCCTGCGTCAGCACCAGCCGGTTGGCCTTGCGCTCGAACAGCGCGACGCCGAGCCGCTCCTCCAGCAGATGCACCATGCGGCTGACCGCGGCCGCCGACACGTTGAGCTCGACGCCCGCCGCAGCAAAGCTGCCGGTCCGCGCCGCCGCCTCGAATGCCTTGATGCCGTTGAGAAAGAGCAGCCGCCGCAAATGACCGACCCTCAGGAAAGCTGATGCCAGGGCAAGATAACTCAGTTTGCGCGAGGGGAGCAAGCGAGGCAGAAATATCAGCGTAATCCACGCTGATTTTGTTGAGCGGGAGGCTGCTTCTTCGCCTCTCCCCGCCTGCGGGGAGAGGCCGGAATTTGCGACAGCAAATTCCGGGTGAGGGGGAGTCTCCGCGAGTCCAACTGCCACCTCCCTTGTGGAGGCTCCCCCTCATCCCACCCTCTCCCCGCAAGCGGGGCGAGGGAGAGCGCACAGTCTGCGTCCCTCACTTGCCACGGAGACCCCGCGTGACGCCCATGATGATCGCTGCCCTTGGATTGCTGATGGTCGCCACCGCGTTCCTGTCGGGGCTGTTCGGCATGGCGGGCGGGCTGATCCTGATCGGCGTGCTGCTGGCCCTGATGCCGCTGCCGACCGCGATGGTGCTGCATGCGATCACGCAGATGGCCTCGAACGGCTGGCGTGCGTTCCTGTGGCGGGCGCATATCCGCTGGCGGCCGGTCGCGAACTATATGGTCGGCGCGACCATCGCGCTCGCGGCCTGGTCGCTCACCCGCTACGTGCCTGACAAGCCGATGGCGCTGCTGCTGCTCGGCATCACCCCGTTCATGGCGCGGCTGCTGCCGACGAACATCAAGCCGGACCCTGATAGGCTCTGGCAGGGCACCGTCTATGGCACGATCTGCATGGGCTTGATGCTGATGACCGGCGTGTCGGGGCCGCTGCTCGACACCTTCTTCCTCGGCGGCGATTTCGGCCGGCGCGAGAAGGTGGCGACGAAGGCGATGTGCCAGCTCGTCAGCCACTTCACCAAGCTGATCTATTTCGGCGGCATCATCGACCAGGCCGCGAGCCTCGATCCCGTGCTCGCCGGCGTCGCGATCGCAGCATCCATGCTCGGCACCACGCTCGCGCGCCGCATTCTCGAAGCCATGACCGACCAGCAATTCATCGTCTGGTCGAACAAGCTGATCACCACCATCGCCTGCTACTACGTCGCCTATGGCGGCTGGCTCCTGGTTCGCACCCCGGTGCTGGCGGCCTTCGACAAGGGAGGTTTGCAATGAGCGAGACTGCCGATCCGCTGGTGCTGGACTTCGTCGAATGGGTCGCGCGCGAGCCGCGCGCCTATGCCGAGGTGATTTCGACCTGGAAGACCTCGTGCCCGCGCCTCACCATCTGGGAAGACGCCGCCGACCGCGGCTACGTCGCGCGCGAGACGGTTGCAGGCCTCGGGCTGGTGATCGCGGTGACGGAGGACGGCGAGAGGTTCTTGCGCACGCACGGGCGGTGAGGTCTCCACATCATCATTGCGAGCGCCAGCGAAGCAATCCAGAATGTCTCCGCGGCGGCAGTCTGGATTGCTTCGCTGCGTTCGCGATGACGGAGCACCGGCCATGTCGCTCAAACTGTTCGAACTCGTCGGCACCGACGCCTCGCGTCCCTTCAGCCCGTATTGCTGGCGCACGCGGATGGCGCTGGCGCACAAGGGGCTGGCGGCGGAATCACTGCCCTGGCGCTTCACCGAGAAGAGCGCGATCGCGCCGCACGGCTCGGAGAAGGTCCCGGTGCTCCTGCATGATGACAAGCCCGTCGTCGATTCCTGGACGATCGCGAACTATCTCGAAGACAGGTTTCCGGATCGCCCGTCGCTGTTCGGCGGCGAGGGCGGCCGCGCAATGGCGCGCATGATCAACGCCTTCGGCGACATCGCCATCGTCGGCGGCATCTTTCCGCTGATCATCGCCGACATCGCGAAGAATCTCGCCGACGTCGATGCCGCCTATTTCCGCCAATCGCGCGAGGCGCGCTTTGGCGGCAAGACGCTGGAAGAGATCATGGCCAGCCGCGATGCCGGCGTGGTCGCCTTCCGCAAATCGTTGGAGATGATGCGGCAAACGTTGAAGAAGCAGCCCTTCATCGGCGGCGGCGCGCCGAACTATGCCGACTACATCGTGTTCGGCGGTTTTCAGTGGGCGCGCGTGACGAGCCCGTTCAAGCTGCTGGAGGCGGATGATCCGGTCTACGCCTGGCGCGAGAAGCTGCTCGATGCGTTCGACGGCATGGCGCGGACCTCGCCGGGGCATGCGGTGTAAGTTTTGTCGCTTCGTAGGGTGAGCAAAGGCGCAAAGCGCCGTGCCCACCATCTCCCCACACGCGCAATGAAAATGGTGGGCACGCTTCGCTTTGCCCACCCTACGATACTGCCGTAGCCCGGATTACGCTTGCGCTCCATCCGGGCTACGCGCCGCCGCCTTGCGCAGACAGTCCCGGCACAAACAGTCCTCGCCCTTGACCGGCATCGGCAGTCGCGCGGTTTCCTCCGCGCACCAGCAGGTGCCTGAGAGGTCGCAGCCGAACTCGGTGCCGCAGCGGGAGCAGGTGAGACGGCGCGGTTCCTGCATTGAGGATTCTTTCGGAATTGTCATGATTTGCGCAAAAGCTGTGCCGTCATTTTCATGTCGGGTTCATCTCCCGCCGCGGTATATTATCCGCCGCGCACAGACCAGGAAAGCGGTTGGCAATCCGCGAAGGACAAATCGATGGCCCGCGATTCGCAAGCCGCCCTCGTCGCGCTCAACCGCTTCGGCTTCGGCGCCCGCGGCGGGGCATCCGGCGATCTGATCAACGCGGCGTCCGATCCGCGCGGCTTCGTGAAGGCGGAACTGGCGCGCCCCAACGGCGTGCTGCTGGAAGCGCCCGGCCTGCTATCGACGCCGCAACTCGGCCAGGCCGTGTTCGCCTATCAGGACCAGGTCAAGCAGGCGCGCGAGGCCGCCGCCAAGGCCGGAACGCCGCCCGAAGCGCCGCCACTGCAGGCGCCGGCTGATCAGAAGCCCGGGCCGCGCCGCAATCTCTCGCTGAACACGGCTGCGACCGAGATCGCCGGCCAGATGGCCGAAGCCAAGCCGGCCGACACTGCGGCGAAGCCCGAGACCATGCAGCCGAACATGGCTGCACCGCCGGCCGCAAAACCTGCACCGCAGCCGCTCAACGTGATCCAGAAAACCTTTCGTGCCGAAGCGCTGGCGCGCTTGCAGCGTGCCACGCTGGTCGAGTGCGGCTTCACCGAGCGGCTGGTCGTGTTCTGGTCCAACCATTTCTGCATCTCCGCGAGCAAGGGCGAGCTGGCGCGAATCTGGGCCGGCGCGTTCGAGCGCGAGGCGATCCGGCCGCACGTGCTTGGGCGCTTCGCCGACATGCTCAAGGCGGCCGAGCAGCATCCGGCCATGCTGTTCTTCCTCGACAACCAGCAATCGCTCGGGCCGGACTCGCGCGCGGGTCAAAGCCGCAAGCGCGGGCTCAACGAAAATCTCGCGCGCGAAATCATGGAGCTGCATACGCTCGGCGTCGGCGGCGGCTACTCGCAGGAGGACGTCACCTCGCTCGCGCGCATCATCACGGGCTGGACCTTTGCCGGAAGGCAAGGCGGGCTCGGTACACCCGGCTCCTTCGCCTTCAACGTCAACGCGCACCAGCCGGGGCCGCAAGTGCTGCTCGGCAAGACCTACGAGCCGACGGGGCTGGCGCAGGGCGAGGCGGCGCTCGCCGACATCGCCCGGCATCCGTCGACCGCGAATTTCATCGCGACCAAGCTCGTCCGTCATTTTGTCGCCGACGATCCGCCTCAGGCATTGGTCGCGCGCCTGCGCGACGTCTTCGTCAAGACCGACGGTGATCTCAAGGCCATGGCGACCGCGTTGGTCGATTCTGACGAGGCCTGGAAGGCGCCGCTGACCAAGATGCGCAGCCCTTACGATTTCCTGGTCGCGAGCGGCCGGCTGCTCGCGCGCGTGCCGGAGGATCCCGGCGCCTATCTGAACGGTCTCAATCTGCTCGGCCAGCCGCTGTGGTCGCCGTCCGGTCCCAACGGTTTCCCGGACACCGTTGCGGCCTGGGCCGCGCCCGAAGGCATGAAGCTGCGGCTCGACATCGCCGCGCAGATGGGCGCGCGGCTCGGCAACAACATCGACCCGCTCGACCTGCTGGAATTCGCAGCGGCAGACGCGGCGTCGATCGAAACGCGGCGGACCATCGAGCGCGCGGAATCGCGCCAGCAGGCGCTGGCGCTGCTGCTGATGTCGCCGGAAATGCAGAGGAGATGATGATGATCGACTGCGTCGAGAACCGGCTCCTCACCTCGCGCCGCGGCCTCCTGCTCGGCGGGGCCTCCTTCGCGGCCTGGGCCTATTTGCCGAAATTCGCGCGCGCGGCCGACGGTCGCGATCCCCGGCTGATCGTGGTGATCCTGCGCGGTGCGCTCGACGGGCTCTCGACCGTCGCGCCGGTCGGCGACCCCGATTATGCCGGCCTGCACGGGTCGATCGCGCTCGCGTCGGACGGCGCGCATCCCGCGATCATGCTCGATTCCTTCTTCGCGCTGCATCCGGCAATGCCGGAATTCGCGCGCATGTATCGCGACATGCATGCCGCGGTGATCCACGCGGTGGCGACGCCCTACCGCGACCGTTCGCATTTCGACGGCCAGGACGTGCTCGAAAGCGGCTATGCCGGCCCCGGCCGGGTGCAGTCCGGCTGGCTCAACCGCGCGCTGGAAGCGCTGCCGCGCGGCGAGCGCGTGTCGAGCGGCCTTGCCGTCGGGCCGACCACGCCGCTGGTGCTGCGCGGCAATGCGCCCACCGTCGGCTGGGCGCCGGTGGCGCTGCCGCAGGCCGACGACGACACCGCGATGCGGCTCGTCGATCTCTACCGTCACCGCGATCCCGCGTTGGCGATGGCCCTCTCGCAGGGCCTCCAGTTGGAGAAGGCCGCAAGCGGCGACGACATGAAGCCGAAGGGCGGCAATCAGGTCGCGCAGATGCGCCAGGTCGCGCGCGGCGCAGCCAAGCTGATGGCGGCCGACGACGGCCCGCGCATCGCCGCGCTCGCCTTCGACGGCTGGGATACGCACGCCAATGAAGGCGGCCCGGTCGGGCGCCTCGCCTTCCTGCTCGGCGGGCTCGACGGCGCGCTCGCCGAATTCGAGAACGGCCTCGGCGAGCGCTGGCGCGATACCGTCGTCGTCGTCGCCACCGAATTCGGCCGCACCGCGCGCATCAACGGCACCGACGGCACCGATCACGGCACCGCCACCGTCGCGCTGCTCGCCGGCGGCGCGGTGAAGGGTGGCCGCGTCATCTCCGACTGGCCGGGCCTCAAGCCCGCCAACCTCTATGAGGCCCGCGACCTCAAGCCCACCACGGACTTGCGCTCCGTGATCAAGGGCGTGCTGCAAGGCCAGTTCGGCCTGTCCGATCGCGTGCTGGCCGAGACGGTGTTCCCGGACAGCGCAAGCGCAAGGCCGATGAAGGGATTGGTGGCCTAATCCACAAACGCCGTCATTCCGGGGTGCGCCTCTTGGCGCGAGCCCGGAATCCATACTCCCGATCGGGGCTATGGATTCCGGGCCTGCGCCTTGCGGCGCATCCCGGAATGACGAGATAATCGCCTGAGCATCAGGAGAGACCACCCATGTACATCGCCATGAACCGCTTCCGCGTCGCCAAGGGCTCCGAGGCCGCCTTCGAGCAGGTCTGGCTCTCGCGCGACACGCATCTGGACAAGGTGCCGGGCTTCGTCGAATTCCATCTGCTGCGCGGCCCCGAGCTCGAGGACCACACGCTGTATGCCTCGCACACCGTGTGGGCGAACCACGCGGCGTTCGAGGCGTGGACCAAGTCGGAGGCTTTTCGGGCCGCGCATCACAAGGCCGGCGACAACAAGCCGCTTTATCTTGGCCATCCGCAATTCGAAGGCTTCGAAGTGATGCAGACGGTGGGGCGCGGCGCGAAATAGCGCCGCGCTTCAAACGTCAGCCCAGGGTGATCGTGTCGATCTCGGCAAGATCATCAGTGCTGAGCTTCCACGCGATCGCCTTGACGTTTTCCTCGATCTGCTCGACGCGGGTGGCGCCGGCGATCACGCTCGACACCTGCGGGCGCGCGGCGAGCCAGGAGAAGGCAAGCTCGAGCATGCTGTGGCCGCGCGCCTTGGCGAAGGCCTGGAGCTTCTCGACGATGTCCTCGTTGCGCGGAGTGACGTAGCGGTCGCGCAGCCGCGGCACCTTGCCGAAGCGGGTGTCGTCAGGCGCGCTCTCGCCCTTCCGGTACTTTCCGGTCAGGAGTCCGCTGGCGAGCGGGAAGAACGGCAACAGGCCGAGCTTGTATTCCGTTGCTGCCGGCAGCAAGTCCTTCTCGATGTCGCGCACCACCAGGGAATATTCGTCCTGGCAGGAGACGAAGCGGCTGACATTCATCGCGCGTGCGACGTACTCGGCCTCGGCGATCCGCCAGGCCGGAAAGTTCGAATTGCCGATGTAGCGGACCTTGCCCTGCCGGACGAGATCGTCGAGCGCGCGCAAGCTCTCCTCGATCGGCGTCAGCGGGTCATAGTCGTGCTGCTGGTAGAGATCAATGTAGTCGGTCTTCAGCCGCTTCAGGCTCGCTTCCACGGCGGCCATGATGTAGCGGCGCGAGGCGCCCTGCTTGGTTCCGTCCTCCGCCATCGGCTTGGAATATTTCGTCGCCAGCACGATGTCCTTGCGGCGATCGCCCAGGACAGTGCCGAGCACGTTTTCCGAGCCGCCCATGTTCGAATAGATGTCGGCGGTGTCGAACAGCGTGATGCCGAGGTCGAGCGCGCGATGGATCACCTTGCGCGAGGTCTCGAGGTCGGTGCGCTGGCCGAAATTGTTGCAGCCGAGCCCGACCGCAGACACGCGAAGGCCGGAGGCGCCGAGATTGCGAATTTCCATGGGAGATCCTGTGAGACGAGCAGCGGCGCATTGTGACCGCGGTGCACCGCGCCAGCAAGCTGCTCGCCGCGCTGCTGCCATGCCGGCAGAGCGGACAAAAAAATGCGGCCCCTGTCAGACGCGGCGACTGACGGGGACCGCTTTGGGGCGCTTGATCGGTGACGGGGGGCCTGATCAGACGCAGGTGGAGCCTAGTCCCGCTATGTAACGCGTAGGTGACAGCGGGAGTTATCCACAGGCTGCGCGCGGGATTAGAACAGCTTGCGATAGACGATGAAGCCGGACCGCTCCGCGACCTTGTCGTACAGGCGCTGCGCCGTGACGTTGGTCTCGTGCGTCTGCCAGTAGACCCGCGGCGATCCCGCCAGTTTCGCCCGCTCGTACACGCCATGGATCAGCGCCGAGGCGACGCCCTTGCCGCGCGCGGCCTCCAGCGTGAACAGATCCTGCAAATAGCATGACGGCTCGATCGCGGTGGTGCTGCGATGGAACAGGTAGTGCGTCAGCCCGAGCAGCCGGCCGTCGCTTTCGGCGACCAGCGCATGCACGGGTTCATAGGCATCGAAGAAGCGCTGCCACGTCATCCGCGTGATCTCGGGCGCGAGCGCGGTCGGGCCCGAGCGGCCGTAGAAGGCGTTGTAGCCGTCCCACAGCGGCAGCCATTGATCGTAGTCCTGCTTGGTGACGGAGCGAACCGTGAGCGACATCTGGAAATTCCGCGATCGATGAAGCAACCTTCATACGTGATGAAGGGCGCGTCGATCAATCGTGCTGTGACGCTATTCAGCGGCGCGCAGGTGCCGGATCAGCCTGCGGCCGGTGGGGTCACGCAGCGAACGGTAATAGTCGGCGCGCGAGGGCGCATCGGTGTGGCGCACGAGGTCGGTTACCGGGGTGTAGCTCAGCATGCGCCCACCATCGGGCAGCGCGGCGCAGACGAAGCGCAGCACCTCGCCACTGCGCAAGGCGATGTTGATCGGCGTGGCATCGCCGATGCGCACCATCTCCATGCGCTGCGCGATGAAGGTGGCGAGCTCGTCCTCCGGCAGCTCGAACGCGCCGGTGTCGCGGCCGTGATACATCAGCGCGACGAAGGGCGGTTTGCCGTCGGCGATGTCGTCCGGCACCGCAAAATAATCGCGGAACGCGCGGTTGATGAATTCGGCGCGCGTCTCGGCATCCAGCAGCACGATGCCGATATCGACCTGGTCGAGCGCGGCCGACAGCCGCGCGGCGGTGGCGTGGCTCTGGCGCTCGGCGGCAAAGGTGCCGAGCAGCCGCTCGCGCATCAGGCCGGTGATCGCGGCAGTGCCGGCGGTCGTCACCGCGAGGAGGCCGAGCTGCACCAGATCCGCGGTCGCCAAGGGCATTGCGCGGTGGAGGAACAGGAGCAGCACCGTGCCGGTCACGGCGAGGGCTGCGCTGGTGATGGCGGAGGCGAAACCCGACAGCGCGCCCGCGAGCGCCACGATGCAGACGAGCAGCGGTGCGGGCGAGGGGATGGCGCGATCGAAAAGGATCGCCAGCAGCAGGGTCGCCGCTGTCAGCACCGGACCACAGATCGCACGCCATCCGTATCGCATGGGCCTGTCTCGTTCCTCCCTGAACGAGGTAAGGCGGCAACAGTGACTGATGGTTGCACCGGTGCGGTGCGAATTCGTGCGAAGTGCTTAAGGGCGGCTTGCGGCGGTGCGCAAAGCTTTCGGATGATTTTAGACCAAGTGCGCGTGCCTGACGCGTTGCTGCGACGCGGGCGCATTCAGCGTCGAGGTGCCCGAGCTCTTGCGCATGCCGGTGAAAATCAACAGCGACGCCGCGACCAGGATGGCCGCAGTCAGGGTGATTGCAACGACTACCACAGGTGACTTCATCGACGTCCTGTCGCGATGCCGGTCGGCGCGGGTCACGCGGCGCCCTGAAGGCTGGTCCAGGATGAAACGGGAATCAGACCGGCAGGCCCATCGCCATGGTCGCCTTGGTCGACAGCACCGTCAGGGTGACGATCAGGCACAGCGAGAGCGCGGCGACGGCGAGCGAGGCCGCGACCGCGTTGGTCAGCCGGGAAGACGAAACGGTAGCGGGTTGGCCCTGAAAGCCTGCCGTGCCGGACGCCCGAATCATGGGTCTAAATCCTTCAACGTGCGAGCGAATCACCCGCGACTTTCCAGAATTTCCCAGTTTCAACCGGCAATATTGCGGCGGCTGCCGCAACGAAAATGGCGGTATTGCGGCAAAGACGACCCTTATGCCCGCTATTCGCCCGGGCCCGCGCCATCAGGCGCTGGCGGCGATGCTGGCGGGGTCGTCGACGTCGGCCGGCCGCCAGTCCATCGCGACGAAGCCGGGCGCGGCCTCGACGCGCTTCAGCCAGTCCCGGATCGCCGGGAAGGTCGAAAGGTCGAAATCGCAGCGGTCGGCGAGATGGGTGTATCCGTACAGCGCGATGTCGGCGACCGTGAGCTGGCGCGCGGCAAAATAGGCGTTGGTCTTGAGATGGTTCTCCATCACCTGGAGCGCGCCATAGCCGCGTTCCATCCAGTCCTCCAGCGAATGGGTCTGGAGGTCGCGGCCGCCCTTGACCAGCGACAGCCAGAAATAGGCGGCGCCGATGTTCGGCTCGAGCGCGTGCTGCTCGAAGAACATCCATTGCAGCGCCTCGGCGCGATCGATGCGGTTCTCCGGCGCGAGCGGCGTGCCGACGGCGACGTACCAGAGGATGGCGTTGGACTCGGCGAGATAACGGTTGCCGTCGACCTCGAGAAGCGGCACCTGGCCTGACGGGTTCTTGGACAGAAAGTCCGGCGTCCGGCTCTCGCCGCGCAGAATGTCCACCTCGACCGCTTCGTAAGGCAAGTTCAACAGCGCCAGCGCAAGGCGGACCTTGTAGCTGTTGCCGGAGCGTTGCATCGAATAGAGCTTGTACATTCTGGGAGTTCTAAACCGAGGACGGGAAGGCGCGGCGCTTGTTGCCCCGCAACGCGGCTAAACAATGATGCCGATGCGAATCCGCCGCAAGAGCCAGCCAATAGAAAAACTCGAAAACCCTACCGCACTGCAACGCCACGGAAGATCATTTCCACGCGACGATGCAAATCAGATCACGCTTGCGTCAACGTGTGGATGCGTTGCTCCGCGAGAGGGGCGATCGGTTCAGGGCGCCATGCTTCCACATCGTGATGGCCGGGCATAGCCGTCCGAAGGACGGCGTCGCTTTCGCTCGCCTATGTCCCGGCCATCCACGCCTCGCCGCATGGCAGAAAGAACGTGGATGCCCGGGACATAGAGCGAAAGCGACGCCGTCCTTCGGACGGCCAAGCCTGGGCATGACGACGGTCTGGTTTGGCGACGGCAAACACGCAAAATTGCTCCGAGGACAGGCCTTGCCGGATATGAGGGATTCGGACGGCAAAGTTACGGAATATTGCGGGAAATCCCGCCTCGAAACGCCGGAATCCGTAAACTTTTTCGAGATCGGGCCGAAGTTTCTTGCGGCGCAGCGGCACACGTTTTAGGGTGGCTTCATTCCCACAATCAGAGTCGTGACGACCCATGGGTCACGACGCTTGTCAGGAGATGACGATGTCCTTCCTTGCCGCTGCGCTCGACCGTGTGAAGCCGTCCGCGACCATCGCGGTCACGGATAAAGCACGCGCGCTGAAAGCGGCGGGCCGCAACGTTATCGGCTTAGGTGCCGGCGAGCCCGACTTCGACACGCCCGCCAACATCAAGCTGGCGGCGATCCACGCCATCGAAGCCGGCAAGACCAAGTACACCGCGGTCGACGGCATCCCCGAGCTGAAGGAAGCCATCATCGCGAAGTTTCAGCGCGAGAACGGCGTCGTCTACAAGCCGAACCAGGTCATCGTCGGCACCGGCGGCAAGCAGGTGCTCTACAACGCGCTGATGGCGACCATCAATCCTGGCGACGAGGTGATCATCCCGGCGCCGTACTGGGTCAGCTATCCCGAGATGGTGGCGCTCGCCGGCGGCGAGCCGGTGCCGGTGGTCTGCACCGCGGCGACCGGCTTCAAGCTCGGGGCGGAAGCGCTCGAGCGCGCGATCACGCCGAAGACCAAATGGGTGATCCTGTGCTCGCCGTCGAACCCGACCGGCGCTGCCTACACCAGGGCCGAGCTGAAGGCGCTCACCGACGTGCTGGTCAAGCACCCGCATGTGTGGGTGATGACCGACGACATGTACGAGCACCTCGTCTATGACGACTTCCAGTTCACCACGGTCGCGCAGGTCGAGCCCAGCCTCTACGACCGCACGCTCACCGTGAACGGCGTGTCGAAGGCCTATTGCATGACCGGCTGGCGCATCGGCTATGCCGGCGGCCCTGCCCAGCTCATCAAGGCGATGGCGACCATCCAGTCGCAGTCGACCTCGAACCCGTGCTCGATCGCGCAGTGGGCCTCGGTGGAGGCGCTGAACGGTCCGCAGGACTTCATCCCCGCCAACAACAAGGTGTTCAAGGAGCGCCGCGACCTCGTCGTCTCCATGCTCAACCAGGCGAACGGCATCGAGTGCCCGCGCCCCGAGGGTGCGTTCTACGTCTATCCGTCCTGCGCCGGCACGATCGGCAAGAAAGCGCCGTCGGGCAACGTGATCTCCAACGACGAGCAGTTCGTCACCGAGCTGCTGGAGACCGAAGGCGTCGCCGTGGTGCAGGGTTCGGCCTTCGGCCTCGGCCCGGCGTTCCGCATCTCCTACGCGACCAAGACCTCGGACCTTGAAGACGCCTGCAAGCGCATCCAGCGCTTCTGCGGCAATCTCCGCTGAGCCTGTCGCAAATACCTATCGAAAAGGCCCGCCTCTGGCGGGCCTTTTATTGTTTGCACGCTTATCGTCACGCGTGATCTGGCACCACTACGACTCTTGTGGCATAGAACGTCGCGCCTCGCTTGCAGGCGCGACTCTCTGCTCGCATCACATTCATCGCCGGAGACATTCATGCGCCGTTCGTTCATCTTCGCCGGGCTCACTGCCGCCAGCCTCGTTGTCTCCGTCGCAAACAGCGACGCTCAGCAGCAGCGGATGGTCCGGGTTGGCGTGCTCGAATGCCGCGGCGGTGCCAGCGTTGGCTTCATCGTGGGATCGGTGACCAATCTCGGCTGCGTCCTGCGTGCCGACGGTTTGCCGGAGGATCGCTATGTCGCGACCATCCGCAAAGTCGGTCTCGACATCGGCATCACCCAGGAGACGACGCTGGCCTGGGGCGTGTTCGCGCCGGTCGACCGGCTCGGCCCCGGCGATCTCTCCGGCAATTATGCCGGCGCGCAGGGTAGCGCTTCGGTCGGCGTCGGTATCGGTGGCAATGCGCTGGTCGGCGGCTCCAACAATTCGATCGCGCTCCAGCCGCTCAGCGTGCAGGGCCAGGTCGGACTCAACGTCGCCGCCGGCCTCGAAAGCCTGGAACTCCGCCCCGGCCGTTAACAATTATGCGTGTGATCGCGCCGTTCCACCGGCGCGATCACAAGGACGCACCGCAGCGACGTTTGACGCTTGCCAAATCTCGGGGACGGGCAGAGCATCCACGTTTGCCGACCCAATCATGGGCCGAGCTCCACACCAAGGAGGCGGCGAATGGGACAAGACGTCAGAAGTCCCCGAGGTCCACGGTGCATTGCGCTGGTGGGCCCATTCCAAAGCGGTAAAACCACACTTCTTGAAGCGATATTGGCACGAACGGGCGCTATCCCGCGTGCCGGCAGCGTCGATGCCGGAACTTCCGTCGGCGACGCCACGCCCGAGGCCCGTCATCACAAGATGACCGTCGGCCTCACTGCCGCCACCACGAGTTTCATGGGCGACAGCTACACCTTCCTCGACTGTCCCGGTTCCGTCGAATTCGCCCACGACATGCGCGCCGCGTTGCCCGCGGTCGATGCCGCGGTCGTAGTCTGCGAAGCCGACGAGAAGAAGCTGCCCCAGCTTCAGATCATCCTGCGCGAGCTGGAGGAGCTGAAGATTCCGCGTTTCCTGTTCCTCAACAAGATCGACCGCGCCAACAAGCGCATCCGCGAGACGCTCGCAACGCTCCAGCCCGCCTCGCGCGTGCCGCTGGTGCTGCGCCAGATCCCGATCTGGAAGGACGAGTTGATCGAGGGCTTCGTCGATCTCGCGCTGGAGCGCGCTTTCATCTATCGCGAGCACAAGGCCTCCGAGGTCATCGCGCTCGCAGGCGGCGATCGCGACCGCGAGAAGGAGGCCCGCTTCTCGATGCTGGAGAAGCTCGCCGACCACGACGATGCGCTGATGGAACAACTGCTCGAAGACATCCAGCCGCCGCGCGATGCCGTGTTCGACGATCTCGCCCGCGAGTTGCGCGAAGGGCTGATCTGCCCGGTGCTGCTCGGCGCCGCGGCGCGCGAAAACGGCGTGCTGCGCCTGATGAAGGCGCTGCGCCACGAGGCGCCGGGTGTTGCGGAGACTGCAAAGCGTCTCGGCGCACCGGAGAGCAAGGACGCGCTTGGCTACGTCTTCAAGACGCTGCATTCGCAGCATGGCGGAAAGCTGTCGCTGACGCGGCTGCTCGCCGGCCATCTCGACGACGGTGCCACGCTGCAATCCTCCTCCGGCGGCGCGGGGCGCATCTCCGGCATCCTCGCCGTCAACGGTGCCTACGACACCAAGCGCGCCGCGGCGGAAGCCGGCGACACGGTCGCGCTCGCCAAGCTCGATCCGGTCAAGACCGGCGACATGGTCTCGAGCGGCAAGACCCAGCCGGCGGCGCTGGTCACGGCAGAACCAACATCGGCTGTGCTCGCGATCTCGGTTGCGGCCACCGACCGCAAGGACGACGTCAAGCTCGGCCAGGCGCTGACGCGGCTGCATGAGGAGGATCCCTCGCTCATGGTCGTGCAGAACGCAAAGACCCACGATACCGTGCTGTGGGGCCAGGGCGAGATGCATCTGCGCGTCGCCAGCGAACGCCTGCGCGATCGCTTCGGCGTCAAGGTCACCGCGCAGCCGCCCGCGATCGGCTATCAGGAGACAATCCGCAAGCCGATCACCCAGCGCGGCCGTCACAAGAAGCAGTCCGGCGGCCACGGCCAGTTCGGCGATGTCGTGCTCGACATCAAGCCGCTGCCGCGTGGCGACGGCTTCAAATTCGCCGAGAAGGTGGTGGGCGGCGCGGTGCCGCGCAACTACATCCCGGCGGTGGAAGAAGGTGTCGTCGACGGGCTCACGCGCGGTCCGCTCGGTTTCCCCGTCACCGACGTGCAGGTGACGCTGACCGATGGCTCCTATCACAGCGTCGATTCCTCCGATCTCGCCTTCCGCACCGCCGCGCGGGTCGGACTTAATGAAGGCCTGCCGCAATGCCAGCCGGTATTGCTGGAGCCGATCCACGTGGTCGAGATCGTCTGCCCGACGGATGCCACCGCCAAGATCAACGCGATCCTGTCGGCGCGGCGCGGCCAGATCCTCGGCTTCGACACCCGCGACGGCTGGAGCGGCTGGGACTGCGTCCGCGCCATGATGCCGGAAGCCGAGATCGGCGAGCTGATCGTCGAGCTGCGCTCGGCCACGGCCGGCGCCGGCAGCTTCACCCGTACGTTCGACCACATGGCCGAAGTCACGGGCCGCGCCGCCGACCAGATCATCGCCGCGCATCAGCACGCGGCGTGAGTCTGTCTCTCGCGCAGTGAGGGAAGCACGCTCTCTCACACCCTCTCCCCGTTCTTACGGGGAGAGGGTGTGAGGGGCTGTATCCACGCGTGCGGCGAAAGTTGGACTCACGCAGCCTCCTCCTCTCCGTCATTGCGAGCGCAGCGAAGCAATCCAGACTGTCTGGTCGATCGCGACGTGCTGGTCTATCGCATCACCGGCGCGTTTTTCTTCGGCGCCGCCTCCGCGATCGGAAGCGTGCTCGACGGCATCGCCGACAAGCGCAAGGGCATGGTGGTCGATTTCGCCGCGGTGCCGTTCCTGGATTCGACGGCGGCCAACGTGCTCGGCCGCGTCGCCGCCAAGGCCCACCGCCGGGGCATCCGGCTGTTCATCACCGGCGCCTCGCCCGCCGTCCGCCGCGCGCTGCTCACCCATATGGCGTCCCGCCCCGTGCGCGCTATCGCGTGACCATCGCGCGCGCGGTCGCCGACATCAAGGGCGGCGCGGCTCTGTCCGCGGCCGATGATATGGCCGCGACCTGACGGCGCGCACCTTCTCAAGCCGGCGCCGCATCACGGCCTTGCGGAAGCGCTGTGCGGGAATCGTGCCCGCGCGCTTGACAGAGCCCGCGGGACGCGAAATGGATCGCCTCCGATACGATCCGGGGAGAAGATGACCGTGACCAAGGCTCCCGCAGCCTGTTTGATCGGATGGCCCGCCGCGCATTCGCGCTCGCCGCTGATCCATCATTATTGGCTGCGCACGCTCGGTATCGCCGGCGGCTATGTCATCGAGGCCGTCCCGCCCGAGGATCTCCGCGATTTCGTGCTGCGGCTGTCGCTGCGCGGCTTCGTCGGCGCCAACGTCACCATCCCGCACAAGGAGGGCGTGCTGGCGCTGTCGACGCCAGATGCGCGCGCCAAGGCCGTCGGCGCCGCCAACACGCTGTGGTTCGAGGACGGCGAGCTGCGCTCGACCAACACCGACGTCGAGGGCTTCATCAACAATCTCGATGCCAGCGCGCCCGGCTGGGACACGGCCGAGGAGGCGCTGGTGCTCGGGGCCGGCGGCTCCGCGCGCGCGGTCGTGTTCGGCCTGCGCGAGCGCGGCATCAAACGCATCCATCTCGCCAATCGCACCATCGCGCGGGCCGAGACGCTGGCGAAGCAGTTCGGGCCGAACGTGCAGCCCGTTACGTGGGACGGGATCGACGACGTGCTGCCGCGTGCAAAACTTCTCGTGAACACGACCTCGCTCGGCATGCGCGGTCAGCCTTCACTCGATGTTGATGTTGCACGCCTGCCGCAGGCGGCCGTCGTCGCCGATCTCGTCTATGTCCCCCTGGTGACGCCGCTGCTCGCCGCAGCAAAGGCACGCGGCCTCAGGACCGCCGACGGTCTCGGCATGCTGCTGCACCAGGCCGTGCGCGGCTTCGAGCTGTGGTTCGGCCGGCGGCCGCGGGTCACGGACGAGCTGCGCGCATTGGTCGAGGCCGATCTCACAAAGTCTTGAGAGGGTAACGGCGAATAGCGCACCACCTCCGGAGTTCTATCCCAGTGGGACAATCGGAGACAATCATGCCTGTTCAACGTGCAACTTTCACACGTCCGCTCATCGCCGTCGCGATGGTGGCCGCTTCCACCCTCTATGCCTTCGCGCAGAGGGCGCCGGTGCCGACGCGCGTGCGCGGCACGATCGAGAGCGTCAACGGCGACATCCTGCAGGTCAAGTCGCGCAGCGGCGAGGACGTCAAGCTCCACATCGCATCCGATGTGCGCGTGTCCGGCATTACCAAAATTTCACTCGCCGACATCAAGCCCGGCTCCTTCGTCGGCGCCACCACCGTGCCGGGGCCTGACGGCGGCGACAACGCCGTCGAGGTGCATGTGTTTCCGGAGAGCATGCGCGGCACCGGCGAAGGCTCGCGCCCCTATGACCTCAAGCCCAACTCGAGCATGACCAACGCCACGGTGTCGGAGAGCGTGGTCGGCAGTGACGGCCATACGCTGCTGGTCAAGTACAAGGACGGCGAGAAGAAGGTGTTCGTCCCCGACAACACGCCGGTGGTGACCTTCGTGCCCGGCGACAAGACCGACCTGAAGGCCGGCGCCAAGGTGATCGCCTTCATGAAGCAGTTGCCGGACGGCTCGTTCGAGACCAACCGCGTCAACGTCGGGCGCGACGGCCTCACGCCGCCGATGTGATCGTCACGGCCGGGAATAGCGGCGGTCACACGGGGTTGCCGTGTTTGACCGTCGCAACTCCCTGGAGGGGATAATCATGCCGAAGCCGAACAACTGGATGCCGCGCGCCGTCGCGGCAGCCTTCGCGACCTTTATCGCTGTTTCCTCTGTCTCGGCGCAGCAGGCGCCGACGGTGCGCATCCGCGGCACCATCGCGAACGTCGACGGCAACATGCTCGACATCAAGACGCGCGAAGGCAGCGACGTGAATGTGCGCATGACCGACAACGTCGCGGTCTTCGCCGTGGTGAAGACGGAGCTGTCGGAGATCAAGGAAGGCTCCTATATCGGCGTCACCGCCATGCCGGAGCCCGACGGCACCCAGAGGGCGATCGCGGTGCATATCTTCCCGGAGAACCAGCGCGGCGCGGCCGAAGGTTTTCGGCCCTGGGACGCGCGCGCCAACTCGACCATGACCAACGCCACCGTGACGCAGACCGTGAAGGGCACCGACGGTCAGAACATCACGGTGAAATACAAGGACGGCGAGAAGAAAGTCGTGGTGCCGCCGGATACCCCGATCGTCAGCTTCGTCGCCAGCGACAGGTCCGAGATCAAGCCGGGCGCCAAGCTGATCATCTTCGGCGCGGCGAAGAAGGAGGACGGCTCGCTGGAAGCCAACCGCGTCAACGTCGGCAGGGACGGGATCACGCCGCCGATGTGAGGGTGCGAGATATGAGGCGCGACTACTGCCACAAATTCCGTCGTTCCGGACAAGCGCGCCCCTAGGCGCGCGCAGATCCGGGATCCATAACCACAAGATGAAGTTGTTGCGCGAAGCAGGTCACTCCGAGTCCCCGTAACCGCGCCTGCTTGTGGTCATCGATCCCGGCCTGCGCCGGGACGACAGCCGAGATTGTGGAGGCTTTCGAGCGCCTCGGAATCGTAGGGTGGGCAAAGGTGTGCCTGCGCCGCGCCCACCATCGATCCGCAGACCTGCAGGATAGTGGGCACGCTTTCGCTTTGCCCACCCTACGGCACCGACGCTGCGGTCACACCGCAATGATGTGATCGTCGATTTCCTCGATCCTGTTGACGCCGCACAGGCCCATGGTCGTCAGCAGTTCCTTCTGGATGATGTCGATCGCCTTGGCGACGCCGGCCTGGCCGCCGGCCCCTAAGCCGTAGGCGTAGGCGCGGCCGATCATGCAGGACTTTGCGCCGAGCGCGAGCGCGCGCATCACGTCCTGGCCGGAGCGGATGCCGCCGTCGAACATGATCTCCATCCTGTCACCGACGGCATCGACGATCTCGGGCAGCACCTCGATCGAGGACGGTGCGCCGTCGAGCTGCCGGCCGCCATGGTTGGAGACCACGATCGCCTGCGCGCCGGTCTTCGCGGCGAGCTCGGCGTCCTCGACGTCGAGAATGCCCTTCAGGACCAGCTTGCCCGGCCAGATGCTGCGGATCCAATCGATGTCGTTCCAGTTCAGCGAGGTGTCGAACTGCGAGTTGATCCAGGTCGACAGCGACGTGATGTCGTCGCTGACCTTCAGGTGGCCGGCGAGATTGCCGAAGGTGCGGCGCTTGCCCTGCAACACACCCGACACCCAGGCCGGCTTGGTGGCGAAATCGATCAGCTTCGAGAGCGACCATTCCGGCGGCACGGTCATGCCGTTCTTGATGTCCTGGTGGCGCTGGCCGATCACCTGGAGATCGACGGTCAGCACCAGCGCCGAGCATTTCGCCGCGATCGCGCGTTCGATCAGCGCCTTGATGAAGCCGCGGTCCTTCATCACGTAGAGCTGGAACCAGAACGGCTTCTCGACACTGGCGGCGATGTCCTCGATCGAGCAGATCGACATCGTCGACTGCGTGAACGGGATGCCGGCGGCCTGTGCGGCGCGGCAGGCGTGGATCTCGCCGTCGCCATGCTGCATGCCCAGCAGGCCCACGGGCGCGAGCACCAGCGGCATGGTCGAGGGCTCGCCGAGGATCGTGGTCGAGGTGTCGCGCTTGGAGACGTCGACCAGGATGCGCTGGCGAAACTTGATCGCCTGCATGTCCTCGCGGTTGGCGCGCAGCGTCTCCTCGGCATAGGAGCCGCGGTCGCAATAATCGAAGAACGCCTTCGGCACGCGGCGCTTATGCAGCGCGCGAAGATCGTCGATACAGGTGATGTGCTTCATGAACGTGTCCCCGGGCCCGTCTCGTATCCGAAAGTCTTGCATCGGAAGATCGAGGGGTCATCTAGCATGGTTGGATGCACAGCCAAATCGTTTGAGAGGAGGGTGCCATGACGAGACCGCACGCCGCACCGACACCGGAAGAGATCAAGGAGAAAAAGGACCTCGAGGACGCCCTGGAAGAGGGCCTCGAAGAGACCTTCCCGGGCTCGGATCCCGTCAACGTCACCCAGCCGGCGCCGAGCCGCGGCGACGGCCATGTGAAGCGCTCCAAATAGGGGCGGGTTCCGCCCCATTTCGGTTCCCTAACGGGAAATATAGTGTTAACAATTAGTTAGCGGGGCGAAGGCGGCCCCTATTCCGTAATGATTAATCACATTTTTTGAAGCCAAGTTAGCCGTGATGGCCTTATAAGACCTCAGCAAATCAGGGATGCGGGGCCCGTTCGGGCACTCCGTGGTTGTAGAGGGGATTCCCTGGTTGTTGCGTGGGGGACGATATGAGCCGCAAATATTTCGGGACGGACGGGATTAGGGGCCGCGCCAACGGACTGATCACGCCGGAGCTCGCGCTCAAGGTCGGCCAGGCCGCGGGCCTTGCGTTTCAGCGCGGTGACCACCGCCATCGGGTCGTGATCGGCAAGGACACCCGCCTGTCCGGCTACATGATCGAATATGCGATGGTCGCCGGCTTCACCTCGGTCGGCATGGACGTGCTGCTGGTCGGCCCGATGCCGACGCCGGCGGTTGCGATGCTGACCAAGTCGATGCGCGCCGATCTCGGCGTGATGATCTCGGCCTCGCACAATTTGTTCGAGGACAACGGCATCAAGCTGTTCGGTCCGCAGGGCTTCAAGCTCTCCGACGACGTCGAGAAGCAGATCGAGCAGCTGCTCGACGAGCCCATCGACAAGCGGCTGGCGCAGAGCGCGAGCCTCGGCCGCGCCCGCCGTATCGACGGCGTGCATGACCGCTACATCGAATTCGCCAAGCGCACGCTGCCGCGCGATCTGTCGCTCGACGGGCTGCGCGTCGTCGTCGATTGCGCCAACGGCGCCGCCTACAAGGTGGTGCCGGAAGCGCTGTGGGAGCTGGGCGCCGACGTGGTGCCGATCGGCGTCGAGCCCGATGGCTTCAACATCAACAAGGATTGCGGCTCGACTTCGCCGGAAGCGCTGTCGAAGAAGGTGCGCGAGATGCGCGCCGACATCGGCATTGCGCTGGACGGTGACGCCGATCGCGTCATCCTGGTCGACGAGCGCGGCCATGTCGTCGACGGCGACCAGCTGCTCGCGGTGATCGCGCAGAGCTGGAAGGAAGACGGCCGGCTGTCGCGGCCGGGCATCGTCGCCACCGTGATGTCCAATCTCGGGCTCGAGCGCTTCCTGAAAGGGCAGGGGCTCGATCTCGTGCGCACGCCGGTCGGCGACCGCTACGTGCTCGAGCAGATGCTGAGCGGCGGCTACAATCTCGGTGGCGAGCAGTCCGGCCACATCATCCTGTCCGACTACGCCACCACCGGCGACGGCTTCGTTGCCGCCTTGCAGGTGCTGGCCGTGGTGCAGAAGTCGCGCCGGCCGGTGTCGGAAGTCTGCCACCGCTTCGATCCGCTGCCGCAGATCCTCAAGAACGTCCGGCACAAGGGCGGCAAGCCGCTCGACGATTCCGACGTCAAATCGGCGATCTCCGACGGCGAGAAGCGCCTCAACGGCCATGGCCGCCTGCTGATCCGCTCCTCCGGCACCGAGCCCGTGATCCGCGTCATGGGCGAAGGCGAGGACCGCATCCTGGTCGAGGACGTCGTCGACACCATCGTCTCGGCGCTCGGACAGGCGGCGGCCTGAGCTCTTCCTTCTCCCCTTGTGGGAGAAGGTGGCGCGAAGCGCCGGATGAGGGGTTCTATCCCCGACCACAGCTGCTAGATCGACTCGCGGAGGCAGACCCCTCACCCGTCTCGCCGCTGCGCGGCGATCCACCCTCTCCCACAAGGGGAGAGGGCCAGACGAGCGCATCCCAGCCATCGACGTTTGGCGGTGGTTCCACCGCCGCTTGCATCGTAACTAGCGGATGCGGCGGTTCGCCGCGCCTGCCGGGATTGGTCCGTTGAACAAGCCTGTCGTCGTACCTGCGGAAACGCTGACCGAGCCCGTCGTCGTCAGCGACGTGGCGCCCGCTGCCGCCAAGGCTGCGGGGCCGGCCTATGTCGTGCTCGCCGGCATCAGCTTCTCGCACTTCCTCAACGACACCATGCAGTCGCTGATCGCCTCGGTGTACCCGATCCTGAAGGACACCTACGCGCTCGACTTCGCGCAGATCGGCATGATCACGCTGGCCTTCCAGTTCACGGCCTCGCTGCTTCAGCCGGTGGTCGGGCACTACACCGACAAGAAGGCGCAGCCTTATTCGCTGGCGATCGGCATGGCCTCGACCTTCTTCGGTCTCTTGCTGCTCAGCGCCGCGCACCAATATCTCGTCATCCTCGTCGCCGCTGCGCTGGTCGGTCTCGGCTCGGCGGTGTTTCATCCGGAATCCGCGCGCATCGCGCGGCTCGCCTCCGGCGGCCGCTACGGCTTCGCGCAATCGGTGTTCCAGCTCGGCGGCAGCTTCGGCACGTCGATGGGCCCGGTGCTGGCGGCGCTGATCGTGGTGCCGTTCGGGCAGGGCAGCATCGCCTGGTTCTCCTCGATCGCGTTCCTTGCCATCGTCGTTCTCTGGCGCATCGGCCGCTGGTACGCGCCGCAGATCAAGGCGAAGAAGACGGCGGCGGTTCAAGCCCATCCTGACGCGCCGAGCTCGCGCCGCGTCGCGGTCGCGCTGCTCGTGCTGGTGGCCCTGCTGTTCTCGAAGCAGCTCTACGTCTCGAGCCTGTCGAGCTACTACATCTTCTATCTGATCGACCGCTTCGGCGTGTCGACGCAGGCCGCGCAGATCTATCTCTTCGTCTTCCTTGCCGCGAACGCGGTCGGCGCGTTTCTCGGTGGTCCGCTCGGGGATCGCTTCGGGCGCAAGATCGTGATCTGGATCTCGATTCTGGGCGCGCTGCCGTTCACGCTGGCGCTGCCTTATGCCGGGCTCCACGCCAGCGCGGTGCTCAGCGTCATCATCGGCCTGATCATCTCGTCGACGACGTCGTCGATCATCGTGTTCGCGCAGGAACTGGTGCCGCACCGCTTCGGCATGATCTCCGGCGTGTTCTTCGGCGTCGCCTTCGGCATCGGAGGCCTCGGCGCGGCCGTGCTCGGCAAGCTCGCCGACCACACCTCGATCGAGTTCGTCTATCAGGTCTGCGCTTACCTCCCGGCGATCGGGCTGCTCGCCGTGTTCCTGCCAAAACTGCCGCGGCACGCGCGTTAACAGATCCTTTTTTGCAGCAACGCGGCTTCATACATCGTTAGCAAATGAGGACAAAGGGCGCTGCATTTTTGCAACGCTTCCGCCGCATCCGCGTGTACAGTCAGAAAAAATCAACCTTAAAAATTAGGGTTAAGTGGCGCTTAAACATTTGCTGCCATCGTCCGGGCCGTGAGTTTCCAGAACGTGAGGCGTCTGCATTTTGCCTCACCGGCCATAAGGACGAAGCCAATGCGTAGCGTTAAGTCTCTCCTTGCCGCGGGTGCGGCATCCCTGATCTCGTCGATGGCGTTCGCCGCCGATATGCCGATCGCGGCGCCCCCTCCCATGTACGCGCCGCCGGCTCCGCCCGCCGACTTCGGCGGCTGGTATCTGCGCGGTGACATCGGCATGACCAACCAGCGCGCCAAGAGCATCGAGGCCACCGTAGCGCCCGGGTTTACGAAGACGACGGAGGGACTCGGCTTCGACTCGTCCCCGCTGTTCGACCTCGGCGTCGGCTATCGCTTCAACAACTGGTTTCGTGCGGACGTGATCGGCCAGTACCGGGGCAAGGCCAACCTGCATGGTGCGGACAACGTCATTGGGCCCGGCTTCGTCGGTTCCGACAACTACAGCGGCAGCAAGTCCGAGTGGGTCGTCATGGCCAACGCCTATGTCGATCTCGGCACCTGGTGGTGCATCACCCCGTTCATCGGCGCCGGTGTCGGCGGCTCCTACAACAAGATCAGCGGCTTCCGCGACGACGGCATTGCCTATCTCGCCGCACTGACCCCGACCCCGAGCGCCAGCGTTGCCTACTTCGCCGACAGCGGAAAGTGGAACTTCGCCTGGGCCGCCCACGCCGGTCTCGCCTACAAGGTCAATCCCGGGTTCACCGTCGAACTGGCCTACAGCTACATGAACCTCGGCGACGCGGCGCCCGGCAACTTCCGCTTGTTCGACAACAGCGCTTCGGGCCCGACCTCGATCAAGCTCAAGGAGCTCACCTCGCACGACCTCAAGCTCGGCGTGCGCTGGGATCTCAACAGCCCGCCGGCCTACGTGCCGCCGCCGCTCGTCACCAAGGGCTGATCGTCAGCCTCATCGGTTAGGACTTCTTAACGGCGCGGGATCATCCCGCGCCGTTTTGCTTTGCGTATTTTTCATTGCTCGCGGCGACGAAGGGCTCCGGCGCAACCATTGGTTAAGGTTAACGAGCCATGATCATGGCGAAAGTTCGAGTTCGATTTGGAGCGTTGCAATGCGTAGGCTTTGGTTGGTGGCGGCGGTGTTCGGATCTGTATCCGCCGCACACGCGGCCGACATGCCGGATCTGCCCGTCCTGCGCGGCGGCTTCACCGACGGTCTGTCCAAGACGTCCCATCGTTGGGATGGCGCCTATGTCGGCGTCAATGGCGGCTACACGGCCGACGCGACCGATTTCAGCCAGAGCGTCGTCGGCCTGACCAATTTCATTTTCCGCGACAGCGTGCTGCAGCAGCCGACCGCGAATTGGTCGCTGATGAACAAGACCAACACGCAGAGCACAAATTTCGGCGCCTTCGTCGGCCGCAACTGGCAATGGTACGATGCCATTCTCGGTCTTGAGGGCACCTACAGCTACTTCAACAACCTCTCGACGCTCACGTCGGGCACCAACTCGCTCACGATCGTCAACCCGCCCGGCGACGCACACGCTGCGAACGTCACCGACAATTATGACGTGACGCTGACCGGCACTGCCGCGGCGAAAGTCAAGGACATGATCACGCTCCGGGGCCGGGTGGGTTGGGACGGCGGCGATTTCATGCCGTATGCCTTCATGGGCGCTGCGGTTGGCCGAATGGACGTGTCCCGCTCGGTGACGAGCATTGTGGATTTGCGTCAGGATGTGACGAATACGATTGTCGTCGGCGGCGCCACGTTGACCACGACCACCTTCGGAGCGCCGCAGGCCGTTCCGGCTCAGTCTCAGTCGCAGACTCAGCGTCGAACCAACGCATTCGCGGTGGGCTGGACCGCCGGCCTCGGCGTCGAATACTGCATCTGGGACGGTCTGTTCGCGCGCGTGGAATACGAATACGTGAAATTCTCGCCGGTCATGAACACCTCGGTGACGCTGAACAATGCGCGCGTCGGACTCGGCTACAAGTTCTGACGCTGGATCGCCGCAGCGCGGTTGACAGTTTCCCTCCGTCCTGATGCTCTGTCGCTCCGAAGCGGGGCGGCAGCGATGAAGATCTACGGCGATACCAACTCCGGCAATTGTCTCAAGGTGAAGTGGGTCTGCGACAAGCTCGCATTGCCCTACGACTGGATCGACATCGACACCCGCAAGGGCGAGACGCGCACGCCGCAATTTCTGGCGATGAACGGCGCCGGCCAGGTGCCGACCGTTGCGTTCGACGACGGCCGCACGCTGGCGCAGTCCAACGCCATCATCCGCTACCTCGCCCGCGACAGCGCGCTGATCCCGCGCGACGCCTTTACTGCTGCCAAGATGGATGAATGGCTGTTCTGGGAGCAGTACAGCCACGAGCCCTATATCGCGGTGTGCCGCTTTCAGCTCGTCTATCTCGGCAAGGACGCCTCCGAGCTTGATCCCGAAAAGGTCAAGCGCGGCTATGCGGCGCTCGACCGCATGGAGCAGCATCTCTCCGGTAGCCGCTTCTTCGCCGGCGAAGCGGTTTCGCTCGCCGACGTCTCGCTGCTCGCCTATACGCGCGTCGCGCATGAGGGCGGCTTCGATCTTGGTCGCTACGCGGCGGTCCGCCGCTGGATCGGCGAAGTCGAGACCTTTCTCGGCCTGCCGCCGGCGCGCTGAGTCCTGGAGTTTCCGTATGAACGCCGAATCCGTCTCCATTCGTCGCGCACGCCGCGAGGACGTCGCTGCGATCGTGGCGATGCTCGCCGACGATCATCTCGGGCGCGGCCGCGAGCGCGTGGAGGAGCCGCTGCCTGCCGCCTATTACGAGGCGTTCGCGCGGGTCGAGCGCGATCCAAATCTCGCGCTGGTGGTTGCCGAGAGCGAGGGCAGGGTGGTCGGCTGCCTGCAACTTGCTGTGCTGGCAGGCATCAGCTCGCAAGGCGGCATCCGCGGTCTGCTCGAAGACGTGCGCGTTGCCGCCGATTGTCGCAGCCGCGGCATCGGCGAGCAATTGGTGCAATGGGCCATCGCGGAAGCGAAAGCGCGTGGCTGCAACCTGGTCGAGCTGTTGACGCATCAGACGCGAGTAGACGCGCAGCGCTTCTACAAGCGGCTCGGATTCACAGCGAGTCATGTCGGCATGACTGTCCGCTTTTGAGGCAGTAAGAGCGTTTTCGAGCGAAGTGGATACCGGTTCGCGTAAAGAAAACGCGTCAACACCAAAATCAAGAGCCCCATTCCGATTGTATCGGAATGGGGCTCCGGTCGCGCGCCTTGCGTAATCAGCGAATTCGGATCGCGCATTCGTTCATGTTAAGAGCCGGTAAACTACCCAGCCGTCGTTCACGTTGAGCCGGGAACGAACGGTGCTACGGCAGCGTCAGACACCGAGCTCGGTCGGTTCGGGGATTTCGATGACAAGCTATTCGATGATCAAGGTCGGCAACGACTACGTTGTGCAGGCCAATGACAAATGCATTTTGAAGGTCGGCAGCCGACGCAAAGCCGCGCAACTGATCAGCGAGGCCACGGACCTGCTGAACGCGCTCGCCAGGGTTGAATCCCCCGATATCGCGCCGGAAGCGCCATCACTCGCGCGTGAGGTGCCGGAACTTCCTTGACGACTCTTCCCGTTTCCCGTATCAGCCGCGGCGGGACACCTCCCCCCAACGGGAGGCTTACTATCTGGAAGGGTAGAATATGACTGTAGCGAAGCCCGCTTCGCGGCCCAACGTGCCGCATTTCTCCTCCGGCCCCTGCGCCAAGCGCCCCGGCTGGAATGCCCAAAATCTCAAGGACGCAGCGCTCGGCCGTTCGCATCGCGCGAAGGTCGGCAAGACCAAGCTCAAGCTCGCGATCGATCTGACGCGCGAAGTGCTTGAAGTGCCGGCCGATTATCGCATCGGCATCGTGCCGGCCTCCGATACCGGCGCGGTCGAGATGGCGCTGTGGTCGCTGCTTGGTGCGCGGCCCGTCACCACGCTCGCCTGGGAATCCTTCGGCGAAGGCTGGGTCAGCGACATCGTCAAGGAATTGAAGCTCAAGGACGTCACCAAGCTCAATGCGGCCTATGGTGAAATCCCCGATCTCTCCAAGGTCGATCCGAAGTCGGACGTCGTCTTCACCTGGAACGGCACCACCTCAGGCGTGCGCGTCCCGAACGCCGACTGGATCAGCGCGACCCGCGAAGGCCTGACCATTTGCGACGCCACCTCGGCGGCGTTCGCGCAGGCCCTCGACTGGGCCAAGCTCGACGTCGTCACCTTCTCCTGGCAGAAGGCGCTCGGCGGCGAAGCCGCGCACGGCATGCTGATTCTGTCGCCCCGCGCGGTGGAGCGGCTCGAGACCTACAAGCCGGCCTGGCCGCTGCCGAAGATCTTCCGCATGACCAAGGGCGGCAAGATCAACGAAGGCATCTTCGTCGGCGAGACCATCAACACGCCGTCGATGCTCTGTGTCGAGGACTATCTCGATGCGCTGAACTGGGCCAAGTCGATCGGTGGCCTCAAGGCGCTGATCGCGCGCGCCGACGCCAACACCAAGGTGCTGGCCGACTGGAAGGCGAAGACGCCCTGGATCGACTTCCTGGCCAAGGACGCTTCGATCCGCTCCAACACCTCGGTGTGCCTGAAGTTCATCGATCCCGCGCTCACCGCGCTCTCGGACGACGCGCAGGCCGAGTTCTCCAAGAAGCTGGTCGCGCTGGTCGAGAAGGAAGGCGCCGGCTACGACTTCGCCTACTATCGCGATGCACCGGCCGGCCTGCGCATCTGGTGCGGCGCCACTGTCGAGGCCAGGGACGTCGAGCTCCTGACCCAGTGGATCGACTGGGCCTTCGCCGAGACCAAGGCGCAGCTCGCCAAGGCGGCGTGAGCTTTCTTAGCCTCTCTCCGTTCTTACGGGGAGAGGCCGGATTGCGCAGCAATCCGGGTGAGGGGCTCTCTCCGCGAGTACCTTCGCCTGTGGCTGCCCCTCACCCCAACCCTCTCCCCGTAAGAACGAGGAGAGGGAGAAGAAACAGCATCACCCTGCTCCCGAAGGCCGCCCCTCTTTGCGAGGAAGGTAGAGGATCATTCCCATGACCAAACCCAAAGTTCTCATTTCCGACGCGCTCTCGCCCGCCGCCGTGCAGATCTTCAAGGATCGCGGCATCGAGGTCGACTTCCAGCCCAATCTCGGCAAGGACAAGGACAAGCTCGCCGAGATCATCGGCAATTACGACGGCCTCGCGATCCGCTCCGCGACCAAGGCGACCGCCAAGATCCTCGAGAAGGCAACCAACCTCAAGGTGATCGGCCGCGCCGGCATCGGCGTCGACAACGTCGAGATCCCCGCCGCCACGGCCAAGGGCATCATCGTGATGAACACGCCGTTCGGCAATTCGATCACGACCGCCGAGCACGCCATCACCCTGATGCTCGCGCTCGCCCGCGAGATCCCGCAGGCCGACGCCTCGACCCAGGCCGGCAAGTGGGAGAAGAACCGCTTCATGGGCGTCGAGATCACCGGCAAGGTGCTCGGCGTGGTCGGCTGCGGCAATATCGGCTCGATCGTCGCGGACCGCGCGCTCGGCCTGCGCATGAAGGTGGTCGCGTTCGATCCGTTCCTGTCGCCGGAGCGCGCCAAGGACATCGGCGTCGAGAAGGTCGATCTCGACGACCTCCTCAAGCGCGCCGACTTCATCACGCTGCACACCCCGCTGACCGAGAAGACCAAGAACATCATCGATGCTGCCGCGATCGGCAAGATGAAGAAGGGCGTGCGCCTGATCAACTGCGCCCGCGGCGGTCTCGTCGACGAGCAGGCGGTGGTCGATGCGCTGAATTCCAAGCACATCGCGGGCGCCGCCTTCGACGTCTTCGTCGAGGAGCCCGCGAATACCAACGTGCTGTTCGGCCATCCCAACGTGATCTGCACGCCGCATCTCGGCGCCTCCACCACCGAAGCGCAGGAGAACGTCGCGCTCCAGGTCGCCGAGCAGATGTCGGACTATCTGCTCACCGGCGCGATCTCGAACGCGGTCAACTTCCCCTCGATCACGGCGGAAGAAGCGCCGAAGCTGAAGCCGTTCATCGCGCTCGCCGAGAAGCTCGGCTCGTTCGCCGGCCAGCTCACCGAGAGCGGCATCCTCAAGGTCGAGATCACCTATGAGGGCCACGTCGCCGAGATGAAGATCAAGGCGATCACCTCCGCCGTGCTGTCGGGCCTGCTGCGGCCGATGCTGGGCGAGGTCAACGTGGTGTCCGCGCCCGTGGTCGCCAAGGAGCGCGGCATGGTGGTGGACGAGATCGTGCGCGCCGCCCAGAGCGACTATGAGAGCCTGATCACCGTCACGGTGGCGACGGAGCGCCAGGAGCGCTCGGTCTCCGGCACCGTGTATCATGACGGCAAGCCGCGCCTCGTCGACGTCAAGGGCATCCGCGTCGATGCCGAGTTCGGCAAGTCGATGATCTACGTGACCAACGAGGACAAGCCCGGCTTCATCGGCGCGTTCGCGAGCCTGCTTGGCGCCGCCAAGCTCAACATCGCGACCTTCCATCTCGGCCGCGTCAAGCTGGGCGGCGACGCCATCGCGCTGGTCGAGGTCGACGGCGCGGTGCCGGCCGACGTGCTCGCCAAGGTGCAGGCGCTGCCGCAGGTCAAGCAGGCCAAGGCGCTGACGTTCTGACACTCCGTCATTCCGGGGCACGCGAAGAGTAAACTCCGGTGCGCAATTGCGCACCTGAGAATCTCGAGATTCCGGGTTCGGCTCTTCGAGCCGCCCCGGAATGACGCGTATCATATATTCCGACCCGCGGAACAACGCCGCCTCCCTCACCGGGGGCGGCGTTTTTATTTCTCCCGCAGCCTTCCAACTTTGTGTACCAATGGCGACCAGGACGCTCCGTTCAAAATCGTTCGACAAGGGAGAAAACAATGCGTGAAGCCGTCATCGTTTCCTATGCGCGCACGGGTCTTGCGAAATCCGGCCGCGGCGGGTTCAACATCACGCCGCCGATGTCGCTCGCGGCCCACGCCATCCGCCACGCGGTCGATCGCGCCGGCGTCGACAAGGACTATGTCGAGGACTGCTACCTCGGCAATTGCGCCCACGGCGCGCCGAACATCGGCCGCCAGGCCGCTCTGCTCGCCGGCCTGCCGAAGACCACCGCCGGCGTCTCGGTGAACCGCTTCTGCTCCTCAGGGCTCCAGACCATCGCGATGGCCGCCAACTCGATCCGCTCCGACGGCGCCGACTGCATCGTCGCCGGCGGCGTCGAGAGCATCTCGGTGCCCGGCGGTGGCACGCCGAAGGAATCGATCGATCCGGAACTGCTCAAGGTCGCGCCCGACATCTTCATGGCGATGATCGACACCGCCGACATCGTCGCCGAGCGTTACAAGCTCAGCCGCGAATACCAGGACGAGTTCTCGCTGGAATCGCAGCGCCGCATGGCCGCGGCCCAGCAGGCGAACAAGTTCAAGGACGAGATCGTCCCGATGAAGACGAAGATGAAGGTCGTCGACAAGCAGACCAAGGCGGAGAGCATCGTCGACTACGTCGTCGACCGTGACGAGTGCAACCGGCCCGAGACCACGCTGGAGGGCCTTGCCAAGCTCGAGCCGGTGAAGGGCCCCGGCAAGTTCGTCACCGCCGGCAATGCCAGCCAGCTCTCGGACGGCGCCGCCGCCGTCGTGCTGATGGAAGCCAAGGACGCCGAGAAGCGCGGCCTCAAGCCGCTCGGCCGTTTCGTCGCCTGGGCGACCGCCGGCTGCGAGCCCGACGAGATGGGCATCGGCCCGGTGTTCGCGATTCCGAAGCTTCTGAAGCGCACCGGCCTCAAGATTGACGACATCGATCTGTGGGAGCTCAACGAGGCCTTCGCCAGCCAGTGCCTGTATTGCCGCGACCAGCTCGGCATCGATCCCGCCAAGTACAACGTCAATGGCGGCTCGATCGCGATCGGCCATCCCTTCGGCATGACCGGCGCACGTCTCACCGGCCACCTGCTCCAGGAAGGCGCGCGCCGCAAGGCGAAGTGGGGCGTGGTGACGATGTGCATCGGCGGCGGCCAGGGCGGCGCCGGCCTGTTCGAGATCTACAGCTGATCCGGGCCACATGAATGTGAAAGGCACGGCGCCGCAAGCGCCGTGCCTTTTTCGTTGCAGATCGATCGTCACGAAACTATACGTCTTCCGTCGGAAAAGGCAGACTTGGTCTGGTAAGCCCAAGTCCTTTCGGTAACGAAAGCTCTGGTCTTTGGCCTTGTGCACGAGATCCCCGCGACGAACATCGGACGCCACCAGGGCGCCCAATCGTTCGTCCGTGTGATTCTCGAGCCAGGGAACGCTCCGGTCGAACATCGACCACAGGAGCGTCTCATGCACGATCAATCCTCGATTCCATACGACGTCGTCATTGCCGGTGCCGGTCCCGTCGGCCTGTTTCTCGCGTGCGAGTTGCAGCTCGCCGGTCTCCAGGTGCTGGTGCTGGAGCAATCGCAAGATTCGCATTCGGCCCTGAAGCAACTCCCGTATGGCCTGCGCGGTCTTTCGATCTCCACACTCGAGGCCTTTCACCGGCGTGGCCTGCTGGAAGAGATCGTGGCCGCGCAGCAGCCCGCCTCAGGCGCGATCAAGCGTGCAGCCCACTGGATGCAGCAGACGCGACGGCCCGCGGGTCATTTCGCCGGCATCCAGTTCTATCAGGACAACATCGATGCCGCGAAGTGGTCCTGGCGTCTGCCAACGTCAGCCGACGCCAACCTCGCCGTCGATATGGAAACGCTCGAATCCGTTCTGGCCGCGCGCGCATGCAGCATGGGCGTCGAGATCCGGCGCGGTTTTGCCGTGAATGCCGTTGTCGCCTCGAGCGAAGACGTGACAGTGCAGGCGGCCGGCGAGACCTTCCGGGGACGCTGGCTTGTCGGATGCGACGGCGGCCGCAGCACGGTACGCAAGATCGGTGGCTTCGACTTCGTCGGCACCGACCCCGAGTTCACGGGCTATTCCATCGATGTCGAGCTGGCCGATCCGGACAGGCTTCGCCAGGGCCGCAACCACACGCCCGCCGGCATGTATACCTATGCGCGGCCCGGGACGATCGCGATGGTCGATTTCGACGGCGGAGCTTTCCACCGGACCGAGCCGATCACGCGCGAGCATGTGCAGAGCGTCCTGCGTCGCGTCTCCTGCACCGACGTCACCGTCACGGCGCTTCGGCTCGCCGCCAGCTGGACGGATCGAGCCCATCAGGCAACCACGTATCGCAGAGGGCGGGTGCTCCTGGCGGGCGATGCTGCCCACATCCATTCGCCGCTGGGCGGCCAGGGCCTCAATCTTGGTCTTGGCGATGCGATGAACCTGGGCTGGAAGCTGGCGGCGACGATCCGCGGGCAAGCACCGGCCGATCTCCTCGACAGCTATTCGCGCGAGCGGCATCCTGTGGGCGCGCAAATCCTCGACTGGTCGCGCGCGCAGGTCGCGATCATGCGGCCGACGCCGAGCACCCGCGCGCTTCAAGCCATCATTCGCGATCTCATCGGGACGCGGGACGGTGCGACCTATTTCGCCGAGCGCGTGCGCGGCGTTTCGCTCCACTACGATCTCGGTGGCAGCCATCCGCTTGTCGGCCGGAGTGTTCCCGATTTCGAATTCGCTGACGGGACGACGGTCGGAGAACGTCTCAGGACGGCGAAAGGGATATTGCTGGACTTCGGCGCCCGTGCGCCGCTTCGGATGCTTGCAAGCCGCTGGAGCGACCGGATCACATATGTCGCCGATGACGCGAAGGACCGGCTGGGCCTGAGTGCCGTGCTGCTGCGCCCCGACGGCTTCGTCGCGTGGGCCTGCGATGGTGTGCCCGACCATGAGGAGGTTGCTCAGGCCGCGTCCCGATGGTTCGGCCAATCCATCGGGGCGCAAGCATTTCCCTGAGTACCGCGCAGCGACACCGTCCGCGCGGCGTGAGCCTTCGCGCTTGGTTCGATCGGTCGAACCGCGGGCTCGCGCCACCTCTCCGCTGGGGAGAGGTGGTCCTCGCCCAGTCGACCAGGTTTGATTTCGCCGAGCCTCACGCCCGCGCCAGCGCGGGCGCGAACACCACTTCGATCAGCGTGCCGTGGCCTGCGCTCTTGATGTTGAACCGGGCGCGGTTGGCTTCGACCAGCGCCTTGGTCAGCGACAGGCTCAGCGCGGAGTTGTCCTCGGCATCGCCCGGCGGCGGGGTGCGGAACGGCTCCATCGCGGCCGCGACCTCGCGCTCGCTGAGGCCATGGCCGGTGTCGCGGATGCGAAGCGCGACCTCGCCGCGATCGTTGAGCGCGGTCGAGACGATCACCTGGCCGCCGGCGCTGGCGAGCCGGATCGAGTTCGAGATCAGGTTCATGGTGATCTGCCGCATCGCGCGCGCGTCCACGCTCACCTGCGGCAGCGCATGGCCGAGCGAGGTGCGGATGATGATGCGCTCGCGGTTGGCCTGCGGCTGCATCACCACGACGCAGGCCTCGACGAGGTCGTTGAGGTTGAGGTTGGCGAAGTTGAGGTCGAGCTTGCCGGTCTCGATCCGCGACAGCTCCAGCAGATCGTCGATGATCGCGATGACGCGCTCGCCGGAGGCGCGGATGTCCTTCATGTATTCGCCGTAGCGCTCGTTGCCGAGCGTGCCGAAGCGTTCGGAGATCATCACCTCGGCAAAGCCGATGATGGCGTTGAGCGGCGTACGGATCTCGTGGCTGATCCGTGCCAGCATGTCGGCCTTGGCATTGGCCGCGCCGTCGACGAGACGGCGGGCCTGCGTCAGCTCGCTCTCGCCCTTCTTGCTCTGGGAGAGGTCGCGGAACACGGCGAAGAAGTTCGGGCCGTCGGGCCTGGTGCGGCCCATGATCATGGCGAGCGGAATGACGCCGCCCTTCTTCTCGCGCCCCAGCACCTCGCGGCCGTGGTCGAGCAGGCTCGAAATGTCCTGGCTCTTCAGGCTTTCGAGATAGTCGGCGACGATCTGCTGGCTCTCCGGCGCGAACAGCGACACCAGGTTTTGCTCGAGCAGCGCTTCGCCGTCGTAGCCGAACAGCGCTTCGGCGCTGCGGTTGCAGACGAGGATGTTGCCTTCCGCATCGAACATCACGATGCCCTCGGCCGTGGTGTCGAGGATCGCGGCGAGATCCTCGGCGTCCGCATCGCCGGCCTGGGACTCGAGCTCGGACGCGTAGGGGAAGGACTCCGCGACAAGTGGCTCGGTGACGACAGGCTCGGCGACAACGGACGGCGCAACGACAGGCTCGGCAACGGCGGGCGCAGCAACGATAGGCGCAGCAGCCGGCAGCGCGCAGACCAGCGCATGCGCGCTCTCGCCGTCCCAGTCGATCGTGTGCAGATGCGCCTCGGTGGTCGGAAGCGGCTCATCGCCGTTGGGAAGCGTCGCGCTGATCGTGACCGGCGTGCCGCCTTGCGAGGTGCTGCTGGCGGGCGATACGCCCGGCTCGACATAGAGCGCATCGAGGCCGCCGGCATTCTCCAGCGCGCTCACGTTGGCATGGCCCATGCGCGCGAGGAACGCCGGGTTGGCGTAGAGCAGGCGGTCGAGCCGATAGATCAGGATGCCGGTCGGCAAGAGGTCGAGCAGCGCGCGGTCGCGCATGCTGTGGCCGCGCGCCGGCGGCTCCGGCTCGGTCAGCCATTCGGCCGCGTGCGGCGCCTCGATCAGCGGTTCGGGCGTGCTCTCCGCCGGCGGTTCGGTCGTCGCGGTGGCGATCGTCTCACGCTCGCGTTCGAGGCGCTCGGACAATTGCCGGGCGAGCTCGTTGAACGCGCTGTTCTCGATCGGCGTCAGCGTCGGCGATCTCTGATCACCAGGTGATCTGGTATCGCCGGGCGGGCGGAACGGCACGACGTTGGGAGGCGTTTCCACTGGCGTTTCCGGATCGGTTGGATGTGAATTCGCGTCGAGGGTGGGGGCGGGCAGTTCAGCTTCGGGTGCGGGCTCAGGCTCGGGTGCAGGCGGCTCGGCCGGCGGCGGCGGCGCCTCTGCCACGGGCTCCGGATCTGGCTCGGCGATGTCGGCGGACAGGCCGTGCTGCGCCGGCGGTTCGGCGAGCAGCTCGAAGCGCCGGAGCGCATCGAGCCGGTTGAGGCCGTCGAGATCGCGGCAGACGCCAAAGCCCTTGAAGCCGGCAAAATTGCGCGCGTGGTCGTAGACCGGCAGGCCCGCGAGCTCGACCGGCAGATGCTCGCCGCCGTCCGCCGGCCAGTTCACGGTGATCCCGGCCCAGGTGTCGTGGCTGGCCAGCGCCTGCGCCACGCACCCCTCCGGGTCGAGCGAGAATTGCTCGGCGATCTCGCGCCAGGGGCGGCCGAAGCCGGCGGCCGTGTGCGCGCCCATCAGGCGGATGAACTCGCAGGACGCCAGCACAAAGCGGCCCTCTGCATCCATCTGCCAGAGGAAGCGCAGCGGATGCTGATGCGGCGCGGGCGTCTCTGCGGGACCCGACAGCGGCTCGACCATGCCGGTAGAGATCGGCGCGGCCTGCGGCGAGACAATGGCTGAGGGGTGGTTTTCAACCGGAGTTTTCGGCGCGTCAGCCGGTTGTTCGGCCGGCTCTTGGACCGTCTCTTCGAGAGCGTCGTCGATGGCTTCTTCGACAGTCTCCTCGACCGTTGCGATCTCCGGCGCCGCCTCGCTCGCGGGCAACGCGGGCGCGATCGCCTCGGCCGGCGCGGGTGTTTCGGCCGGCTCGGCGAAGGCGTCGAACATCGCGATAGCGGCCGGCGCTTGGTTCGACGGCGGCGGTGCGTTCGGAGCCTCGGCGGCTTGCGGCGTGGATTCAATCGGCGCCGCGGGCGTGACTTCAGGCGTGCTCTCCGGCGCGGATGCGGCCGGGGCGGCATCGCTCGCCGCTGCCGCTTGCGCGGCGGCCGGCTCGATCAGCGCGACCAGGCCGATATCGGCACCGAGGCCGACCCGTTGCAGCACCATCTGGCCGATGCCGATCGGCGTCTCGGCGCGGCCGTTGCGAAGCGCATCGCCGCGGGCCCGTTCGAGCCCGGCTTCGCCGAGATCGCGGAAGCCGAGCAGGGCGCGGGCGGCTTCGCTGGCGCCGACGAACATTCCGTCGGGCGCGAACGCCGCCATCGGCATTTTGGCGCCCGCGACGAGGCGATGCAGGCGCTCGACCAGCGGCATGGTGCGCACCGAAGGGTCGATCGCGGTGACGAGCACGGCCTGGCCGCCATCGGCGAAGCTCAGCCGTGTGCAGGCGCAGGTCATCAACGTGCCGAGCCGGGCGCCGAAGCCGCGCAGCCGTTCGAGCCGCACCGTGCCGCTCGCCGGCAGCTGCCGGGCGAGCCGGGCGACCTGGCGGCGATGGCTGTCGGCCGGGCCGAACGTCTTTTCCGCCAGCACTGCGGCATGCGCCGCGCCGAAGAATTTTGCGCCGACCGGATTGGCCCACAGCACGCGCGCGCCGTCGACCGACCAGAGCCACGCAGGCAGCGGGGAGGTCGCATGCACGGCCAGCCGGGGATCGCCCACGCCTCGCAACTGGAAATCCGAATGACTCATCCAACCGGCTTTTGGTCTCGCTGTCACGCCTCTAGCCTTAGGGCTGCCGGGAATGACAGCCTTAAGAAAGGGTTAGTATCGCGCGCAGGCGCGGGCAGGTCCACGGCCCCAGCCTACGGGGGAAGCCCTAAAGCCGCGATAACCTTAATCCGGCCAACCCCGCAAGCCGCGCAGACGCTGCATCCGCAGGATTCGCGCGCTGCATGGGTGTAGCCCGGCCGAAGCACGCGAGCCCCTCCGGGGGATGTCATTCCGGGGCGCGCCCCTTGGCGCGAACCCGGAATCCATTTCCCCGCGATCTCCGGTAGCCCGATGGATTCTCAGATGCGCAATTGCGCATCATGGCTCCCTCGCTCCGCTCGCTCCCCGGAATGACGAAGTGCACCTCAACCACGGGTTCCCGTACCCCGGAACCTCATCCTCTCCGGGATTAAATTTTCCCTGCGCACCCCGGATCGCGTTGCGCTGCACAATGTTGACATGTTACGCAGAGATACTGCTGGGCGTTGGACGAGCCATCTTTTTCGTTACGCGTATCCAGTCTTCGTACCCGCCAACAGATGGCCCCGGTTGGCCGGCGGGCGCGCCAGAAGGCTCACTCCATTTTCCATGATCGTGAGGGACAACAATGACAGGTGCGACTGATCCATTCTCCGCCTCCATCATCCCGTTCGAGGTGCCGGAGCAGGTGCGTGCGTTCGCCGAAAAGGGCGTTTCGCAGGCGCGCGAGAGCTACGCCAAGTTCAAGGACGCGGCCGAAAGCCATAACGGCACCATCGAGGCCGTGTTCTCGTCCGCCAGCAAGGGCGCGAACGAGTACACCGCCAAGCTGATGGAGTTCATGAAGGCCAATACGACCGCCCATCTGGACTTCACCCAGGAGCTGCTCGGCGTGAAGTCGCCGTCGGATGCGTTCGCGCTGTGGAGCAGCCACGGCAAAAAGCAGCTCGAGACCTTCCAGGCCCAGGCCAAGGAGCTCGCCGAGATCGCCCAGCGCGCCGCCACCGCCGCCGCCGAGCCGATCAAGGCCAGCGCCTCGAAGCTCTACCCGCCCGCCGCCTGAGCGACGGGGCCGGTTTGATCAGGGCCTGATCCGGACCCGAAGGGCCGCGCGCGAAGTGCACGGCGGTCTTCCGACAAGATCATGCCCAAATAATAAGAAACCCGGGCCCAGGCCCGGGTTTTCCTTTGGAAATAACGTCGTTTGAGGGTGGATTCCGCCCGTTTGCGGCCTTGCCAAAAACGGCCGTTGCACCTAGTTTCCGCCCCGTCCAGCCCCGCTCGGTGACCGGCCTTTTCAGGTAGCCCCAGGGGCGGCTCGCAAGGATGCAGTTGTAGCTCAGTTGGTTAGAGCGCCTGTCTGTGGAACAGGAGGTCGGTGGTTCGAGCCCACCCAACTGTACCAACAAAATCAAACGCTTATGGAAATCGTCGAGGGCTTGTGAGTTGCTGTAGCTACCAGATAGCTACCACCAGAGCGCCGGTGCATTGCGCTCGCTTGAGCGCGACCGAAATTCACGTGCCAGGCACGTTGTCCAGATGCCACTTAGTCCGGCCGGTGTGAATGAAGATGAACTGACTCGCACCGGCACCGTCTCGGATGCGCCGGTTGATCGAATCAACTTGTTACGAGCGTTGATACCAATGCTCTCTCAAGGCTGAAACAGGGGTCCGATTCCCCTAGGGAGCGCCAGAAATTTCAATGACTTAGATCCGTTTTGGAGAAGTCGTCGAATATCCGTTGAATAAGCGTCGGCGAACGTTGGCGAACTCCGCCGCGCTAATCACTAGGCCCAGCCGCAGCATATTCTCGCTTCCATCGCCGGCTAGGCTTCGTCGTGTTCTGCTGTACGTTGAGATCGTCACGAGCACCTGCTGTGGTGATCATCACACCCGCTGCTCACGGTGAATCAGGCGTGAAACTCTGCTTGATGAACTTGCCAGTTTCATCGACCAAAACGCTGAAGCGTCCACCGTCGATCGCCTGTTCGATCTCCTGCTGCGTCTTCCCTGCGACTCGTATCTGCTTCACGCTTTCGCCGAACGAGTCGCGCAGCAGGCGTCCTCGCAGTGCAAAGTTGAGTTCACCCAACTCGAAGGGATCTGGCATCACGGCCTTCTCGGTGATCGTCTCGTTCCCCATGTCGCACTCGGTATAGAAACGCGGGCGCTCTTTCAGACTCAGATTCATGAAGGCGAAGTCAACCATGACCTCGCGAGCTTGGATCTCTGACAACGATCCTTCGATTTTCTCGAGCTTTGGCATCGCGCCATTTATTGCTCCGCATGCGTCGTTGAACGTCGTGACCAGCGCAACATTTCCGAGCCTCAGCAGCATGGTCTGGGCGTCGAATATGTCGCCATAGTCAAATTCCTCACGCCATCCCGCGGTCTTCGCTGCAAAAGCTCCCAACGATCCAAACACTTCTTTCTCCAGAGAAGCTCCGTTCACAAAGCATCGCACAAGGCAGTGCATATGATGCAGTGCCTGCCAGTCATACAGGTCTCCGATCTTGTCATCCGGTTTGCGAAGATCGTGGTGTATTCGAAACTCCCTGTCCTTGAGATGGACCTTGAGAAAGATCAGGCCCAGCCAGACGAAGAACTCCAAACCGTTGCCCTCGGCGATGTGCTTCTGCACGGCCTCCGGGCCGGCATTGACGACCTTGCTGATCCGCTCTTCGATCTGGCGTCCCATCAGCGAGTTGCAGTCCTGGCAGCAGGGGACTTTGAAGCGTCCATACTTGACGGTCCCGCCATTCGGCAGGGTGATCGTCCTGTCGAACAGATTGAATTTCCGCAGCACCCACTCGGAAATAACATGCTCGTCGTTGAACACTTTTGACCCAGGCTGCGCGCCGCAGATAAAGCAGCAGCGGCCAAGACAGATGTCGTTCACGAACCGATCTTTGCTGAAGAACAGAACATTACCGCTATGATCCAGGAACGAGCCGTCTGAAGTGTTATGCCAAGCCATTGTCACCAACCGTCGCCGCCGCGAGCTTAAGCCCTACGCCGCCCGGCACTGTCCTGCTACTGAAAGGGGATCGCCGAATTGCGGCACCCCGGGCTGGAATATCGAAGTGAACACGCTCCGGCCAGTGGGCCTCGGTCCTGCTTAAGGGATATTTATGTCGAGGAACTCAAGAAAAGCTCAACGGCGACGGAAATGGCGGCGCCGCCTCAAGTCTGGGGTACGAACGCCGTCCGATGCGATACATCAGGCGCTCGGGGAGTTTTTGACCGAGATGGGCCGCGTCGAGCTCAGGATGCTCCTGTTGATGGACCTCATCAATGAGGCACCGCTCGAAGCTCTGTTCGACGAATATTCCGGGCGAACATTCGCAGACAAGATCAAGATCTTCAAGAAATGGTGTGACTTCGGGGGTGTGCCCGATGAACACAAGGCGACGCTGCAACGCCTCTACAAGGACCTGGATGAGTTGCGGCCGATACGCAATTTCCTGGTCCATGGCGAGACATGGGAAGGTGCCTTCAAGGGCAAGCCGCGCCAGCCCTATCGGGTCGGGCTCGTGAAAAAGAACCTTGAATATCTCGACGAATTCGAGCGCGCTGACCACGGTCCAAACGTCTTCGATGTCCAGCAGGTGCGCGACGCGACCAGGCGCTGCGCCGGGATTCACCAGGAGCTGGCCGAGTTGCGCGACGCGATTGCCGCGACCGCGGTGCCGTGTGAAGAACAAGTCACACACGCTCCGTGACTAAGCGCGCTATCTTTGGAGACAATGACCTTTTCCGATAACGCAATTCTCGCCAAACTGCGCGAATACGCTGATCGCGCCCGGCGCCTTTTCTCAAATCCGCAAAAGCCGGAGCGTGAGCGCATGATCGTGCGCGCATTCCTCCGTTGTGCCGGGGAAGCCTTCGAGGACGGCGAGATCATCGCGAGCAGCGAAGAGCCGATCGACGTCAGATTCCGAAGCGCCGATTTCCAAATCATGGAGATCATTGGCAACAAGAGACGCGGACTGGAGTGGCGTCAGCGTCAGGACCGATATCGCGATGCACAACGTGTCGCAGATGTACTGGAGCCGTACACGCCATCGCAGCCGATGTCGTTCGGCGACTCGGCAGAGCTCGTCGCCGATCGTCTGTCGGAAAAAGCCGCGCGTTATGGCACCGCCACGTGCGCGAGCTTGGACGCCTTGGTCTACGTCGATCTTCACAATCGGCACCTGTGGCCGCTTGAGCCCGCCGATCATGCGCGGGCCGCTGCCGTGCTTCAAGCCCAGGGCTGGAGATCTGTCTCCATGCTCTTTGTGCCCTACGGCGTCGTACTGCTCGCGGTGCCAACCGCTCCGGCGGTCATCGGCGCGAGAGCCGGGCGGGTTCTGAATGAATGGCCCGGACTCGATGGGCTATTTGACCCCTAATAGGCCACTGGCGATCTGCGCTTGTCCTTGCCGAACGGCCTCAGCGGGGATTTCTGCTCATCTTCGTCGGACCTTGGACGATCGGATCAGTGCGCCGGCGTGAAAATTCCGATAAAACCGCCGGTAACACCTCTAAAGCACGAAGCCCAATCCCGAAACCGGCAACAGCGGTCGTCTCGATGTACAATCTTCTTGTTTCCTCCAATGCTCAGGCCTGGAACGGCGAGCCCTGGCAGATCGAATTCTCGCGCTGTGTCCGCGAATACACCGAAAACGCGATCACCGAGCGGTTCGGAGCACTGGACGAGGCCGCCGTCTCGGAACTCAAACGTCTGCCGTGTATCTTCGCCTACGAAGCATTCAACCAGCTCGCGCCGAAATTCGGCCTGATCCGTGATATCGCCAAACGGCAGGGACAGGTTCGGATCGAATACGAGCTCCAAGCGATTGATCCATTTCTGTCCGCCGACGATCTGGAACAGCTCACCTTCGAGCTCGACATCGGTAATTGGGAGATGAACCGGACGCATTGGGCGGTCAAGGACGTCAATCTTGCGAAGGAATTGCATGCCGCGCGGCGTATTACGCTGCCGTCATGGACCGGGCAGGCAACCAAGACTGTCGATATCACCAGGCATGATTTCGACGTGGCTCTTTCTTTTCCGGGAGAGGTGAGAGCGATCGTCGAACAAGTCGCGCGCGAGCTGGAGGCAAGAATCGGCCCGAACTCCTACTTCTACGACAGCAACTACGTGTCGCAACTGGCGCGGCCATCGCTCGACACCTTGTTGCAGGAGATCTATCGGTATCGTTCCAAGCTCATCGTCGTGTTCCTGGGCTCCGATTATCAGAGGAAGGACTGGTGTGGCATCGAGTTTCGCGCGATCAGGGAGATCATCATGGAGCGCGACAACGCCCGCATCATGTTCGTGCGAACCGACGACGGCGCTGTCGACGGCGTTTTCAAGACCGACGGCTACGTCGACGCGCGCAGGTTCAGCCCGGCGCAGATCGCACAATTCGTCTGCGAGCGCTTGGCCGTGCTTGCCCCCGCCTAGTCACTATGGACAGGACACCGATGACCTCCGATGTAGATGAAGCGCCGAAGGAAATCTCGGAGGTTACGCGCCGCGCCGTTATCGACCATTTCAGCATTGCGAAGCTGAGTTGGGCCGGCCGGCTGCAGGACGACGAATTTCTGGCAAGGCTTTACGACTTATCGAAGCTGCCGTCCTATGACTATCGCTATCAAGATGCCGCCGGCGACATCTATCAGCACTGTGTACGTAATAGCGACTGGGAGAGCGACTGGGTCTTCTACGATCGCCGGTTCAATTTGATGTACGGACCGGATGCCGAATTTCTCCGCTTTCTCTGCGAGACCGTGCACCCGGTCGTACGGCCCGCCGACGATGAAGTATCGACGCTCGTGCGTGTCTATAACGAGGCGCTGACGCCTGACGGCTATCAAGTGGTGGCCGGAAAGACCATTTCCGGCAAACCGATCTTTGTCGCGCAATCCGCCCGCCGCGCGGTCGTCTTCGAGGAGCCGACCGGCTGGCAGAAAGTCGACCGCCAGCTCCAGGAGATGCGGCTTCGGCTCGATAGCGCCGAGACGGAGGAGCAATATCAAGGCGTCGGGCTGCTCTGCCGCGAGGCGCTGATCTCCGTGGCGCAGGAGGTTTACGATCCCGCCCGGCATCCGCTCATCGACGCCAAGACCCCGAGCGACACCGACGCCAAACGGATGCTGGAGGCAATTTTCGAAGCGGAGCTGAAAGGCTCAAGCAACGAAGAGGCCCGCGCTCACGCCAAGGCGGCGGTCCGCCTGGCCTTGGCGCTCCAGCACAAGCGGTTCGCCGATTTTAGAACCGCCGCGCTCTGCGCCGAAGGGACTTGGTCGGTCGTGAACATGCTCGCAATCATCGCCGGCCGCAGAGGCCGGCGCCTCACGTAGTCTTCGGCCCGGACGGTAACGTCACCACGCGGCGATCGACCATCAGGTGCCGCCGCTTCGCCGCGCCGGGGTCGGTGAGCCGCGGCGTGATCGAGACGACCGCGACCTTCCAGTCGGGCAAACGATCTTGCGGAGCCGGCATCACCCCCGACAGGACGGTCAGGCCCCGTCGTTCGAGGTCGCCGACACAGGCAAGGATGTCGTTGTAGAGGTCGCGCCGACCCCGCGCGGACGGCGGGGGATCGGCGATATCCGACAGGATAAATGACGCGAGATCGAGCCATTCCTGCAAACCTGCGATGTCATCGTCATAGACGTCGGAGACCTCCGGACGATGAATCAGGACGGCATCGCAACGCGCGGCGTCGCGAACAGCGCGATGCGTCGTCATCGGCCCGACCGGGACGATTTCAAGATGGGAATAGGTCTCCACCAGGCTGGCGGCCGCTTCCTCGGCGCCCAATGGCAGGCGGGGCGCCGTGAAATATCCCGCCTCATATCCGAATGCCTGGGCGATCCTATCCAGAGCGTCGTCGCTCACGCGCTCGCCGCGTTCGATGCGCTCCACGGTCGAGACCGAGACACGCGCGAAGTCGGCGAGTGTCGTCGTCTTCCATTGCCGCAGGCCGCGGTTCCAGCGCACCACGAACGCCACCAGTTCGATCGGCGGCGCCGTCGGGACGTCGATTGGCCTCTCTGGCAGTTGTGTGATCTTGTCCAACAGGTCTTGGGTCGTCATCGGCATGGGCTCCTTTCATGGCCGAAAGGATGCACGATCCTTGCCGGCCAAAAGAGCCCGGAAAATCCTTCAGGCGTGGGAAGCTCAAAGCTCATGCGCGTCCCTCGCGCACAGTCTGGACCACCAGCCCGCCCGCGGCGAGCGGTCGAAGCAGTTCATCCTCAGGTTTTGTGAGGTGAATCCAAGCCGCCCAATCTTCGGGTCGGAGCACCAGGATCTGGCGATTGTGATGGGCTCCATATCCGCGCCGGGCGCGGTCGTCAGCATTGTAAAGGCCGGCGGATGATTGCCGTGACCCTCGCGCCAGATGCCAGCAATTGCCATGAAGGGCGCGCCATTCAGGGTAAGCCGATGCTTGGTCTTCGGATATTTCTTGCCGGTGAATTCGAAGAAGGCTGCTGCAGGAATGAGGCAACGGTTGCTAGTATCGAACTGCCGTCCCTTGGACCTGAAATTGAATACCGGCCCGCCCCGAGCGCCGGAGGGCGGGAAGCTTAAATTCATCGGCACGAGTTCGATTCCGTTACCGGCCGCGCGCATGACCGGCTCGGTCTCGTTGATCCGCACGTCATCGGACGCGGCGGGTCGAGTTCGCTCTGCCGGGTCGGAATGCTGAGCGAGAGCTCCAGCATCACTGGCAGTATTCAGCCCAGCGAATGTGTCGCTCGTAGTCGTTCACATCCTTGCCATGCAGCAACGAGCAGACCGGACGGGAGGGGGGACCGCCGCTGATCTGCCAGACGCCCGATCACCATCAGCCTATCACGGCCACAAATTACAGCCATAAGATATGCGCCATATTTTGACCATTATTAAGGTAATACTATTATCTTGGAACCGAGGATGGGAAATGCCGCTCAATCTTTCCAATAGTCAGGCGCTGGGCCGCACCTACGCGGCCGCGCGTATGATGGCGGGTCTGGATCAGGGAGGACTCGCGGCCCAGGCCGGCATTTCTGCAGGCACGGTTTCCAACGTCGAGCGTGGGCGGGATTCCAGACCTGAGACACTGAAAGCAATCCGTCTCGCCCTGAATCGGGAAGGGGTCTTGATTGGATTCAGCCGCAACAACGGCTTGGCGACGGTGTCGATCGCTTTTGCTGCCGATGATTCAGATGAGGAGTGATGTCATGCGTACCTATTTTGGAGAGTTCAACCGCGTCGTCGGCGACAGCATCCGCAACGCAAAGAAAATTTTGCGATCCTGGGGTCTCGACGTCGAATCGATCCCGCACAGGACCGCGCTGCGGATCGAGCGGCCAGAGGATATGTCGTGGGCCGATTTCAAGCGCGCGATCCGCGCTGTGCTGCAGCCCCGTCGCGGATCAGTGATGATCTCAAGCGAGTCCACCGGGCGGACCTACGTCTGCAGCAATCGCGGCAACCGCCCGGTGCTTTCCAGCGTCAGTGAGAAGGGACTCGGCGATGCTGGCCTTTCACGAAACCGAGACGTGCGAGGGCATCATCCAGCACCTTGAGCAACGCGAGCGCGTGCCGCGCTCGGACGTGCAGATCCGCGACAGGGGAAGCGAGACGTCGGCGGATGCCCGCGTCGAGATGACGTTCCGTCTGGGCGGCCAGCTCTATGCCCTGGAGCACACAGGCATCGAGCCGTTCGACGGCTTCATGGCGCACCAGAATCGCGCATCGTCACTGTTCCTGCCGCTTCAGGCGGCTGCGACTGCATCGCTGAGCGCCGTGCTGGCCGACGGCGCCGTCATCGAAATGCACCTGCCGATCGACGCCTTCACGAACCGCAAGATGCCCGAGGTCCGCGCCATTCAGATCGCGTTGCTCACATGGATCACCGCCACCGCGCCGACGCTGCCGCCACGACGCTATGCCGACTATCGGGGCACGCTGGTGACAACCCAGCCGACCGGTGTGCCGTTTCAGGTGTCGCTGGTGCGGTTCGCCGGCATCGCCGGCATGGAGGGCCGCTTCCAGCTCAAGCATCTGACGCGCGGCGCCGAGACGCCACGGGTAGAGCGCATCGCGCGCGCCTGCGAAAAGAAGTTTCCCAAGCTCGCCCGCTGGAAACAGTCGGATGCCGCCCGGACCGTTCTCGTGTTCGAGGACAATGACGTGCAGCTCACCAATGTCTCCAGCGTCACTGAGGCTTACCTGCCGCTCGCCACCGTCCGCGCCGACGCGCCGGACGAGACCTACCTGGTCTCGACCTGCACGTCGCCCTGGTACGCCTGGCCGGTTTTGGTCGATGGCCGGAGCTATTTCGACCTCGCGGCGATCAGCCACCCCATTCATTTCGAGATGGACGCCAGCGGCCGTCTCCTCACACCAGCGTGACGGCGATCCCATGTCCGAAACCGACCCTCCCGACTACAGCCGTGTGCCGTTGCCGCCGCAGCTTCAACAGGCCATCGAGACCTTCAAGGGCTGGACGAGCCAGCATCTGCTATCCGAGCAGAACAACAGCACGATTACGCAGACTCTTTATCATTACACCGACGTGCGCGGTCTCAAGGGCATCCTCGAAGCCGGACAGATCTGGTTCACCGACTACCGCCACCTCAACGATCCCAGCGAACTGACCCACGGCATCGATATGGCCCGCGATGTCGCGCACCACATTGCCGCCGGAGCGGATGGCCGGGTCCGGCTGTTTCTCGACTACTTCCTCGATCTCTTTCGGCACGATAATTTTGCGCCGAGCCTGGAATTCTTCATCGCCTGTTTCAGCCGCGCACGGGACGATCTCGGGCAGTGGCGCGCCTATGCGGACAATGGACGCGGCATCGCAATCGGGCTTTCCCCCTCGCTGTTCGCTCTCGCCGATGCCCCGCCGCCCGGTCAACTCCCGGAGTTTGTCGGGCCGGTGCGCTACAGTCTCGCCGATGTATGCGGCCGGCATGAAGCCTGTCTCGAAGAAGCCGCGGCGATCTTTCTCGCGTTCGCTGACGCCAACGCCGATTTATTGGCTGACAAATCTATCAGCATCCCCTTCATGGACCAGTTCGTCCGCGAGATCATCGCTTCGCCGCTCATCTGGAATTGTCTGACCTCGAAGCACCCTGCCTATGAACACGAGCAGGAGGTTCGCCTGGTGATGATGGGAACGCTGGCCACCGTCTCGCCCTTCGTCACCACGCGATTTCGCGGCAGCGAGATCGTTCCCTACATTGCCCAACCAATGCCGCTCCGCGTTCAACACAAGATCGCCGAAATCGTCGTCGGTCCCGCGGCGCCGCCTGACACGGAGCGGACGGTGCGCACCATGCTCCGTTCCATCGGCATCGACTGGAGCTTCCCGATCAGCCGATCCGACATTCCCTATAGGGCATCGTAAGCCGGTCCGGGAAGATGGACTGGACCGACGGAGCGAGAAAAGAAAAGCACGGTCAACAGTTAGATGTCGCTGGACTAAGTGCTGTACTGCCCGCATCGGAACCTAAGAGCCTCCGCACGCGCAATAGTAAAAGCGCAGTAGCAACAAACGTGACTGGACGATCCGGCTCTTCTCTGCAGCATCAGTGTTCTGACGTGCGGCGTGGCTTCGAGGTTCAAGCCAAATTGGGCTTCGCGGCTCATCCGGTTGCTCCTTAGGTCGAGAACAAGTTTTCGAGAGCCAGCGCAACTCCGGCAACAATGCGCTCCATCGTTTTCTTGTTATCGACAGCATTTAGTTCCGCGGTGAGCTCTCGAATTGCGAGTTCTCCGTTGCGTAGTCGTGTTCTTACTTGTCTACTCTCCGCTTCCAAACGGCCGCACACAGTGGGAAACGGGATGACTCAGCAACAACTTAGCAAGATATGGACGTTCGTCGGCCTGTTTCTGCTCTATTACGCGCTGAATACTTGGATTGTTGTTCAGGGCGGGCAAGAGATCTTCGGCGCCAAGTTGATTGTCGGCAACCGCGTTCCTGCCGCGATGTGGGGCATTCCCCTGACCTGCATCGTTCTGCTTGTGAATTCCCTGGTTGGACTGCGCTACGCCCAGCGGACGCCGCCCGGCCACTGGCACGATCGTATCCCGATCGTCGGCTTCGAAAGCATCGTGACGAACTCGCCGGAAGGCAAGGTTTACCAAGGGGTGATACTCTTTCTTCTTTCCCTTCTTCCCGCCGCGGTCCTCATTCATTTCTGGCGCATCTTCAACAGCGCCAAGGTCGTCACGACCGATGATCCGCCAAGGCCCGTGAGCAGTATCTGGGACTGGTCCGCGCTGGCCAAACTCGATGATCCCGCGCGCATCTGCACCGACCTTATCCGCGAGGGCGGGAAAATGACGTGCGAGAAAAACGCCACCCTATTGCCGGGATTGGAGCCAACCCTGTTCGCTGTGTTGACCGCGGTGGCAGCGCTCGCCTTGGTGATACACTGGCGCGCCGTGTTCCGGCGAAGCCCGAAGCACGTTGAATAGGCCAGCCCGCGTTAGCGGCATTTTGAGCTCGACCCGGGCACGGGGGGGCTGTGCAAAGCTGTCGACAAGCGGTGTCGCGCCCTTGGGCGCTGCATGCGGATACTGTAAGGATCGCAATTTGCACTCTCTGATTGCGGGGCGAGGCAATGCGTTGGGGTATCTTCCTCTTTCTTGGCGTCCTCGCGGGCGCTGGCACGTGGTACGCGCTGTCAGGCGATAATCTTCGTGATATCGTCAATACGCATTGGCCTCCGGTGACGTCCGAGCAGCAGCGCCAAACCGCGATCGATGGCGCGCTTAGCGCCCTGGAGGCGATGCCGACTCCCAACGTCGCCGCGGGCGTCGACGTCAAAACGATCGAGATGATCGCGGGCGAGTTGCTCAAGGGCAAGGGCGTCACAAAATTGTCGGTCGAGACCGACCGCCAACTCCTAAAGGTGACGGCAGCTTTCGATCTCTCCTTGCGTCCCGAAGACGCGGGTGACGATCCTCAAAAGCGTGCGTGGATCGAACGCCTCAAGCCACAACTCGCCGGGCGGGCTGAATTCTTCCTGAGCGCCACCACCGCCATGGTCACCGCACCAAAGCGCGCCATACAGGTGAAACTCCTGCCGGCATTCAAATCGCTTCACATCGACAAGATAACGCTCGCGGAGCGTTACGATGCCACCGCTGCCGGCGCGCTCCTTGCGAGCCTTCTCGAGAGTTATGCCGACAATATCATCGGCACGCTGACGAACGCGCCGGTCCTCAATGCCGAGTTGCCCGCCAGCCTTCAGGATCAATTCGATCCGTCTGGGCCGATCAAAATCAACCCTGCATCCGGGAGCAGTTTCAAGCTCACGCTTTCGTCGCAACCCGTCCGCAGCCCCTACGAACTCGGAAGCGCAACGTTACTCATCGACAACAGCCGCGTGATAGTGCTTGCGCAACTCACGCCGCCCGCGAACACTTTAACCGCAAAGACGGCGTCGAAGGGAGCGTTAAGCGATCTTGCTGCCGGTTTCACGCGCCGCATGTCGGACGGATTTGATCTTCGCGAGGTATCAACCGGCGCGTGGGTTGCGGTTGCGAAGGCGCTGATTGCCGACACCTTCAACAGCGCATTCGCACAAGCACAGGCTTGCATCGCAGGTACGGGCGCCATCCCGAAGCAGACCTTCGAGCAGAAGATCCCTACACCGGACGCCTCGGCAATTGATTGCACTCCGAGGGGCGACTGTACGCAGACCCAGGCGTGCGACCTCAAAGAGGACACACGAGATTGCCGCCGTTCTCGCAACTGCCAGCACAATCATGATACGCGTGAGTGCCGCAAATGCGTCGTGGGCGTCTGCGCCAATGATCCGATTTGCGAAGCGGCGAAAGCTTCGCAAAACGCCATCTATGACGCGGATTATACAGCCTGCGTAAATTTGGGTCCCCTCTATGATGCTGCCTGCGAAGCCCAAAAGGCGACCCAGAATGGGCTCTATGCCACGCAGAAGGCTCAGTGCGAGGCGGAAAAGTCGACCAAGAAGCTCGCCTGCGAAGCGGAGAAGACCGGCCGCAAGATGGCTTGCGAGACGTATAAAGGGGCGGTTGACGCACTCCATCGCACCGGCAATGTCGGAAACTTTGACGGCAGCATTTCTGGCACGGGTGATCTTAGGATATGTTTCCGCGACGTGGCATTCGCCCCGGACCTCGCTAAGCTTTCAATGAAGCTTGAAACGACCGGCTCAGCAAGCCTCGATACCAGCTTCAAATTTACGCCGCTCGATGTCGCGGGCCACATTCTCTGTCAGTTGCCGTGGACGGCGGACAAGAATATTCGCGTGACCGTACCGTCTCAGTCGATTGGCGTTGATGTTACCCTGGCACGCTCGCCTGGTGAGCCCGAATACCGTGGGCAGTTGAAGGCGTCTCCCATTCGCTTACACTTCGAGCCGAACCCAACGTCGCTCGTCCTTCAGAACATTAATTTCTACTTGGCCTGTCCGGTCACGGCGCAACTGGTCAACGGCATGACACTCAACTTGGCGCCCTTTGTTCCGGAACTCCTGAAGGACTACACGCACACCCTCGATCCAATCGATTTCTCGTTTGTCCCGACGATTCCAGATCAGCCGCTGTTCGGACGGACCATCAAGCCCATAGCGTCCGAGACCCCCAAGGCCTTGATCGTTTCCGGTGCACCTTAAGCAGGCGTTGTGATGGCGTGTTGCGCCTCTGAAGCTCCGTCCGAACAGCTATCTCGAGCCCTGGCCGTCGCTCGTATGCACCAGCGGCACATCAAGCAATTATTCCGATCATGCAAATACCCATCTTTGAGTGCGCCTTCATGCTCTAAATTGAATGGTATTGTTGCTCCTTACCTCCAGAACCTAGCGTTTCAGGCTCTTCGCTACAAAACTACCCGCGCCTCGAAGTTGGGACAGGGACGCGATAACATTATCAAGGCGGCGCACCAGGTCATCATACGTTAGGATGTCCATCATATTAGAATACTTGCGCTTGATCACCTCGAGATCGAACAGTTGATCGTCCGTAAGCGCGGATGTCCCGTCCGATCGTTTGTCGCGTCCCAACAAGACCATGGCTTTCGGGTTAGTAATTCGGATCTGCATGCCGTTCGGGACCACGCTGGCGTATTTTTTGGTGAGCTGCCGCTCGCCTTCGACGCCCCATTTCGAAAGGTGAAAGAGATATTTCTCGGCCTGCATGACCGTTCCGGATAGCTCCTTCGTCGGAACGCTGTTGCCCCGATAAAGGCCCCGACTAAGCAGCACGTCGTCAAAGGGTTTTTTGATCTCGATGACATCGATACTTCCCCCGGCGACGATGAGGCAGATGTCGATGAACCTGTTTTTTCGCGTTCCGGGCTTGGAATAAAAATCTGCCACAGTGACGCCTTCGAGCACGGCAACGTATTTTGGAAAGAGCAGGAGGATTACCTTGATGATCAGCCGCTGCCAGTCCTTCTCGCTGTACGATGTTGCATCTCCGAGCCAAGCCAATATGGTTTCGCGCAACAGCACGTACTTGTCGATTTCGGCTTGTATGAGGTCAGGCTGATCCAAGGAAGCGGCCGACACAATGGAGCCTCGGCGATCAAGATAGGCCTCGTATTTCTCTCGCGCTGCCGCATTGCCATCGAAAAACTCTCCCACTATCGTCTCAACTCGCGCGCGGCGTAGCGATCAAGCTCGGTCGAGTTCGGGAATTTTGCCAGAAGCTCGCGGAAAATCTCGACCGGTATCCTGTCTTGCCGCGAACCTCCGACGACGATCTCGCCAGAGGTTGGCTTCACCTTCTCGATGCGCGGGAAAATGCGGATGTTGCGCTCCGCGATGAAGGTCCTGCGCTCGAGGCGGAGGCCGTTGACCGCAATCAGCACATCGTGGTCGCACCCCAAAATCCGGCCCGGAATCCGATAATAGCCAGCTTTCTTCTCCGCGAAGCGGAATTCGTAGATCGGCTCTTCGCCGCCGCGCTTCGAAGGAGCCTTCAACAGGTCGGCGGATTCAAAGGTGAAGCCATTACTTACGGTGACCTCGCCGCCGTCCTTCAGCCGTTTGGAGGCCCACTCAGGATCGTTGTTCTCGACTTCGTACAGGAGGACTAATCCTCGGTCGTCTTCTTCAAAGCTGATCATGCCGGACGACCAATGCTCTGCGCCCATGACCACGGTCGCAAGGAAACTGGCGCACCCTTAAACATAGAACTTAAATGGCTGACGTTCCTCTCCTTTCGCCGACCCCATGGTGAGGACGTCTCCGACCATCCGCGCAAATCGGACAGTGACGGGCAGGCCATCATTGAAGTTGCAGGAATTGTAGTTGATTTTGGTAAGACCCATGATGTCTGCGAGCACCGTGCGGATGTCCGGCTTTGCGTTTTTGCTCTTCATGACGGTGATATGCAGCGGATTGGGTGTCTCTGGCCCAATGTAAGTATCGAGCTGTGGCACATAACCCGTCGTCCAGAGATAGGCCGTCTGATCATCGAGCAGGAGCGCGGTCCCGCGCAGCACGGGATAGTCGCCATCGCGGAAAAGCTTGGTCTCGCCGCCTGTCGATCGAATGCGGACGCCGATGATGTTGGTTCCTTTCGGCGCCGCCTCGACAAAGGCGTTCCACTCTTCGTCGTTAAAATAGGTCTGCCCATGGATGAAAAGCTCCTTAGGCGGGCCGCCATGCGTCTCGGCGTAGGTCTTCAGCACCAAAGCGAGCAGGTTTTTCGCCGCGGGTGCCTTGAGATGAAACTCGTAATCTCCGGTTTTCCACGGTCCATTAGCACCCCGGAAGACAACACCGTCTCCCTCGTTGAGGAACATCTGCGCCGCGCAGCAGGCATGACCATCGGGGTCGTTGGGCAGGCTCTTGTAGACCATGCCGATGTAACAGACCCCCGGTCGAACGTCGGCCAGCCGCCACGGCGGCTTGGGCTGCGTCTTGTAGTAAAGCCCGGTCGCGAGATTCCAGGCGACCGTTGCGGCATCCTGTGTCTTGCGCAGTGGATAACCGGCCTTATTGAGGAAAGCGTCGGGCGCAATCGTCGTCTCACGGACCAGCTGCGTCGGCGCGATCGCCAGGAATTCGGCTTTGATCCTGCGATGAAAATCGGGAACGTCCTCGAAAATCGCCTCCTCGGTCTGATCAATGGCGCCCATGGCAGCGAGTAGCGGGACACTCTCCTTCGCCTTCTGCCGCTTCGTGAACTCGCCCTTTTCCAGCGGCAGGCCGGTCCGCTTGGACTGAGGCCTGCATCGCTCGTAAACGATTTCGGGCAGAGCCAGGATCCAGACGTCTACGGATCGTTCGTCGTTGCGCAGATGCTGCTTGACGCGATCGATGTAGAGCCGTGCGACCTTGTCGACGGCCTCGTTGAGGTTGACGATGCGCGTTGCGCGATCGATGTCCTTCCACGGGATCGACAGCGCGCTGCATTCGTCCGGATCGAATGAAATGCCGAACGCCTCATCTAAGCCCGGGAAGTTCGTCAGGTGCAACCGATCGGCCTTCTCGCCTTTTCCGGGCGGCGGAACACGGACAGCCGATTTGAGCTTGCGACCCCATGCACGAAAATGGGCGATCCCATCAGTGGTGCCAACCAGGCCGACCCGGATTTCCCGGCTTTTCTTCGCCTTGGCGTGAGGTCCATACAGGAACAGTCCGTCCTTGGGATGCGGACTGCGCTGCGAAAACGCAAACTCCAGCGGCGGTTCGCCAAAGTGTTCGACCCGAAGCGATTTGTCCGGAAATCTCACGCGTCGGCCTCGTCATCGTTGTCGGGGCGACCGAGGGTACTGATGTCGGCTTCTTCCTCATCGGCGTCAAGAACATCGGGAAGCGCTGTGCTCACCGGTGAAGTGAACAACATCGGCGCGGCTTCGATTAGGAGCGGAGCGTTCGCCGACAGCGCTAGCCGAATATAGGCCGCCTCGCCGGACAATAGCTCAAGGAATGCGAGCATGCGTCCGTGCCACTGCTTGTTACGCCAACCCTTGCAAATGCTTCGGCGCAGGCGGTGTAGCTTCCTTGCGTCATCGATGCCGAGCCCCTCGGCCGTATCGTTGTCGACCGAGAACAATACCCTCGACTTGAGTTTCAGATGCCAGAACGGCCAGAAATAAGGCATCGCAGTAACGCCGAACTGCCAGATATGTCCCTTCGCGACATTGCGCAGCATCGAGGACCGCCGGTCGCCTTGCTTGCCCCAGGGGATGCGGTGTCCCGTCGGTGCCTGCGCGGCCGAAGCGTGGAAGCCGACAGCGTTGGAATATTGATACTCGACGAAGCCTTTCTCTCTGCAGAAGGACAGCCAGGCCTTCTTAATCATTGCAATGACTAGGTTGGAAGCGACTTGACGCTCAATCCCAAGCGCAGAAAAGCCATTGTCGATAAATTCCAGCAGAGGGATCTCGTACTTCAGCTTGAATCGGCCGGCAGACGCGAACGCGACGTCGACTTCGGATTGTTCAGCAAAAGTGATGATCCCGGCACCCTGTTTCGCGCACGGATAGCCGAAATCCTCGAGCGCCCGATCCAGCAATCGGTCCTCGATCACCCCGGTGCTCTCAAAGAATCGGATGACGTCGGGCGCTTCCGCGGCGCGCAGCCAGTTCGAGGTCAGTCGCTCGGCCTCCTCGACGAGCGGGATCGCGCCACGCCGCCGGAAAATCTCCCAATTCGGATCGATCACCGGCTGGCCGGAAGGACGCGGGACTTTCTGGCGCTGCAGCGCGTCAAGTAGGAGACCGACGCCTTCTCCCCAGCCGCGCACAAAATCGACGGGAACCGCATCCCCGATGCCCTTGACCTTCTTTCCCGGTTCGAGCCGGAGCGGAATAATGAACCGGGAATCGCCGAGCTCCTTGGACAACTCCAGTGCGATGTCGAGATCATCCTGGACATGAGGGTCAGCGAGCGTGGCATCGCGGCAGATGAGTAGAACTTTCACGGCCCGGTATTGCAGCGCCTCATTGATCTGTCGGCGCCATCGGTCGCCGGGCTGAAGCGTGAGGATGTCGGCGAACACGCGGTACCCCTCAGCCTCAAGCTTGGGCGCGAGCCAAAGCGCAAACTCATCGTCGACAGGCGATGCTTTGATCAGAAATATGGTGTCTCGCGCTACTTTCTCGACAGGCGCTGCATTCCCGGCAGCCTCCGCAGGCGGAAGGAGATTGGCAAGAACTGCGGGAACCACCCCGGGCTTTGACAGAGCCTTTCCAACCGCTTCCGTGACAACCGTTTCCAGAACCGAGGTGCTCTGCGCCCAAAGCTTTTGATGGGCTTTCTCGATGTCCGGATATTTTCGAAGCAGGGCGTTGAGGTCGCCGGGACCGAAAATGTCGCCCGGCGTTTGCAGCGACGGGCCGATGATCTGCGCTAACGCGTTCTTGTTTTTTGGCGTGAGCGGCGCCGATGTCACGAGGATATAGCGCGTCGCTGCCAGCCGATCGATCGAGAGCCGCTCTTTCGCCATCTTTGACTTCAGCGCCGCAAAACCGGACCCGTGGTAGTGCTTCGCCTGCATCACAATCGATCCGTCGGCTCGCGCATGGCGGCCGTCCATCCCGTCGTCCGGGCCTGCCGGAAAGGCCTCGAAGCGCAGGTCTATCTCTCGCCCGACGAGGTCGCGGGCCAGATCTTCAAATTCGCTATGGGACAGACCTGAAAAGTCATAATTCATGCTTCCAGAATGAGTGCTCGTTTCCTAAGCAGTCAAGCGAGGGATCGCGGTATTGCTTGGTCCCTAAGTCTTACCAACAACAAGATAAACCTGCTTTTGTGGACGTGCCCAAGCAACGAAAACAAGCTTCGGTCGCGGAGCGCTGAGCCAGCGAATCTCCAACAACCGCGCATATCCGAAGCCAGCTTCCCACCGCTTCGCTTCGCTGCGCGACGGCGGTGTCGCCAAGGACGATGCGTTGCCGAAAATGAGGAGCGGGTTGGACCTCATACGAGCGATTAGAGGTGGCGCACAAATTCCCGATTCTTGGGCGCGAGCCGACTATTGCGGATTCTCGTTTTGTTCGCTATCTGTTGGGCTTGGCGCATAAGCACCTGTACATGCCCGCCGGATTGGTCGGAGCCAACCCGCTGAGCCGCTGCCGTCAGCCCGCATCTGGCTGTGGTTGACGTGGTTTTAACGGCTGAAAGGCATGGTGGGACCGGACGATCCAAACTATGTTTGACGCCAAGCTAGATAAGTGGACCGCTAATGGCTCGCGGCGAGTTGATGAAAAAGCTGTTAGCGAGTTACGGCCGGGACGACGAATTCCGGGCGATTGCTGAACAGATCATTCTGGAGGAGGAGCAGAAGAACAACCGCGTTCTAGCTCGGTCGCTCCGCCAAACCCTAGACCATGCCTCGAACCGCGCGCCCCCACCGCGGGCGCTGGCACCGCTCATTCCGTTCCCGGACGCCGCCAACGATTTCGTCGAGCGCGTCGAGCCGGAGCACACCAAGGGCGACATTGTTCTCAGCAAGGCCAATATCCGGATCTTTTCCGGACTAATTCAGGAATTTCGCCGCGCTGATGACATCCGCCGCAGCGGACTCCCGGTGCGCTCGAAGCTGCTGTTCTGTGGACCTCCGGGCTGCGGAAAGACTCTTTGCACCGAGATCTTCGCGGGCGAGCTCGGGCTTCCGCTGTTCGTGGTCAAGATCGACCGCCTGATCTCCTCCTATCTTGGCGAAACCGCGACCAACATTCGCAAGATTTTCGAGTTCGCGCGCAAGCAGCCCTGCGTCCTCTTTCTCGACGAATTTGATGCGCTGGCGCGCTCGCGTGATGATACGAGCGAGCACAACGAGCTGCGGCGCGTGGTCAACAGCCTTTTGATCTTCATCGACCGGATCAAGCCGAAGGGCTTTCTGGTTGCGGCGACCAATCTCGACCAGTCCCTTGACCCCGCGGTCTGGCGCCGCTTCGACGAGGTCATCTGGTTCGAAAAGCCGGACCGGGAGATGATCGAGCACTTCCTGGCGCTGAAATTCAAGAATATCAAAACGGCTTTCGATCCAGTCTCTCATGTCGGTTCGCTGGATGGCTATTCTTTCGCCGAAATCGAACGCATTTGCGTGCAGGCGATCAAGGCCGCCGTAATCGAGCGCCGCAAAGAGGTCCGTGAATTGGACTTCTGTCACGCCGTCGCTGATGAGATTCGACGGCGATCCGGCACCGCACGCCTGCAGCATTTGGAAGACTAATCCGGCGTGCCGCGCTACGACCACCTCCAGCTCCTGCGGCTTCCCGAGCGTCTCGAGCGCCGGAAGCATGGAGGAGGTGGTGCTGCTCCTCAACGAGATGTCGGCGGACATAGCCGCAAGCTTCGGGCCGAGCTCGACACCGCGATCGCGGAGCAGCAACGCCGCCGGCGTCCGGAATTCGTCGACCCGTCGCTCATTCTGCGCGTTCGCATGACCGGAATGACGATGGAGGAAGACTGGGAGCGGCTTGGACTGACCCTCCTCGCCAGCGATGAAGACAAAACCCTGATCCTCTTCGCATCGAATGACGATCTGCAGGGTTTTCGCGATCGCCTGCAAGCCTATGCGCAGGGAGTCCCGCCTGGACAAGCCGCCCCGTCCTACAATGGCTTCATCACCCGCATCGAAGAGATTGGCGCGGTGGAACCTCGTGATCGTATCGGGCTGCGATTGCGTGAAGAAGGGCTGACCCTGCCTGAAGACTTCGATGCGGACCGGATCTTCGTCCTCGACCTCGAGCTATGGGACATTGGCCGGCGTGAACTCCGCACCCGAAAGCTTGAGCAAATCGCCGAGTACATTGATGCGCGGGGAGGCGAAGTGCTTGACCGCTACGTTGGCCCGTCGATTACGATGCTGCGGGCGCGCATGTTGGGCACCGTAATACAAACGCTTCTGACGGTCGAAGACGTTGCCGATGTCGATCTGCCGCCTGAACCTGATATCGCCACCGGCGAGGCGTTTGAGTTGACGATCGCCGATTTGCCGGAGACGGACGACCTTGGCAACGACGCGCCGGTCATTGGTATCATCGACAGCGGCGTCAACGATCATCCGTTGCTGGCGGGTGCCATCGTCGGTGCGATCGGCGTGCCGGAAAGGCTCGGCACGGCCGACGATTGGGGTCACGGCACGCGCGTTGCCGGCGTGTCGCTATTTGGCGATCTGCGCGATCAGATTGCTGTTGGTGCGTTGGTACGAGCGGGGCGCATTGCTTCGGCCAAGGTCGTGAACGAACGTGGTCAGTTCGACGAGCGTCGCCTTGTTCCCTCCCAGATGCGCGAAGCCTTGACCACTCTCAATCAGCGTTTCGGTTGTCGGCTCTTTGTGGTCGCGCTCGGTGATCCAAAGCGCACCTATGACGGAGGCAAGGTTGGGCCTTGGGCAGCGACGCTCGATGAACTCGCCCGCGAACTCGATTCCCTCATCATCGTGTCGGCCGGCAATCGCGCGCCCCGCAGCGGCAACCGTCTGGAACAAGCCGTCACGGAGTATCCCGGCTATCTGCTCGAGCCGGCCAACCGTCTGTGTGAGCCTGCGGGCGCCATGAACGTTCTCACGGTCGGCGCGTTGGCGCACGGCGAGGGTCTTGGGCCCGATCTTGCCGAGCATGTTCATATCCGACCCATTACGCGTGCGTTCGAGCCTGCGCCCTTTACGAGGATAGGGCCCGGCATCGGCGGTTCCATCAAGCCGGATCTAGTCGATGTCGGAGGCACGATGGTATTCGATCCCGCAGTAGGACGGCTGCGGCTGGGCGAAGACTTGCCGACCGCCGGTGTTCTCACGCTCCATCATCTGTTTCTTGACCGGTTGTTTGCGGCGGGGTCTGGCACGTCCTATGCGGCCCCTCGCGTTGCCCACAAAGCCGCTCAGATTCTTGCGCGCTTTCCCCGTGCATCTGCGAACCTTGTCCGTGCGTTGCTTGCAGGCGCGGCGCGCATTCCGGATGAGGCCCAGCTCAGGCTTCAAACCCTCGGTGACGATGCCATGCGTTCAATCTGCGGCCATGGCGCTGTTGATTCAGAGCGAGCAGCATATTCGGATGATCATCGCGTCGTGCTGTATGCCGAGGATGAATTGGCGCTCGACCACTTTGCGGTCTATCAGTTGCCGATTCCCGAACTGTTCCAGAGTGGCGGTCGTCGCAGCATCCGCGTGACGCTTGCCTTCGATCCCCCAGTTCGTCACACCCGCGCCGACTATGCCGGAATTGGCATGAATTTTCGTCTCGTGCGAGGATGCAGTCCCGAACGGATCTTCGAGCACTTCCGACGGAGAACCCAGGAGGAGGGGCGTCAGCCGGATATCGATAATCGTTTCGACTGCGACCTGAAGCCGGGCCCGCGCGAGCGTGAACGCGGAACTCTGCAAACCGCGAGCGTAACGTTTACGCGTGGCACCGAAGCCTATGGCGACAATTATTATCTAGTCGTGCGTTGCGATAGCGGCTGGGCGGGAACGTTCGAAACGCAACAACGCTTTGCAATCGTGGTGGAGTTGACCCATCAAGCAGAAGTGCAATTGTATGAGCGGCTGCGTGCTCGTGTCCGGCTCCAAGGTTGAGCGGAGAGTGGAATGAGCCGTTCGACACCTTCGTCACGGATCTGATGCGATACCGACGTCGGTCCGATCCGATTTCTCCGCGCCGCGCTTCACTTCCACCAACGCCGTGTCGCAGACCCGACCGAGCCGGGCGAAATATAGCTGATTGATCTTGAGGGTATGCGATGAAATGGGGAGACAACGCCCGAGATTTTGATACCGCACTGGCGGTGTGGCCGCACTATCGCCCACTCTTCGATAACTGGCTGATGCAGGAACTGGTGGAGCAAGGCGACAAGGCTCCGATCTGGCGCGACCGCAGGGTGCCGACCGAGAATGGACGCGTGCGCGGCGACATCTATTCGGACCGCGAGGCCGCACTATCGGCCGCCGCCTCACTCAATCAGACGCTGCACGACGCGCTCGCAGCGCGCGAGATGGATGCCGCGAGGAAACGTTCGCTCCAGCTTAAAGTCGCAAAGAACCTGCAATCCAAAGAACGCCTTCGCGACGAAGAAGAGCTTATGCTCGCCGAGGCACGCCGCCGGCACGCCAATGATCCGCGACCGGACCCTTCTGCAATTGTGCTGCCTGCGGAGTCAGTTCCTTTTCGTCAGGAATTGAGCGAACAGCTCTCAGACATGCCCTATTTGAGGGTCGTGATCGTGACGGTCCGGGAGACGAATCGCAGTTGGCACCGCTCCATTCTTTACCTCTCGCACGACAATAAATGGTCCAAGCCTTACATCGCCGGCGAGCGATCTGCGGCAAAGGCGATGCGAGCACGAATCGCCAACGGCTTCGGCTACAGCGCCGACGACCATTGGGGAAAGACCAAGGCCAAGATTCGTCAGATCTTGTTGCCCCGCGCCAACCAGTTGCTGCAACTCGCAAGCGTGCAGCGTATGCTGGCGGAAGCGTTGGCCAATGGTCATAAGGTGCTGGTCTCGAACGGCATCGTCTTCTGGTACGAAGAAGATGGCGGCATCGGTTGGCAGATCAAACAGACCACGTCCACCAAAGAGTCCGAGGGAAGCACCTTGTGGAAGGAAGGCACAATCCGCTCGATCAACCACGGCCGATTGGTCATTTTGCCTTATATCAAAGAGAGCGGCGAGCAGGTGCGCGGGCACACCAGGAACGGACCGAATGACGGCAGAGCCAAACCACGGCACCCCGATCACTACGTCGATATTCCGTTTGCGCAACTCGACGGTGACCTCATGATCGGTCTGTTCGGCGAATTGCCCTACGAATAACCTGGATCGCCGCGCTAGCGTCACTACACAGCAAACGGAAGCCTCGGCTCGTTCCGCTCATCGCGGGTTCGCGCGAAGGCTTCTGCGGCGGCGCTAGCATACGATGATGCGTCAGCTGCGATCGTTAGATCGATAGACCAAGCTGCAGCTCTGCCTCGTTGCCTTGTAACGACGAAAGCGACACCCCCAACAGCCGGACTGGCTTCGAAAAGGGCATCTCGTTCTGAAGCAATGCGACCGATAGGCGTTCGAGGTCCGCGCGACTCGAAACGGCGACGGGTACCGACCTGCTGCGCGTAATCATCTCGAAGTCGTTGAACTTGACCTTCAGAGTCACCTTCCGCCCTCGCGCTCCCTTGTCTTCACTGTGCAACCAGATCTTGTCTATCAATGGCTGAAGTTCGGCGACCATGGTTTCGAAATCGGTCAGGTCGCTAGAGAAGGTATTCTCTGCGCCGACCGACTTTCGTATTCGATCAGAGCGGACCTCACGGTTGTCGACGCCCCGCGAGATCCAGTAGTAATAGCTGCCGGCCTTCCCAAAGTTCGCCTGCATGAATTCGAGTGACTGGTTTCGCATGTCGAGGCCGGTGTACAGGCCGAGCGAGTTCATCTTGGTGCTGGTCGCCGGCCCGATGCCGTGAAACTTGCCAACCGGAAGCGCTTCGACAAATGCCGGCCCCATCTCCGGCGTGATGACATACTGGCCGCTCGGCTTGCGGTGGTCGGAGGCAAGCTTGGCCAGAAACTTGTTGTAGGAGATGCCGGCCGAAGCGTTGAGGCCGCTTACCTCCTTGATCTTCGCACGGATCGCCAATGCGACGTCCCGCGCCAATGGAATGCTTTGCAGATTTTCGGTTACGTCGAGGTAGGCCTCGTCCAGCGACAGCGGTTCGATGATCGGGGTGTGCTCGGCGAAAATCTCTCGGATCTGCTGCGAGACCGCCTTGTAGACCTCGAAGCGCGGCTTTACGAAGATCAGGTCTGGGCATTGCCGCTTCGCGGTAACCGATGGCATGGCCGACCTGACGCCGAACGTGCGCGCTTCGTAGCTGGCCGCCGCACGACGCCGCGCTCCCGCGATCCGCCGACGGCGACGGGCTTGCCGCGGAGATCTGGATTGTCCCGCTGCTCGACGGATGCATAGAAGGCGTCCATGTCGATGTGGATGATCTTGCGCTGACGGGGCGGCGGCCCTGCCTGGTCGTCGTCCTCGATCGTCACCTTGCTGGTCCGGCCGGATCTTCCTTGACGCCGCGGGCGACGATCCGGAGCGTGTCGTTTGGAAGCGGCCGCTGCAGCTTCAGGGCTTCGTCCAGGGGGGCCGTCATCCAGGCCTCGACTTCGTCCGGCGTCGTCAGGATCACGGGCATCGCCTTGGGGTGGATCGCACCAACCTCGGCATTCGGCTCTGTCGTGAGGAACGCGTAGAGGTCGTTGGTCGTCTCGCCTTCCTTGACTGTCCGGACGGACGTCCAGTTGGTCCAGATGCCGGCGAAGCAGGCGAGGGGACGGGTCTCATCGAGCGAGAACCAGATATCGCCGCCCTCGGCCTTGTTGAACTCGCTGAAGGAGTTGAAAGGCACCACGCAGCGATTTTCGGTCCCCAGCCATCGCGTCCAGTGCTTGCTCTTCACGTTGCGGATGTTCGTCGTGCCGCCGTCCGGCTCCATCCGTAGCAGCTCCTTGAAATCGACGGTCTTGCCCTTGCCTGCAGCTTCTCGGCTCGTTTCTTGGTGGCGTCCATCAGCGCTTTTGACGACGACGGCATTCCCCAGCGCGCCGTGGCGAGTTCGCGGCCCTCGGCCCCGTTGCGTACGATCGGTGCCTTGTAATCGGGAAAAACCCCGGGCATCGGCGCCAGATTGCCGACGTATCGGTTCACGACGCGGAACAACGCGCTGATTGCGGCTTGGTTGGTCGTGATCGAGTAGAGATTGCAGATGTGGACGGCCCCCCACTTGTCAGGATTGTAGCAGACTTCTGACCAGATCGCTTGCTATCAGATGTCCGGCCTGTTTGCGCGGACAAAGTCCGCCGGCCGAGATGGTGTTCGCTACGCACGCTCCAAGCACATGGGCGACACTCGTGGTGCCAGTGTAATCTTCGGAAGCTCGCGCGTATCGACCGATCGGTCCTTCCATCTACTGCGTCCTGCAAGTTCGTGGGCAATCCGCCGAGCAACCTCGCTCGCGGTCCGATTTCAGATCAAGTCGGCATGGCTGCTACCGGCTGGTTGTACACGCCGCCCGATATCATCAAGCGCCAAGCGATGCGGGCAAACTTGTTGGCCAATGCCACCGCAACCAACTTCGGCGGCTTTCGCTCCAGCAGTGAGGCGAGCCATAGTGTGGGCTTATGACGACCCTTGCGGATATGCCTCAGCAGCGCGGTGGCACCGACAATCAATGTCGATCGCAGTACAGAATCTCCAGCCTTTGTGATGCCGCCGAGTCTTTGCCGGCCGCCAGTTGAATGATCCTTGGGTGTCAGTCCGAGCCATGCCGCAAAGTCGCGACCCGATCTGAACGTCTCGGGCGGCGGTGCCTTCATGCTGAGCATCGACGGCCCAATCGGACCGATGCCGGGAATTGTCGCAATACGCCTGCTGATGTCATCCTCGCGATGCCACTTCATCAGCTTGGCCTCGATCTTCGCCAGGCGGGCTTCAACCGCGGCATACTCGTCCGCCTGAAAGCGGAAGAGATCCCGCGCCATTTCCGGCAGGCTATCGTCTTCCAGCACACGTTTGATGAGTGCGGCTACGTTCTGCCGGCCGACGGGGCCGACGATACCAAACTCAGCGGCATAGCTTCTGAAAGCATTGGAGAGCTGAGACTTCACGCTCACCAGGCGTTCTCGCACGGTCATCAGCATGCAAGCCGCTTGCCGTTCCTTCGATACGAACCGCATGCTGGGTCGGGTGACCGCCTCGCACAGCGCCTCGGCGTCGGCCGCGTCGTTCTTGCCGCGTTTCACGTAGGCCTTCACATACTGAGGTGGGATTAGCTTTACCTCGTGTCCAAACGATTGCAGCAGGCGCCCCCAATGGTGCGAGCTGCCGCAGGACTCTATGGCGACGAGAACTGGCAAGTAGCGGATCATCTCGGCTCGCCGAAACTGGCGCCGAACGACCACTACCTCATTCTCATCAACACCGTGAAGCTGGAACACCGACTTCGAAGTATCCATGCCGATACGAACGGGAATATTCATTAGACTTTCCTCTCATCTTCCGTGACGCCGAGAGCGCCATCAAACCGTGGGGATGAGAGGCCGTCCACACCAGCACATCGGTCAGGCTTCGGTCCGAGGGTGGCGCGGCTGCCAGGCCAATTGTAGCAGAATCGCGGAAGGACGCCGGCCCGCCTTGGCGCATTTGCGGCAGCGCAGCCGGCTGGCGAGATCGTGCACGAAGGTGGTCGGCGGATGCTTCATCGCCGCGAGGTCAACGTCGCTCGGCGTCTTGCAGCGCGCGCACTGGATCTCCAGCCAGGGGAAGCCGCCATTCACCGCTTGATCGATCGTCGGAGATGGATCAATCGGTTCTCCGTCTGACCACATGCGTTCGTTCCAACTCTCGCATAGCAACTTGTCGGCCTGCTGGATGAGCGCTTCCCCCTTCGCTCGTGTCTCCGCCGATCGGGTAGCCAGGATGTTGGCCATTGCCCGCGCCTTGCCAAGCTCCTTCGCCAGAGCCTTGCGGTCGCCGCCCGACAGCGGCGTAGGGTGATACTTCGGGGCCATCCGGACATCCAGGCGCAAAGAGATCGGACCGGCAACTCCAGAGCGGGCTATGGCGTCTCGAACGCCGGCCAGCACCCGTCTTCTTCATGCCTGCCGGTGCGCTGCTGACAGGTATTGTCGAGCAGCCGCTGCGCGACGTCCTTCCAGACCGCGTTGGCGCCATACAATCGGACTGCATCGGCGGTCTGGATTTCCACCGTCCGCTCGCAGCGACGGCAGGAGACGCGCAGCACGTGGCGCTGTATCTCGGAAAGACGCCGCAGCCGTATCTGGGCCCCGGTCGCGTCGGCGCGCGGGTCTTTGAGGACCGATTCCCAATATTCCGCCGGGAGGGGAGCATCCGGCGCCGCAGCGGAGGGGGCCCGCCTGCGGACGGCTTCAGCGGCCAGCTTTTCCATCTGTTTTGGGGTCGGCATGCGCCAGCTCGCGGGTCGGTCGGACATTCCGAGGTTCTTCCGCACATTTGGTGCAGGGTGCAGGATTCACGAACAGTGCGAATAAGGGCATAA
>NZ_LBIX01000166.1:0-180527 GCF_028128655.1 Bradyrhizobium sp. CCBAU 45394 | reverse complement strand
TAAGACACTCGCAGGGGCAGACAGGAGACACCCGCCTAATCTGCTGCGTCTGTGGCAGCGAAAAAATCAATTAGACGATTCACAAATGTGCTTGCGAGAATCTTTAGGATCGGGAAAAATCGGCAATCCGGGGCTGGCTAGACCATTTGATCTCGGAATTATTGAAACCCGGACGGGGCCGCTGATGGCGAGTCGGCGGCCCTTGTCTATGTGGCAGGGCGGCTGCCAAGTTTTCCTGGTGCCCCGCGACCCCGTTGGCGACGTGCTCTATGGTACCGAACTCCTAGACCTATGCTATTGGCGGTCCACCGCAAAGATTGATACGTGACAGCGCCCGTGCCGAGCTCCTATTAAAGCCCCCATGACCACGCCGATCACGATCAAGAAGCACGAACGCGTCCCCGACACCGGCAGCTATAAGGTCCGCTTCGCGGACGGCCGTCCGAGCGTCTATTTCTACTGGGGCGACCTGCCCGGCCGGCGGCTTCGACCGGATCTGCTGACGCGCAACGAGGCCGAGGCCAAGGCCAAGGAACTGGCTCGCATCGAGCGCGACAAGCTCGCCGGCGCCAGCGCATGAAGCACGTCGAGACCCGCCACTTCGCAGATCCGCAAGTTGCCGCACGCAAGCTCCTCGAGCTCGCCGCCGGCGTCGAGCCCGTCAATGGGCGCATTCACATCGAGAAGATCAACGCGCCGTTCCTCTCCAGGAACGGCTGCAAGGCGACGGGCCCGGAGTTCGGCACCGGCATCCAGCATGCGGTCGAGAGAGGCTGGCTCGAGCTGCACGAGAGCGGAACCTTCGTGCGGCTTAATCAAGGCTGAGGTCCAATAAAAACGGCCCCAGCATACCCCTATGCTGGGACCGTTGGAGGTGCTTGGCGGTAGTGGGTCGCTAAGCATCCCTAGCTTAGGAAAAACTGGCAATCAGGTCTGTGCGCTTTCGTACACAAGCGGTATGGTTCCGCTCGGGAACGGAACTGATCGCAATGAAAGGCATGCAGGCTCAATTGGAAAAGCTCCGCACGGATGCTGCCGAGTGCGCCCTCATCCGTGACCTGGCGACCGCCCCGAAGAAACGAGAGCTTTTTACGAGGTTGGCTGATCACCTGACGACGCTCCAGCGCGCAAGGATGCTGGCAACCGGCGCCACCTCGATCTGCAAGCTGAACCTCTTGGTGTAGAGATTGATGAGCGCATCGTGACTTTCATCAGACGAGCTGCAGAGCGCGTCCTCAGCGAGGATAACACGGTAGCCGATATCGACCGCAGCCAGCACCGTTGCGAGCACACAGACATCGGTCTCACCGCCAGACACGATCAGCGTGTCCACCTGATGCTCATCCAGAAAGGCTTGCAGGCGCCTATTGGTGAATGCGCAGTAAGTCTGGCGGTCGATGACTGTGGCAGGCGGCACAAAGCGTGTCAGGGCCGGCATCAGCTCAAGCAACCCCGGATCGGCCTTGTCGCGTGTCACGCATTCCCATTTCTCATAATAGGCTTTCCAGACGCCGCGCGCCTCGGCCTTGTTACGGACCGGAATGAAGCGCGTGAAGACGGTACGTGGCGGCGCGTGCGCAATCAGCCTGACCGCCTCGGGTAGCGCACGCTCCAACCAGGGCGTTGCCCACGGGGCATACGGTGCGAACAACCTTTGCATGTCGATGCAGAGATGGACGGCGTGAGGACCGGGGGGTGCGAGCAGTTGCCCGATGACTAGCCCGATCTTCCCTGACGACCAAATCCCGTCAGCCGCCTTATGACGCGCTCCAGCGCGACTCCGATCGCCAGACCCGCAAGTACATCACTTGCCCAGTGAGCCAGCAGGAACACGCGCGTCGACACCAGAACGGCGCCGAGGCCCCACGCGAGATTGCGCTTGGCGGGCGACAGGACCGCGGCGGCGGATGCGAGGGCACCGACATGCACGGCATGCCCCGAGGGGAACGCATCCAGCGCGCGGCCGGAGAGTGGGATGCCATGCAGATGGCCGCGCACGGTGCGCCGGTCCGGCCGCACCTGGTCAAAATGCGTTTTTAGAAGATGTGGCAACAGGACAGAGGCGAGCGTCGTCAGCAGCACATGATCGCTTGCGTGCCGCTGCGGCAGTGGTTTGGCGCGACACCAGAGCCACCATCCGACGGCAACCGCGGTCAGAATATGCTCATCCGCTCCCCAGGTCAGCGCGCCCGAAATCCGCTCCGGCAGCGGACGGGTGTGTCGCGCAATCGCACGCGCAAGTTCGATATCGGCGGACAAAGGATGTACTCGTATCGTCATCGACTGCCTTCTCTCGCAGATGTCCTTATGCCCTGCAGCAATCTCCGTAAAAGAGTGATTGGAAAGCAGAGCAAGTCGACCTGGTCTTTCAATCAACCGCCTCGAAAACCGTTCCCGGCGAGGAACTGTGCGCCGGACGGACGCGTTGGATGCGAGGGACAGATCAATGGAGGAGAGAGCCATGGGCTTTGGACGAGGCGCATTGTTGTGGTTGCTGGGCATACCGTTGCCGATCATTCTGCTGCTCGCGATCTTCTGGCACCATTAAACCAGCGGCACAGGTCAGGCGAGCCTGTCGGCCAAAGGACTGTCAAAGTGCCCTGAGCAGCCCTGATGTAATATTCATGCGATGCTGGCCGGCTCGACAGCCTATGCCATTGGCGAAGGCCGCAGATGCCCCGTTGGCCTCGCCCGCAAACCGCGGCAGGCCATGGCGTTTTATTCGGTGCTTGCCCTCTCGGTCGGCCTCGGTGTGGCGCTCAATTTCACGCCAATTGATCCGATCAAGACGCTTTACTGGAGTGCGGTCATTAACGGGGTGCTAGCAGCACCGGTAATGACCGTTTTAATGCTGCTTGTCAGACGGCGTGACGTGATGGGCAAGCTCGTGGTCGAAGGCTGGCTGTATTGGCTCGGCTGGGCGTCGACGGCGGCGATGGCTCTTTGCATCGTCGGCATGGCGGTCAGCATGCTGGTACCAAGATCGTCCTAGAAACGGCGATCAAGGAGGAAATGGTGGACTACGCGCTGCGCTTTCTGATTGGCGGCTTGGTCGTTTCCCTGTTTGCGGTCATAGGCGACGTGCTGCGGCCCAAGAGCTTCGCGGGATTGTTTGGCGCCGCGCCCTCCGTAGCTCTAGCAACGCTCGGCCTCGCCTTCTAAAAACATGGCGGCGACTATGTTGCGATCGAAGGCCGCTCGATGATGCTCGGTTCGATCGCGCTCGCGGCTTACAGCGTTGCTGTTTGTCAGTTGCTGATACGGGCCGAATGGTCGGCGCTCAAGGCCACCCTCGCCGCTTTCGCGATCTGGCTTGTGGCCGCGATAGGCCTCAAGCAATTTTTGATAGGCTGACCACTATGGTTGTCCACTTCAAGTTCTCCGCACTCAAGCAGGGACGACTTTACGAATATGTCGTGCGTTTTGCATTGGGCGGGTTGGCAACCGTGGTGGCTGGCCTTGTCGCGGACGGGGCAGGGCCGGAGGCCGGCGGGCTGATGCTGGCCTTTCCAGCGATCTTCTGTGCCAGTGCGACCTTGATCGAGAAGCATGAGCGTGAGCGCAAGGAGAAAAACGGCCTGCGCGGGCAGCGACGCGGAAAGGCTGCCGCCGCACTTGATGCCGCCGGGGCCGGATGGGGAAGTCTGGGCCTTGCCTGCTTCGCGCTCTTCATCTGGCACGGACGCGCTTTACAGCCCGCGCTCTGCCTCGCAGCGGGTTCGCTCGTCTGGTTCGCGGTCGCCGTCCTCATGTGGCGCCTACGGCGCGAACTACGTTTCGGAAGTCCCTCCTAAAATTTAAGAGTCGTCCGCAAGCCGAACACGGAAGCATTCTCGAGTGGCGTTCCGGCTAGAGGTCCTGAAGGGTTCGTTGCTCCTCCACCGGGGTGAATAATGTACTGAAAATTGGGCTGCAGCGTCCAGCCATCCCTGATCTGGTACTGATAGACGGCGGTTAGAAGGCCTTCGCTCACAGGTTATTCGGCGGCCCAACTGCTGGGCCTAACAATTTTCGAGGAGACGCATCCGGAAGATGTGTCGGAGGATCGCCGTCAATTCCAGCGCCAGCTCGCGGGCGAGTTCGAGCGCTGCAGCATCGAAAAGCGCATTGCCCGCAAGGATGGCGGCCATATCTGGGCCCAGGTGACGTCGTCGAGCGTCCGCGATGCTGACGGGCGCTTTCTTTATGCGGTTCGCGTTCAGCACGACATCACCAATCGCAAGCGAGCTGAGAGGCACTATCCCGTCGCATGGAAGAACACGCAGCGCTGTTTGCCTTTTCGGAGCGATTGCAGCATTGCACCTCGCCCACCGATTGTTACGAGGCCGCCCTTAACCCGCGCTAAGGGCGAGACCCTTATCCGACAGGCAGACAAGCTGCTCTGCGAATCGTGGAATGAGAGGATGTGGGCCGACGGAGGACCGATCGACCCATCGCCGACTGTCGACCAGGGCATCAACGGCGGTTACGCCTGGCTTGAGATCGAGTGCTCGCGGTGCAAGACCCGGCGAGACGTCGACCTGGCGGCGCTGCGCCATCCACCGACCACATTCGTCCATGACCTGGCCAGCCGCCTCCGCTGCAGCAAATGTGGCAAGGCAGGTCGCCGGCCCTCAGCTACCCTTCTGCAGCTGGCATCGCGCTCCCGCCAGGCCGCACCGGAGATCTGATTGTGTGCAATCTCTATTCGATGACCAAAAACGTAGATGCGATCCGCCGGTTGTTCGGGGCGCTGAACAGCCGCGTCGGAAACCTGCCGTCGATGCCGGGCATTTTCCCCGACTACCCGGCGCCGATCGTGCGCAACGGGGCCGAGGGGCGCGAGCTTGTCATGGCACGCTGGGGCATGCCGTCTTCGGCAAAAGCAATCATGGACGCAACCAAGAGGCGCGCGGAGAAGCTCGAGGCCAAGGGCAAGACCGTAGACTTCAAACAGCTGCTCCGGCTGGAGCCGGACAGCGGCACGACCAACATCCGCAACACAAGAAGCAGCCACTGGAAGCGCTGGCTCGAGCCAGACCACCGCTGTCTAGTGCCCCTCACGTCGTTCTCCGAGTACGACACGATCGACGGCAAGAAGGTGCCGGTGTGGTTCGCCCTCGATGAGTCTCGCCCGCTCGTCGCTTTCGCCGGCATCTGGACAAACTGGACCTGTGTGCGAAAGGCAAAGGAAGGCGAGGTCACAGCCGACCTCTTTGGGTTCCTTACCTGCGATCCGAACGCTGAGGTAAAGCGCGTCCATCCCAAAGCGATGCCCGTGGTCTTAACGACGGCGGAGGAGTACGACGTCTGGATGGGCGCGCCCTGGGACGAGGCAAAGGTGCTGCAGCGGCCGCTGCTGGACGGCGCGTTGAAGATCATCGCGACGGGCGAGAAGGAAGATCCCGCTGCGGCCGCATAGTGTTGTGCGCAGGAAGGTGGAACACGTGGACAAGCTACATTGCCCGCGATTTCGAATCCCTGCCCTGTGCTAACCGGCCGGAACGGCGGCGGGAGACGAGGATTCGTCCCGGTGGAGCGAATTCGATGCTGATGTTCAAGGATAGGTGGCCTGCGGTCCGGACGCTGCGAGGTTGGGCCATCTCGGTGCTCAACGATGCCGGCGCCATTAGGGAATGCGAGGAGCACGGGTGGTTGCAGGATCGCGCCGATCCCCATGCGCGCGACCGCGCGTTCGATATCGTCCGCCGGGATCCACCGGCCGGCGTTTCGCCGGAGGCGGCCACGGTCGCGATCGCAGAGGTCTTGGAGTCTATCGGCGACACCTGTCCGGAGTGTCCGCCCGAGGATCTGGTCTAACGGCTGCGACGACTCGACTGCGGACCTGGATAATCCGCGCATGGACCCATCCGATCCGGAGCAAAACGTCTCGACGGCGCCCCATCGCAAGATCATCCATATCGACATGGATGCGTTCTATGCATCCGTGGAACAGCGCGATAATTCGGACCTGTGCGGCAAGCCGGTCGCGGTGGGCGGCTCGGCGGAGCGGGGCGTCGTAGCCGCCGCGAGCTACGAAGCCCGCAAATTCGCCGTTCGCTCCGCGATGCCGTCGGTGACCGCGAAGCGACAATGTCCTGAGCTGATCTTCGTCAAGCCACGCTTCGAGGTCTACAAGGCGATCAGCCGACAGATTCGCGATATCTTCGCCGAGCACACGCCGATCATCGAACCCTTGTCGCTCGACGAGGCCTATCTTGACGTTACCGAAAATCTTCAAGACATCCCGCTCGCCAGGGACATCGCTTTGCGCATTCGTGAAAAGATCAAGGCCGAGACCGGCCTCAACGCTTCGGCTCGCGCTCGTCCTGGGCCTCGATGAGGGCTACACCGCGATTAAAGCGACGAATCTCGGATACGTGACTCCGCGCTGCCTCCTGCGTTCTGACGAGCAGCTGTCGCGTCTCGTCGCCAAGACCGCTCATAGCCTCCCGCGGGTAGGCGCCGAGCAGGTGGGCCCGGCTCGTGCTGCGGAGTTGGAGGTGGAAACTTTCGCGGTATTTGGTGACGCTTTCGCAGTTATTGCTCGACCGTCCACCACCATTTGCGAGACGCATTTCGAAAGGGTACCGCGAATGTAATACGGTATAATTTAACTTACCCGCGATTTCGAGCGGTTAGCGGGGCGGCACATCTGACGTAGTGGTTCTATTTCCCGCTTGATGCTGCGTCAGGCAGGCGAGAGATCCGGGAGATCGTTGAATCGGCCACAAATAGTGAAATTTTCGCGCTAACCAGAAGCGTTCTATCCCGTAAAAACTTTCTGTCGAGGTAAAGACTTTCTGTCGATGTAGAAACTATATTGTCTCTCGATACGCAGATGATCTTGTCGGAAGCTTAGACGGGCCGCGGCAACTGGCCAATCACAACTCGTTTGACTAGGATGCCGGCCTCCCCTCCACGTCGATGCGAGATCCTTCCGTGGCCAAAACAAAAACCGTGTCCAAAAAATCCGGCAATATCTTCATCGGCGTCGGCGGCTGGACATTCGAGCCATGGCGCGGCGTGTTCTATCCGGAGAAGCTGACGCAGGCGAAAGAGCTGTCCTACGCGGCCTCGAAGCTGACCTCGATCGAGATCAACGGCACCTATTACGGCTCGCAGAAGCCGGAGAGCTTTCGCAAATGGGCCAGCGAAGTGCCTGAAGGTTTCGTGTTCTCGGTGAAGGGGCCGCGCTTCGCCACCAATCGCCGCGTGCTGGCCGAAGCCGGCGATTCCATCAAGCGCTTCTATGATTCCGGCGTGCTGGAACTCGGCGACCATCTCGGGCCGGTGCTGTGGCAGTTCGCGCCGACCAAGAAGTTCGACGGCGCCGATTTCGGCAAGTTCCTGGAGCTGCTGCCGCGCAAGCTCGACGGGCGCGCGCTGCGCCACGTGGTCGAGGTCCGCCACGACAGTTTCTGCACGCCCGACTTCGTCGCGCTGATCCGCGAATTCGAGACGCCGGTGGTGTTCGCCGAGCACGGCAAATATCCCGCCATCGCCGACGTTGCCGGCGATTTCGTCTACGCGCGGCTGCAGAAGGGCAATGACGAGATCAAGACCTGCTATCCGCCGAAGCAGCTCGATGCCTGGGCCCAGCGCTTCAAGGACTGGGCCGAAGGAAGCGAACCGGACGATCTGCCGAAGGTCGACAAGGCAAAGCCGAAGAAGGAGCCGCGCGACGTGTTCGCCTACGTCATCCACGAAGGCAAGGTGCGCGCACCGCACGGCGCCATGGAACTGATCGCGCGAGTGAGTTGAGGATTGTTCATGGCAAAGGCGAAGAAGCTCTTCACCATCGGCTATGAGCAGACGCCGCCCAAGGCCGTGCTCGACGAGCTGGAGCACGCCGGCGTCAAGCTCGTGGTCGACGTGCGCGCGGTGACGTCGTCGCGCCGGCCGGGTTTTTCCAAGAAGCAGTTGTCCGCCGGGCTCGACGAGCGCGGCATCGCCTATGTCCATCTCGCCGCGCTCGGCACGCCGAAGGAGGGGCGCCTTGCCGCTCGCAGCGGCCAGTACGACGCGCTGGAGAGGATTTATTCAAGGCACCTGAAGACGCCGCAGGCGAAGGAAGAGATGGACGAGCTCTCGGCCCTGGTGAAGAAGGCAGGCCCGGTGTGCCTGCTCTGCTACGAGCGCGACCACACCCACTGTCACCGCCAGATGATCGCGGAGATCATCGAGGAGCGCGATGGGGTGACGGTGAGGAATTTGGCGGGGCGGCAGATTTAGCTGCGCTGTCATTCCGGGGCGCGAAAAAGTCGCGAGCCCGGAATCCATCGGGCCGCAGAGCTAGTGGAGGAATGGATTCCGGGTTCGCGCTGCGCGCGCCCCGGAATGACGGGTTGATGGACCTACCCCTCCCCCTCCAGCCCAAACGTCCCCTCCATCATCTGCACACAGCTGCCGCCGACATGAGCGGACGTGATCTTGCCGTCCTGCTTGCGCACGCGCGTCAGGAGCAGGCTCGGACGGCCCATGTCGAACCCCTGGCCGATGGTGAGCTTCAACTCGCCATCGCGCGCGGGATCGAGATCGGCGAACAGCGCGGCGGCGGCGACCGTGGCACTGCCGGTGGCGGGGTCCTCGATCAGGCCGCTGGCGCCGGGGAAGAACATCCGCGCCTGCCGCTCGCATGGCGCTTCCGCCGCCGGCACGTCGCGCGTGTAGAAATAGACCGAGAAGGCGCCATCGCGCGGCAACATCCGGCTGAACGCCGCAGCATCAGGCTTGGCCCGCCGCACAGCCTCACGCGACCCCACTTCCGCCACCACGAAGGGCGTTCCAACGCCGACGACCTGCGGGGCATGGCGATCGATCTTGATATCCTCCGCGGTCAGGGAGATGCAGGCCGCGACCTCTTCGGCGGAACATGTCGCGAGGCGGGCCAGCGGCTGCGGCGCGGTCAGCTCGGTGCTGACCACCCTGCCCTGCTCCCGTACGATCTCGACCGGCACGAGCCCCGCCTTCTCCTCGAACAGCAGGCGCGGCTTGGGCTCCCTTGCGATCGTCGCCAGCACGAAGGCGGTGCCGACATTGGGGTGACCGGCAAAGGGCAGCTCCCGCACCGGCGTGAAGATGCGCACCTCCGCATCGTTCGCCTTGTCGCGCGGCGGCAGCACGAAGGTCGTCTCGGAATAGTTGAACTCGGTCGCGATCGCCTGCATCTGCGTCGTCGACAAGCCGCCGGCATCGAGCACCACGGCGAGCTGGTTGCCGCCGAAGGCGCGGTCGGTGAACACGTCGACGGTGATGTAGCGGCGCTGCATCTTTGCTTTCCTCATGCAAATCGCAGCCGCGGGTCGGCTGCATCGTGCAGCAGTCTACAAGCCGGCGACATCGTCCGTCATGCCCCAAAATTCGGAGCAATCGGAGCAATCGCGACCGAACGTGTCAGAAGCGGAAGAGCTGATACGGCGATGCCAGCACTTGCGCACGCTCGCTCTGATCAGTGATCAGCGTATCGAGAAACTGCCGGTTCTTTTCGTAAGCCTGCGACGCCTCGAACTGCGTGTGCGGCCAGTCGCTGCCCCACAACAGGCGATCGAGGCCGTAAGCTTTGCGCAGCAGCGGATAGGCTTGCTTCGCAAAGCTCTCGCCGGCCGCGCCATTGCGATACGGCGCCGAGATCTTGACCCAGACGTTTCGCGTTGCGCCGAGCTTCAGCACGGACTGGAAGCCGGGATCGTCGACACCGAGCTTTGGATCGGGCAGCGCGTAGTGATCGAGCACGACTGCAACGCCGAGATCCAGAAGCTGCGGCGCAAGCGCGGCGAGATCGGCCGCGTTGCGCTGGATTTCGACCTGCCAGCCCATCACTTTCACGCTCGCGAGCAACGTCTTCCATTCGCCGGCAGCGAGATCGGGCAAGGGCTGGCCGACGAGATTGAGGCGAATGCCGACGATGCCGGCGCGATCGAGCATGCGCAGCTCGTCCGCGCTAACAGCGGGATCGACGACGGCGATGCCGCGCAGGCGGCCGCCCGCCTCTTTCAGGCATGCAACCAGATAGGAATTGTCGGTGCCGAGAAAGCTCGGCTGCACCAGCACGCCATTGGACATGCCGTTGCGGTCGAGCTGCTCCAGATAGAGCGACAGCGGCGCGTCGTAGTCCGGCGCGTAGCGGCGGCTAGGTGCGAGCTTGAGGCCGCGGTGAAAGACATGGGCGTGGGTATCGATCGTCGGCAAGGCCGCCTCACTGCTGGCTGTGGTCGCGGCCAGCGTCACGAGCGATGCGAGGCCCGCGCCAAACTGGCGGCGCGTCAGGCCGCGCTGGGACAATGTCATGGTGGCTCCTCCCCATCCCGCGTCAGGCGCGCGTCGCGGCGGTCTGTTCAAAGACCTTGCCGCGGGTTTCGGGCAGCAGCAGCACCGCGATCAGCACCAGCGAATAGGCGAAGGCCGCATCGATGCCGATCGCAGGTCCAAGCCCGATATGATCGCTGAGGAAGCCGACCAGGAACGGGAACGCGGCGGAGACGATCCGGCCGAAATTGTAGCAGAAGCCGACGCCGGTGCCGCGCACGCCGGCCGGATAGAGCTCGCTGAACAGCGCCGCCATGCTGGCGGGGATGCCGGCGGAGAAGAAGCCGAGCGGGAAGCCGAGCACCAGCATCTGCCCATCGGTCAGCGGCGCGAAGATGTAGATCAGCACGGTGACGATGCAGGCGCTGGCGAAGAACGCGACGTTGACCCGGCGACCGATGCGGTCGCTGATGATGCCGCTCGCCACGCAGCCGCAGAAGAAGGCGACGATGATGACGGCGAGATAGCCGCTGGAGCCCAGCACCGACAGATGCCGCACCTCGCGCAGGTAAGTCGGCAGGAAGGTGGTGAGCGCCGCGTAGCCGCCATGGGCGCCGATGCCGAACAGGCCGCCGATCAGCGTCGCGCGCAACACGTCGCGATGGAAGATGCCCGAGAGCGTCGCGAAGAACGGCGTCTTTTCGCTGGCGATGGCGCGCGGCGGCTCCTTCAATCCGCGGCGGATGAAGATGATGAGGAGCGCGGGCAACAGCCCGAGCGCGAACAGCAGCCGCCAGGCGATGTCTGCGGGCGCATAGGTGAAGACCAGCGCCGACAGCAGCACGGCTGCGCCCCAGCCCACGGCCCAGGCGCTCTGCACCGAGCCGAGCGCCTTGCCGCGATGCTCGGCGCGGATGATCTCGGCCATCAGCACCGCGCCGCAGGCCCATTCGGCGCCGAAGCCGAGGCCCTGGACCGCTTTCAGGATCAGGAGCTGGGTGTAGGTCATCGCGAATGCGCAGGCGAAGGTCGCGAGTGCGAAGGTCGCAACCGTGATCTGAAGCGCCTTGACGCGGCCGAAGCGGTCGCCGAGCGCACCGCCGAGCCAGCCGCCGAACGCGCCGAAGAACAGCGTGACCGAGCCGAGCAGGCCGGCATCGGCCTTGCTGATGCCGAACGCCGCGATCAGCGCGGGGATGGCAAGGCCGAACATCTGGACGTCGAGCGCATCCAGCGCCCAGCCGCCAAAGCTTGCCCAGAACGTGCGCCGCTCCAGCGGCGAGCTTTCGCTGTACCAGTTCGACATTTTTCCTACCCCTGTACTCGTTTATTGCTTGGTGTCGTTGAAGAGCCGCTTCACCTGATCTCGGCGTGGTAGCGGAAGCGGTTGGCCGGCCCGCGCGAACGGCGCCATTCGATCGGCCGCCGTTCGAGGTCGAGCGCGAGACGCTCGATGACAATCAGAGGCGCATGCGCCTCGAGCCGCAGCAGGCGTGCCTGCATCTCGTTGGCGGTCTCGACCGTCAGGATTTCCTCGGCGGAAACCACGACCTCGCCGCAGCGCTCCTCGTAGAGCGGATACAGGAGGTCGCCGAACTCGGCGGTGTCGATGTCGAGGATCGGCGCGAAGCGCGATTGCTGCAGCCAGATCTCTTCGGCGAGCAGCGGGACGTCGTCGATCAGGCGCAGGCGCGACAGGCTGATCACGGGCTCGCCGACCGGGATGCGGAGTGCGGATGCGACCGCCGATGTCGCCAGCACGCTCTTGCGCCGGATGATGCGGCTCTTCGGCACGCGCCGCTCGCCGCTCTCCGACTGGAAGCGAAAGAAGCGGAACAGCGAGGAGTTGAAGCGCGCGCGGCGCACGAAGGTGCCGCGGCCCTGCTGGCGCTCCAGCACGGCATCCGCGACGAGCTGGTCGATCGCCTTGCGCACGGTGCCGATGGCAACGCCGTAATGCGCAGCCAACTCGGCTTCCGACGGGATCGGCTCGCCCGGCCGCCATTCATTGCGGTTGATCCGCGCGGCGAGGTCGTCGCGCAGGCGCTGGTAGCGTGGCAGGCGGTCGTCGAGCGGCGCTGAATTCATGTAGTCATATAGATGACTATATGATGAAGGAGTCAAGCACTACGAAAATACCGCCGGCGGAAGGGCCGCCATGGATGACGCGAAGCCGGGCTGGCGGACTTCACCAGCCCGGGTTCGTCTGCTGTGATCGTCAGTTCATCGTCGTCGTATTGGGCAGGCAAGGCGGTTGCTTGTAGGGCGCAGAGGCATAGGCGCCCACCGCCGGAGCCCTGACGCAGTCCGTCGTCACGTGGGTTGCGGCGCGCCGAGAAGCGGCGTCGCGGGCGGCAGCGGCCTGGGTTTGGTAGACGGCGGCGGCGATCAGGACGGCCGCAACAACGGACAATCTGGTCATTGGTTTTCTCCGCATGACAAACGGAAACCGATGCTTCGGCTTCCAGAGTGCAGGAACGGAGAACGCGGCGCGATATTTCATCACGCGCCTTCAACGAAACGCGAGCGGTCTACCCGAGCTGAAACACCGCCACCTTCTGCTCGTAGCCGCGCACCTCGACTTCGCCGAGCGCGACAGCATCCTCGCCGTCATCGCCGAGCGCCTCGCGCACGGACGCCGAGATCAGCAGCTGCGAGCCGAACTCCTTGTTCAGCGCCTCCAGCCGCGAGGCAAAGTTCACGGTGTCGCCGATCACCGTGTACTCCTTGCGCCGGGGCGAACCGATATTGCCGGCGACGACCTCGCCGAAATGGATGCCGATGCCGATCCGCAGCGGCCAGCTCGTCTCCGCATTGATGCGGTCCATCGCGGCCAGCATCTCGCGGCCCGCGGCGACCGCGCGGTGCGCGGCGTCGGAGGCCTCCAGCGGCGCGCCGAACAGCGCGAGGAAGCCGTCGCCGAGAAACTTGTTCACGATGCCGCCCTGGCGGTCGAGGATGTCGACCAGCACCGCGAAGGCGCCATCGAGCCGGTCGACCACCTCCTGCGGGGTGCGCGACTGCGCCCCGGCGGTGAAGCCGCGGAAATCGACGAACATCACCGCGACGCGGCGGAGGTCGCCGGCCGCGCTCGTCCCCTCCGCCATCAGCCGCTCCACCACCTGCGGCGAGACGTGCTGGCCGAACAGATTGGTGACCCGGTCGCGCGCGGTGGCAGCCGCGATGCTCGCGGCAAATTGCCGCCGCAGCTGCGCACCGACGGAGCCGGCGAGCACGCCGCAGATCAGGATGACCGTGCTGCGCACGGCGTGGAAGTAGATCAGGGGTTCGCCCGCGTCGCTGGCCGAATTGTAATGCAGCGCGACGGCCAGGAGTTCGGCTCCAGCCACGAATCCCGTGAAGGTCGACAGCCAGAAATCGAGCCGCAGCGTCGAAAGAATGATGAAGATGAAATAGACCAGCGGCAGCACGAAACCGAGCGCCTGGCTCGCACCCATGCTTCGGATCTGCAGGATCAGGATGATCGTCGGCAGCGACGTTTCGATAAAGGCGCCGACGTAGCGCCTGATCACCGGCAGGTCGCGATCGAGCTTGAGGTTTCGCCTGATCTGGCTGTGGATCCAGACTTCGAAGAGGATGAAACCTCCCAAGAGAATATATTCGCGGACGAGGCCCTCCGTCCCGCGCCAGACCCGGTTCACCAGAGCGGGGTCGATCAGGAAGGTTGAGGTGAGGAACAAGATCATGACGCAGCCGGTGATGATCAGTGTCCGCACCCGCAACAGCTCGGTGCGCAGCACTTCCCGCGTCAGCTCGCGCTCGAAGTCCTCCGACAAGGCGGCGTGTTGCCGCGCTTTCCTGCTCGTAAACTTGACCATTCCATCCCCCAGTCATTCCGGGGCACGCGCAGCGTGAACCCGGAATCTCGAGATTCCGGGTTCGCACTTCGTAGGCCCCGGAATGACTCTCAAGGACTAGTTTGCCTCAATCTAGCGTACGGCGGAAGCGCGTCACGGCGATGGTCATAGCGATCAGCATCAGGGCCGCCAGCGCCAGCGCGTCGAACCGCAGATTCTGCATGCTCGCCCCCTTCAGCATGATGGCGCGGACGATGCGCAAATAATGGGTCAGCGGCAAGGCCTCGCCGACATATTGCGCCCAGGCCGGCATGCCGGCGAACGGGAACATGAAGCCGGACAGCAGAATGCTCGGCAGGAAGAACATCATCGACATCTGCATGGCCTGGAGCTGGTTCTGCACGACGGTCGAGATCGTGTAGCCGATCGACAGGTTGGTGGTGATGAACAGCGTCGAGAGCAGCGCGAGCAGGAACAGATTGCCAAGCACGGGCACGCCGAACAGGCCGACGCCGATGCTGATGATCAGGAAGGCCTGGACGAAGCCGACCAGTACGTAAGGGATGATCTTGCCGAACATCACCTCGACCGGCTTGATCGGCATCGACAGCAGACTCTCCATGGTGCCGCGCTCGACCTCGCGCGTGACCGAGAGCGCGGTGAAGATCAGCATGGTCATGGTGAGGATGGTGCCGACGAGACCCGGCACGATGTTGAGGCTCGACGCTGCGGCCGGATTGTAGCGCGCATGCGCCCGGATCTCGAACGGCATCTCCGGGGGATTGCCGATATAGAGATCGTGCTTGAGCGCGGTCTGCACGACCATGCCGAGCGAGCCGATCGCCGAGCTCGCCGCGACCGGATCGGTGGCGTCGGCCGCGACCAGCAGCGCCGGCTTGTCGCCGCGCCGCACCGCCCGTTCGAATCCGCGCGGGATCTCGACGCCGAACAGGACCTTGCCCGATTTCAGCAGATTGTCGAAATCGTCGACGTCGTGCACCTCGTAGATGAAACGGAAATAGGCGGTGTTCTCCAGCGCCTTCAGGATCGAGCGGGTGAGATCGGAGTCCTCCTGGAGCAGCACGGCACTCGGCAGATGGTGCGGCGTGGTGTTGATGGCATAGCCGAACAGCATGAGCTGCATCACCGGCAGCATCACGATCATCGCGAACGAGACGCGATCGCGCCTCAGCTGGATGAACTCCTTGATCAGCATCGCATAGGAGCGTCGCAGGAAGCCGAAGCGCTCGCGGATTTCGCGTGCGGGAGCCGGATGATCGACGGTGCTCATTGGAAATTGTCCTTGGAGCGGCTCATCAGTTCGATGAACACGTCTTCGAGCGAAGGATGCGAGCTCTGCCAGTGCAGGCCGCTCTTCTCGCGCCACGGCGCGATGCTGGCTTCGAGCGCGGCGACGTCGCGCCCCGAGACGTGCAACGAGGTGCCGAACGGTGCCACCATGTCGATTCCGGGCTTGCCGGTGAGCTCGGCGGTGAGCCCGTTCAAATCCTCACCCGTCACGGTGTAGGTCGTCAGCGCGGATTTCGCGATCACCTCCTCCACCGTGCCGTGCGCGAGCAGATGGCCGTAGGCGATGTAGGCGATCTCGTGGCAGCGCTCGGCTTCGTCCATGTAGTGGGTGGACACCAGCACGGTGAGGCCGTCGGCGGCGAGTGCGTGGATCTCGTTCCAGAAATCGCGCCGTGCCTTGGGATCGACGCCGGCGGTCGGCTCGTCCAGCAGCAGCAATTGCGGATTGGGCAGCGTGCAGGCACCTAACGCCAGCCGCTGCTTCCAGCCGCCGGAGAGTTCGCCAGCGAGCTGCTCCTCGCGCCCCGAGAGCCCGAGCCGCTTGACCATATCACGCGCCGCGTCGCGTGGATCGACAAGGCCATAGAGCCGTGCCACGAATTCGAGGTTCTCGCGCACCGAGAGGTCCTGGTACAGGCTGAAGCGCTGGGTCATGTAGCCGACCTGGCGCTTGATCTTTTCGGCATCGCGCCGGATGTCGTAGCCGAGGCACGTCCCCTCGCCGCTGTCGGGCGTGAGCAGGCCGCAGAGGATGCGGATGGTGGTGGTCTTGCCCGAGCCGTTGGGACCGAGGAAGCCGTAGATCGAGCCGCGCTTCACCTGCATCGACAGATCGTGCACGACCTCGCGGCCGCCGAACGACTTCGTCAGGCCCTTGACGTCGATTGCGATCTCGTTGCCGCCGTTCATCGCTTGTCCGCCACCGGGGTTTTTGGATTGAGATAGACGTCGATCGGCTGCCCGACGCGCAAGGCATCGGGGCGCGAGGGCCGCGCCTGGATCAGGTAGACGAGCTTGTTGCGCTCATCGAGGCTGTAGATCACCGGCGGGGTGTATTCGGCCGAGGTCGCGATGAAATAGATCTTTGCGGTCAGGTCGGCCGCGCAATTGTCGCAGCCGATTCGCACCGTGTCGCCGATCGCAAGCTTGGGCAGCTCGGTCTCCGGCACGAAGAAGCGCAGCTTCATGTTGCCGGGCGGCATGATCGAGAGCACCGGCCGCTGCGCCGCCACCATCTCACCCTCGCGGAAATAGATCTGCTGGATGGTGCCGGCGACCGGCGCAAAGCCCCTGCGCCGCGCCATCCGCGTCTCCGACGTCGCCACCCGCGCTTCCGCCACGCGGAGGGCGGAGACGGCGGAATCGAGATTGGCCTGCGTGCCCGAACCGGTCTTGTTCAGCGAGGCCGCACGGTCATAGGTCTGCTGCGCGTTGGCCAGCGTCGCCTTGTTCTGGTTGAGATCGGCAAGCTGGAGATCGTCGTCGACGGAATAGAGGGCGTCGCCGACCTTGACCTCGTCACCCTCGCGGATGTTCAGCTTCGTCACGCGGCCGGCTTCGTCCGGGCTGACGAAGATCATGTCGGCCTCGACCCAGCCCTGGAAGCCGGGATCGCGCTTCTCCTTGCAAGCCGCCAGCGCGGTTGCGAAAAGGACGGCCAATGCAAATCTGAAAATTGCTTGCAGCGACCAAAGCTGTCGATCCCTCACCCTGAGGAGCTGCGAAGCAGCGTCTCGAAGGGCGAAGGGCCACAGCCGGGCCTGCATCCTTCGAGACGCGCGTTCCGCGCTCCTCAGGATGAGGTGAGAGATGGTTTGCGACGACCTCATGTCGTCCTCCGTTCGCCAAAAATCAAATCGAGATGGACGCGCAGCATGTCCCGCGCGTCGAGCGGCGCGTGGCGCTCAAACAGGCTTTGCCAGATCACCGCGATCATCGCAGGCGCGATCAGGATCTGCGGATAGCGCGCAAGCTCCTTCTCGCGGATCTCGCCGCGGGCGATGCCGAGCTCGATCAGCGCGCGCATGGCGGCAACGCCGCGCGAGACCACCTCGCGGTAGTAGAAGTCGGCGACGGAGGGAAAGCGCGGCCCCTCCGCCACGATCAGGCGCACGAGATCACCGCGCCTGGTGCCGATCACCTCCTTGAGGAAGTTGCCGGCGAAGGCTTCGATGAGGTCGCGCACCGAGCCCACCGGCGGCGGCAACGTCGTCAGCCGCGCCACCACAGGCACGATCACGACGCGCACCAGCTCCTCGAACATCGATTCCTTGTCCTTGAAGTGCAGGTAGATCGTGCCCTTGGCGACGCCGGCACGTCTGGCGATGTCGTCGAGCCGCGTCGCGGCAAAGCCGCGCGCAATGAACTCCTCCATCGCCGCCTCCACGATCGCCGCACGCCGCTCCGCCGCGCGGGTGGCACGGTTCGAGGCGGGCGCGGCTTCGAGCATTTGGCAGCCAGCCTGGGCTGCAGATGCCGCGGCGGCTTTGGTGGGCTTCTTCGTCATAGTCAATTTATGACTGACTAGTCAGTCATAGTCAATTGCTGACGCCAAAAGGAGCGCGGCCGAATTAAATTAGCATTGACTAATGAATTAGCTCTCACTAATTTATCGCCATGATCGAAGCCGCCCCAAACCCCGTCACCACCGTGATGCGCGCCCTCGCCGATCCGACCCGCCGCGCCGTGTTCGAACGCGTCTTCGAGAGCAAGGAGATCAGCGTCGCCGAGCTGACGCGCGGCAGTGGCGTGACGCAAGGCGCGATCTCGCAACACCTGAAGTCGCTGAAGCAGGCCGGCCTCGTGGCCGAGCGCGCGGAGGGCCGCAACGTCTACTACCGCGCCGCGCCGCAAGGACTCGAGCCGCTGGTGACCTGGATGGATCATTACGGCGTCTTCTGGCGCGAGCGCTTCCAGAACCTGCGTGACCTCTTGAAGGAGATCGATCCGTGAGTGCTGCCGAGTTGAAAGCCGAGACCAAAGACATCGTCATCGACGAGGTGTTCCCTCACGTGCCGGAGACGATCTGGAAGGCGTTGACCAGCGCCCAGCTGATCGCGCGCTGGCTGATGCCGCCGACCGGTTTTGAAGCCGTCGAAGGCAAGGCCTTCACGTTCCAGACCACTCCGGGCGGCAACTGGGACGGCGTCATCCATTGCCGGGTTCTGGAGGTCGTGCCGAACCGGCGCCTCGTCTACGCCTGGAAGGGCGGCGATGAGCGCAACACCGGCTACGGCGCGCCGCTCGACACTGTCGTGACGTGGTCCCTCACCCCGGTCGAAGCCGGCACGCGGATCCGCCTGGTTCATGCCGGCTTCGTCCTGCCCAGAAACGAGTCGGCCTACACGGTGATGAGTGGCGGCTGGAAGAAGGTCGTCCGCCAGCTTGACGAGATCAGTGGCGAGTAAGGAGTTATCGCGATGGACAAGCCCTATACAGGCGGCTGCGCCTGCGGCACGATCCGTTATTCGATTGTCGGTGAGCCCATATTCAGCAATCACTGCCAGTGCCGGGACTGCCAGCGGGAAAGCGGAAGCGGCCACGGCTCCTACGCGACCTTCGCGCGCGCCGGCGTCACCGTAACCGGCGAGGCGAAGCACTGGGACATCGTCGGCGACAGCGGCAACGTGAAGACGCGCGGCTTCTGCGCCCGGTGCGGCTTGCCGGTTTACCTGACCTTTGCGGCAATGCCCGACATCTTCACCATCCGCGCCGCAAGCCTCGACGAGCCCGCCCGCTACAAGCCGCAGGTGGTGACTTACGCCGCGCGCGGCCATCAATGGGATCGTCTCGATCCGGACTTGCCGAAATTCGAAGGCATGCCGCCGGGGTAGGCAGCGAGAGAGCGACGTCCCTTTGATACGAAAAGCATCGCCGCAAACTCGGTGCACCTCTCCCGCTTGCGGGGGAGGGAGCGCACCTCCTTCGCGGCAACGGCTCGTTTCACAACGCACTAGCCAAAATCCAGCACCATGCGGCCTTCGATCTTGCCGGCCTTCATCCGGTCGAAGACGTCGTTGATCTCAGCGAGCGGCACCTTCGTCACTTCGGCCTTGACCTTGCCATCGGCGGCGAATGCGATGGCTTCGTCGAGATCGCGGCGGGTGCCGACGATGGAGCCGCGCACGGTGATCCGTTTGAGCACGACGTCGAAGATCGGCGTCGGGAATTCGCCCGGCGGCAGACCGACGAGGCTGACGGTGCCCTTCCGGCGCACCATCTTCAGCGCCTGGGCGAACGCGGCGATCGAGACCGCCGTCACCAGCACGCCGTGCGCCCCTCCCCCGGTTACCGCCAGGACCTTGTCCACGGCATCGGCCGCGAGCGCGTTGACGGCGAGGTCGGCGCCGGTCTCGCGCGCGAGCTCGAGCTTGTCGTCGGCGATATCGACGGCCGCGACCTTGAGGCCCATCGCCTTGGCATACTGGATCGCGACATGGCCGAGCCCGCCGACGCCCGAGATCACGACCCACTCGCCGGGCTTTGCCTCCGTCTCCTTCAAGCCCTTGTAGGTGGTGACGCCCGCGCACAGGATCGGCGCGATGCCCGCAAAATCGATCGTCGCCGGCAGTTTGGCGGCGAAGGCAGCCGAGGCGATGACATATTCGGCAAAGCCCCCGTTCACGCTGTAGCCGGTGTTGTGCTGGTGCTCGCACAGCGTCTCCCAGCCGGTCTCGCAATATTCACAGGACATGCAGGCATCGTGCAGCCAGGCGACGCCGACGGCATCGCCCACCTTCAGATTTTTCACGCCGGATCCGAGCGCGGCGACGATGCCGGCAACCTCATGGCCCGGGATGAAAGGCGGAACCGGCTTCACCGGCCAGTCGCCGGAGGCTGCGTGCAAATCGGTATGGCAGACGCCGCACGCCTTGACCTTGACCAGAACCTCGCCGGGTCCGGGCTGCGGCACCGGCACGTCCTCGATCACGAGCGGCTTGCCGAATTGTCTGACGATTGCGGCTTTCATGGTCGGCATCTGTCTGCTCCGTTTGAATGACGGAGGCAAACTAGCGGCACCGGGCGGCGCCCCCTTGATTGGAGTCAAACCGCACAAAGTTTACGCAAGACTCGCGCGATCGTGACATCACGATGACGACGCGGCGCAACGTGCGGATCGCGTCAGCTATGGAACTTCAGCCCGTCGACGATCTTGTCGATCACCTTGCGCTCGGCGCGCATTGCGATCCCGACGAGATTGAGGTCCGCGCGTGCCACCGCCTTTACCGCTTCGCGATTGGCGGCATCGTGCGTGGTCTTGAACATGTCCTCGGTATAGACGGCCGGCACCACGTTTCCGGTGAGCGCACGGTCGAGCGCGCGCGACAGTGCCGGACCCTCGGCGCCGTAGATCAGGATCGGCTGGCCGATCAGCGCGTGATATGTCGTGCCCGAGGCGTCCTCATAGGGTTCACCGATGCATTCCGGAAAGGCGGCGGCGATGCCGCTGGTGAGGAAAGCCGCGACGTTGAGCTTCTGCCAGGCCTGGAGATCGCTGCGGATCACCACGGCGATCTTGGTATCGAACTGCATCGTCATTCCGGGATGCGCCGTCAGGCGCAGACCCGGAATCTGGAGATTATCGCACGAGATTCCGGGTTCGTCGCTGCGCGACGCCCCGGAATGACGGAGGAGAATTCAACCCTTCGCGTCGCAGGCCCAGGCGCGGATCACGCATTCCTTGCCGCCGTATTTGTAGCATTCGCGCGTGGCGGCGTTGAGCGAGGCGGAGATCTTCGGCTGGACGGCATAGCCATAGGCACCGCAAGGATTGGACAGATCGACGGACATCGCCGCGCAGGCGCGCTTCATCGTCACCGTCGTGCAGTCGCCCTTGCACTGCTTCTGCGCCGCGGCGCGGGCTTCGTGCTCGGCGCCGTAATCGAAAGCCTGGCCATAGGCACCGCACTTGCCGACCGCAAACGCGCCGGCGGCGCGTGCATCCGTGATGTGGCGAGCGCCCGCGACACAAACAGACAACGCAAAGAAAAACATCGCGCAACGGCGCGCGACGACATTCGAAGCCATGGAAAAAACCCCTCCCCCCAAGGCAGGTGGAAGGAACTCTAAGCGCGGGACCGTTTCCAGATGGTGAACGAGTGGTTGAAAAGCCTGACGGACGCACGAGCGACCTCATACATCTTTTAGTTGTATTTGTGAAGCGCATCATTTAAAGTAGTTGATGCTCCAAGCAGAGAGCCGGAGGAAACAACCATGCGTCACTTCAACGGAATGCTCTTGGCGATGATTGCGTCGGCGTCCCTGATCGGACCCCTGCCCGCATATGCGCAGTCGGTGAACTGGACCTGGACCAACCAGTATGGCTCGACCCTGGCCATCGCCAGCTTCAACTCGAACACGGGTGCTATCGCGGGGACCTATACCAACAACGCTGCAAACAGTTGTGACGAGGGCAAGCCGCAAGGTGTGACGGGTTGGCTGGCCTACGGCAACACGGGCACTGCGATCAGTTTCTCGGTGAACTTCCTCGGCTGCGGATCGACCACCGTCTGGACGGGGCAATTGAACAATGCGTCGGGATTCCAGGGATTGTGGTATCTGTCCCTCGCCGAAGCCGTGGCGTGGAACGGCATCAGCGCGGGCGCCGACACGTTCACGTTCAGCAGCGGCGACAAGGCCCTCCTGACCAAGAGCGGCGTCGAGCTGAAGGCCGGCAGCGAGAAGCTGTCGAACACCAAGAAGTAGGCGGACGAAAGCAATCCGGTATCGTAGGGTGGGTTAGCGCTGCGCGAAGCGCAGTCGCTCGGCGTAACCCAACATGCTTCAATGCATGCGGGGCGACGTTGGCGGGTTACGTCTGGCGGACTGCGCTTGCGCGCAGCCGCAAGGCTAACCCACCCTACACACTATCCCCGTCTTGCCGCTTCCAGCGCTTGCGGCGTGTCGATGTCGAGGAACGCGCCCTCGCCGTCGACGGGCACTTCCGCAACCGCCTCGGTGTGCTTGGCGATCAGGTGGCGCGCGCCGACGTCGCCATCGAGCGTCATCAGCTCCCGGAAGAAGCGGCGCGACCACAGCACGGGGTTGCCGCGGCGGCCCTCGCTGACGGGCACGACGATGAGATTGCCGCGGTCCGGTGCGAAGCTGTCGATGAGACGGTCGATCAGGCCGGCATCGATCAGCGGCATGTCGCCGAGGCAAACCACGGCGCCGTCGCAAGCTTCGGGCACGGCCGCGATGCCGGCCTTGACCGAGCTCGCGATGCCGCCGGCGAAATCCGGATTGCGGACGAATTTCACCTTCAAGCCTTGCAGCGCCTGCTCGACCAGTTCGGTCTGATGGCCGGTGACGACGATCACCTCGGATGCCTTGGAGGCCAGCGCCTGCTCGGTCGCGATCCGCACCAGCTTCTTGCCGTCGAGCTCGGCGAGCAGCTTGTTCGGCCCACCCATGCGGGTCGAGCGCCCTGCCGCGAGCACGATGGCGGCGACCTGGCTGTTGCCCTCGATCTCGGGCCTCGCGCGCGGCTGCGGACGCGTGACGATCTCCATCAGGAGCCCGCCGACGCCCATGCCCATCAGCTCGGCGCGGGTCACCTTGATGCCGGCGAGCAGACGCATCAGCACCCAGTCAAACCCGTTCTCGACCGGCGAGCGCGCGCAGCCCGGCGCGCCCAGCACCGGCACGCCCTCGGCGCGGGCGATCAGCAGCAGATTGCCGGGATCGACCGGCATGCCGAAATGCTCGATCTCGCCGCCGATCCCGGTGACGGCCGCCGGGATCACGTCGCGGCGATCCGCGATCGCGGACGCCCCGAACACGATGACGAGTTCCGCGCCAAGCGCGAGCAGCTCCTTGATCGCGGCCGACAGCGCGTGTTCGTCGTGCTGGACCCGCCGCTCCGCGATGATGCCGGCGCCGGCCGGCGCCAGCCGCTCGGCGGTGACGCGCAGCGTCTTGTCGATCACCTTGGAGGACAGGCCCGGCAGCAGCGTCGAGACCACGCCGACGCGCTTGATCACGTAGGGCGCGATCTTCAGGACGTCCCGGCCGGCCGCCTTCACCGCGGCGTCGCGCAAAGCGCCCTCGACGCCGAACGGGATGATCTTGACCGTGCCGACCATCTCGCCCTCGACCACCGGCTTGTAGGCGGTGAGCGTCGCAAAGGTGATGGCCTCGTCGATATTGTTGATGCGATCGACCGCGGCGCGGTCGATCACCAGCACGCCCGGGCATGCCGCGAACAGATTGGCGCGGCCGGTGAAGGCGCGCTCGACATGGATGCCCTCGCCGCCGACCGCAAGCGCGATACTGGCGGCGGCGATATCCTCGGAGACGTCGCCCTCCTCCATCCGCACCACGACGACGTCCTTGATGCCGGCGCGCTCCAGCGCCTCGACCTCGGCGGGCCCGATCGTCGTGCCCTTCTTCAGCACCAGCGGTCCCTGGCGCAGGGTGTGGACGGTCACCCCGCCGATCGCATCCTTGGGGCTCGCCGGGCCGAATTTCATGCCGCTTCTTCTTTTTCTTTGGGTGGCAGCCGAAGCACCGCCGTGATCTCGGCCATGATCGACACCGCGATCTCCGACGGCGAGACGGCGCCGATCGCAAGGCCAATGGGCGCGTGGATGCGCGCGATGTCGCTGTCCTTGGCGCCCTGCGCCCGCAGCCGGTCGCCGCGCTTGGCATGGGTCTTCCGCGAGCCCAGCGCGCCGATATAGAAGCAGCCGCGCTCGAAGGCGTGCAGCAGCGCAGGATCGTCGATCTTGGGATCGTGCGTCACCGCGACGAAAGCCGTGTAGGCATCCACGTTGAGCGGCGGCAGCGCGGTGTCGGGCCATTCGGCCACCAGCGGAATGTCTGGGAAGCGCTCTGCGCTCGCAAAGGCTGTGCGCGGATCGACGACCGTGACGTCGTAACCGAGCGAGCGCGCCAGCGGCGCCAGCGCCTGACTGATATGGACCGCGCCGACGATGACGAGCTTTGCGGTCGGCGCGTAGACGTTGAGGAACAGCTTTTTGCCGCCGACCTCGACATTGGCGCTCTTGCCCATGCGAAGCTGTTTTTCGAGCTCGACGCGCAGCGGGTCTTTCGCAAAATCCTGCGCCTTGACCAGGCGCTGCTCGCCGCTCTCGGTGTCCGTCACCAAGATCGCCGGGCGGCGCGCGGCGCGCTCGGCATTGAGTTCGTGCAAAATCGCGAGCTTCACGGCTAGCCGACCTTCTCGACGAAGACACGGATGGTGCCGCCGCAGGACAGCCCGACATTCCAGGCGGTCTCGTCGGCGACGCCGAACTCCAGCATCTTGGGCTTGCCGCTCTCGATCACGTCCATGGCCTCGGTGACCACGGCGCCCTCGACGCAGCCGCCGGAGACCGAGCCTAAGAACGTGCCCTCGTCGTTGATGACGAGGCTCGAGCCCGCCGGGCGCGGCGCCGAGCCCCAGGTCTCGACGACGGTGGCGAGCGCGACGCCACGGCCGGCCTTCTGCCAGTCCTCCGCCGCCCTCAGAATGTCCTCGTCGCGATCGAGCATGGGGTAACCTCTCAAGCTGCGGAGCGGATCAGGCTGCGGTGATGCGGCGGCAGCGGCCGGGAGAGCGTCGTGATCAGCTCCTGGATCGAACTCAAATTATGTACCGGGCGGAATTCGTCAACGTGCGGAAGCATCATTTTGATGCCCTGCGCCTTGGCCTCGAAGCCGCCGAAGCGCAACAGCGGGTTGAGCCAGATCAGCCGCCGGCAGGAGCGGTGCAGCCGGTCCATCTCGAAGGCGAGCCTGGAATCGGCCTCCCGCTCCAGCCCGTCGGAGATCAGGAGCACGATGGCGCCCTGGCTCAGGACCCGGCGCGCCCACAATTTGTTGAAGTTGTGCAGCGAGGCCGAGATCCGCGTACCGCCGGCCCAATCCTCGACCGAGGCCGAGCAGCTCGCCAGCGCCTCGTCGGGATCGCGCTGGCGCAGCGCGCGGGTGACGTTGGTGAGGCGGGTGCCGAACAGGAACACCGAGACGCGCTTGCGCGCATCGCCGATGGCATGGAGGAAATGCAGGAACAGGCGCGTGTACTCGTTCATCGAACCCGAGATGTCGAGCAGCGCGACGATCGGCGCCGGTTTCTCGATCCGCCCCAGGCGATGAATGTCGATGATGTCGCCGCCGGTGCGCAATGACGCACGCAGCGTGCGGCGCAGATCGAGGCGCAGGCCACGGGAATCGGGCCGGTGCCGGCGCGTCAGGAGCTCGGCCTGCGGCAGCCGCATCCGCTCGACGGCGCGCAGGGCCTCGCTGATCTCCGCCGCGCTCATCTGGGCAAAATCCTTCTTCTGAAGGATTTCCTTGTCGGAGACCGACAGGCGCAGATCCTGCTCCTGGTGCTGCGGCGTCTCCGTCATGCGCGGCTGCGACATCGCTTCCTGCACGCGGCGCGCACCCGCCTGCGGCTTCTTCTTGGCCTGCTCCGGCAGCGGCACCGAATCCAGCATGTGCTTCCACTCCTCCGAGGCGCGGAAGAACAGGTTGAAGGCCTGCTTGAAGATCAGCGCATGCTCGTGGCGCTTGACGAAGATCGCCTCCAGCGTGGCAAAGACATCGGCGCGGTTGCCGATGTCGATCACCTGGAGCGCGCTCATGGCATCGATCACTGCGCCCGGCCCGACCGGCATGCCCGCCGCGCGCAACGCGCGGGCGAAGCCGACGATGTTGTCGGCGAACTGCTCGGTCTGCTCGGGCGCTAGGTGGTTGATGGCCATGGGTCGTATCCATCCCCTCGTCATTCCGGGGCGCGCCTCTTTGGCGCGAGCCCGGAATCCAGTCATCCACGAACTCTGCGGCCCGATGGATTCCGGGTTCGCGCTACGCGCGCCCCGGAATGACGGGCGCAATTTGACGCGAGATCAATCCTCGCTCGTCGCTTCCTTCAGCACCTTCTGCAGGGTGTCGCCCTGCATCCGGGTGATGTCGTCCTGATACTTGAGCAGCGCGCCCAGCGTGTCGCCGACCACCTGCGGGGTCAGCGAGCGGGCGTCGAGCTCGGACAGCGCGGTGGCCCAGTCGATGGTCTCGGCGACGCCCGGCGACTTGTAGAAGTCCTGGTTGCGCAGCGCCTGAACGAAGCGCACCACCTGCTGCGACAGCTTTGTGGAGATGCCGGGCACGCGCGTCTTGACGATCGCGAGCTCGCGCTCGGCGGCGGGATAATCCACCCAGTGATAGAGGCAGCGCCGCTTCAGCGCGTCGTGGATCTCGCGGGTGCGGTTGGAGGTGATGATGACGATCGGCGGATACGGCGCCTTCACGGTGCCGAATTCGGGAATGGTCACCTGGAAGTCACTGAGGATTTCCAGGAGATAGGCTTCGAACGCCTCGTCGGCGCGGTCGAGCTCGTCGATCAGGAGCACCGGCGGACCCGCGACGTCAGGCTCCAGCGCCTGGAGCAGCGGTCGCTTGATCATGTAGCGATCGGCGAAGATGTCGCTCGACAGTTGATCGCGATCGGTGTCGCCGGCGGCTTCCGCCATCCGGATCGCGATCATCTGCGCGGCGCTGTTCCACTCGTACACGGCCGAGGAGACGTCGAGGCCTTCGTAGCACTGCAGGCGGATCAGCTTCCGCCCCAGCGCCGCCGACAGCACTTTTGCGATCTCGGTCTTGCCGACGCCGGCCTCGCCTTCGAGAAACAGCGGCCGGCCCATGCGCAGCGACAGATACGTCACCGTCGCCAGCGACCGCTCGGCGAGATAGCCGCGCGACGTCAGGAGTTCGAGCATCGCATCAACCGATGCCGGCAGGGCGGCTGAAGTCATGAAAGGCCAGTCTTGGTTACGCCCTCACCGGGGCAAGTCGTTGGGCCAGTTGGTGAGGCCCATCATTCCTTGGCATTGGCGGCGTCGACGGCCCGCCGCGTCAGCACCCCGATGAGGTGCGCGCGGTATTCGGCACTGCCGTGGATGTCGCTGTTGAGACCCTCGGCCGGCACCTCGATGCCATCAAGGGCTTTCGCCGAGAAGCGCTTCTTCAGGGCTTCCTCGAACGCGGTGACGCGGAACACGCCCTCGGAGCCGGCGCCGGTGACGGCAACACGGACATCCGACGGACGCCGCGCCACGAACACGCCGACCAGCGCGTAACGCGAGGCCTGGTTGCGGAATTTGATGTAGGCGGCCTTCTTCGGCAGCGGGAACATCACCTTGGTGATGATCTCGTCGGCCTCGAGCGCCGTCGTGAACAGGCCCTGGAAATACTCCTCGGCCTTGAGGCGGCGCTTGTTGGTGACGATGGTCGCCCCGAGCGCAAGCACCGCGGCCGGATAGTCCGCGGTCGGATCGTTGTTGGCGAGCGAGCCGCCGATCGTGCCCTTGTGGCGCACGGCGGGATCGCCGATTCCGCCGGCAAGGCTCGCGAGCGCCGGGATCGCTTCGCCGACGACGGCGGAGGTCGCGACCTCGGCGTGCTTGGCGGTGGCGCCGATCACCAGCGAGCGACCCTTCATCTCGATCGCGTTGAGCCCCTCGATGTGGGAGAGGTCGACCAGATGCGGAGGGCTCGCGAGGCGCTGCTTCATGACCGGAATCAGCGTGTGGCCGCCGGCGATCACCTTGGCGTCTTCGTTCTTCACCAGGAGGTTGGCGGCCTGCCGAACGGTCCCGGGGCGATGATATTTGAATTCGTACATCTGAATGTCCTGATCGCGGGATGCGCGCGTGTCGATTTAGGCGAGGTCGGATTTCGCCATCGCCTTGGCGCCGGCGGAGATCGAGGCGACGATGTTCTGGTAGCCGGTGCAGCGGCAGAGATTGCCTTCCAGCTCCTCGCGGATGGTGTGGTCGTCGACCTCGTGCCCCTTGCGATGGACGATGTCGATCGCGGTCATGATCATGCCGGGCGTGCAGAAGCCGCACTGCAGGCCATGGTGCTCGCGGAAGGCTTCCTGCATCGGATGCAGCGGCGCGCCGTCGGCAGCCAGCCCCTCGATCGTCTTGACCTCGTGGCCGTCAGCCATCACGGCAAGCGTGGTGCAGGACTTCACGGCCTTGCCGTCGAGATGCACGACGCAGGCGCCGCACTGCGAGGTGTCGCAGCCGACATGGGTGCCGGTCAGCCGTAGATTCTCGCGCAGGAACTGCACCAGAAGCGTGCGGGGATCGACGTTGGCCGTCACAGGATTGCCGTTCACGATGAGGGAGATTTTCGCCATAAGCACTCTCTATCAGCGCCCCGACGGGTCCCGTCGAAGCGGTTCTTATAATTATTCCAACCCATCATATGGGCCATTATGCCCCGGGGCAACATCACCCCGGACGCAAGGCGCCATGCCGAAAGGCGATAGCCTTCAGCCCTGTACCGCCTTGGCGAAGTTCGCGAAAAACTCGTCGGCCAGCTTCTTGGCGGCGCCGTTGATGAGGCGTTGTCCGAGCTGCGCCAACTTGCCGCCGATCTGCGCCTCGACGTCGTAGGAGAGCAGCGTGCCGCCGTCCTTCTCCGCCAGCTTGACCACGGCGCCGCCCTTGGCAAAGCCCGCCACCCCGCCCTCGCCTTCGCCGGAGATCTTGTAGCCGTTCGGCGGATCGAGATCGGAGAGCGTCACCTTGCCCTTGAAGCGCGCCGACACCGGGCCGACCTTCATTTTCGCTGTGGCGCGAAAGCCGCCGTCGTCGGTCTTCTCCAGCTCCTCGCAGCCGGGGATGCAGGCCTTCAGCACCTCGGGATCGTTGAGCTTGGCCCACACAGCCTCGCGCGGCGCCGCAAGCTGGACTTCGCCGTTCATCGTCATGGCCATGGGGTGCCTCCCGGGATCGTGCAATTATAATGCTGTTCAAGTAACGCACGTAGGCCGCAAAGGAAAGGGCGGCCTCCGGCCACGTGCAATGCATATTCGCAACTGCAAAAAATCTTGCGCGGTCGGTTTTGGATTGGCACAGGCGGGCCATGATGGTTAGGTCCCGCGCAACATGAGCACAGCCCTCTCCCCCCTGCTTGCGCCGATGCTGTCGAGCGCCGCCATGCGCGCCGTCTGCGACGACCGGTCAACGCTCCAGAACATGCTCGATTTTGAGGCAGCCTTGGCGCGCGCCGAAGCCGCCACCGGCGTGATTCCCGCGGCCGCCGTGGGCCCGATCGAAACCGCCTGCAAGGCGGATACCTTTGACATCGCCGCGCTGGCCGAGGCCGCGACACGGTCCGGCAATCTCGCGATTCCCCTGGTCAAGGCGCTGACCGCCAACGTCGCGAAGGCCGATGCGGAGGCCGCACGCTACGTGCATTGGGGCGCGACCAGCCAGGACGTCATCGACACCGCGACCATGCTCACGCTGCGCGCCGCCATCGACGCGCTGGATGCCGACCTCAGCCGCGCAATCAAGGGTTTTGCCGCACTGGCGCGCAATCATCGCAACACCGCAATGGTGGCGCGGACCTGGCTCCAGCACGCGCTGCCGATGCCGTTCGGGCTCAAGGCCGCCGAATATGCCGCGAGCCTTGCTCGCGCCCGCTGCCGCCTCAGGCGGCTCTCCCGCGACGGCCTCGCGCTGCAATTCGGCGGCGCGGCCGGCACGCTCGCGGCCCTCGGCGACAAGGGGCTCGCGGTCGCCGAACGATTGGCGCAGGAGCTCAACCTGCCGCTGCCGGAAGCACCCTGGCACACCCATCGCGACCGCATCGCGGAAGCCGCATCGGCCCTCGCGATTCTCGCCGGAAGCTGCGGCAAGATCGCGCGCGACGTCTCGCTGATGATGCAGACCGATGTCGCCGAGGCGTTCGAGCCGGCCGGCGAAGGCCGCGGCGGCTCCTCGACCATGCCGCACAAGCGCAACCCGGTCGCAGCCGCAAGCGCGCTGGGATGTGCCACCATGGCCCCGCAGCTCGCCGCGACGATTTTTGCGGCGCAGGTACAGGACCACGAGCGCAGCGCCGGCCCCTGGCATGCGGAATGGCCGACGCTGCCTCAACTGATGCTGGTCACTTCGGGCGCGCTCGCCGCCATCGTCGACATCGCCGAGGGCCTGGACGTCGATGCCGCGCGCATGCGCAGCAATCTCGATGCGACGCACGGGCTGATCATGGCCGAGGCGGTCACCTTTGCGCTGGCCGAGAGGATCGGCAAGAGCGATGCGCATCATCTCATCGAGGCCGCGAGCAAGCGCGCGGTCGCCGAGAAGAAGCATCTGCGCGAGGTTCTCGCGGCCGATTCGCAGATCACAGCGCATCTTTCGCCGGAAAAAATTGCGGCATTGTTCGAGCCGATGGCCTATCAAGGGGCTTCCCAAGCCATGATCGACCGGCTGCTCGACAGCCTCGAGCGAGATTGATTGTTTGAGCATGATCCCTTCGGAAAACCGTTCCACACTTTTCCGGATCATGCTCCAGAACGGAGACGCCGCATGCCCATGATCGATGCCGACGGTTGCCTGATCAACGTCTCCGTCGAAGGCCGCGACGGCGGGCCGACCTTGATGCTGTCCAATTCGCTCGGCTGCACGCTTCAGATGTGGGAGCCGCAGATGAAGGCGCTGACGCAGGTGTTCCGCGTCATCCGCTATGACCGCCGCGGCCACGGCAAGTCGAACGTTCCCCCCGGCCCTTACACGATGGAGCGCTTCGGCCGCGACGTGCTGGCGATCCTTGACGATCTCAACATCGAGAAGGTGCATTGGTGCGGCCTGTCGATGGGCGGCATGGTCGGACAATGGCTGGGCGCGAATGCGCCGGAGCGCTTCGGCAAGCTCATCCTCGCCAACACCTCCTGCTACTATGCCGAGCCGACCAAATGGCTGGAACGCATCGATGCCGTGAAGAAGGGCGGCATCGCGGCGGTGGCCGATGCCGTGATCGCGGGCTGGCTCACCCAGGATTTCCGCGAGCGCGAGCCTGACATCACCGCCCGGATGAAAGCGATGCTGCTCGCCTCACCCGTGGAGGGCTATCTCGCCTGCTGCGAGGCGCTGTCGACGCTCGACCAACGCGAGTTGCTGCCAAAGATCAAGAGCCCGACATTGGTGATCGCCGGCCGCCACGACATGGCGACGCCGATCTCGGCGGGCGAGCTGATCCGCTCGAAAATTCCCGGCGCCAACATGACCATCATCGACGCCGCCCATATTTCCAATGTCGAGCAGCCGCACGCGTTCACCGATGCGGTGGTGGGGTTCCTGACGCAACGCTGATTGCGCCTGTCGTCATTCCGGAGCGATGCAAAGCATCGCCCCCGGAATCTCGATCGGCATTCACAACCTCGAGATTCCGGGTTCGCCTCTTCGAGGCGCCCCGGAATGACTGATCCGGAGAAACAAACATGGACGACCAGAAGCGCCGCGATGCCGGCATGAACGTGCGCCGCAAGGTGCTGGGCAATGCCTGGGTCGACAAATCAGTCGCCAATCGCAATGCCTTCAACACGGATTTCCAGGATCTGATCACACGCTACGCCTGGGGCGAGATCTGGACGCGGCCGCATTTCGACGAGCGCACAAGGCGGGTGCTGGTCATCGGCACCATGGTCGCGCTCGGACAATGGGACGAATTCCGCCTGCATGTCCGCGCGGCGCTCGCCGAGGGCGGCTTCACGCCCGACGACATCAAGGAAATCCTGCTCCAGCAGGCGATCTATTGCGGCGTGCCGGCGGCGAACCACGCCGTCAAGGAGGCCTCAGCGATTGTGCAGGAGCTCGGCCTGCTCAAGACCTAGCGGCGCGGCGGCCTCGACGCTCTTGGGAGCCGCCACAGGGCGCTCGATCACCATCACGATCGCAGCCCCCAGCAGCAGCAAGAGCTCGGTCGCGTGCAGCCGGAGCGCGTCCATCTCGCCGACCTTCGAGGCCATGACCATGCTCGCAAACGAGATCACGCTGCCGATCGCCAGCGCAATGCCGAGCGCCTCGTCACTGCCGCCATTCCTGCGGACGCGGGGAATGCACAGCAGCGCGAGGTAGATCGCGAAGAACGCCACCACGGTCAACCGTCCCAGCGCCAGCAGCCAGGCCGCGCGCACCGTGTCCATCCCCGCCATCTGGAGATTGTCGCTGAGGAACAGCGCGACCGCGACGCTCGGCCGTTCGTAGAGGCCGTGCACCGGCGCCACCATGATGTTGAAGGCGACCAGCGTCCAGGCCGGGATGAAATAGGCCGCCAGCAGCGCGCCGTTGACCGAGTCGATCCGCCAATTCCTGAACATGCCGCTTCCCGCTTCGCCTGCCACGCGCCTTCGATGGGAAGGCTTTGCCGGGAGCTAACTCGCATCAGTCCGTGGCGGCAATTTAAACCCTTTGTTTACCTTAACGGGGCACCCGCACACGTCGTCATTCCGGGATGGTGCGTCAGCACCAGACCCGGAATCTCGAGATTCCGGGCTCGGCTCTTCGAGCCGCCCCGGAACGACGCCAAGCAGCGAAAAAAAGGCCCCACCTTGCAGCGGGGCCCTTCTTCACTCCTGCTCACTCACTGGGCTCCCAAACTAGTTGTCCTGACCGCGCTGGCCACCATGCTGCTGGCCGGGCTTGTCACCCTGGCGCATCGGATCCTGCTGCTGCTGTCCGGGTTTCTGCCCACCGCCCTGCTGCTGCCCTGGCTGCTGACCTGGGCGCTGCTGGCCGGGGTTCTGAGTCTGCTGACCCGGATTCTGGTTCTGCTGCTTCGTCATCGGGGGGAACTCCCTTGTTGGACGTCAGAGGGAAGCTAACAACCGCCCTCGGATTTGGTTGCCACGCGGAACCCGGTTCCTCGCAGCTGCGGAACCGGGAGACGACATCCGTAACCAAATGAGTTCTGTACAAGCCGTTATGCCTAGGCCTGCCCAGTTGCGGCCGCCAGTTCCCTCCTGTTACAAAACGAGAAGAATGCTCAAGGGCTGCCGGGGCCCAAGAACTCTCTCGAAGAGCTCCCTTTGAGCCCGCGTCAAGTTTGGGTAACGGCAGCCTATGGATTATTTCGCCCAGCAGCTCATCAACGGCCTCGTGCTCGGCTCCATCTACGGCCTGATCGCGATCGGCTACACGATGGTCTACGGCATCGTCGGCATGATCAACTTCGCCCATGGCGACGTCTTCATGATCGGCGGCTTCATCGCCCTGATCACCTTCCTGATCCTGATCTCGCTCGGCCTGACCGCGATCCCGGTGATCCTGCTCGTCGTGCTGCTGGTCGCGATGGCGATCACGGCGCTCTATGGCTGGACCATCGAGCGCATCGCCTACCGGCCGCTGCGGCATTCCTTCCGTCTCGCCCCGATGCTGTCGGCGATCGGCATGTCGTTCGTGCTGACCAATTACTCGCAGGTGGCGCAAGGCGCCCGCGTCAAGCCGATCCCGCCCTTCATCACCGGCGGCTACACGCTGCATGAGAGCGCGGACGGATTCGTCATCCAGCTCTCCAACATCCAGATCATGGTGGTCATCACCACCATCGTGCTGCTGGCGATCTTTACCTGGCTGGTGTCGCACACGCGGCTCGGGCGCGACATGCGCGCCTGCGAGCAGGACCAGACCATGGCGGCCCTGCTGGGCGTCGACGTCGACCGCACGATCTCCATGACCTTCGTGATCGGCGCGGCGCTCGCCGCGGTCGCGGGTTTCATGTACCTGCTCTATTACGGTCTGGTCGATTTCTTCATGGGCTTCGTCGCCGGCATCAAGGCCTTCACGGCGGCCGTGCTCGGCGGAATCGGCTCGCTGCCGGGCGCCATGCTCGGCGGTCTTGCGATCGGCCTGATCGAGACGTTCTGGTCGGCCTATTTCTCGGTCGAATACAAGGACGTCGCGGCATTCTCGATCCTGATCGTCGTGCTGATCTTCATGCCGACCGGCCTGCTCGGCCGTCCCGAAGTCGAAAAAGTCTGACGGACCGCCGCGTGACAGCCATTCCGCACGAGACCAAGCACGCAAGCCGCACCGCCGGCATCACCTATATCCTGAAGAAATCCCTGCTCAGTGCACTGGTCGCGCTGGTGCTGTTCTCACTGATGGTCGGCGTCCGGACCGAGGCCGGTTCCGACGGCCAGCTCACTTATTGGACGCGCTTCGGCGAGGTCGCAGCGCTTGTCGCCGCCGTGTTCGGCGGCTCGATCGTGATCGAGCTGCTCCGGCAATGGCTCGGCCCGACCGGCGCCGAGAAGCTGGTGCCGCCTGCAGTGCATCGCGGGATGTCGTTCGTCGGCCGCTACCTCGCGCCCGCGCTTTTGATCTTCACGCTGCTGGTGCCCGTCATCTTCTATAACCAGCGCTACATCCTCGACCTCGCGATCCTCGTGCTCACCTATGTCATGCTGGGCTGGGGATTGAACGTCGTGGTCGGCCTCGCCGGCCTGCTCGATCTCGGCTACGTCGCCTTCTATGCGGTCGGCGCCTATTCCTACGGCCTGCTCGCCACCAATTTCGGCTGGTCGTTCTGGATCTGCCTGCCGCTCGCCGGCATCCTCGCCGCGTTCTGGGGCGTGCTGCTCGGCTTTCCCGTGCTGCGGCTGCGCGGCGACTATCTCGCCATCGTGACGCTGGCCTTCGGCGAGATCATCCGCCTCGTCATCATCAACTGGCAGAGCCTGACCGGAGGCCCCAACGGCGTCTCCGGCATTCCCCGCCCCACCTTCTTCGGCATCCCGCTCGACAACAGCGACGACGGGCTCGCCGCCAAGCTCGGCATCGAGTACTCAGCGACCCACCGCATCGTCTTCCTGTTCTATTTGATCCTGGCGCTCGCGCTGCTCACCAACTGGGTGACGATCCGCCTGCGCCGCCTGCCGATCGGCCGCGCCTGGGAGGCCTTGCGCGAGGACGAGGTCGCCTGCCGCGCGCTCGGCATCAACACCACGACCACCAAGCTTACCGCGTTCGCGACCGGCGCGATGTTCGGCGGCTTTGCCGGTGCGTTCTTCGCCACCCGCCAGGGCTTCATCAGCCCGGAATCCTTCACCTTCCAGGAATCGGCATTGGTGCTGGCCATCGTCGTGCTTGGCGGCATGGGCTCGCAACTCGGCGTGGCGCTCGCCGCGCTGGCCATGATCGGGGGCTTCGAGCTGTTCCGCAGCCTCGAGACCTACCGCATGCTGGTGTTCGGCATGGCCATGGTGCTGATCATGATCTGGCGGCCGCGCGGCCTGGTCGGCCATCGCGCGCCGACCGTGTATCTGACCAAGGCGCAGGCGATCTCCTCCGACCTCGTCAAGGAAGGGCACGGATGAGCGGCGACAAGATTCTCAACGTCGACCGGCTGACCATGCGCTTCGGCGGCATCGTTGCCGTGCAGGACCTGTCGCTCTCGGCCGAGCGCAAGAAGATCACCGCGCTGATCGGGCCGAACGGCGCCGGCAAGACCACGGTCTTCAACTGCATCACCGGCTTCTACAAGCCGAGCGGCGGCACCATTCGCCTCACCCATGACGATGGCCGGACGATCGCCCTGGAGCGGCTGAACGATTTCCGCATCGCCAAGCTGGCCAAGGTGGCGCGCACCTTCCAGAACATCCGCCTGTTTCCCGGCATGACCGCGCTGGAAAACCTGATGGTGGCGCAGCACAACGCCTTGATGCGGGCCTCCGGCCTCACCTTTCTCGGCCTGATCGGTGCGCCCGGCTATCGCGATGCCGAGAAGCGCGCGATCGATCTGGCCACCGACTGGCTCAGGCGGGTCAACCTGCTCGACCGCGCCGACGATGCCGCCGGCAATTTTGCCTATGGCGACCAGCGCCGGCTCGAGATCGCGCGCGCGATGTGCACCGAGCCCGCGCTTCTGTGCCTGGACGAGCCGGCCGCCGGCCTCAACGCGCGCGAGAGCGCCGCCTTGAGCGAGCTCCTGCTCTCGATCCGCAACGAGCTCGGCACCTCGATCCTGCTGATCGAGCACGACATGTCGGTGGTGATGGAAATCTCCGACCATATCGTGGTGATGGACCACGGCGTGAAGATCGCCGAAGGTTCGCCGCGCGCGGTCCGCGACGACCCCAAGGTGATCGCCGCCTATCTCGGCGCCGACGAGGAAGAAGCCGTGGCCGTGATGGAGAGCGGGTCGTGACTTCACCCACTCCCCTGCTCGCGATCCGCAGCCTTCGCGCCGCCTACGGCAAGATCGAGGCGCTGAAGGGCGTCGACGTCGAAATCAATGCCGGCGAGATCGTGGCGCTGATCGGCGCCAACGGCGCCGGCAAGTCGACGCTGATGATGACCATCTTCGGCAAGCCGCGGGCCCGTGCCGGCCAGATCCTGTACGAAGGCCGCGACATCACCGACGTGCCCACCCACGAGATCGCGCATTTGCGCATCGCGCAATCGCCGGAGGGACGGCGCATCTTCCCGCGCATGAGCGTGGCGGAGAACCTCCAGATGGGTGCCGATGCCACCGGATGCACCGATTCCGAGCGCGACGCGACGCTGGAACGCGTCTTCAATCTGTTTCCACGGCTGAAGGAACGCTACGCCCAGCGCGGCGGAACCCTGTCCGGCGGCGAGCAGCAGATGCTGGCGATCGGCCGCGCCTTGATGAGCCGTCCCCGCCTGCTCCTGCTCGACGAGCCCTCGCTCGGGCTCGCGCCGCTGATCGCGCGCCAGATTTTCGATGCGATCCGCACCCTGAACCGGCAGGACGGCCTGACCGTCCTGATCGTCGAGCAGAACGCCAACCATGCGCTCAAGCTCGCCCATCGCGGCTATGTCATGGTCAATGGCCTGATCACGCTGGCCGGGACCGGCGCCGAGTTGTTGCAGCGCCCCGAGATTCGGGCCGCCTATCTGGAAGGCGGCCGGCACGGCTGAGGCGGGCCACGTGCGGCCGAATGTGGCGAGATATCTCCGCCAATGCCCGTATTTTGCCGGTGACTTCTCCTCGAATTCATTCAAGAATGGCGCCGGTTTGGACCGGGCATGCCCGGCAACTTCCACAGGCGACCACCCGCGAGGTATCTCATGAAATCACTGAAGCTCATCGGTCTGGCATTCGGCGCGTCGATCGCGCTGTCGAGCGCGGCATTCGCGCAGGATGTCACCATCGCAGTCGCAGGCCCGATGACAGGCACAGAGTCCGCCTTCGGCCGCCAGATGAAGAACGGCGCCGAGATGGCCGTGGCTGATATCAACACCGCCGGCGGCATCAACGGCAAGAAGCTCGCGCTCAACGTCGAGGACGATGCCTGCGATCCCAAGCAGGCGCGCTCGATTGCGGAAAAGATCGCCGGCGCCAAGATCCCCTTCGTCGCCGGACACTACTGCTCGTCGTCGTCGATCCCGGCCTCGGAGGCCTATGCAGACGGCAACGTCCTCCAGATCACCCCAGCCTCCACCAACCCGCTCTTCACCGAGCGCAAGCTGTGGAACGTGGCGCGCGTCTGCGGCCGCGACGATCAGCAGGGCCTGATCGCGGCGCAGTACATCGCCAAGAACTACAAGGGCAAGAACATTGCGATCCTCAACGACAAGACCACCTACGGCAAGGGTCTTGCGGACGAGACCAAGAAGGCGCTCAACAAGGCCGGCATCACCGAGAAGATGTACGAGTCCTACAACAAGGGCGACAAGGACTTCAACGCGATCGTCTCGCGCCTGAAGCGCGACAACATCGATCTCGTCTATGTCGGCGGCTACCATCAGGAGAGCGGCCTGATCCTGCGCCAGATGCGCGACCAGGGTCTCAAGACAGTGCTGATGGCCGGCGACGCGCTCGCCGACAAGGAGTACGCCTCCATCACCGGCCCGGCCGGCGAAGGCACGCTGTTCACCTTCGGCCCCGATCCGCGCAACAAGCCGACCGCCAAGAAGATCGTCGATGCCTTCAAGGCCAAGAACATCGACCCCGAAGGCTACACGCTCTACACGTATGCGGCGATGCAGGTCTGGTCGCAGGCGGCCAAGAAGGCCGGCACCACCGACGCCAAGAAGGTGATGGAGGCGATGAAGGCCGGCAAGTGGGACACCGTGATCGGCCCGATCGAGTATGACGCCAAGGGCGACATCAAGCAGATCGACTACGTCGTCTACAAATGGGATGCCAAGGGCGGCTACGCCGAGATCAAAGGCAACGGCACCTAACGCGCTTGCCGGGCCCCAAGGCCGTTATCCAAGCATCATCACGCCCCGGCTTGCCCGGGGCGTTCTTCTTGGGCAAGCGTCCTGGACAAGGGTCAGACAGCTGCGGGCAGTTCGCCGCCCGCCGCGGCCTGGGCCTTCCGCAGCGCTTGCAGGAGATCGTTCGGCCGAAACGGCTTTTGCAGGCAGACCACGTTGGCAAGGTGAGGCGATTGTTCCATGAAATCCAGCGCCGTCATCCCGGACACCGCAATGATGGGGAGGCCCGGCGCACGCTCCCGCAGGCTCGCGATGACGTCGACGCCGCTGGTGTCGCCAAGGAAGATATCGACGATCGCCACGTCAAACGGGCTTTCCGCGAAGGTTTTCAGCCCGGCCGCACCGCTTTCGGCCTCCGCGACCTCGAAGCGATGGACCCGAAGCACGATCGCGACCATCGCACGGACGTCCTTCTGGTCGTCGATGATGAGAACACGGGGCATAGGGAAGAACTCCCGGATATCGATCAAAATCGATGATTCAAACCTGGAACCCACTCCGGCGGGAGGGCATTATGGCACCGTCCAGTAAAGCGCATCTTACCCGACCCCTATTCCGTGGTCCCACCAGAATTAAGTAATCTGTAACCTTCGGTTGAGTCGCGGCCGCAACAGTTCAAGATGTGCGCCCGTAACCCGCTACCATAGCGCCGGCCTGCGGGGATCCGAATGACGTCGATGAAAATGGCGAAGACCGGTCTGCGAGAGGTGGACGTGCCCGCGACGATCGACCGAAGCACATTCCTTTCGACCCTGCCGGCCACCTCGACCGACCGCACCGCCGCATTGGCGATCGTCGGCATATCCGCAATCCTGTTCGCATTGGCCGTCCCTTTCGCGGGTACCCCGCTCCTGCCCGTCCCGGCCTTTGTCGCGAGCTATCAATCGGCCCTCGCCGTAAGCGACATCGTCACCGCGGTGCTGCTGCTGTCGCAGTTTTCGGTCTTGCGGACCCGCGCGCTGCTGTGGCTCGCGAGCGGCTATCTGTTCACCGCCGCCGCGGCGCTGGTTCATGCCCTCACCTTCCCCGGACTGTTCACCCCGACCGGACTTTTCGGCGCGGGCGGGCAAACCACGGTCTGGCTCTATATGATCTGGCACGGCGGCTTCCCGGTGTTCGTGCTGGGCTATGCCTGGCTGAAGGAGGCCGACGGCGGCGCCAGGATCCGCGGCACGACAATCAGGGCGATCTGCGCCATCGTGTTCGGCGTCGCCGCCGCCATGGCCGTCTTCGCCTGGATCGTCACCGCCTGGCACGATCTGCTCCCGGTCCTGCTGCGCGACGGCCACTACATGCCGGACATGATCGGCGTCGTATCCTTCGTATGGTCGCTCAGCTTTGCCGCCCTCGTCTCGCTCTGGTTCCGCAGGCCGCATTCGGTGATCGACGTCTGGCTCATGGTCGTGATGTGCGCCTGGCTGTTCGATATCGCGCTCTCGGCGATCGTGAACGTCGCGCGCTTCGATCTCGGCTTCTACGTCGGCCGCCTCTACGGCCTCTGCGCGGCGACCTTCGTGCTCGCGGTGCTCCTGGTCGAGAATGTCCGCCTCCAGGCGCAGACCGCGAGCATGGTCGGCGCGCTGAAGCGCCGATCGGACGCCGAGCGCGACTATCACGCCGAGCGCGAGCGGCTGTTCACCGCCGTCGTCGAATCCTCCAACGACGCCATCATCACCAAGTCGCTCGACGGCACCATCACGACCTGGAACAGCGCGGCCGAGCGCGTCTTCGGCTACTCCGCCGACGAGGCGGTCGGCCGTTCCATCGACATCATCATGCCGGACGATCAGCGTGACGATGTCGCCGAGAATCTGGCCCGCACCCGCAACGGCGAGGTCATCGACCAGCAGGAGACCGTACGGCTGCACAAGAGCGGTCAACCCATCGACGTGGTGCTGAGCCAGGTCCCGCTGCGATCGACCGAGGGCAAGATCATCGGCGCGTCCAAGGTGGCCCGCGACGTCACCGAGCGGAAGCGAGCGGAGATGGCGCTCAATCGGGAGATCGAGGAGCGCCAGCGCATTTTCGAGACCTCGCAGGACCTGATCCTGGTCACCGATGGTTTCGGCAATTTCATCCAGGTCAGCCCCAGTGTGAAGGACATCCTCGGCTTCAGCCCGGACGACATGGTCGGGCACAGTGCGATCGAGTTCATCCACCCTGACGACCTCGAGAAGACGCGCAGCGAGATGCGCGCGGCCCGGCGCGGCGCGGTCAAGCGCAGCTTCGAGGCGCGCTACTATCACTACGATGGTCACGAGGTCACGCTGAACTGGATGGGCACCTGGTCCGAGCCGGTGCGGCGCCATTTCTTCATCGGCCGCGACCTCACCGAGAAGCAGGCCGCCGAAGCTCAGCTCCGGCAGGTCCAGAAGATGGATTCGATCGGCCAGTTGACCGGCGGCGTCGCCCACGACTTCAACAACGTGCTGACCGTCATCACCGGCACGATCGGTATTCTTGCGGATGCGGTCGCCGATCGTCCCGAACTCGCCGCCATCACCAAGCTGATCGACGACGCCGCCGAGCGCGGCGCGCAGCTGACCAAGCACCTGCTCGCCTTCGCCCGCAAGCAGCCGCTCCAGCCGCGCGAGATCGACGTCAATGCGCTGACGCTCGAGGCCGCCAAGCTGCTGCATCCGACGCTGGGCGAGCAGATCACCATCATGCCCCAGCTCACCGAGGACGCCTGGCCGACACTGGTCGATCCCGGCCAGCTCTCCACCGCCATCCTCAACCTCGCGCTGAACGCGCGCGATGCCATGCCCGACGGCGGCACCCTGGTGCTCGAGACCCGCAACGTCTTCCTCGACGACGGTTATGCCAGCATGAATCCCGACATCGTTGCCGGCAATTACGTGATGATCGCGGTCAGCGACACCGGCACTGGAATTCCGGCCGATCTGATCGAGCGGGTGTTCGATCCGTTTTTCACGACCAAGGAGGTCGGCAAGGGCACCGGCCTCGGGCTCAGCATGGTGTTCGGCTTCGTCAAGCAGTCCGGCGGCCACATCAAGATCTACAGCGAGGAAGGCCACGGCACGAGCGTGAAGATCTACCTGCCGCGCTCCACCGGCGTGCAGGAGACCGAGTTCGAGGCGCTCCAGAACGCGCCCGTCGCCGGCGGCAGCGAGAAGATCCTGATCGTCGAGGACGACGCTCTGGTACGGCAATATGTCGTGACCCAGATCAAGAGCCTCGGCTACGCCGCGCTCGAAGCCGCCAACGCGGCCGACGCCCTCACCATCATCGACGCCGACAAGGACATCGACCTGCTCTTCACCGACGTCATCATGCCGGGCGCCATGAACGGCCGCCAGCTCGCCGATGAAGCGGCCCGCCGCCGCCCCGATCTGAAGACGCTGTTCACCTCGGGCTACACCGAGAACGCCATCGTCCATCACGGCCGGCTCGACTCCGGCGTGCTGCTGCTGGCCAAGCCCTACCGCAAGTCCGAGCTGGCCAAGATGCTCAGAACGGCGCTCGCCAGTTGAGCCTGCGGCATCTCTGCGCTATCGCAGAAGCGAACTCCTCATCAGCGCGCGAGGCCACCTTGAAAAATCTGCTGACCGACATCGCCGGCGTCCGCGTCGGCCATGCCGAGGATGCCAAAGTCGCCTCCGGCACGACCGCGATCATTTTCGATTCCCCCGCGGTCGCGGCGATCGACGTCCGCGGTGGCGGCCCCGGCACGCGCGAGGACGCACTGCTCGATCTCGCCAATACCGTCGAACGCGTCGACGCGATCGCGCTGTCGGGCGGCTCCGCCTTCGGCCTCGATACCGGCGGCGGCGTGCAGGCCTGGCTCGCCGAGCAGGGCCGCGGTCACCGGGTTCGCGAAGCCCTGATCCCGATCGTGCCGGGCGCGATCCTGTTCGATCTCCTCAACGGCGGCGACAAGGCCTGGGGACGCTTCTCGCCCTATCGCGACCTCGGCTACGCCGCGGCAGCCGCCGCCGGCACGGACTTCGCGATCGGCAGCGTCGGCGCGGGCGTAGGTGCCACCACCGCAACGTTCAAGGGCGGGCTCGGCTCAGCCTCGGCGGTGACGCCTGATGGCGTCAAGGTCGCGGCGATCGTCGCCGTCAACGCGGTGGGCAGTGTCACCGTCGGCAACGGGCCGTGGTTCTGGGCGGCGCCGTTCGAGGTGGACGGCGAATACGGCGGACGCGGCCTGCCCGACAAGTTCACCGACGACATGCTCCGCATGCGCATCAAGGGCGGTCCCGCCGCGAGCGCGCGCGAAAATACCACCATCGGGGCCGTCGTCACCGACGCGGTGCTGACCAAGCCCCAGGCCAAGCGGCTGGCGATGATCGCCCACACCGGCTTCGCCCGCGCCATCTATCCGGTGCATGCACCGACCGACGGCGACGTGCTGTACGCGGCTGCGACCTGCGAGAAGTCGATCGAGCCGCTGGTCGGCCTCACCGAGCTCGGCACCGTCGCCGCCAACGTGGTCGCGCGCGCAATCGCACGCGGCGTGTATTGCGCAACCGCGCTGCCGTTCGGCGGCGCGCAGCCGGCATGGCGGGACCGGTTTGGTGGGTAGTTGAACGCCCGTCACATCAGGTGTCATCGTCCGGCGAAGACCGGGCGATCCAGTATTCCAGAGACGGTTGTGATTGAACCGAAAGGCCGCGGCGTACTGGATGCCCCGCTTTCGCGGGGCATGACAGCGCAATTTGGCGAGAGAGCGTTCTTGGCTCACACGCTCATCGACATCGACGAGCCGGCGGTCGCTGAGGCGCCTTGCCCCTGCCCGCCTTGCCGCTGCATCAACTGCGCGAACAGATCGTAAGCCGAATTAGGGGAGCTGGAGGCGCCCGGGACCGTCGTCGACATCTTGAAGCCGTCGGCATAGGTGACGGTGGTGGTGGTCGAGCCGTCGGCGGCGGTCGTCGTGGTCGAGGTCGATCCGCCGCTCGGCTTCGAGGAGGAATCCGATCCCTCGCCGGAGCCGCTGGCACCGTGGGCATGGCCGCGATGGCCGCTCTTCAGCGCCTTCGACATCTCGTCGAGGTTGACACTGCCGTCGGAATTCGAATCCAGCTTCGAGAACACGTCATCGGCCTGCGCCAGATTGGTGCCGCCGGCTCCCAGCGCTTTCTCGAATTCGGACTTGGTGATCTTGCCGTCGCCGTCCGCATCGATCTGCGAGAACAGGTCCTTCAGCGCAGCGTCCCGGCGGGTCGAGGACGACGAGTTCGACGAGGTCGAGGTCGTCGCGCTGCTGGTGCCGTCCGACGATTGGCTTTGCGCGGCGATCAGCGCGCTCATCGTCTCCGGCGCGATCTGCGAGCAATTGCCCGAGTTGGCCGACGAGGTCGCGCCGCTGCTCGTGCTGTTGCTGCCGCTGTCGATCGCGAACGGATTGGTCGGCGCGCTTTGCGATGATCCCGTCTTCTGCGTCGACGACGACGATTTCGGGTTCGTCAGCGACTGGATCGCGTCAAGCGCCGTCGAGACGGCGCCAAGAGCAAACAGCATTGCACAACTCCAACCGATGCGGCATGCCGCGGTCAATGTTCCGGGGAGGAAGTCAGCAAGCGCCGTGCCAGCGCGAAAAGCTCAATGAATTCCGCTTCCAGCGCACCTGGCGCGGCCCGGCGATATCGGCAATTCGTGCCGCAGACGGCAGAAATTTCCGCCCACAGGCAGCGCGCCTGTCCTGCATTGCCCGCCACGAAGGCCCATGTTAGGCGAGGCCCATTCCTCTTCCGGCCGCCACGGGAAACAGCGCCATGACCCAAGCCTTCACCCCCCGCCCCCTGGCAATCGCCCCCTCGATCCTGGCCTCGGATTTCTCCAGGCTCGGCGAAGAGGTGCGCGCGGTGGACGCCGCCGGCGCCGACTGGATCCATCTCGACGTGATGGACGGGCACTTCGTCCCGAACATTTCCTATGGCCCCGACGTCATCAAGGCGATGCGCCCGCACACCAAGAAGGTGTTCGACGCGCACCTGATGATCTCGCCCTGCGATCCCTACCTCGAGGCCTTCGCCAAAGCCGGCTGCGACCACATCACGGTCCATGCGGAAGCAGGTCCCCATCTGCACCGCTCGCTCCAGGCGATCCGCGCGCTCGGCAAGAAGGCGGGCGTCTCGCTCAATCCGGGCACGCCCATCGGCGTACTCGAATACGTCATCGACCTGGTCGATCTCGTGCTGGTGATGTCGGTCAATCCCGGCTTCGGCGGCCAGGCCTTCATTCCCTCCGCGATCGGCAAGATCCGCGACATCCGCGCGATGACGGCGGGCCGTCCGATCGACATCGAGGTCGACGGCGGGGTCGGTCCCGACGTCGCGGGCGCGCTCGCCGCGGCCGGCGCCAACGCCTTCGTCGCCGGCACCTCCGTGTTCAGGGGCGGCACGCAGGACGCCTACAGGACCAATATTGCCGCGATCCGCAATGCCGCCGCAGGCGCCCGCGGCGAAGCCATCTGAGCCGCATCGGACTCTGCACGAGCGGCGAAAACCTGCGGCTCTTACGGGTGCCGCAGCGCGCGATGCCTAAAATTGCAACTGCGACCCGTACTCATCCGGGCTTCACTGATTCGCGCAAATCACCGCTACTGGCTCCTGCCTGCTTTTGACGGGAGCACATCATGACGACGACCCTGGTTTGGACTGGCGTGGCGTTGTGGCTTGGTTTCAGTGCATTTGTGGTGTTTGGCCCAACGGTCGGACCGGAGAAGGTTGCGGCACGTTCCGCTCGCGTCCATCGCCTTCATCGCCGGGGCTGACGTCCATGCAGATCGCGGTCGTAAAATGTCAGCCGAAGCGCAGGTGCCGGATTCCGCGTCGCCCGCATCCGAGCCTCGATTATTTCTTCGGCCGCCTCGAGCGCGCCGACGGCGCCATGGATGACGATGCCGAGCTCGACAATTCGGAGCTCGACCATTCGTTGCCCTCGCAGCGCCGACACTGAGAACCTCCTTTCCGGATCAAATCCATGAAACCGCATTGCCCGAACTGCCTGAAGGAAATGACCAAGGCATCCGCGTCGCGTAACCTGTTCAATTGCGAGCCCTGCCGCGAGATCATCCAGTATTTCGGCGGCAGCGCGGATCACGGCGAGCCCGGTCCGCAATTCTCCTGGCCCATCCGCCGCAGGCGCACCGGCCATACCGCCCACGCGGCCTGATCTCTTCTCGGCGACGCCGGGCGCGCCTATCCCGCCGCCTCGCCGGCATCGGCCTCATCACCCGCCATTCGCGGCGGCCGCACCACGGTGACGGTGCAGGCCGCTTCCGCGGCCACCTTGGCCGAGACGCTGCCGAGCAGCGTGCGCCTGAATGAGCCCTGCCGCGCCCCGATGATGACGTGGTCGACGTGGTTGACCTCGGCGAATTCCAGGATCGCAGCGGCCGGATCGACCGCCTCCAGCACATGAGCCGACAGCCGGCTCTCGTCCAGCTTCAGCGGCGTGGCCCAATGCCGGAGCGCCACCAGCCGGTCGATATGCTTGTTGGAGCCCTGCTCGTCCAGCGTCCGGTCGATCGCGATGCGGTTGAGCTTCAGGACGTTGAGGCAGGCAAGCCGCGCCGAGGGCAGCGTGGCGAGAATGCGCTCGGTGGTGACGCGCAGCGCCTCGTTCAGCTCGGGCGCACCTTCCGCCGTGTCGAGCGCGACCGCGAGGATCGGGCTCGATGCGATCTGGGCTGCGACATCCGATTTCGCGCGCGGCTGCATGACGCCCTGGTTGAAGCGGCGCCGCCAGGCGACGCCGAGGGGGTCGCGCTTCATCCGTTCCGAGCGTGTCGTGAGCCTGACCTGGTCCGGATGGGTCAGATCGAAGGCGAGCTGGGACGCGGTCGGATAGCGCCGCACCGGCTCGATCTCGAGACAGCGCAACACCACCTCCTGGAGCCAAGGCGGGTAGTCGGCGCGCAGTGCGCGCGGCGGGTGCGGATCGCGCCACAGCCGGCGCCGCATCGCGCGCAGCGTCTCGCCCTCGCCGAACGGCCGCTCGCCGGTCGTGAAGAAATAGAGCAGCACGCCGAGCGAGAACAGGTCGCTGCGCGGATCGTCGCGCACGCCCAGGAGCCGCTCCGGCGCCATGTAGGGCGCGGTGCCGTAAGGCAGGCGGAACTCCTCCTGCAGGAGATCGGGCAGATGGTTGTGGTGCGACAGGCCGTAGTCGATCAGCACCGCCTCGCCGCTCTCGCGGAACATGATGCTGCTCGGCTTGATGTCGTGATGGATCACGTTCTGCCGATGCAGATCGGCGAGCGCGGTCGCGATCTTCGCGACCAGCAGCCGCGCCTCCTCGTATGGCAGCGGCAGGTCGGCCAGCCGCTTGTAGAGCGTGGTCCCGGGGATGCGCTCGATCACGACATAGGCCTGGTGGGCGAAATCGCCGGTGCCGAAACACGAGGGCACGTGCGGGCCCGCGAGCCGCGGCAGGATCATCATCTCCATCTCGAAGGAGACGATCGCGGCGGGGTCCTCACCCTCCGACACCCGCGGAATTTTCATCAGCAGCGGGACGTCGATGCCGGGATGGGTGACCGTCCACAGCGTCGCCATGCCGCCGGCATGGACGCATTCGCCGATGGTGTAGCCGTTGATCTCCGCGCCTGATTTGACCAGGGGTTTCGGCATCGGCCTCTAGCGTCCCTGCGACAGCCGGTCGGCGAGCCAGGGCGGCAGGCCGTTCTCGCGGATCTTGTTCGCCGCGCTCGCGATGTCATAGGGCACGCGGCAATAGGTGATCTGGCACGAGACCGTGTCGAACAGCACGAAGGATGCGGATGGATCGCTGTCGCGGGGCTGGCCGACCGAGCCGAGCACGGCGAGCCATTGCCGTCCGCGCAAAAGCTGCACCGGGACGTCGGTCTTCGGCACGAAGCTCGTCATCTTCGCCGTCACCGACATCGAATAGAGCGCCGGACGATGAATGTGACCACAGAACGTGACATGGGCGGGCGTCGCGATCAGGCTCTTGGCGGCATCCGCCGTCGAGCGGACGTAGTGCCAGCGCTGGGGACTGGAGGCTTCCGAATGCACGAACAGCCGGTCGCTGTCCGCCACCAGCATCGGCAATTCGGCCAGGAACCGGCGCTGCGCGGCATCAAGCCGGCCGCGGGTCCATTCGATCGCGATCTGCGCCTCGGCATTCATGGTCTCGGCCGAGGAATTGACCGCCTGGTCGTGATTGCCGCGCACGGCCACGGCGCCCCCGGCGACGAGCTCCATCGCGGTATCCACGACCCATTCCGGATCGGCGCCATAGCCGACGAAGTCGCCGAGCAGGATGAACCGCTCTGCGCCCTTCGCACGGGCAACCTTCAGGCAAGCCTCGAACGCCTGCCGGTTGCCGTGGATATCCGAAAAGACAGCGAGAAGCACGCACCCTCCACCCTCAGGTTCTTATCGAAAGCCGATAAGGCCAAATTGAGGGACGTCAAGAAGATGCGCCAGCGCGGGGCCGTTTTCCAGCGTGCCCCCGCCGCGATGGTCAAGGGTCTATTGCTCGTCCTTCGGCGGCATCCGGGGCGGCGGCAGCGGGGTGAATACCGCGCCCTGCGCACCGGCCGGCGGGGCGTTGAACTCGCCGGTCGAGGAATCGCCCCCGCTGGTCTCGAGGATGGTCTTGGGCGTCACATATTCCCGGACCATGTCGATCAAGCTGCCCTCGCCACCGCCGAAATCCGCGGCGCGGCCGCCCTGCGGATGCCCGGCCGCGATCTCGTTCTGCGCCGCGTGGGTCTTGTTGGCCAGCCGGTCGTCATAGGGCACGCGGAAGGCCCGGGGGATGCCGCTCGGACGATTGTCCTCGTCGAGCTGCTCGACCCAGAGATAGATCGAGCCTGGATCGCCCTCCAGCGAATGCGGCTCGACGATGCGGGCCTGTAGCAGCTTGAAGGCAGCAGGCAGCCGGTCGGCGCTGGCCCAGCCGAGCAGCCCGCGCATTTCGGTGAAGCTGACGACGTAGAAAGCGCTGGTCACGACCACCGCGACCGCCTTCAGCGCCCAGTGCAGCCGCGCATAGACCAGCACGACCAGCAGCAGCGCGCCGATGACGGCATAGGCGACCGACAGCGTGAGGATGACCGTCTGCAGGTTACTCACGGCGTATCCTCACACCGGTCTTCGCATCGACGTCGGCGCCGTTGCGCCAGCTGCTGCGGAACGTCTCCAGCAGCGATTTCGGCCGCTGGTCCACATTGACGACCTTGCCTTCCGCATCGAGCCGGAACCGCACCGCGGTCTTCTCGTCGCCGGTGTGGTCGAGCGTGAACTTGTTGTCGAAGATGACCTGCGCGGTCGGATTGAGCTTCTGCACCTTCACATTGGCCGTCACAGGCTGGCCGGTCGTGGCCACGAAGTGGGAGACGTTGACGGTGTATTCGCCGGCAACGATGCCGCGCACGGTGACGATCTCCTCGCGGATGGGCGAAGCGATCTTCTTGCCGTTGACGATGATGAAATCGTTGGCCCCGCCGCGATCGTCGCGGTCGAGCGTGAGGAAGCCGGCCTCGCGATGGCGATACCAGGCGATGTTGCCGGCCGGATCCTGCACGAACAGGTCGAGATCGTCAGGGTGATTGTCCGGCCAGTCCAGCGTGATCATGAACTCGGCCTTGGAGTCGATCTTGCCGTCCTTCGCATCTGGCGAGACCGCAAGCAGCGCCAGGAAGAACAGGAACGCGATCACCTGGAGCGCCTTGAACAGCATCACGCCCAGGGGATCGAACGGCTCCTCGCGCGGATAGAGACCGAAATCATCCATCATGACGGGATTCCGGCGCCCTTGCGTTCCAGCACCGGCGTCACGTACGTCTCGGTCAGCACCACCGCATCCGAGAACACCCGCTGGGTCGCGGCGTCCAGCATGTAGTACTGGATGCGGACCAGGATCGAGCCGACGAGGCCCGCCAGCGTCGTGTACATTGCAACCGCCATGCCGTCGCTCATCAGCCCCATCGAGGACCGCATCGCGACCTTGTCGGCGGCATCCAGCCCGGCGATCGGCGCCAGCATGATGATGAAGCCGATGATGGTACCGAGCAGGCCGAGCTTCATCAGCGTGTCCGAGACGAAGGCGCCGAAGCCGTTGGAGCCGCGCAGGCGGTCGGCCAGCGTCCGCAGCAGCAGCGTCTGGTCAACCGGCCGGTAATGCTGCGCGGCGGCCTTGGTGACCAGGCTGTCGATATGATCGCGCACCAGTCCGCGCGGCAGAGCCGTCGCGCTCGCATCGAGCAGCTTGCTGCCGCCGGGCGCCGCGAGCGCCGCCCTGCAGCGCCGCGCCGCCGCCCCCTCCCGCGCGATCGCCCGCGTGCGCAGGAAGCAATGGCCGCAGGTGAGGACATAGAGCAGCGCGATCACGCTGGAAATGTAGGTCCGGTCCGAGGTCAGCATCAGGTGGATCAGGCCGAAGCGCCACAACAGCACGACGGCGAAGATCGAAAGCCCGGTGAAGATCATCCAGAACAGGAGCGCGCTGCGCTCGGACGGGTCGGCAGCAGACCCTGCGATCGGTCCAATCGTCATCGAACTCATGCTGCACCGCTCCTGGCTTGCAGGGATTGTCCTGCAACGATTCCACCCCGATTAGATCAAAGCCGCCGCACGCGGTCCAAAGACCCATGCCCAATCCGGCTTGGGAAATTTGCCCGAGCTGCAATCCGGCCCAATCCCTGCGATTGGCAAGGCGCGGCGGCGTTGTTAGGCTGACCTTACCAAACTTTGGGGTGATCGCATGCGCCTCGTGCTTCAGCTTGTCGCCCGTCTGCTTCTCATTGTGGCGCTCTGCCTGGGCGCGGCGACCGTATGGGCCACGTTCGAGGCCTATCGCAGCGTCGACCGGGCGACTGCGGCCTCGGCGCAGCGGGTCGCGCAGACGCTTCAGGCGCTGTACTGGCACGAGCTGTTGTTGCGCAGCAGCAGGGCGCGCGAGCACCTGCTGCCGGTTCCGGAATGGCGCACGCTGGACACGATGAAGCTGATCTCGCCCGGCGTCTGCGTCGAGTTCCAGCCCGCCGTGGCATTCGAAAAGCCGCTGTGCGGCCAGAGCGAGGGGCTGGGCAAGACGCCGCCGCGCTGGTTCGCGTCGATCGTGCCGACCTTCCTCGGCAGCCACGCCGAGGTGGTGCGGCCGGTCAGTCCGCGCGCCGCGGCCGCCGGCACGGTGGTTGCGACGCCCGATGCCGCGGCCGCGATCTCGCTCGCCTGGGAATACATCCTCAACGTCATCGACGTCGCGCTGCTGATGGCGGCGGCGATTGCGCTGCTGGCGTCGCTTGCGATCGCGCATACGCTGGCGCCGGCACGCGCGATCGTCACCGCGCTCCAGCGCATGGCGCGCGGCCATTATCGCACCAAACTGCCGCGCTTCCGCTCGATGGAGCTTGCAATGATCGGGGGCGCCGTCGGCGAGCTCGGCACCCGGCTGGAAGAAGCCACCGAACAGCGCGCGGCGCTGACGCGGCGGCTGATCGAGATCCGCGACGACGAACGCCGCGCCCTCGCCCGCGAGCTGCACGACGAATTCGGGCAAAACCTCGCGGCCATCCTCGCTTTCGCCGACACCATCGAGACGGCGAGCGCGAAGCAGAACAGGGAAGACGGCATCGCGCAGGACGCAAGGATGATCTCGCAGGCGACCCATCATCTGATGGCCTCACTGCGCGATGCGCTGAAGCGGCTGCGCAATCCCCTGCCCGAGGAGCTCGGGCTGGAGGCGAGCCTCGTCAATCTCGTCGACAGCTGGCGCTCGCAGAGCGCGGCGCGGCCGACCATCCAGCTCGATCTCAGGGGCGATCTCACCGACATCAGCGGCCCGGCCGCCACCACCGCCTATCGCGTCGCCCAGGAATGCCTGACCAATGCGCTGCGCCACGGCGCGGCACGCGAGATATCGTTGCGCGTCGAGCGGCGCGCCGGCGAGGACGACGCGCTGCTGATCCGGGTCGAGGACGACGGCGGCGGCGATGCGGAACGCGTGGCGCGGTCGGCGGGCTTCGGCCTCACCGGCATCCGCGAGCGCGTCGCAGCCGCCGGCGGGTCGCTGTCGATCCTGCCGGCCAGAGGCGGCCTCAGCGTCGCCGCCACCATTCCGCTCGCCGCGTGAGGCCGAGATGAGCGAGGTTGCGGCAACAGGCATCTCCGTGCTGCTGGTCGACGACCATCCCATCGTTCGGCAAGGCTACCGGCGCGTGCTGGAAAGCCAGGGTGACCTCCATGTCGTGGCGGAAGCCGACAACGCCGCGGATGCCTACGGCGCCTTCAAGGCGCACGACCCTGATGTCGTCGTGCTCGATATCTCGATGCCCGGTGCCAGCGGGCTGGAGGCGATCCGCAACATCCGCGCCCGCAGCCCGCGGGCGCGGATCCTCGTCTTCACCATGCACAACGAAGCCGTGCTGGTGAAGGCCGCCTTCAGCGCCGGCGCCTCCGGCTTCGTCACCAAGAGCAGCGAGCCGTCCGCGGTCGTGAATGCAATCCGCAGCGTCGCCCGCGGCGAGCGCGCCATGAGTGACGACATCGCGCATATCCTGGCCGACGACAGCCTGTCGCCGACCGGCTCAGTGCTGGACCAACTGGGCGAACGCGAGATCGAGATCCTGCGCCAGTTCGCCGGCGGCGCCACCACCGAGCAGATCGCGACGCATCTCAATCTCAGCGTCAAGACGGTGCAGAATTATCACTATCTGATCAAGACCAAGACCGGCGCGCGCACCGATGCACAGCTCGTGCGGCTGGCGGCGAGTTGCGGGCTGACGAAGATCTAGCAGCGGGGCTGCCGGATTCCTCAAGCGACGTGTTGTTCTTGAATCTGCTGAGCGGGATGGAACGGAGGCCATCCAGCTCCGGTTAGTAGTAGTGGAGGAATCGCCATGAGTAAGGCTCATCACAAGGCAATCGACCATCCCCCGATCATCACCGTAGGCGAGCTTATCGACGAACTCTGCCGCTTGCCCGATACGGCCGTCGTCCACTTCCGCTGCCCCATGCTCGAACAGGAACTGACATTCTACCGGCTGCGAAAGCGGTCAAAGGATGTCGTCGAAATCGCGGTCAATGCATATCCGGAGAGCCCGCCGGTCGTTCCAGCAGCCAACGGCGCGCTTCACCCGCGCAGGCACGCAACTGCCTCGCCCTCCGTTCGCGAGGGCGCGCTTCTTCACAAGGCAAGAGGGTGAGTTAGGCGTCGCGGTCTATGCCGCCTTCAACCCGCGCAGCAGCAGCGCGAGCGTTGCATCGACGCGCGCGGGCAGATCGGCGTCCTTCCACTCGTCGGCATGGGCCGGATGGTGGAAGCGGACGGTGGCATCGAAGATCGCGCGCGCGGTGGCCTTGACGTCGTCCACAGCGAATACGCCCTGCTTCACGCCGTCGGTCAGGATCGCCGCGATCTGGTCGATCATGGTGTCCTTGTGACATTTGACGGCTGCGCAGGCCTCGCGCGCCAGCGTGAGATAGGTCTCGAACATCTCGGGATCGTCGAGCACACGCGAACGCTTGGCGGCGAACAGCGTGCGCAGCCAGCGGTCGAGCCGCACCGGCGCGGGCCCTTCCTCCCTGGCGATCTGGAGCAACGGCGCGTCGATCCGGTCAAGCCAGCGCTTGGCAACGGCCTCGCGCAGCGAGGCCTTGCTCGGGAAATGGCGATAGACGCTGCCGTGGCTCACATCGAGCGCACGGGCAACGTCGACCACGGTGGCCTTGGCAAGCCCGTAGCGCCTGAGCACGTCCTCGGTGACTTCGAGGATCCGCTCCGGCGTCAAGACAACGGCTTCATTCATGCCAGCACCATGTTCCCGCTCGGGGTTCATTTATCCGGCGATGGCGCTGCTTCCGAAGCGCCCTTGCCGGTCGTTCGGAATGCTCTCGCCTCAATGAGGCAGTTTTGCAGCCTGCGCCGCGATCTGGCGCGCCACCAGTAAATTGAGCCAATGCCCAATCGTCCCGGTCAAATTGATGATTTCGGTCGTCATTGTCGTAAGTCTCCATTCGTCCACGGTCCCCTCTCTTCAATTTCGTCCCTCGATCCGTATTTGTTTCGGACCTCGGGGCCTCCGGGGGTAGCCGCGGGACGCCCAATCGGAGCGTCCGGGAACGGATATACACGTCTCGCTGACAGATTTCAATATCTGTCAGTCAATGATCCGTGATTGACAGTTACTTTTTTTGCCCCCCGCCCGGCGGGCGGGTCCGGTGGTCATCCCCCGTTACCTTGCCTCCGCCGTTTGTTTCGCCCTCCCCGCTCTGTTAAATCACGGCGTAAAAAACATTTTGGCCGGTGCCGCCCCTCAGGGCCGCCCGCCCACCTTTGCTGGAGCCGTCAGATGATCCCCCGCTATACCCGTCCGGAAATGGCCTCGATCTGGGAGCCGCAGACCCGGTTCAAGATCTGGTTCGAGATCGAGGCTCATGCGGCGGACGCCCTGGCCGAGCTCGGGACCATCCCCAAGGAGGCGGCCAGGACGGTCTGGGCGAAGGCTGAGAACGCCACCTTCGACGTCGCCCGCATCGACGAGATCGAGCGCGAGACCAAGCACGACGTCATCGCCTTCCTCACCCACCTCGCCGAGATCGTCGGCCCGGAGGCGCGCTTCGTCCACCAGGGCATGACCTCTTCCGACGTGCTCGACACCTGCCTCAACGTCCAGCTCACCCGCGCCGCCGACCTGCTGCTCGCCGATCTCGACAAGGTGCTGGCGGCGCTGAAGAAGCGCGCCTTCGAGCACAAGACGACGCCGACCATCGGCCGCAGCCACGGCATCCATGCCGAGCCCGTGACCTTCGGCCTCAAGCTCGCCTATGCCTACGCCGAATTCTCGCGCGCCAAGGAACGCCTGATCGCGGCGCGGAAGGAGGTCGCGACCTGCGCTATCTCCGGTGCCGTCGGCACCTTCGCGCAGATCGATCCGCGGGTCGAAGAGCACGTTGCAAAAGCCATGGGTCTCGTGCCCGAGCCGATCTCGACCCAGGTGATCCCGCGCGACCGCCACGCGATGTATTTCTCGACCCTTGGCGTGATCGCCTCCTCGGTCGAGCGCATCGCGGTCGAGATCCGCCACATGCAGCGCACCGAGGTGCTGGAGGCCGAAGAGTTCTTCTCCGAGGGACAGAAGGGCTCTTCCGCCATGCCGCACAAGCGCAACCCGGTGCTGTCCGAAAACCTCACCGGCCTCTCCCGCATGGTGCGCGCCTATGTGACGCCGGCCTTGGAAAACGTCGTGCTCTGGCACGAGCGCGACATCTCACACTCCTCCGCCGAGCGCATGATGGGTCCGGACGCGACCGTGACGCTCGACTTCGCGCTGGTGCGCCTTGCCGGCCTGATCGACAAGCTGCTGGTCTATCCCGCCAACATGCAGAAGAATCTCGACCGCCTCGGCGGCCTCGTGCATTCGCAGCGCGTGCTCCTGGCGCTGACGCAGAAGGGCGCGAGCCGCGAGGACGCCTACAAGCTGGTGCAGCGCAACGCCATGCCGGTCTGGCGCGGCGAAGGCGACTTCCTCCAGCTCCTGAAGCAGGACGCCGAGGTGAAGAAATATCTCACCGACGCCGAGATCGAGGAACAGTTCGACCTCGGCTATCACCTCAAGCACGTCGACACGATCTTCAAGCGCGTGTTCGGCGAGAGCTGATTATTCTCGTCATTCCGGGGCACGCGAAGCGTGAACCCGGAATCTCGCGCGACGACATCCAGATTCCGGGTTCGATGCGACGCATCGCCCCGGGATGACGAGAGAACCCAAAAGAAACGGATCCCCCTCATGCCCATCGTCAACCGCATCGCCGCCCTCTCCGACGAAATGGCCGCCTGGCGCCATGACTTCCACGAGAACCCGGAGCTGCTCTACGAGGTCCACCGTACAGCCGGCATCGTCGCCGATCGCTTGCGCGAGTTCGGCTGCGACGAGGTGGTGACGGGCATCGGCCGCACCGGCGTCGTCGGCGTGATCCGCGGCCGCAAATCGGCCTCCGGCAAGACCATCGGCCTGCGCGCCGACATGGACGCGCTGCCGATCACGGAAACCTCGGGCGTGCCCTATGCCTCCAAGGTCCCCGGCAAGATGCACGCCTGCGGCCATGACGGTCACACCGCGATGCTGCTGGGCGCCGCAAAATATCTCGCCGAGACCCGCAATTTCGACGGCACCGCGATCGTGATCTTCCAGCCCGCCGAGGAAGGCGGCGGCGGCGGCAAGGCCATGGTCGAGGACGGCCTGATGACGCGCTGGAACATCCAGGAGGTCTACGGCATGCACAACATGCCGGGCCTGCCCGAAGGCCATTTCGCCACCACGCCCGGCGCGATGCTCGCCTCCTCCGACAACATCCAGATCACGGTCCATGGCAAGGGCGGTCACGCCGGCGCGGGTCCGCACAAATCGGTCGACAGCGTGCTGATCGGCTCGCAGATCGTCAATGCGCTGCAATCGATCGTCGCGCGCAACATCGATCCGCTCAAATCCGCCGTCATCTCGATCACGCAATTCCACTCCGGCACCGCCTTCAACATCATCCCGGAGGTCGCCGAGCTCGGCGGCACCGTGCGCACGCTCGATCCCGAGGTGCGCGATCTGGTCGAACGCCGCATCGGCGAGGTCGCAGAGAGCGTCGCGCGCGCCTATGGCGGCTCGGCGGAGACGAAATACACACGGATGTACCCGGTGACGATGAACCATGCGCGCGAGGCCGGGATTGCCGCCGACGTCGCCCGCGACATCGTCGGCGCCGAGCGCGTCAACGACAAGTTCATCCCGATGATGGGCGCCGAAGACTTCTCCTTCATGCTCGAAGCGCGTCCCGGCGCCATGGTGCTGGTCGGCATGGGCGACGGCAACGAATGCCACCACCCGTCCTATGTCTTCAACGACAACATCCTCGGCCACGGCGCCTCGTTCTGGGTGCGCTTGATCGAGACGAGGATGCCGGCGGGTTAGGGTCGGCTTCGAGCCTACATTCGCGCAAAGGACCAGGCTACGCGAAGCCCGTCATCGAGCCGCGGAGCGTCGCCCCGTTGCCTCATCCGCCTCCAGCAGGTGAGATGCGGTCTGGTCTGACGCGAGCGGCAGCGTGAACTGAAAGACGGCGCCCCGAGGCTCGTTTGCACCGGCCCACATCCGCCCGCCATGTGCCTCGATGATCGAGCGGCAGATGGCGAGACCCATCCCCATGCCCGTGGGCTTGGTGGTGTAGAAGGCTTCGAACAGGCGGTCCACGTTCTTCGGATCCAGCCCCGGACCGGAATCCCGCAAGGTGACGTGGACGCCGTCCGATCCATCCCGGCCGGTGCTGATCAGCAACTCCCGCCCCCCCTCGCCGACCGCGGCCATCGCCTCGATCGCGTTGACGATCAGGTTGAGAACCACTTGCTGAAGTTGAACCCGATCGGCCTGAATCGGCGGCAAGCCCTCGGCAAATTGCGTTCGTACCGACACGCCGTTCTTGAACGCTTCGCTGCGTGTCAGCGCGATGACCTCAAGCACCACCTGGTTGATCTCCAGATTCTCCTTTTGCGGGGGAGCGTTCCTGATCAGCGCCCGGATTCGACCGATGATATCGCCGGCTCGCATGCCGTCCTTTGTGATCCAGTCGAACGTCTGTCGAACCCGCTCCAGATTTGGGGGTTGAGCCTCCAACCAATTCACCCCGGCCTCGGCGTTCGCCACGATCGCGGCGATCGGCTGGTTGACTTCGTGGGCGATCGACGCGGTGAGTTGCCCCATCGTGGTGACGCGATTGGCGTGCGCGAGCTCCATCAGCGCTTCACGGTAGCGCCGCTCGTGTTCGCGGCCTTCGGCTTCCGCCCGCTTGAGGGCCGTCAGATCAAGGACAAAGCCGACGCCAGTATCCGTACCCTCTCCGAACATGGTCCCGCCGATCAGCACCGGAACACGGCTTCCGTCCTTGCGCACATACTCCTTCTCGAATGGCTGGGCCGTCCCGACCCGCTTCAGTTCCGCCACGGTATGCACGTCGCGGTCGCGCCATTCCGGCGGCGTGAGGTCGGTCCGGTTCAGGCGTCCTGCGATGAGATCTTCCCGGTCGTATCCCACGATGCGCAGGAAGGCATCGTTGGCCTCGAGAATGCGCCCCTCGACTTCCCAGATGATGATGCCGATGATGTTGGCGTCGAACAGGCGCCTGATCTTGATATCCCGTGCTGCAAGATCACTCTGGAGCTGGATATTCTCCTCGATCGCCTTTCTCCGCCGTTTCGCTTCGAGCCGCGCCAGCGCCAGCGCCGCTCCGGCCAGCGCGATGACGAGGACAACGGCGCCGGCGATCAGCCAGGTCCAGCGTTGCTCGAATGCTTCGGCGTGCGCCTCCCGGTCGGCGAGCCGAAAGCGTTCGTGATCCACCATCTGGTCGATTTGCGAGCGGATCTCGTCCATGCTGCGGATCATCGCCAGCGCGGCCAGCCCGGATGTGCCGGCCGTCTTCAGCAGTTCGTCGATCTCGCGCAGCGTGGCTGTAACGGTCAGCGCCAGATGTCCGGCGCGAAGGCCCTGCAACGGATCGTCCGCGACCAACACCTGCAGCGCCTGAGCCTCCCGCCGTACACTTTCGTCAGAGACGCCGTAGGCCTTGAGATAGGTGGGGTCGAGGGTCATGAGATACCCGCGCCTTTCAGTCTCCAGTTCCGCGACGATCGCCCGCAGCCGATCGAGCGTTTCGAGGACCTGGCGGCTGTGTTCGATGAAGTGATGAGCTGCCTGCCGCTCCTGCCAATATTGCAGGCCGAGGAAGCTGGTCGCGGCAAACAGGGTCACAAGCACTGCGACCGCAAGGATCAGCGGACGAGCTAACCATCGCAGAGGCAGGGCCCGAACAGGAACGGACATTGGCCGTGGGTCTTCGATGCTCGAGTGACCGCGCGTGTTCTGGTGCCGACGCCAGAGCATGACAGGACAATAGCACGGATAGGGAGGTCGGGAACCCGACATTCATCGGATACGCCCGGCGTAAGGGCCGTGATGTCGCAGGGCTGCGGCCCCGTGCGTGTGCTATGAATGAATGCCCTTGGTTGCTTCAAGGAGCATCATCATGGCACGGGGTGAACACTCATTGAGCCATCCGGCGAGCCGGCGCAGTTTCATCAAGGGACTGGGGGCGGCTGGCGCGGGCCTGACCGCGCTGCCGCGCTGGAGCTTTGCCGAGGATACCGCTGCAGCTTACGCCAACGCCGCGATCGACTGGAAGCAATTTACGGGACAGACGATCGCGCTTTCGGGCGCGATCCATCCGTGGTCGAACGCGATCACGCCGCTGTTGCCGGAGTTCACCATACTCACCGGCATCAACGTCACCATCGATTTCCAGCTGGAAACCGCCTTCCTCGGCGCGCTGCCGGTCAGGCTCGCTCGCGGCAGCAGCACGCCCGACGTCTTCATGTTCACGACCTATGGCCAGGGCATCTCGAACGGATGGGTGGAGCCACTGAACGGCTATTATTCCCTGAGGTCGCTGACCGACCCCGCCTGGTATGACGAGAGCGACCTGCTCAAGACGGCCCGAGCCTTCCCGCTGTGGTCGGACGGCGAACGGTACGCCGTCCCGATTACCTCAGAGGCAATGACCCTGTTCATCAACAACGATGCGCTGGCAGCCAAGGGCCTGCCGATTCCCCAGACTTTCGAGGAGCTGCTCGTCACCGCCAAGGCGGTCAAGACCAACGGGATGTCGGGGATCGCGATGCGGGCCCAGGCCAGCGGCAATTCCTCCCCGCCAGCCATGGGCTTCCTGTTCTCCTACGGTGGGGCCATGGTCGAGCACAACAGGGTCGCTTTCGCGAGCCCGGAGGGGATCGCGGCCATCGAGATGTACGGACAGGTGCTCGGTCAGGCCGGGCCTGCTGGCGTCGGCAGCTACGAATGGTACCACGTGCTGGACGACTTCCTGCAGGGGCGGACGGCCATGGCAATCGACAGCAGCAACTTCGCGACCGACATCTCCAATCCCGCGAAAAGCCGTGTCGCCAAGCAGGCTGGGTTTGCAACCTTTCCGCATCTCGCCGGTCGCGGACCCGTCCCCTTCATGTCGCACTGGCAGGCGTGCATCAATTCCAAATCTCGAAACAAGCGGGCGGCTTTCCTGTTCCTGCTCTGGGCGACGAGCAAGGCGACCTCGCTGCGGACCGCTGCAGCGGGGCTGGCGACGACACGCGTGTCGGCCTGGTCGAGCGAGGGCTTCAAGAAGGCGTTCGGCCCGCAGGCAGCCGAGGCGGCGCTGACAAACTTGCAGAATGCCGACGTCGACCGCGCCAAGGCAGTTCTTTTCCATCCGCAATCGAGACTGATCCTGGACGCCTTCATGATCGGCGTGAACGAAGTGGTCAACGGTGCGAGGCCGGCGAAGGAAGCGATGACGGGCGCGGCCGAGAGGGCCAATGCGGCGATCCGCGGGTAGCCAGCTCATCCCTGATATTGCACCTGATATTGCAGCACGTGCAGGCCGGCGTTCCAGTCGGACACGAACATCAGCCGTCGGGCCGGACATAGGCGTCGCAGGTCTTGGCTGCGAGCCCGATGTTCGGGCGCGGGTCGACGAGCTTTTTCGGTACCGGCGGCACCCAATAAGCGACCTCCTTCGGTGCGAAGGCGTCCCTGATGTCGAACACCCTCACGCCGGCATTGTTGTAGGTCGCGAAAATCGTCTCCTCGCTCTGGAACCAGCCCGGGCGGTTCTCGTGCAGATTATGCGGGCCGAAGGTGCCGTTCGTGCAGAAATCACGGTCGCGCGGGGTCGGCAGGGTTGCGATCGGCACCGGATTCTCCGGCGCGCGCACGTCGACAACGAATGTGTGGAACAGGCCTTTGGCGCATTTCTCCGCATTCGGTCGGGCCGGCCGCCGATGTCGCTGTAGGAGATGTGCTGGATGTCCTTGCCGATACCTTCGGGCGGAATCTCCGCCTCTGAATGCGGACCTCGACCACCCGGACAGCGCGGCGGATCCGAACACGCCCGACAATTGCTGAAGGTGACGGCGGAATGCTCGCGTGCGGCGAGGCATGCAAGCCCTGGCTCGTTCGCTCTCACCTCAATCGCAGACTTCTCTGGTCCGGCCCGCCATCACTGAGCTCGCATCAGCGGTGCCGGCGCGCTCTATTCTGCATCCCTTGCCGACAGGGCGGCATCCGGCAGCATTGCAAAAGATCTGGCCAGATGCTTGCGGCTTGGATGGTGTCGCCTCAACCTGCTTCCGGTCCGCATCCCGCTTCCTTGAGTCCTCGCGCCTGGCGACCGGCTTCTTCTCCTGGATCTTCTCGCACTCGTTGTCGTCACCGACGCGATAGCCTGCGCGGCAGGTGATCTTCACACATTGGTCTCCGTCGGCCTTGAAGCCGAAATTGCAGACGAGCGGACAGACCCGCCCCGGCTTCGCCTTCAGCGCATCGAGCGCGTCGACGCTCGCGAGTTTCACGTCGAGCTGGGTGCCGGCATATCTGTTGAACAGCGTCAGCGAGCGCTGCGACGTGGCGCTCCAGTCGCCATCGGCAGCGGCGGACAGGCAGCCGACGCGGCGCAGTTCGCTCTGCACGGATTTTGTCAGATCAGCTGCAGATAATGTGGAAGCCGGCGCCGGTGAAAGGGCTGCAACTTTTTGCTCGGCCTCTGGTATCAGACGATCAGCCGACGGCTTTGCGGCCTGCTCCGCCTTCTCGGCCGCCTGTTTGGCGGCGAGCTCGGCCTTGGCCTTCTCCGTCGCCTGCTTCTCGGCCAGCGCTTTCGCGGCCGCCGCCTCGGCGACCTTGCGCTGCTGCTCGGCGGCCTCGGCCCGCGCCTGTTCGATCTGCTTTTGCTTTTCCGCCGCGATGCGCGCCTCTTCGGCGGCCTTGGCCGCCGCGACCGCCTTCTCCTGCTCGGCCGTCTGGGCGCGCTCGGCAACGAGCCTTGTCTTCTCCTGCTCCGCCGCCTTCGCCTTCTGCTCGGCTGCCGCGCGCGTCTCCTCGGCGCCGATCTTGTTCAACTGGCCCTTGGCCAGATTCGCGTAGAAGCCCTCCGGATATTGCGCCAGGAATGCTTCCCAGCCGTCCCGCGTGCCGAGCTGAAGCGCGAGTTCATAGTCGCGCCTGAGCTCAGACTGCGGATTTGCCTGCGGACCGGTTGCGGCCGGCTTGGCAGGAACCAGCGGCACGTCATCGCCGCCCAGCGAGCCATACACAAAGGGTTCCTGCTTGTTCGCGGTGCTCCTCAGCACATCATCGCGCACGAAGCCGAAGGCCTTGCGCAGGTCCAGCCCAGGCTTTGGGAGGTGGTCTGCAAGCGCCGTGGCGAACGGGCTGTTTCTGGAATCTCCGTCGGACGCCGTCGATCCGGCCTTGGCCGCGAAGGCGATCATGGTGTTCGGGCTGGTCGGCTCGACCTTGGCGAGCCCGCGGCCGATCGCCCGAGAGGCGACCGTCCGCTTCATCGTCTTGGCGAAGGGGTTGTCGCGGCAGGCATCGAGGATGACGAGCCGAAGCTGTTTGGCAGGCTCGATGCTCACCAACACGCGATCGATAGGCAACGCCTCGTCGTAGACGTCGGTGTCGGTCTCAAGAGCTGCATCGGTCGGGATCAGGTAGTTGGTGCCGTCGACCTCGAGGCCGTGGCCTGCATAGTAGATGATCGCGACGTCGGCATCCCGCGTCCGCGCGCCGAACTCGCGCAGCGCCTTGCGCATTTCGGATGCGTTCAAGTCCTGCCTGATGTCGACCGTATCGAAGCCGGCCTTCTTCAACATGCCGCCGATCAAGCCGGCATCGCTCACCGGGTTGGCAAGCTTCGGCGCGCTCTTGTAGGCGGAATTGCCAATGACGAGCGCAACGCGCTTCTCGGCGAGTGCCGGGCCGCAGCCGAGGCAGCTTGCAAGAACAAAAAAAGCAAGAGCTCCGAGCCCGATGGCGGAAGTCCGAAAGTTATGCTTCGTCATCAGTTGCATATTTCGGCCGGCACTTTATAGGCGGGATTCGAAGGATGATTGGTCGTGCCGAGTCGGCAGCCCTTGGCAATCGGCCTGCATCCGGCGTTGTTGCAGATCATCTGCCCGGAGGACTGCGACTTCGGCGCCGTGGACTCCGCCTCCTTGCGGTCCTGGTCCCGCCTCCTCGAATCCTCCCGCGTCGCGACCGGCTTCTTCTCCGGGATCTTCTCGCATTCGTTGTCGTCGCCGACGCGATAGCCGGCGCGGCAGGTGATCTTCACACATTGATCGCCGTCGGCCTTGAAACCGAAATTGCACACCAGCGGACAGACCCGTCCCGGCTTCGCCTTGAGCGCATCGAGTGCGTCGACGCTGACGAGCTTCACGTCGAACTGGGTGCCGGCGTATTTGTTGAACAGGGTCATCGAACGTTGCGCGGCCGACGTCCACTCGCCCTCCGCAGCCGACGCAAGGCAGCCAACGCGGCGCAATTCGCTCTGCACTGATTTGGCGAGATCAGCCGCGGATAATGTTGAGGTCGGCTCAGGCGAAAGCGCGGCGACTTTCTGTTTCTCGACTTCGGGCATCTGCCGGTCGGCCGCCGGCTTTGCCGCCTGCTCCGCTTTCTCGGCGGCTTGCCTTGCGGCGAGTTCGGCCTTGACCTTCTCCGCCGCCTGCTTCTCGGCCAGCGCCTTCGCAGCCGCCGCTTCCGCTGCCTTGCGCTCGCGTTCGGCCGCTTCAGCCTTCGCCTGCTCGATCTCCTTCTTCTTTTCGGCCGCGATCCGTGCTTCCTCGGCGGCCTTGGCCGCCGCGGCCGCCCTTTCCTGCTCGGCCTTCTGAGCGCGCTCGGCAATGAGCCTTGTCTTCTCCTGCTCCGCCGCCTTGGCCTTTTGCTCGGCCGCCGCGCGCGTCTCTTCGGCGGCGATCTTGTTCAACTGGCCCTTGGCAAGGTTGGAATAGAATCCGTCGGGATATTGCGCCAGAAACGCTTCCCAGCCATCACGCGTGGCGAGCTGGAGCGCGAGCTCGTAGTCCCTGCGCACGGCATCCTGCGGATTGGCCTGTGGACCGGTCGCAATCGGGCGCGTCGGGACCAGCGGCACGTCGTCGCCGCCGAGCGAGCCGTAGACATAAGGCTCCTGCTTGTAGCTGGTAGCCTTGAGCACGTCATCGCGCACGAAGCCGAAGGCCTTGCGCAGATCAAGGCCCGGCTTCGGCAGGTGCTCGACCAACGCGGTGGCGAACGGGCTGTTTCGGGAGTCGCCGTCGGACGCGGTCGAGCCGGCCTTGGCCGCGAAGGCAATCATGGTGTTGGGACTGGTCGGCTCGACCTTGGCCAGGCCGCGTCCGATCGCGCGCGAGGCCAGCGTGCGCTTCATGGTCTTTGAGAAGGGGTTGTCGCGGCAGGCGTCGAGGATGATGAGACGGAGCTGCTTGGCCGGCTCGACCGCGAACAGCGCACGCTCGACCGGGATAGTCTCGTCGAGAACGTCGCCATCGGTCTCCAGTGTCGCATCCGTCGGAATGAGATAGTTGTTGCCGTCGAGCTCGATGCCGTGGCCGGCATAGTAGATCACCGCCATGTCCGCGTCGCGCGCCCTGCCGGCGAACTCTCGCAGCATGCGCCGCATCTCGCTGGCGCTGAGATCAAGCCTGACGTCCACGGAATCGAAGCCGGCTTTCTTGAACATGCCGCCAACCAAGGTGGCATCGTTCACGGGATTGCCGAGCTTCGGCGCGCTCTTGTAGGCGGAATTACCAATGATGAGCGCGACCCGCCGGTCGGCATGCGCCGGTCCGCAGGCTAGGCCCATCGCAAATATCAACAAAGCAAATAGCCGAAGCGGAATCACTTTGCGTCCCCCCGGATGCAATTCCATGAGACTATTCGGAGTATGGCCGAATGCCAATTCTTCCATATGTGACATTAGTCACACAGGGACTCAAACGACCTTCATGATCGAGCGGGGAGCGTCGCCCTTCCGGCGCGGTCAGACCGACGCCGGGCTGCGTTTGGGCCTGCTACACCTGCACCACCTCGTGCCGCATCACGAACGGCGCGAGCAGGGTGTGCACCTCGCCCGCGACCGCCTCGCGCTGGTCGGCCGGCAGGCCCGCCAGCGTCACGGTGGCGATCGAGCCGTGGCTGCCATGAGCGCCGACCCTGACCTTGCAGTCGATGCCGCGCGCAGCGAGCGGCGCCAGCACCTTCGTGAACACGCGCTCGGCCGCGTCCCAGCGCAGCTGCGGCTTGAACACCTTGCCGACCCCCGTGACCGGCATCGGATCGATCGGGATGACCTGCACCGGCACGGCGGCGCGCTCCGGCGTGCGCTCGCGCACCCACGCCTCAAGCTCGCCCGGCTCGACCTTGGCACCCGGTTTCAACTGCACGTAACCGACCGGCAGTTCGCCGGCATAGGCGTCGGGCTGGCCGACCACCGCGGCGAAGCCAACGGCGGGATGGCGGAACATGATCTCCTCGATCGGCGCCGGATCGATGTTGTGGCCGCCGCGGATGACGAGATCCTTGGCGCGACCGGTGATCCAGAGATAGCCGTCGGCGTCCAGCCGGCCGAGATCCCCGGAATTGACCCAGACCTCGTCGACGAAGGCGCCCTTGTTGTGCTCGTCGTTGAGATAGCCGCCGAACACGCCGGGCCCCGCCATGATCACGACACCGATCTCGTCCGGCGCGCAGTCGCGGATCAGGCGGCCGTCGGCATCGAGCTGCACGATGCGCACGCGCGCATAGGGCATGGGCAGGCCGACCGAGCCGAGCCGGATCGGCCGTGACGGATAAGCGAGCGTGTGCACGCTCGAGGTCTCAGTCATGCCGTAGACTTCGACCACCGGCAGCTTCAGTTTGTCCTGGATCGCCGAGCCGACGGCGACGGGGATCGCCGAGCCGCCGCCGGCAGCATATTTCAGGCTGGAGATGTCGGCATTGCCCGGCGGCACCGCCAGCGTTGCGGCGAGCACCGTCGGCACGCTCGACAGCGCCTCGGGCTTGAAGCGCTCGACGAGCCCCCAGATGTTCTTCACCGCATTCGGATTGCGCCAGCCGCTCGGCGACAGCACGACCAGCGAGCCGCCGCTCGACAGCGTCAGCAGCACCTGCGTCAGCGATCCGCCGACGTGAAACAACGGCATGCCGAACAACAGGTTGGCGCCGGGCTTGGGTTTCAGCAGCAGATTGAGCGCCCAGGCCTGGTAGACCTGGTTGGCATGGGTGTGCCGCACCAGCTTCGGCGTACCGGTGGTGCCGCCGGTATGGAAATAAGCGGCGATATCGCTGCCGAGAATCTTGCGTCCGCTGATCGGCCGATCGGACGGCTGCTGCTTGATCAAATCGTTGAAAGCAAACACGCCGTTCGCCGGGTCGCCGCCACCGAACACCTGTACGATCGCCTTGAGATGCTTGAGCTGCGGGCGGATCTGCTCGACCTTCTGCCAGATGTCGGTGCCGGGCATCGGCCCGAGCGCCACCAGGATCTTCGTGTTCGCGGCCTCCAGGATTTCCGCGATCTGGTGCGGCTCGAGCAGCGGATTGACGGGATTGGCGATGCCGGCAGCTTCCGCGCCGAACAGCGTCACGAAGGCGTCGGGCACCAGCGGCAGCATGAAGCTGATGACGTCGCCCTTCTCCGCGCCGAGCGCGTGAAACATGTTGGCGGCCTGCGTGACGCGCGCCACGAAGTCGCGGTACGTGACCACAACCGGCGTATCGGCCGGATCGGCGTTTTGCAGGAACTGGATCGCTGCGCCGTCGGGATTGCGCGCAGCACCTAACTTGATCGCGTCATAGGTGCTCTCGGCCGCGACGCGATCCGCGTAGGGGACCTGCTCGAAGGCCCGGACCTCTTCGTCAGTCGCCAGGTCCGGATAGTCGTTGCCAATCAGCCGATCGAGCGCGTGGATGCCCGCCATGGAATTCCGTCCTCCCTCAGGTGCATTTCCCCGCCTCCTGTCTTTTGACATTTTGGTCGGCGAGGCCTCGACCGATGGCCGGTCGAACGCCAACACAATGAGGGATGATTTGCCGTTCGTCCATTGCCTAACGGCTGCAGCGACAAGGCTCATCCAGACGGAATTTGAACCTCCGCGCCCGATCCGGGGACCAAGAACATGCACAGGATTCGCCTGCCAGCGTCCTGCCGCAAGACTTGAGGTCATCATGACTATGCCCCTGCGGGATCGCATCGGACGGCTTACTATTGCGCTCGCCATCGCAGCGGCGATCGCGCTGCCCCGCGCGGGGCTCGCCGAGGACAGCCAGCTCGACAAGATGCGCGCCAAGATCACGGCCTTCATCGCGGACAAGATGGAGAAGCTGGGCGGCTCGCGCATCATCTACAAGGTGGACACCGACGGCTTGCGCGAGAGCGTCGTCACGGATTTGCGCGACGACGTCTACAAGACGTTGCGCGAGGGCAAGATCGCCTTCTCCGGTCTTGCGATCCGCGACGGCGGCGTCGAATTGAAGATCGTGGACGCCAAGGGCCGCGAAGAGCTGAAGCGCAAGCTCGCCTCAGCCGCGGAGGGATTGCCATCGCATGCGCTCGCCATGACCGACGGTGGCGACGGACTGGTCCGGCTCGCGCCCACCGATGCCGCATCCGCCGCGCGGCTGCGCGATCTCGTCGAAGACGCCATCGCCATGATCGAGCAGCGCCTCAAGGATGCCGGCATCAGGCTCGCCAGCGTCCAGCCTGACGGCACGGACCGCATCCGCATCTTCCTGCCCGGCATGATGGAGCCCGAGCAGGTGACCAGGATCTTCGCCACCAAGGTCAAGGTCAGCCTCCGCCTGGTCGACCTCTCGATGCCGGCGGAGCAGGCCCAATCCGGTGCGCTGCCCGCGGGCACAGAAGTCCTGCTCGGTTTCAAGGACAAGCAGCCCTATCTGGTTGCCAAGGAGAGCGCGCTCGACGGCGACGACATCAGCTATGCCGGTCCCGGCTTTGCGAGCGGCACGAAGGACCCGATCGCCTCGTTCCGCTTCAACGGCCGCGGCACGCGGCGCTTCGCCCACATCACCGCAGAGAACGTCGGAAGACCCTTCGCTATCGTGCTCGACGACAGGGTGATCTCCGCTCCCGTGATCCGCGAGCCCATCACCGGCGGCTCGGGCCAGATCTCCGGCAATTTCACCCTGGAGGAAGCGAGCAGCGTCGCCATGATGCTGCGCGCCGGCTCGCTGCCGGGGCACCTCGGCCTGGTCGAGCAGCAGGTGATCCAGCCCGCCAGCAAGCCGTAAGGCGAAGATCGCCTCACGCCCCCTCGTCGGGGGCCTCAGGTCGGTCAACGGCGCCGAAGTCCGCGCCCCGGGGCCGAATCACAGGTCGCCACGGCGATACGCGCAACCAACGGGCAATTGCCGAAACGCACGATCAGGCTAAAATTTGCCTCTTGCGGCATGACGGCCGAAGGCTCCATTCAAGCGGTCGTCATTCGATTTCGGCTATACGAATACCGACCAGGACTGAAGGCCTTACGCGGGGTTAGTACCATGCCGTCCGGCAGCGCAGACATTTCGTCGATCCTCGACCGCATTCTCGATGCGGCGACGGACAACCTCAGGATCGCGAAGATCCTGGTCCAGATGGGCCTCGATCCCAACAACGTCACCTACGACGCGATCTTCAATCGGATGCTGGAGATCTTTGTCCAAAACATCACCCTGGCCAATCTGTTCGCCGCGGTAGGCGCCGGCTTCTTCGTCGCCACCCTCCTGATGCGGACCATGGTGCCCCTGCGCGTCGCCAACATGGTCGGCTGTGCATTCTTCGCCGTGTTCGGCGCGCTCTCCGCCAACGTCTCGACCTTCCTGCTCTATCTGCTGCTGCTTCCGATCAACGCTCTTCGCCTGCGGCAGATGCTCAAGCTGGTCAAGAAGGCGCGACATGCGGCCGAAGGCGACATGTCGATCGAGTGGCTCAAGCCGTTCATGACCGAGCGCAAATATCGCCGCGGCGACACGCTGTTCAAACTGGGCGATCCGGCCAAGGAGATGCTCCTTACGGTCACCGGAAAATTCCTGGTCAAGGAGATCAATGTCGAGATCGGGCCCGGAGCTCTCATGGGAGAGCTCGGCTTCCTGACGCCGGACAACCGGCGCACCGGAACGATCGAATGCGTCGAAGACGGCCAGGTGTTGACGATCACCTATGACCGGCTGCTCGAGATCTACTTCCAGGATCCGCAGTTCGGCTACTACTTCCTGGTGCTGACCAGCCAGCGCCTCCTGCAAAACATCGATCGCTTGCAGAAGCAGCTCGCCACGGAACGGGCGGCGACGACGAACAGGATCGCGTGACCGCCGCTCAGCTCAGCAGCAGCGCCATGCCGGGATCGCCCTTCTCCATCGCGCGCCGGTAGGCCGGCCGCGCACCGATGCGGCCGAGATATTTCACCACGTTCGGACAACGCTGGAGATCATAGGGCTGGAAGTAGCGCATCGTGGTCAGCGAAAAGCCCATCATGATGTCGGCGGTGGTGAAGGTGTTGCCGGCGAGATATTCGGCGTCACGAACCCGCGCGTCGACCAGATCGAAGGCGCGGTCGACGCGCCCTCTGGTCGCGACCAGCATCGGATTGTCCTCGGCGGGCCTGAGCCGGTTCAGGATCATCAAGCGGCCCATGCCGGCTTGCAGCGTGCCGTTGGCGAAGTGAAACCAGTACAAAAACTGCGCAAAATCAGGGTCGTCCGGGCGGAGCACGAGGCGCCCATTGCCGTATCTGGCCATGATGTAATCGACGATCGCGCCGGATTCGGCGAGCACGAGATCGCCGTCGGTGATGACGGGCGCCGCTCCGATCGGGTGCAGCGCCTTGTAGTCGGGAGGCGCCAGCATGGTGACGGAATCGCGAGCGTAGCGCTTGAGCTCATAGGGGATTTCGAGCTCCTCGCACAGCCAGACGATGCGCTCGGACTGCGACTTGCCGAGATGATGGACGGTGAGCATGGCGCCTCCTGCGGCCGTGGGATGGATCGTGATGCCGCGTTATAGCATCGCCGTCACCCTTCGAGGCTCCGCTTTGCGATGCGTGCGCATCGCAAGCCTCGCGCCTCCAGCGACAACCGCTTCGCGGTTGCGCGGGGATGACGGGATTGCGAGCAACGCGTTTGGGAAAGCCCTACCCCGCCTCGTCCGCCACCATCCGCGTCACGACACGGTCGCCGCGGATGAAGTGGTGCCAGAGAGCGGCGACGACGTGAACCGCGATCAGGGCGAGCAGCACATAGGCAAAGAGGATGTGGCGGTCCTCATAGGCGTTCGCCGCCGCACGGTCGGGAGAAGTGAATTGCGGCACGTGAAACAGGCCGAAGAAGTCCGAACAATCGGGCGCGTGCGCGCCGGAATGCGCCCAGCCGAGCATGATGACCGCGATCACGGCGAGATACAGCGCGCCATGGCTGATGCGGGCGGCCAGCCTCTGCCAGGGCTGGCTGTCGGCCGGCAACGCCGGCGTCGGGTTGACGACGCGCCAGACCAGGCGCAGCCCCGTGAGCAGCAGGATCACATAGCCGATATCGGCATGGATCGAGCGGTAGAAGAAACGGTCGGGCCGCGCCGGGATGTGGTTCATCCACCAGCCGAAGCCGATCATACCGATGATCGTCAGCGCCAAAATCCAGTGCAGCCAGCGGGAAACGCTGCCCCAGCCGTTACTGGTGTTTCTGATCATGTCGGCTCCCCGGAATTCTGCGGATATGTCCCCGTCCGCAGTGCAACACCCGTGCTGATAGCGGGAACATGCGGCAATCGCGAAATTGAATCGTTCAAAATTGGCCCCAGGTGCCACCGCCGCAAAACCGCCCCAAAAACCGAATGGTAACCAAGACGCTTTAAGGTAACGACGTGACCAATTCCCCGACGATCCTGGTGTTCGATTCCGGCCTTGGCGGGCTCACGGTGCTCCGTGAGGTCGTGGCCGCGCGCCCGGACGCGCATTACGTCTACGTCGCCGACGACGCCTTCTTCCCCTACGGCCACCACAGCGAGGACGAGATCATCGCCCGCGTCGTGCCGCTGATGGGGGAGCTGATCGGCACCCATGATCCGGACCTCGTCGTCATCGCCTGCAACACGGCGTCCACCCTGGTCCTATCGCACCTGCGCGCCGCTTATTCCCTGCCCTTCGTCGGCACGGTGCCGGCGATCAAGCCGGCCTGTGCGCAGTCGAAGAGCCGGCGGGTCTCGGTGCTCGGCACCAAGGGCACGGTGAAGCGCGAATACACCAAGGCGCTGATCCGCGACTTCGCGCAGGGATGCGAGGTGACGCTGGTCGGCTCGCCCGAACTCGCCTCGCTCGCCGAGCGCGCACTCGGCGGCCATCCGATCAGCGACGACGACATCCTCGCCGAGCTCACCCCCTGCTTCGTCGGCGATGCCGCCGACGCAGGCGCGCGTACCGACACGGTGGTGCTGGCCTGCACGCATTATCCGCTCCTGCTCGACCGGCTGACCAGGCTCGCGCCCTGGCCGGTGGACTGGATCGACCCGGCACCCGCCATCGCCCGCCGCGTATCGGATCTGCTCGGCCCGGCTATCGGCATCATGCAGTCCGGCGCCGAGATGATCTTCACCTCGAACCGTGTGCATGACCTTTCGGCCACGCTGACGCCGTTCTTCGGCGGCCGCGCGCTGGCCTGACTTTCCGCGCCAACGACGCGCTGCTAGGCTTCGCCGTCGTCATCTCCGCGCAGGTTTTCTCATGTCGGTCCAGACCACGCCGCTCAACCGTCTCCGCCAATTGTGGCGCGAGGGCCGCCCCGCCTTCGGCGCCATCGCGACCATCCCGAGCGTGCAGACCGTGCAGATCATGGCGCGCTCGCTCGACTGGATCATCGTCGATCTCGAGCACGGGCCGATCGGCCTCACCGAAGCGCATGCGATGATCGCCGCCACGACCGGCACGCCGTGCACGCCGCTGGTGCGGATCGCGGCGAACGAACCGTGGCTTGCGAAAGCGCCGATGGACATCGGCGCCTTCGGCATCAATTTTCCGATGATCACGAACCGCAGCGAGGCGGAGAAAGCGGTGCGCAGCGTGCGCTATCCGCCGCGCGGCGATCGTCTCTGGGGTCCCTTCCACGCGCCATTCCGCTGGGGACAGTCGATGCCGGACTACATGGCCGGCGCCGACGACGAGATGATCTGCATGATCACCATCGAGCATGTCGACGCCGTCGACCGCATCGACGAGATCATGGCCACGCCTGGCATCGACGTCGCGGTGATCGGCCCCGGCGATCTCGCCACCTCCATCAACAAGCGCGGCCAGATGGACGATCCGGAGCTCTTGGAGCTGGTCGCGCGCGCCGAGGCCGGCATCCTCAGAAGCGGCGTGCCGATCGGCGGCGTCGCCCGCACCGCCGACCAGGCCAACGCCCTGGTCGACCGTGGCTACCGCGCCATCGCGCTCGGCTTCGACTGGTCGCTGTTCCAGCGCGGCATCATGGCGGCGTTCGAGGGCATCAGGCGCTGAACAGGCCGATTGCCACCTTGCCGGGAACTGCCGCGCTGCTAGGGTCGGCCCTTCCAGGGAGGAAATAATGCTCAAAAAGACTTTGCTCGCTCTGTCCTTCGCAGGCCTTGCCTTTGCGGCCTTCGCCCAGCAGCCCGCCATCAAGCGCACCCCACTCCAGAAGACCGATTTCCCGGACGGCTACACGACCCTGACCGCCATCGCCGAAGTGCCGCCCGGCGGCGCCGCTGGCCGTCACACCCATCCCGGGATCGAGACCGGCTATGTGCTGGAAGGCGAGGCCGATCTCCTCGTCGAAGGCCAGCCTGACAAGCACCTGAAGGTCGGCGATTCCTATCTGATCCCGGCCGGCGTCGTCCACGACGCCAAGACCCACGGCGATAAATCATTGAAAATCATTGGTATTTACGTCTACGACAAGACCAAGCCGCTGGCGACGCCAGCCCCCTGATGCGGCGAACCGACCGACCCTAAGCGGGTTGGTTCGTGCTAGAGCACGCGGCGAGCGGGCGACCCGCTCGCTGCACATATTTTAGTCCGCAGGAACCGAAAGACCCATGCGCGGGACACCCAAGACCATTTCGCTGCCGCGCCGCCTGATCTGCGACCTGATGCGCGCGTCGATGGACGTGCCCTTCGTCTCGCTGTCCCGTTCGCTCAATATCCGCCCCCTGCTGGAGGCGCGCTCGGGCGCGATGGCGCCCGCCGGCTGGGCGGCGATGTTCGTCAAGGCCTTCGCCCTGGTCGCCAGGGACGAGCCGATTCTGCGCACGGTCTACGCCAAATGGCCTTGGCCGATGCTCTACGAGCTGCCGAAGAGCGTCGCGCTGGTCGCCATCGCGCGGGTCGAGGACGGCGAGGAATGCGTGCTGCCGCAGCGAATCGCAGCCCCGGAGGCTCTTTCCCTAGCCGCGGTCGATGCCGAGATCCGGCGCGGCAAGACGGCGCCGATCAACGACGTTCCCATGTTCCGCAAGATCATGCGGGCGACCCGCCTGCCGCTGCCGCTGCGGCGGCTGTCCTGGGCCATCGGGCTCAATTTCGGCCGGCAGCGGGGCAACTGGTTCGGCAGCTTCGCGGTGAGCTCGGTGGCCGCCTATGGCGGCGGCGAGCTGCATCCCGTCACGCCCGGCCCCTTCATCGTCAGCTATGGGGCGGTCGAGCCCGACCAGACCATCCATGTCGTGATCCGCTGGGACCACCGGGTCACCGACGCCGCCCCCATCGCCCGGGTCCTGACCCGGCTGGAACAGGTCCTTAACACTGAAATCGCTGCCGAATTGCGGGCGGCCGGCCCGAAGCCGATCCGGGTGGTCGGGACGTGACCGCGCAGCGGTCATCCCGGGGCGGTGCGATAGCACCGAGCCCGGGATCATGAGATTCCGGTTCGCTCTTTGAGCGCCCCGGAATGACGGCTAAAGAATTGACAGCGAACCCCAAACTCCCCTAAAAGCCGCCTGCTCGCGGGCCGATTTCGGCCCGCGAAGCGTTTCGCGACCCGTGGTCCTATCCCTTAAGCTTTGGGGATCGGACCTGTCGGTGCCGGGCTTTGGCCTGTCACACAGGAGGGCGCGTTTCCTCAAACCATGCAACCGAAGAGGACGCGATGACTAAGCGCAGTGAGGCGAAGTACAAGATCGATCGCCGTATGGGCCAGAACATCTGGGGCCGCCCGAAGAGCCCCGTGAACCGCCGCGAGTACGGCCCCGGCCAGCACGGCCAGCGCCGCAAGGGCAAGCTCTCCGACTTCGGCGTGCAGCTGCGCGCCAAGCAGAAGCTGAAGGGCTATTACGCCAACATTTCCGAGCGCCAGTTCCACGGCATCTATGTCGAGGCGAGCCGCCTCAAGGGTGACACCGGCGAGAACCTGATCGGCCTCCTGGAGCGTCGTCTCGACGCGGTCGTGTACCGCGCCAAGTTCGTCTCGACGATCTTCGCCGCGCGCCAGTTCATCAACCACGGCCACATCAAGGTGAACGGCCGCAAGGTCAACATCTCGAGCTACCAGCTCAAGGTCGGCGACGTGGTCGAGGTCAAGGAAGCCTCCAAGCAGCTCGCCCACGTGCTCGAAGCCAGCCAGCTCCCCGAGCGCGACACCCCCGACTATCTCGACGTCGACCACGGCAAGATGACCGCGAAGTACATTCGCATCCCCGGCCTCTCCGACGTGCCGTTCCCGGTGCAGATGGAGCCGCATCTGGTCGTCGAATTCTATTCGCGCTGATAACTCGGCACACCAACGTTCAAAGGCCCCGGTTTTCCGGGGCCTTTTTGTTTGGTAGCATGCCATCGATGTCTCGGATGGCCGGCCAGTTCGCCAACATTATGCCTTCGGCAATGCTGACTGAAGCGGCGATTCGAGCGTGGGCGGCCCTCTCCCGCGACCAGCAGGTCTGCCGATATCGGGGGCTGTTCGCTCATCCCGATTGCAATATGTTCACAGCGGACACGCCAGACGACATCCTTCTTGCCGCGCGACACCGCGTCGCTCAACGTTCCCGTGGCTGAGAAACGATGCACGCAGTACGTCGCAATTGTTCGACTAGATGAAATGACGAGACCAGCCATGCTCTACACCCCGCCCCCGATCGATCCCAAGGCGCCGCCGGTGCGCATCAATCTGCTGTCGGACACCCAGACCAAGCCGACGGCTGCGATGCGCGAGGCGATGGCGCGCGCCGAGGTCGGCGACGAGCAGGTCGGCGACGATCCGACCGTGAACGCGCTGTGCGAGCGCGTTGCGGATCTGCTCGGCAAGGAGGCCGCCGTGTACATGCCCTCGGGCACGATGTGCAACGTCACCGCGACGCTGGTGCATTGCCGGCCCGGCGACGAGATTCTCGCGCACGAGACCGCGCACATCATCGCCCGTGAGGGCGGCGCGCATGCCGCGATCGGCGGCTTCCAGGTTACGCAGCTCAAGGGCGCCGACGGCCAGTTCACGCCGGAGACGTTCCGGAAAGCTCTGCACCCGCGCACGCGCTACCAGCCGCCGCAGACCGTCGTCAGCGTCGAGCAGACCGCCAATATCGGCGGCGGCACGATCTGGAAGAAGGCCGCACTCGACGAGATCGTCGAGATCGCCAGGCAGCACGGCCTCGTCACCCACATGGACGGCGCGCGGCTGCTCAACGCCACGGTGGCGAGCGGCATTTCTCCGCGCGACATGACCGCTGGCTGGGATTCGGCCTGGATCGACTTCTCCAAGGGCCTAGGCGCGCCGATCGGCGGTGTGCTCGCGGGCTCGCGCGCCTTCATCGACGCGGTCTGGCAGTGGAAGCAGCGCCTCGGCGGCTCGATGCGGCAGGCCGGAATCTGCGCCGCCGCCTGCATCTACGCGCTAGACCACCACGTCGATCGCCTTGCCGACGATCATGCCAATGCGCGCGCACTCGCCCGCGGACTGTCGCAGATCGCAGGCATCGAGGTGCAGGAGCCCGAGACCAACCTCGTGTTCTTCAAGCCCGATGGCGCCGGCGTCCCCGGCGACAAGATGGTCGCCGCACTGCGCCAGCGCGGCGTGACGCTCGCGATGATGGACGGCCGCATCCGCGCCTGCACGCATCTCGACGTCAATGCGAGCCAGATCGAGGAAACGATCGGATACGTGCGCGAGATCGTGCGCGGGGCGTAAGTCCCGTAGCCCGCGATCAGCGCCCCATCGCCTGATAGATCAGCGTCTTCAGCGCCAGCTGGATCCGGCCGCGCTGCGACGGGGTCTGCACCATGAATATCCCGAACAGATCGTCTTCGGGATCGATGAAGAAGAAGGTGCCGCCGACGCCGTCCCAGCGATATTCGCCGAGTGGCCATGACGTACCCGCCGGCACGGACGTGCGCACCGCAAAGCCGAGGCCGTAGCCGGAGGACGCGCCCGGATAATAGTTCTGGTCGCGCGCGATTCTGGTCTCCGGTCCGATATGGTCCGACGCCATCAGCGCAATGGTCTCGGGCTTGAGATAGCGCCGGCCGTCATAGGTGCCGCCGTTCAGCAGCATCTGCGCGAAACGGGCGTAGTCGCCGACGGTGCCAACCATCCCGCCACCGCCCGACTCCCAGGTCGCCGGCCGCCTGATATCGCGGACCTGCGTCGTCGGATTGATGTTGCGGTCCTCCGGCATCGGCTCGGCAATGCGGGGAAACTTGGCGGGATCGGCGACGAAGAATGCCGTCTCGGTCATGCCGAGCGGACCCAGCAGCCGCTCCCTCTCGAACTGGAGCAGCGTCTTTCCCGAGATCACCTCGACGACGCGTCCGAGCACGTCGGTGGAAAAGCCGTAATCCCACACCGTGCCCGGCTGCTCGACCAGCGGCAGCGTGGCGATCTTCGCGGCGAAGTCGGCATTGCTGAGATTGCGGTTGAAGAGCTTCGCCTCGGCATAGAGCTCGCGCACCGCGCCGCCGCCGTAATAGCCATAAGGCAGTCCGGAGGTGTGACGCATCAGATCCTTGATCGTCACCGGACGATCGAGCGGCTCCAGCGCCAGCCCGACCTTGCCGTCCTCGGCTTTCTTTTCGACGCCGACCTTCATGCCGGCAAAGGCCGGAATGTATTTTGAAACGGGATCGTCGAGCGCGAGCTTGCCCTCCTCGACCAGCATCATCGCCATCACGGAGGTGATCGGCTTCGACATCGAATAGAGGCGGAAGATCGTGTCCGCGCTCATCGAGATCTCGGTCGCGACGTCGCGGACGCCAAAATTCTCGTAATAGACCGGCTTGCCATGCTGCTGGAGCAGCAGGATCGCGCCGGGTATCTTGCCGGTCGCGACCTCGTTGCGGATGTAGTCGGAGACTTTTGCCAAGCCTTCAGGCGAGAGGCTGTGCGCGGGGCGCCCCTCGTAGCCTGCTCTCGCGCCGACCACACCGACCAGAACGACGAGCGCCGCGATCAGCGCGCGGCGCCCGGTCATGTCACTTCTCCATGGCTTCATAAACCAACTGCTTCAGTGTCCGCTGCACGCGCTGGCGCTCGGTCGGGGTCTGCTCCAGCAGCACGAAGAACATGTCCTGCTTGGGGTCGACCACGAAATAGCAGCCCGAGGCGCCGTCCCACTTCAATTCCCCGAGATCGCCGGGCGGCGGCGGCTTGGCATTGCCGGGGTCGGTGCGGACCGCAAGGCCGAGGCCGAAGCCAAAACCGTCGCCGGGGAAGTAGAAATAGTCGCGGTCCACTCCGGAGCCCGGGCCGACCTGATCGGTCGTCATCAGCTTGAACGTCTCGGGCTTGAGAATGGTCTTGCCGTCGAGGCTGCCGCCATTGAGCAGCATCTGCGCAAAGCGCTCGTAATCGGCCATGGTCGTCACCATGCCGCCGCTGGCGAACTGGATCTTCATGACCACCGTCGGATCGTTGATGCGGCCGACCCGGAAATCGGCATCGTTCGGCACCGGCTGCGCCAGAAGCTTCTGCTTCTCGGGGGCCGTGACGAAGAAGCCGGTATCGACCATGCCGAGCGGATCGAGCAGTTTCTCCCGCTCGATCTCGATGAGCGGCTTGCCGGCCGCGATCTCCATCACGCGCGCCAGGATGTCGGTGGAGTGGCCGTATTGCCAGAGCGCGCCCGGCTGGTTGTGCAGCGGCAGTTTCGCGATGCGCTCGGCGAACTCGGCGAGGTCGAAATCGCCGGCATAGATGTTGGCGTCGCGATAGGCCTTGCGGACCAGGCTGTCGCCATAGAAGCCATAGGTGATGCCGGAGGTATGGCGCATCAAATCGAGCACCGTGATCGGCCGCGTGGGCGGCACCAGCTCAAGCGACTTGGTGCCGTCGTCGGCCTTCTTCTCGACGCCGACCTTCACATTGGCGAAGGACGGGATGTATTTCGAGACAGGATCGTCGAGCTTGATCTTGCCGTCCTCGATCAGTCGCACCGCGACGACGGACGTGATCGCCTTGCTCATCGAGAACAGGCGGAAAATCGTCTTGTCGGTGATCGGCGCCTTGCTGACCACGTCCTGCACGCCGAAGGCTTCGTGATAGACCGGCTTGCCGTGCTGCTGGATCAGCACGGTTGCGCCGGCGATCTTGCCGGTCGCGACCTCGTTCTTGAAGAACTCGCCGATCTTCGCGAGCTTGTCCTGGTTGAAATGCGCGCCGGCCGGAATCTCGTAGGTGCCTTCTGCCCGTGCGAACGACATCGCGCCAAGCGACATCAGCGCGCCGCAGGCGAGCGCACGCAGTCCAGACTGTGAAATCATATCCCCTCCCCGGAACATGGCTGGACGGAGTGTACTGACGGCGTCGTCAGGCACAAGGGCTGCTGTGTCGTGCTAGCGCCTCGGCATGGAGCCTGGCGCTCGGCTCGGCGAAGCAGCAGAACACCACGCGCGCAACGGATGGCGCGGCAGGGAGCGCCTCGATCGTCGTGCGCACGGCGATCTCCGCCGCCCGGTCGGCGGGAAAGCGGAAAATGCCGGTCGAAATCGCGGGAAATGCCACCGAGGTCAGCTTGTGCTTCCCGCACAGCTCCATCGAACGGCGATAGCAGGAGGCGAGCAGACCGTCTTCGTCCAGCGTGCCGCCATTCCAAACCGGACCAACGGTATGGATCACGTGCGCGGCCTTGAGCCGATAGCCCATGGTGATCTTGGCGTTGCCCGTCTTGCAGCCGTGGAGCATCCGGCATTCGGCGACCAGATCGGGCCCGGCGGCCCGATGGATCGCCCCATCGACGCCGCCCCCGCCAAGGAGCGACGTGTTGGCGGCGTTGACGATGGCGTCAACGCTCAGTGTGGTGATGTCAGCGACAATGACCTCGAACTCCGCGCCACCAATCCGGCGCGTCAGCTGGGTCACGTATTAGGCCGCAACCGCGACGCCCTTCTCGGAGAGGAGCTGCTGCAATTCGCCGGCCTGGAACATCTCGCGGACAATGTCGCAGCCGCCGACGAATTCGCCCTTCACATAGAGCTGTGGAATGGTCGGCCAGTTCGAGAAGGTCTTGATGCCGTTACGCAGTTCTGCGGATTCGAGGACGTTGAGGCCCTTATAGCCAACGCCGAGGTGGTCGAGGATCTGCACGACCTGGCCGGAGAAACCGCACTGCGGAAATTGCGGCGTGCCCTTCATGAACAGAACCACGTCGTTCGACTTCACTTCGTTGGCGATGAATTCCTCGATGCTCATATCCATGTCCTTCTGGGGCGGAGCCCTCAACAACCACTCCGGGCCGGCTCAGCCGATTTAACCCGATACCTTCCTATATATGTAGCCCAAACCGTTGTGCATCCAAAGTAAAATGGGGGGAAAAGGCCCTGGGCGAGCGGCCTGGGCAGGCCCGAAGCCATTGCATGATGACACGAATATCATCACCGGGGAGGACTTTCATACCGTAACGGAGCCCCTATCTAGGACGAACCTTGGTTTTGGAACCGGGCAACGCCAACAACGTTCTCTTGTCCTGTCTGGAGAAAAACGTGACGAAACAAGCTTCCGCTACGGCCCCCGCCCCGCTTTCGTCACCGTCCTCCGCCCCAGGCAAGCTCGCCCAGCGGCTTCAGGACGCCTTTCTCGCCGTCCGCAACGAGACCGAGCGCCGGGCCGCGCCGCTGTCGCCCGAGGACCAGCAGATCCAGTCCATGCCGGATGCGAGCCCCGCGAAATGGCACCGGGCCCACACCACCTGGTTCTGGGAGCAGTTTTTGCTCGGCGAGCATTGCCAGGGCTATCAGCCCTTCCACCCCGATTTCGCCTTCCTGTTCAATTCCTATTACGTCAGCGCCGGCCCCCGTCATGCCCGGAATCACCGCGGAGACATCACCCGGCCCGGTGCCAGCGAGGTCGGCGCCTATCGCAGATACGTTGATGCGGCGGTCGTCAAATTCTTCCGCGAGGCCGGTGAGGACAAGCTCCGTGCCATCGCGCCACTGGTCGAGGTCGGGCTCAATCACGAGCAGCAGCATCAGGAATTGATGTTCACCGACATCCTGCACGCCTTTGCGCAGAATCCGGTCTATCCGGCCTACGATCCGGACTGGCGCTTTCCATCCGCGACGCGCACCGGCGATGACTGGTTGATCCTCAACGAAGGCATCCACACCGTCGGCCATGTCGACGACAGTTTTCATTTCGACAATGAGAAGCCGGCGCATCGCGCCCTCGTCGGTCCGGTCAAGATCGCACGCAATCTCGTCACCAATGGCGAATGGCTCGCCTTCATGCGCGACGGTGGCTACGCGAACGCAACGCTCTGGCTGATGGACGGCTTTGCTGTGGTCAGCAAGGAAGACTGGCAGGCGCCGGGCCATTGGCGCGAGGTCGATGGCGCCTGGCAGGCGATGACGCTCGCCGGCCTCAAGCCGGTCGATCCCGACGCGCCGGTCTGCCACGTCAGCTACTACGAGGCCGACGCGTTCGCGCGCTGGGCCGGAAAACATCTGCCGACCGAGATGGAGTGGGAGGTCGCTGCGCGCGCCGGCCAACTCAACGATGCCTTCGGCATCGTCTGGCAGTGGACACGGTCGTCCTACTCGCCCTACCCCGGCTACCGCGCCATCGAAGGCGCGCTCGGCGAATACAACGGCAAGTTCATGGTCAACCAGCTGGTGCTGCGCGGGTCCTCGCTTGCAACCCCGGAGGGGCATAGCCGTATTACTTATCGCAACTTCTTCTATCCGCACCACCGCTGGCAATTCACGGGACTGCGGCTCGCCGATTACAACTAGTTCTCATCCGACGATCAATGCGCGCCGGACAGCGCGTTCAGGAGAGTATCATGAATGTGCACGCCAGCGCTTTGGCCGAAGCCCATCTTCCCGACGAGCAGACCACCGCTTTCGCCCGCGAGGCCATCCAGGACCTCTCGCAGCAGCCGAAAAAGCTGTCGCCGAAATACTTCTACGACGCGACCGGCTCGGAGCTGTTCGAGGCGATCACGCGTCTGCCGGAATATTATCCGACGCGCACCGAGCTATCGATCCTGAAGGAGCGCGGCAGCGAGATCGCGAAGATCATTCCGGAGCATGCGGCGCTGGTCGAGTTCGGCGCCGGCGCGACCACGAAGGTCCGCCTGCTGCTGAACCACTGCCAATTCGCCGCCTATGTCCCCGTCGATATCTCCGGCGACTTCTTGAACGCGCAGGCGAACGGCCTGAAGCGGGACTTCCCCTCGCTCGGCATCTATCCGGTGGCGGCCGACTTCACCACGCCGTTCGAGCTGCCAAAGGCGGTCGCATCGATGCCCAAGGTCGGCTTCTTCCCGGGCTCGACCATCGGCAATTTCGAGCCGCATGAGGCGCAGGCTTTTCTGAAGAGCGCGCGCCAGATCCTGGGCAAGGGCGCGCAGATGATCATCGGCGCCGACCTCGAGAAGGACGAGCGCGTGCTCCACGACGCCTACAACGATGCGGCCGGCGTCACCGCGCGCTTCAACCTCAATGTGCTGGTGCGGATCAACCGCGAGCTCGGCGGCAATTTCGACCTCTCCGCCTTCACCCATCGCGCCATCTACAATCGCGAGCGGCACCGCATCGAGATGCACCTGATCAGCAAGAAGAACCAGACCGTGCGCCTGCTCGGCACCAGCTTCTCGTTCCGCCCCGGTGAGAGCATCCACACCGAAAACAGCTACAAATACAGCCTCGAGCGCTTCGCTGCGCTGGCCCACGGCGCCGGCTGGCGGGTGCGCGAGAGCTGGACGGATGCGGCGAAGATGTTCTCGGTGCATGCGCTGCAGGTTGCGGATTAAACGCTCTCACCGCTTCCCCCGGACAGCCGGCCTGAGGGCCTATTCAATATAAGCGGTTTCCCTGCGGCGCATCCTTCGAGACGCCCGCCTTCGGGCGGGCTCCTCAGGATGAGGACCGAGTGCGCGGCAGCAGTTTCAAGGAGCACCGAGGCCGATTAGCCTCATCCTGAGGAGATCGCGGAGCGGTCGTCTCGAAGGACGAGGCGCGCGCTCGGACCGCTCCACGAGGCCACGTACGACGCCCTCCGGCCTGCCGTGCTTCAGTGCTCCTCGGCCTCTTCGGGCTTCGATCCCAGCGACACCGATTCCCACACCGCGACCACAATCATGATCACCGTGGTCGCGACCGACAGCCATAGCGGCGAGAGCTCCGCCGCGAACCACCACAGCGCCGCGAGCAGGATGATGCCGATGCCGTGCGAGAGCTGGAGGAAGCCGCGGATCGCGTGCTTGAACAGGATGGTACCGACCAGGAACACCAGCGGGCCGCCGATCGTGCTCACGATGGTGCGGACGTCGGAATGGCCGGTCGGATGCTTCAGCACCAGTTCGTCCGACACCGCGGTCAGGATTATGCCGGCGACGATCGGCATGTGCAGATAGGTGTAGGCGAGCCGCGCCAGCCGGCCGGATTCTGCGGATTTCGAGATGCGCTCGGAGCCGGCCTCCGCGCCCTTGTGGAAATAGATCCACCACATCGCGATGGCGCCGGTGAGCGCCGAGACGAAGGCCAGGATGTTGTCCGCGGTCCACTCCAACTCGGCAAAGGTCGCGCCGTTGACGACGACGGCCTCGCCGAGCGCGATGATGATGAAGCCGGCGCAGCGCTCGGCCATGTGGCCGCCCTCGACGGCCCAGGCTTCGACCGAGGAGAATCCCAGCTTCGGCACCCAGAATCGCACGGCGGGCGAGACGTATTCGATCGAGAGCGCCACGATCCAGAACCATAGCCTCTCCTCCCCGTGCGCGAGGCCGCCGAGAATCCAGAAGATCGCGGAGCCGGAGAGCCAGACCAGGATGCGGATCGCGTTGTGCCGCACTTCCGTGCGGTGGCGCGGGGTTGCGAACAGCCAGAACGCGGTGCGTCCGACCTGCATGGTTGCGTAGGCGATCGCGAACCAGAGACCGCGGCCATCGAAGGCGGTCGGGATCGTCGTCGACAGCACGAGGCCGCCCAGCATCATCAGGAAGATCAGGATTCGGACCGGCGTCAGATCGGGATTGAGCCAGTTGGTGACCCAGGCGGTGTAGACCCACACCCACCACACCGCCAGGAACAGCAGCGTGACCTCGACGGCGCCGAGCGGCGTGAAATGGTGCAGCAGCGTGTGCGACACCTGCGTGACGGCAAAGACGAAGACGAGATCGAAGAACAGCTCGGCATTGGTGACGCGGCTGGGCTGGTTCGGCAGGATGACGCGAAACATCGCGCCGCGCGGATTGTCCGCAGCCATCATCGGTTCCCGCTGCGATCAGGTCAGGTGCCGGGTACCCCGGTTTGCAGCGCCAGCGCATGCAGTACGCCGCCCATCTGGCCGCGCAGGGACTGATAGACGATCTGGTGCTGCTGGACGCGGGACTTGCCGCGGAAGGATTCCGAGATCACGGTCGCGGCATAGTGGTCGCCATCGCCGGCGAGGTCACGGATCGTCACCTCGGCATCGGGGATCGCTGCCTTGATCATCGCCTCGATATCGTGGGCGTCCATGGGCATTCGGGTCTTGCTCCTTATCTCGGCTGAGATCAGCCTCGTCGTCGAATCGCTGCCGGGGTCCCCGGACCGGCAGGGCCAAACTTAGCGTGAACGGCCTTCTACGTCACGCACTCAGGCACTATATCCCTGATCCCATCAGGATAAAGGCACGACAAAGTGCCGCGCGCGGCAGATTGATCGAAAAGGCGTGAAATCATGAAGCTTCCAGGGCCCGACCACCCCATCACCATCACCCCAAACCCGAAGCGCGTCCGCGTCACGGCGGGCGACATCGTGATCGCCGAGACCAGCAAGGCGCTGACGCTGAAGGAGGCCAAATATCCGGCGGTGCAATATGTACCGCGACAGGATGCCAACATGACGCTGCTGGAGCGCACCGACCGTGTCACCCATTGCCCCTACAAGGGCGACGCGAGCTATTACAGCATCAAGGCCGACGGCAAGACGCTCGACAACGCGATCTGGACCTATGAAACGCCCTTCCCCGCGATGACGGAGATTTCCGGCCACCTCGCCTTCTATCCGGACAAGGTGAAGATCGAGGAAGTGGGGTAGTCTGGAGGCGGCGTCATTCCGGGGCGCGTCGCAGACGCGAACCCGGAATCTCGAGATTCCGGGTTCGGTCCTGCGGACCGCCCCGGAATGACATATCTAGCTACGCCCTGAAGATCGTGAGCCCCAATATCAGCAGCACCAGGAAGATCACGACGAAGACGTAGAACAGAAAGCGGGCGATGTCGGCGGAGGCGGCCGAGATGCCGGTGAAGCCGAGCACGCCAGCCACGATCGAGACCAAGAGAAAGATCAGCGCCCATTTCAGGATCGTCATCGCCAACTCCGACTTGGGCGCCGCACCGCGGCCCTCCAATGCGCGGATGCTAACTTCGCTGCACGGAACTGGTTCCTAACGGCACAGCAGGGTCAAGGCGCAGCACAGACTGCCCTTGCTGAATCGGGTTCCCGGCGGCACAGTCTGGCCGGGACAGGAGCAAGACCGGGGCGGCCATGATGACGATGTCACATTCAGCGACGATCGGTGCGGAGGCTCACGCCGCGCCGAAGAGCAAGACGCGCAATGTGTCGCTCGATCGCGCCCGCACCTTCCTGACACTGGTGGTGCTGCTGCATCACGCGGTGATCCCCTATACTTATTTCGGTCATACCGATCCGAAGTACTTCTTCGGCTTCGACATGATCGTGCTCGCCACCGACAGTTTCTTCATGGCGATGTTCTTCTTCCTGTCGGGACTGTTCGCCTGGTCTGGTATCGCCCGGAAGGGAGCGCGGAGCTATTTGGCAGATCGCCTGCTTCGGCTGGGCTTACCCTTCGCGATCTGCGCCCTTACGGTCATTCCGCTCGCCTATTACGCGATCTCCCTGCGGCACCATCCCGAGATCGGCTTTTCGGAGTTCTGGTGGAATATGGTCACGAAGGGCCCGTGGCCGAGCGGGCCGATCTGGTTCCTTTGGGTCTTGTTCGCCTTCGACCTGGTTGCCTGCCTGTTGCACCGGCTGTCGCCCAATCTGCTCGATCCGATCAATCGCCTCTCGCTATATGGTCGCCGTCGGCCCGCCGTGTTCTTCGCGGTTATGCTTGCCGTCACCGCGGCGTTCTACATTCCCGGGCGGGTTCACTTCGGAGCAGGCAGTTGGTTCGAGTTCGGGCCGTTCTCGGTCCAGCACGGGCGCGTGATGCTCTACGCGACCTATTTCTTTTTCGGTGCCGGCATCGGCGTTGCGCAAATGGATCGCGGGCTGCTCGCTGCAGACGGCCGGATGGCGAGGGTCAGCTGGGACTGGATGGTACTGGCGATCGTTCCCTATTGCCTCTTGTGGGTGCTGATCTTCATCAAGCGCGAAATCCTGGGCAACCCGTCGCCGTTGCCGGACTGGTATGAAGCGCTCTATGCCATCTGCTTCACTGTCTTCAGCGTCGCCATCATGTTTCTGATCCTGGCCTTTTTCCAGAGGTTCAAGCAATCAGGCTCAGCCAAGCTGCTCGATCCAATGCAGAGCGACGCGTACGGCATGTTCCTGGTGCACTATCCGATCGCACTGTGGCTGCAATACTGGCTGTTCGACTATGACCTGCCGGCGGTCGTCAAGGCCACGCTCGGGTTTGTACTGACAGTCGCGGCGAGCTGGGCGCTGACGCGAGCATTGCGGCAGATCCCGGGCGCGACGAAGGTGCTTTGAGGAAACGGCACCGGCCTCCTATCGTCATTCCGAGCGCAGCGAAGCAATCCATCTCACCGCAGGCAGCAGTGTGGATTGCTTCGTCGCCTCGCTCCTCGCAATGACGGGGAGATGGCGTCGCTAGGCCGCCTTCCCGCCCATATACTCCGGCAGCCAGCGCTCGAACGAGGTGCGCAGCGTATCGATCGTTACCGGCGCTTCGCCGGCGATCGCGATCGCGTCGCCCCCGGTGGTGCCGATCCGCACGCAGGGCACCTCGCAGCCGCGCATCTTGGCGAGCACGCGGCCGGCCTCCGTTTCCGGTACGGTGACGAGATAGCGCGCCTGGTCCTCGCCGAACCAATAGGCCTGCGACACGAGCGCGGTCGGTGCCGCCAGCAGCTTTGCGCCGATGCCGCTCGCCATCGCCATCTCGGCGAGCGCGATCAGGAGGCCGCCGTCCGAGAGGTCGTGCACGGCGGTCGCGGTGCCCGCATGGATCATGCCGCGCACGCAGTCGCCGTTGCGCTTCTCGGCAGCGAGGTCGACCGGCGGCGGCGCGCCCTCCTCGCGACCGCAGATGTCGCGCAGGTACACCGACTGGCCGAGCCAGCCATGGGTCTCGCCGATCAAGAGGATCGCCTCGCCCTCGGCCTTGAAGGCGAGCGAAGCGGACTTGGTGAAATCGTCGAGCAGACCGACGCCGCCGATCGAGGGCGTCGGCAGGATCGCGCGGCCGTTGGTCTCGTTGTAGAGCGAGACGTTGCCGGAGACGACCGGGAAGTCCAGCGTGCGGCAGGCTTCCGAGATGCCCTTCAGGCAGCCGACGAACTGGCCCATGATCTCGGGCCGTTCAGGATTGCCGAAATTGAGATTGTCGGTGATCGCGAGCGGCTTGCCGCCGACCGCGGTGATGTTGCGCCAGGCTTCCGCCACCGCCTGCTTGCCGCCCTCGAACGGATCGGCCTCGCAATAGCGCGGCGTGACGTCGACGGTCAGCGCCAGGCCCTTCGGGCCGTCCTGCACGCGCACCACGGCAGCATCGCCGCCGGGGCGCTGCATGGTGTTGCCGAGGATGACGTGGTCGTACTGCTCCCAGACCCAGCGCTTAGAGCACATGTCGGGCGTGCCGATCAGCTTCTCCAGCGCGCTACCTACGCCCATCGGTGCCGTCACCTCGCGCGCGTGCACGACCGGCAGCGCGGCGGAGGGGGCATGCGGCCGGTCATAGAGCGGCGCCTCGTCGCCGAGCTCCTTGATCGGCAGGTCGGCCATGACGTCGCCGCCATGCTTGACCACGAAACGCTTGCTCGGCGTGGTGTAGCCGACCACGGCGAAGTCGAGCCCCCACTTCTTGAAGATGGCCTCGGCTTCCTGCTCCTTCTCGGGCTTGAGCACCATGAGCATGCGCTCCTGGCTCTCCGAGAGCATCATCTCGTAGGCGCTCATGCCGGTCTCGCGGGTCGGCACCGCGTCGAGATCGAGATCGACCCCGAGGTCGCCCTTGGCGCCCATCTCGACTGCAGAGCAGGTGAGCCCCGCCGCGCCCATGTCCTGGATCGCGATGACGCAGCCCTTCTCCATGATCTCGAGACAGGCTTCCAGCAGCAGCTTCTCGGCGAAGGGATCGCCGACCTGCACGGTGGGGCGCTTCTCCTCGGACTTGTCGTCAAACTCGGCCGAGGCCATCGAGGCGCCGTGGATGCCGTCGCGGCCGGTCTTGGAGCCCAGATAGACGATCGGCATGTTCACGCCGGAGGCGGCCGCATAGAAGATCTTGTCGGCATCGGCGAGGCCCACGGCCATCGCGTTGACGAGGATGTTGCCGTCATAACGGGTGTGGAAACGGACCTGGCCGCCGACCGTCGGCACGCCGAAGGAATTGCCGTAGCCGCCGACGCCGGCGACGACGCCGGAGACGAGGTGCCGGGTCTTGGCATGCTCGGGCGCGCCGAAGCTCAGCGCATTGAGGCAGGCGATCGGCCGTGCGCCCATCGTGAAGACGTCGCGCAAAATGCCGCCGACGCCGGTGGTCGCGCCCTGGTAGGGTTCGATGTAGCTCGGGTGGTTGTGGCTCTCCATCTTGAAGACCACGGCCTGGCCGTCGCCGATGTCGATCACGCCGGCATTCTCGCCGGGGCCCTGGATCACCCAGGGCGCCTTGGTCGGCAAGCCGCGCAGATGGATGCGCGAGGACTTGTACGAGCAATGCTCGTTCCACATCGCCGAGAAGATGCCGAGCTCGGTGAAGGTCGGCTCCCGCCCGATCAGCTTCAGGATGCGCTCGTACTCGTCGGGCTTGAGCCCGTGGGCGGCAACCAGTTCGGGGGTGATCTTGGGTTCGTTCTTCATGGATTCGGGGCTTTCGACGGCGTTTTGCCGTTCTTAGGAAGATCGGGGCCTCGCGAAAAGCCCTTTATGGCGCATTTTCCCACTGTCCCACGTTTTGCGGCCGAGGGGTGCGGGAACGGGAATTGCACGGCGCGGACGGATCGGATTTAAGGGCTGAAGACCCGCAATTGAAGGCCCATTTCCTTGCACGAATTGACCAAAACGGCTGCTCCGCCCCGCCCCGAGCTGCATGTCGCGACCGAGGGTGAGTTCAAGGGCTGGCAGACCTGGATCAGGGACAGCTTTGAGAACCATATCGGCCCCTTCTGGCACCGCCTGGAGGCGGACGGCAGCGTCCGCTGCGCCTTCCGGGTCGAAAAGAAGCACCTGAACGGCTCCGGCAACGTCCATGGCGGCTGCTTCATGGCCTTCGCCGACTACTGCCTGTTCGCGATCGGCCGGAACGCGCTGAACGGCCGCGGCGTGACGGTCAATTTCGCCTGCGAGTTCCTGGATGCCGGGCATGAGGGCGAGCTGATCGAGTGCACCGGCGAGGTCACCCGCGCCGGTGGTTCGCTGATCTTCCTGCGCGGGCAGATGGCCTCCGGCGAGCGCCTGCTGTTCACCTTTTCCGGGACGATCAAGCGGGCCAAGCGGAAGTCGCTCCCTCAGCCAAACGCATAGCTCGACGCCTTCCCTTTTGGCGCCCCCTCGCCCAGACTTGCGAGAAGCGCGGTCGCGCCGGGGAGCAAGAACAAGGTGCCGCAGAGCACATCGGGGGCGGGTCGCACGACGGCGTCCGCATCAACGCCGCTGTCGTCCATGGCCGCCACCGGCGCACGCAGCTGGCGCGACTATGCGCTGCTGTTCGCGCTCGCCTGCTGCTGGAGCTCCACTTATCCGCTGGCCAAGCTCGCGCTGGACACCATTCCGCCCATCACCTTCATCTCGGCGCGTTCGCTGATCGCGGCCGCCTTCCTGTTCGCGATCCTGTGGATACGCGGCGTCAGGATCCCGACCGATGCGAAGGCCTGGAAGCTGTTCGCAACCCAGCAGCTGATCAACTCGACCTTCCCGTTCCTGGTCATCACCTGGTCGCAGCAATATGTGCCGGCGTCCAACACGGTGGTGCTGGCCTCGACTACGCCGATCTTCGCCTTCCTGATCACCTCGCTGATCACGCGGCACGAGCCGGCCACGCTGTTGAAGCTCGCGGGCGCGATCCTCGGCCTCGCCGGCACCGTCGCCATCGTCGGCCTCGATGCGCTCGGCGGCTTCGGCCGCGAGATCGTCGCGGAGATCGCGATCCTGCTCGCCACCATCTCCTTTGCCTGCGCGACGATCTTCGGCCTCCGGCTATCCGACTACGACCCGATGGTGGTGGCGGCCGGCTCGCTGCTGTTCGGCGGCCTCATCCTGCTCCCGCCCTCGCTGATCATCGATCAGCCCTGGACGCTGCACCCGACGTTTCAGGCGATCGTCGCCACCATCGTCATGGGCATCGTCTCCAGCGCGTTGGGGTTGATGCTGTTCTACGTCTGCCTCGGCCGGCTCGGCACGCTGACCACGAACGCGCAAGGCTATTTGCGCATCCCGATCGGCGTCGGCCTTTCCGTGCTGCTGCTCGGCGAAAGCGTGCCCTCGAACCTGGCGCTGGGCCTGCTGCTGGTCATGGCCGGCGTCGCCGCGATGACGGTGCCGGCGGAGCGGCTGAAGCGGCGCTAGCGCGAGGCGCTATTGCTTGGCGTCGTCCGCCAGCATCTTCCGGTATTTCTCGACGTCGCGCGTCACCAGTTGCTGAAGCAGCTCCGGCGTATGCTCGTTGTCGTCGGGCGCGACGGTCGACAGGTCGGCAAAGCGCTTCTTGACCGCATCGGTCTCGACCGCGGTGCGCGCCGCCGCATTCAGCCTGGCGATGACGGCCGGCGGCGTGCCCTTGGGCGCGAACAGGCCGTTCCAGCCCTGCGCCTCGAACTCCGGCAGCCCGGCTTCAGACGACGTCGGCAGGTCCGGCAACGTCGCGAGCCGTACGGTCGAGCCGACCACGAGTCCCCTCACCAGCTTCTCGTTGATCGACTGCGAGACCGAGGCCGCCGCGTCGCAGACGCCGTCGATCTGGCTGCCGATCGCATCGGTCAGCGCAGGGGCTGCGCCGCGATAGCCGACCAGCGTCGCGTCGATCCCGGCGGCGGTGACGAAGCTCTTGCAGATCAGATAGTTCGAGGAGCCGACGCCGGCATGGCCGAGATTGATCTTGGCCGGATTGGCCTTGGCGTAGGCGATGAACTCCTTGAGATCCTTCGCCGGAAAATCCTTGCGCAGCGCGATGATGCCGAACGTCTTCGCCACCATCGCGATCGGCACGAAGGAGTCCGGCGTAAACGGCAGCTTCGGATAGATCGTGTAGGTCGCGGCATTGGTGCCGGCATTACCGATCGCAATCGTGTAGCCGTCGGGCTCGGCGCGTGAGGCGCGCGCCAGCGCGGTCGAACCGCCGGCACCCGCAACGTTCTCGATCACGATGGTCTGGCCGAGCGCGACGCTCATTTGCTCGGCGACGGTGCGCGCGATCACGTCCGAGGTGCCGCCGGCCGCGAACGGCACGATCATGGTGATCGGACGCTTGGGGAAATCCTGGGCGAACGCGGCCGTAGCGAACGCAGCGACGGCGGCAGCGACCGACAGCCGCTTCAACACGGGTGAAATCACGCGGCCTTTTCCAGATGCTGGGCGAGACCGGCGAACAGGCCGCGGCCGTCAGTGCAGCCCATGATGTCTTCGACGTGGTTTTCCGGATGCGGCATCATGCCGAGCACATTGCCCTTGTCGTTGACGATGCCGGCGATCGAATGCGCCGCGCCGTTGATGTTGGCGGCCTCGTCGACCACGCCCTCGGCCGAGCAATAGCGGTAGAGCACCCGCCCCTCGCCTTCGAGCCGCTTGATGGTCTCTTCGTCCGCCTCGTAATTGCCCTCGCCATGGGCGACGGGCACGCGGATCACCTGGCCGGCATTGTAGCCACGGGTGAACGGCGTGTCGGAACGCTCGACGCGCAGATGCACGTCGCGGCAGATGAATTTCAGCCGCGCATTGCGCATCAAGACGCCGGGCAGCAGGCCGGACTCGCAGAGGATCTGAAAGCCGTTGCAGACGCCGAGCACGAGGCCGCCCTTCGCCGCATAATCGCGCACCGCGTCCATCACCGGCGCACGCGCGGCGATTGCGCCACAGCGCAGGTAATCGCCATAGGAGAACCCACCCGGCACGACCACGAGATCGGTGCCCGCAGGCAGCGACGTCTCGGCGTGCCAGACCATCGCGGGCTCGCTGCCCGAGATCAGCCTCAGCGCGCGCGCCATGTCACGCTCGCGGTTGATTCCGGGAAAGACGAGGATGGCGGCTTTCATGGCAGGGGTTCCGACGGTGACGGGAATCGGGCTGGCCAAAGGGCCAATTCGTGCAGAGACATAGCCATTTGACGGGGATTTTACCAGTGCTAGCCTCGCCGGACGGCCTTGTACACAGGCCATAGCCACGGCGCTTTTGCCTGACGATTTTGCCCGGGATTGCAGCCATGAACGTCCCGTCGCTGCCTGCATCCTCCTCCCAGCCGGTGTCCACCGAGGGCGTCGTCGCCGCGGGTGCCTATGTCGACGGCCGGCGCGTCGCCAACATCGCCATCAGCGAGGCCTCGAGCTGGCGGGCCAAGCCCGGCCACGTGGTCTGGATCGGGCTGCACGAGCCGGACACGGCCCTGCTCGGCGCCGTGCAGAAGCAGTTCGACCTGCACGATCTCGCGATCGAGGACGCCGCCCACGCCCACCAGCGGCCCAAGATCGAGCAATACGGCGAGGCCCTGTTCATCGTGGCGCGGACGGCGCAGCTGATCGAGGGCCGGATCGCCTTCGGCGAGACGCACATTTTCGTCGGCGAAGGCTATCTGGTCTCGGTTCGCCATGGCGCCTCGACCTCCTACACGCCGGTACGCGAGCGCTGCGAAAGCTGCCCGCGGGCGCTCGCGCGCGGCGAGGACTACATCCTCTACGCCATCCTCGATTTCATCGTCGACAACTACTCGCCGGTGCTCGAGAGCATCCACGACGAGGTCGAGGGCATCGAGGACGACGTGCTCTCCAAGCCGATCAGCAAGGCGCAGATCGAGCGGCTCTACATGCTGCGCCGCGACCTGCTGCGGCTCAGGAATGCGATCGGCCCGCTGGTGGAGGTCTGCCGCCGTCTGGAGCATGACGAGCTGGCGATGGTGCGCGCGACAATGCAACCGCTGTTCCGCGACGTCACCGACCACGTCAGGAACATCCAGGAGCGCATCGATTCCATGCGCGAGGTGCTGGCCTTCGCCTTCGAAGCGAGCCTGCTGGTGGGCCAGGCGCAGGAGACGGCGGTCTCCAAGAAGCTCGCCTCGTGGCTCGCGATCCTGGCCGTCCCGACCGCAGTCGCCGGCATCTACGGGATGAACTTCAAGTACATCCCGGAGCTACAGCTGGAATACGGCTACTTCATCGTGTTGGGATTGATGGCGCTCGCCTGCCTCGGGTTGTACTGGCGCTTCCGCCGCGTCGGGTGGCTGTGAGCGCGAACGTACACGGCCAACTTAGCTCCTCATCCTGAGGAGCGCGCCCTCTGCGCGCGTCTCGAAGGATGGAGGCCAAGGTGCGAGAGCCGGGCCTGCATTGTTCGAGACGGCGCTTTTCGGGCCTCCTCACCATGAGGGGCAACAAGGCAGGGCTAAACGATCTCGACCCGGTAGTTCTCGATCACGGTGTTCGCCAGCAGCTTGTCGGCGGCTTCCTTCAGCGCCGCCTCTGCCTTTGCCTTGTCGGCGCCGGCGAGCTCGATGTCGAACACCTTGCCCTGGCGGACGCTGGCGACGCCGTCGACGCCGAGCGACTTCAGCGCGCCTTCGATCGCCTTGCCTTGCGGATCGAGGATGCCCGTTTTCAAGGTAACGGTGACACGTGCCTTCACGTCGAAAACCCCTTTAGCTCTTCACCAGCACCGGGCCGGAGCCCGCCGGACGCTCGTTCTCCATGAGGATGCCGAGGCGCTTTGCAACTTCGGTATAGGCCTCCAGCAGCCCGCCGAGATCCCGGCGGAAACGATCCTTGTCGAGCTTCTCGTTCGACTTGATGTCCCACAGGCGGCAGGAATCCGGCGAGATCTCGTCGGCGACGATGATCCGCATCATCTCGTTCTCGAACAGCCGCCCGCACTCCATCTTGAAGTCGACGAGGCGGATGCCGATGCCGAGGAAGAGGCCGGTGAGGAAGTCGTTGACGCGGATGGCGAGCGCCATGATGTCGTCGATCTCCTGGGGCGTCGCCCAGCCGAAGGCGGTGATGTGCTCTTCCGACACCATGGGGTCGTTGAGCTGGTCGTTCTTGTAGTAGAATTCGATGATCGAACGGGGCAGCTGCGTGCCCTCCTCGATGCCGAGGCGCTGCGACAGCGAGCCGGCGGCAACGTTCCGCACCACCACTTCCAGCGGCACGATCTCGACCTCGCGAATCAACTGCTCGCGCATGTTGAGGCGGCGGATGAAGTGGGTCGGCACCCCGATGTCGTTGAGGTGCTGAAACAGGTACTCCGAGATCCGGTTGTTGAGGACACCCTTGCCCTCGATCACCTGATGCTTTTTCGCATTGAACGCGGTGGCGTCATCCTTGAAGTGCTGGATCAGGGTACCGGGCTCCGGGCCTTCGTAAAGAACCTTTGCCTTGCCTTCATAAATGCGACGCCGACGGCTCATTGGGATGTACCGTGTTTTGTTGAAATCCATGAATTTGGTGTGCTCCGGTTGACTAGGATTACGACCCACAGCGGAGCTGCCGTGAACAGCCGGGAACCCGTAGAAACAGAACGGGAACCAAGCCTTTAGGCAACCTATCCGATTGGCTGTCCGAGCACAATCGATCCGGCCGTCCGGCACCAACTTATACCGTTTTGCCTGCGGCTTAACGGCTCGTTGTTTTGCCGATTCGTGCTCCTTATCTAGGCATGCGCCGGGGCTCTCGCAACGAGGGCCGCCGGGTCCAGTCAGCAGGGAATTGGAAAAGGCATGAGCGAGATCAACAAGCGCGAGGAAGGCTTTGAGAAGAAGTTTGCCCTCGACGAGGAGCAGAAGTTCAAGGCGGAGGCCCGCCGCAACCGGCTGCTCGGGCTGTGGGCCGCGGAAAAGCTCGGCATATCAGGGGAAGCCGCCACGGCCTACGCTAAGGAGGTGGTCGCGGCCGATTTCGAGGAAGCTGGCGACGCCGACGTCCTGCGCAAGCTCATGGCCGATTTCGCCACCAAGAGCGTCGTCGTCACCGAGCAGGCGATTCGCGCCAAGATGAGCGAGTTGCTCGCTGTGGCCGCGGCCGAGGTGAAAGCGGGGAAGTAGCGCCGCGCGCGTCCCACACTCGTAGTCATTCCGGGGCGGTCCGTGAGGACCGAACCCGGAATCTCGAGATTCCGGGTCCGATGGTTCGCATCGTCCCGGAATGACGGAGCGGGAGATCACCCCTCCTTGAAGCCGTACTCCGGCACGTTGCCGCTGGCGCCGTAATATTTGTACGGCAGGAACTTGCCGCTCATGGTGATCTTGACGCGGTCGCCCTTGGGGTTGGCGACGCGCTCGATCCCCATGTCGAAGTCGATCGCCGACATGATGCCGTCGCCGAATTCCTCCTCGATCAGCGCCTTCCAGGCCGGGCCGTTCACCATCACCATCTCGTAGAAGCGGTAGATCAAGGGATCGGTCGGCGGCATCGGCGTGCCAGTGCCGCGCATCGGCACCTCGTTGAGCATCGCGGTCTCGGCCTTCGACAGGCCGAACAGCTCGCCGGCGTTGGCGGCCTGGGGTTTCGTCAGTTTCATCTGGCCGAGGATCGCGCCGACGATCAGCACCTCCGCATAGCCGCCGATCTGCTCGCAAATGTATTTCCAGCTCCAGCCCTTCTCGCGCTTGATGTCGAGCAGCTTCTCGGTGAGGTCTTCGCGTTTCATGTCAGGATCTCCTTTTTAGGCAGTGAGTCCGGGACTGGTCCCGGGTGTCCAAGTCTGTCGTTGCTCTTCGCCGCCAGTTGCGACCGTCAGTCCGGGCTTGCCGATATGCACCACGGGCACGTTGCGCGGATCGTGATCGGGCTTCTCGGCCGCGAATGTCTTGCTGCGCGTCACCAGGAAATCGATGATGTGGTTACGCAGCGCATAGTACAGAGGATGGCGATGCAGATCGGTGCGGCCGCGATCCTTCGGCAGCGGATTTTCAACGACCTCGGCCAGCACCGCGCCGGGCCCGTTGGTCATCAGGAAGATCTTGTCGGCGAGATAGATCGCCTCGTCCACGTCGTGGGTGATCATGAACGCGGTCTGCCCGGTCTCCAGACAGATGCGCCGCACCTCGTCCTGAAGCGTGCCGCGCGTCAGCGCGTCCAGCGCCGAGAACGGCTCGTCCATCAGCATCATTTTCGGCGTGATCGAGAGCGCACGGGCAATACCGACGCGCTGCTTCATGCCGCCGGAGAGTTCCGAGGGACGCTTGTGCTCCGAACCCGTCAGGCCCACGAGATCGATGAAGGTTTGCGCATGCGCCTTGACCTTCGCCCGATCCCAGCTCCGCCATTTCGAGCTCACGGCATAGGCGACGTTGCCGAGCACGGTGCGCCAGGGCAGCAGCGCGTGGCTCTGGAAGATCACGGCGCGGTCGAGGCTGGTGCCCGAGATCGCCTGCCCGTCCACGATAACCGCACCCTCGCTCGGCGCATCGAGGCCGGCGAGAATGTTGAGCACGGTGGTCTTGCCGCAGCCGGAATGGCCGATCACGCAGCAGAACTCGCCCCGCGGCATCGACAGCCAGAGATTCTCGAACACTGTGGTCGTGGCACCGCCCGCACCCGGATAGCGTTTTGCGATGCCTTCGATGGAGATGAATTTGTCGGTCATCGGCCCCTACTCCGGAAACGTGACCATGCGCGTGAAGCGCGCGAGGATCTGGTCGAGCAGCATGCCGACGATCCCGATCAAGAGGATCGCTATGATGACGTTGGTGATCGAGAGGTTGTTCCATTCGTTCCAGACGAAGTAGCCGATGCCGGTGCCGCCGACGAGCATTTCGGCCGCGACGATCACGAGCCAGGCGATGCCGATGGAAATTCGCATGCCGGTCAGGATCGTCGGCGCCGCTGCGGGGAGGATCACCGTGAAGGCGCGCCTGATGGTGCCGACCTCGAGCGTGCGCGCGACGTTGATCCATTCCTTGCGCACGCTGGCAACGCCAAACACGGTATTGAGCAGCATCGGCCAGATCGAGCAGATGAAGATCACGAAGATTGCCGAGATCGAGGAATCCTTGATGGTGTAGAGCGCCAGCGGCATCCAGGCGAGCGGCGAGATCGGCTTCAAGACCTGGATGAAGGGGTCGAGCGCCTTGCTCAGCAACGGCGACATGCCGATCAAAAAGCCGAGTGGAATGGCGACGAGCACGGCGAGCAGATAACCGGTGCCGACCCGCGCGATCGAATAGGCAAGCTGGATGCCGAGCCCCTTGTCGTTGGGCCCGTTGTCGTAGAACGGCCTCCTCACGTGCTCCCAGAGCTTGGCGCCGACATCGAGCGGCCCGGGCATGGCGGATTTGCCCTGCGTCGCGGTCAGGCCCATCAGCTTGGCATATTCCGGACTCATCGTCGCGACCGGCGCCGTCGAGCGCGTGGCGAGATGCCAGATGCCGAGGAACGCGGCCAGCAGCACGATCGAGACGAGGCCAGCGCGGAGGCGGAGGTTGGTGCTCATCGCGCAAGACCTCTCCACGCGTCGTCCCGGCGAAGGCCGGGACCCATACCGCGGAATCTATCGATCGCGTCCGGTAGAAGTACCGAACGACTAGTCTTCGCCAAACTTCTCCCTGGGGTTATGGGTCCCGGCCTTCGCCGGGACGACGAGAGAGCGCCCCCCATCACGACGCCTTCCTGATCTTGAAGCTCGCGAGGTAATCCTCGGGCTTTGCCGGATCGAAAGTCTTGCCCATCACCGCGAACGACTTGTAGGCGGTTGCCGGCGGCGACAGGCCCATCTCGGTCATCAGCTTCTTGGTATCCGTCGCCAGATACACCTGCTCGGCCACCGCCTTGTAGTCGACGTCGCCCTTGATCTGGCCCCAGCGCTTCATCTGCGTCAGCATCCACACCGCAAACGACTGCCAGGGGAACGGATCGAAATCGACGCGCTTGGCGTCGGTCTTCACGCCGCCGAGGCCGTCGGCATAGGTGCCGGTCAGGACCTGCTCCAGCACCGTGACCGGCGCGTTGATGTAGTTGGCGGGCGCGATGGCCTCCGCGATCTGCTTGCGGTTCTCCGCCTTCGACGCGTAGGCGGTGGCATCGACGATGGCGCGCGTCAGCGCGGCAAAGCTGTTCGGCGCCGCGGCGATGAATTCGCGGCTGGCGGCAAAGCTGCAGCAGGGATGGCCGTCCCAGATCTCCTTCGAGAGCAGGTGCATGAAGCCGACGCCGTCATAGATCGCGCGCTGGCAAATGTTGTCGGGCGCGAGGAAGCCGTCGATGTTGTCGGCGCGGAGGTTCGCGACCATCTCCGGCGGCGGCACCGAGCGCAACTGCACGTCAGTATCGGGGTCGAGCCCGTGCTCGGCGAGATAGTAGCGCAGCAGATAATTGTGCATGGAGTAGTCGAAGGGGATCGCAAATTTCAGGCCCTTCCAGTCCTTCGGATCGCGCTTGTCCTTGTGCTTGGTCGCCAGAACGATGCCCTGCCCGTTGATGTTCTCGATCGCAGGCACTGCAAACGGAATCGCGTTGGCGCCAAGCCCCAGCGAGATCGCGATCGGCATCGGCGCCAGCATGTGAGCTGCGTCGTATTCCTTGTTGATGGTCTTGTCGCGGATCACGGCCCAGCCGGCGGTCTTCACCACTTCGACGTTGAGGCCGTGCTTGGCATAGAAGCCCATCGGCGCCGCCATGATGATCGGCGTCGCGCAGGTGATCGGGATGAAGCCGACCTTGAGGTCCTTCTTCTCCGGCGTGCCGGCCTGCGCGAAGACCTCGGTCGCGGTCTGAAGCGGGAAGAACTGCGACAGTGCGGCGAGTGCGGTCGATGCGCCGACCGATTTCAGGAAGGCGCGCCGGGCCACGTCCTGCGGAAACATCGCGCGCATCACGGCGGAGGCGACGACGCCCTCGTAGCGCTTCTCCTCACTCTCGATCTGCGCGCAGCGCAACGCCGTGGCCTGCTCGTGCTCCGCCGCGGACTGGTGCTGGCCGCAGGCACAGCCGGCTCGAAGGTTGCGATTGGGATCAAACGGATTGTCGAACGTGGACATCGGACCTCCTGCGCGTCATTGCAGAAGAAGTTACGCAAGGAGCATGCCATCGCCTTTCGGTCGGCCAGAGCCTTGATGACGCAGCACTTTTCATCACACTTGGTCGCTACGAAAAATCGTGATAAACGAGAATTCGTAGTTCAATTACGAGATTTCGTGATGGCCACGACGCCAATGCTCGTTTCCGATGATACCGCCGAGGCGATCGATCCGCGCGTCGCCGCGTTCGAGTCCTCGGTCGAGGCCACGCTGCTGGTCGATCCCTATGCCGACCAGATCATCGACGCCAATCCGGCCGCCTGCGCCCTGCTCGGCTACGACCGCGCGCTGCTGCGGCAGACCAGGGCGAGCACCCTGCACGCCGGCGAGCTTCCGGCCCTGACCGTGTTCACCCAGGCCGTGCTGCACAAGGGCGCCTACTGGACCACGGCGCTCACCCCTCGCCATGCCACCGGACAAAATCTCCGACTGGAATATGCCGGCTGCGTGCTGCCCCATGACGGCCGCACGCTGGTGCAGCTCACCCTGACCGATCTCGACGCGCGCCGGCGCCGCAATGTCGATGCCGCCGCCGAAGACCACATGCGCAGCGGCATCTCGACCTGGCAGCGGGTCGAGCGGGTGTTCCAGGACATCGAGCGCGAGAACCAGCTGATCCTGCGCGCCGCCGGCGAAGGCATCTATGGCGTGAACGCGGAAGGCAAGACCACCTTCGTCAATCCCGCGGCCGAACGCATGCTGGGCTGGACCGCCGAGGAGCTGGTCGGCAAGGAGATCCACCCCATCGTGCACCACACCCATCACGATGGCCGGCACTATCACAACCATGACTGTCCGATCTACGCGGCGTTCCGCGACGGCGCCGTGCATCAGGTCGACGGCGAGGTGTTTTGGCGCAAGGACGGCTCGCCGGCCTGGGTCGAATACACCTCCACCCCGATCCGCGACCGCGGCGTCGTGGTCGGCGCCGTCGTGGTGTTTCGCGACGTCAGCCAGCGCCGCGAGGCCGACGAGAAGCTGCACGCAGCCCTCACCGAGGTCGACCGCCTGCGTGAGCGGCTCGAGCTCGAGAACGCCTATCTCCAGGAAGAAATCCGCATCGAGACCAATCCGCGCGGCATCATCGGTCAAAGCGAGGCGATCCAGAAGACGCTGCGCCAGGTCAAGCTGGTGGCGCCGACCACCGCGGCGGTGATGATCACCGGCGAGTCCGGCACCGGCAAGGAGCTGATCGCCCGCGCCATCCACGAGGATTCCACCCGCAGCGACCGGCCGCTGATCCGCGTCAACTGCGCCGCGATCCCGCGCGAATTGTTCGAGAGCGAGTTCTTCGGCCATGTCCGCGGCGCCTTCACCGGCGCGACGCGCGACCGCATCGGCCGGTTCGAGCTCGCCGACGGCGGCACGCTGTTCCTCGACGAGGTCGGCGAGATCCCGCTCGAATTGCAAGGCAAGCTGCTGCGCGTGTTGCAGGAAGGCAATTTCGAGCGCGTCGGCCAGGAGCGCACCCGCGCGGTCGACGTCCGCGTCATCGCCGCGACCAACCGCGACCTCAAGCAGGAGGTCCAGCGCGGACGTTTTCGCGAGGACCTCTATTTCCGCCTCAACGTGTTTCCGATCGAGACGGTGCCCTTGCGCGAGCGGCGCGAGGACATTCCCCTGCTCGCCCAGCATTTTCTGACGCGCGAGGGCAAGGCGCTGAAATCGAATTTGCGCCTGTCGGAAGGCGATGCGCGGCGGCTCACGCGCTACGACTGGCCCGGCAATGTCCGCGAATTGCAGAACGTGATCGAGCGCGCCGCGATCCTGTCGCAGAACGGCCGCCTGCGCATCGACCTGCCTGATACCTCCGGCGCGCCAGCTCCGGCCGGCACCGCGCGCCAGAAGGCCGATGCGCGGCCCGCGGTCATGACGTCAGCGGAGATGCGCGATCACGAGCGCGCCAATATTCTCGCCGCGCTCGAGGCCTGCGCGGGAAAGGTGTTCGGCCCCGGCGGCGCGGCGGAGATGCTTGATATCAAGCCGACCACGCTGGCCTCGCGGATCAAGGCGCTGGGGATCGCGTCCCGTCCGCGGGCCTTCGGTTAGCGACAATCACGTAGCGACACTCACGCCGCCTTGGTCGTCACCTCGGATGCGATCGGCAGCCCCTGCTCGATCGGCAGCGAGGGATCGCGCGACCATTCGTTCCAGGAACCGAAATACATCCGCACGTCCTTCACGCCGGCGTTCTTCAGCGCCAGAAACGTGTTCGAGGCCCGCGCCCCCTTGAAGCAGTAGAGATAGACCGGTGTGGACTGCGAGATGCCGACGGTGGCGCATTCCGCCAAGATCTCGTCCTTGGACTTGAAGCGCGGGCCTTCGGCAGTCGGCTTCATCATGCGGTACCATTCCAGCCACACCGCGCCGGGGATACGGCCCTTGCGCGGGCAGAAATCCTTTCCATAAGGAGACGAGCTGTCGCCGATCCACTCGTCGACATCGCGCACGTCGAGGATGGCGATGCCGGGCTTGCCGACGGCGCCAAGCATGGTCTTCGCATCGATCAGGATCTCGCCCGCCTCAGGCACGATCGCGAACGAAGCCTTGGCCGGCGTCGGCACGTCCTTCGTCACCGGGAAGCCCGCGGCCGACCAGGCATCGAAGCCGCCATGCAGCACCTTGACCTTGGGATAGCCGAGCATGGTGAGCAGGTAATAGCCGCGGCAGGACTGGCCGAAGCCCGAGTTCATCGACTGCTCGTAGATCACGGCCGTCTCCTTGCCGGAGAGACCGGCGGCGCCGAACGCGTCGGCGAATTTCGTCTTCAGTTCAGTCATGCCCTCAGGCGTCGAGGTCGCGAGGAACGTGAAAATCTCGTGCACGTTGACGGCGCCCGGCAGGTGGCCTGCGGCATAGGCATCGGGGTTGCGGGTGTCGATGACGACACACGGCTCTAGCTTCAAGAGATCGGCGAGTTCGACGGCAGTAATCAGAACGTCAGTCATGGCAGCCTCTCCGTTGAGGTTGGGGGTCTTCGGGTGGACTCGCAAAGATCAGGAATCGGCGAGCATCTTGCGCAGCTGCTTGGTGGCAGGCGTGACGATCGCGACGAAATAGGCCTCGCGCAGGCGTCGCTGCGCGCGGTGGCTTTTGAGATAGCCGCGCGCGCCACAATGCAGCATCGCCGCATGCGCCGCCGCGACGCTGGCTTCGCCGGCGCGCAGGCGGAGCGCGATCACCTTGCGCCAATAGGTCTCCTCCGCGTTGTAGGGATCGCGCGCCAGCGCCATGGTCTCGGCCTCGAGCTCGGCGGCGAGGTCGCGGAAGTGCACCGGCTGCTGCGGCAAATAACGGTTGATGTGGCCGAGGGGACCGCCGACCTCGTCCATGATGTTGATGCAATCCCTGATAACGCCGAGCGCCATGCCGGCCTGGAGCAGGATGAAGCCGGCGCGGATCTTCTTGACGAAGGGACCTGCGGGATCGGCGAGGATCAGCTCGTCCGGCACGAAGACGTCGCGGAACTGCACGCCATAGGTGCCGGTGCCGTCCATGGCGAGGAACGGCTTGCAGGGCGTGAGCGTGATGGCGGGATCGGAGCAGTCGGCCAGGAACATCACAGTCCCGGGCTCGCCACTTGCGATGCCCTGATCGTCCTCGCACTGGAAGATGGTGCCGAAATAATGATCGGGGCCGAGATTGGAGACCCAGGGCAGCGCGCCGCGGACGATGTAGCCGCCCTCGACCTTCCGCCCTTTCAGCTTGAGCTTCTCGATGCCGAAGAAGCTCTTCATCGGATTGGAGAGCCCGGTGCCGCCGAGCACCCGGCCGGTCGAGAAGGCATCGCCGAAGCGCCTCGCGAGCTTCATATTGGTGGAGTTGGCGGCGTACCAGACCAGCGTGTTCTGGCACCAGGCCATGAACGCCGTGGCGCCGCAGACCTCGCCGATCGCCGCCATCGCCTGGATGGCGCAGCGCAAATCCGCGGGACCTTCGTGCGGCATGTGACTGCCCCACGCGCCGACCGCGCCGAATTCGCGCAGCACCTCGGCCGGATAGACCGAGCCGTCGTCGATACCGGCGGCGAGCGGCGCGAGCTGCTCGCGCGCGATCCGCGCTACCTCGCCTGCAATGGACGGTGCGGGCTGATCCAAAACGTCGACCCGCGATAAAGCCAGTGAACCCATGATCGCCTCCCGCACCTTGTCCTGTTGCCGTCAGCCTAGATGCCGACCTCGAGATTGACCGGACGGGTGAAGGTGTTGGCGACAGGCGACCATTTCTTCACATGGGCGACCAGCGCGTTGATCTCGTCCTGCGAGATGCCCTCGCACTCCATGTCGACCTTGACGCGCACGTCGGTGAAGCCAACGGGCTTGTCGGAGACATCGCCGGTGCCCCACACGGCCGTGATGTTGAGGTCGCCCTCGAGCTCGAGCTCGAGCTTGTTGACGATCCAGCCGCGATGCACGGCGTTGGCGTGCAGGCCGACCGCAAGGCAGGAGCCGAGCGCGGCGAGCGAGGCTTCCGACGGATTGGGCGCGGTATCGTCACCCAGAAGGCCCGGCGGCTCGTCGACGATGTAGGGCTGCAGATTGCGGATGTAGTTGGCGTGGCGGAATTTTCCTTCCGCGACCGTCTTGCATTTCAAGGTCTTGACGACCTTCGGATTGGCCTTGCCGCTCGCGATCAGTTGCTCGAGGCCATTCTTGTCGATGGGCGCGAGGCAACCCGTCAGCACGGTCTTTTGAACGACGGCAGTCATCAGTTTTCTCCCTGGCAGCCGAGGAAATCGGCAGGATACCGAACGGTCTGTTTCCTTGCATGGAGCGTGCCAGAGGCGGCCAAAAACAAAAGGCGAAGCATTGGAGCCGCTTAGCCGGCGCTGCCTGCGGATTGATCAGCCGCCCCATGCCCAAAGGCGATGCAGATGGGTTGCGCTTTGCGAATCTTTTCAGCGCGGAACAGATGCGGCTTGCTGATGCGGCGTCGCTGCGGGTAAGTTTGGACTCATGGCAAAGACGTCATCGAAGAAGATCTCGCCCCACGCCGGTGCCGGCGAAGACGAATCCGCGCGCGGGCGCCTCTTGAGCGCCGCGACGCATCTGTTCTGCAAGAACGGCATCAACGCCACCGGCATCGACGCGATCATCGAGGAAGCCGGCACGGCCAAGACCACGCTCTATAAATTGTTCGGCTCCAAGACCAACCTCGTCAACGCGGTGCTGGAGAGCGAAGGCAAGCAGTGGCGCGAATGGTTCATCGGCGCCATGGAGCAAGGCGGCGGCGACGCGCAGGCAAAACTCACGCGCATCTTCCCCGCGCTGAAGAGCTGGTTCGCCGAGGAACGCTTCTACGGCTGCCCGTTCATCAACGCCGTCGGCGAGCACGACAAGGACGCAAAACAATTCCGCAACATCGCGCTGAAGCACAAGAAGATCGTGCTCGGCCACATCGAGAAGCTCGCCGGCGAGCTCGGCTCGAGCGAGCCGGCAGTGCTCGCGCACCAGCTCGGCCTCATCATCGACGGCGCGATCGTCGCAGCGATGATCTCGCGCGACCCGGGCGTGGCGGATACGGCCGCGCTCACGGCCGGCCCCCTGCTCGGCCAGTCCAGAACGAAGAAGAAGCGCGCCGCGGATCAGTTAGAGGCGGTGTAAGCCTCGCCATGATCCCGTAGGGTGCGCAAAAGGCGCAAAGCGCCGTGCCCACCAGATCTTCGCGACCTTGTTGATCGAGATGGTGGGCACGCTTCGCTTTGCCCACCCTACAATGTCCGTTTCATAAATCCCCCGATCGCCGCCAGCACCGGCTGCTGATCGCCGGCAAAGAACCAGTGATCGTTACCGTCGAGCTCGACGAACTCCGCGCCGCTGATCCGGCTCGCGATGTCGCGGCCGGCCGCGATCCGCACCGCCCGGTCGCCCCGCCGGTGCAACACGAGCGTCGGCACGGCGATCTGCGCCAGGAGATGCCGCACGTCGGCGTCGCGAAACGCCTCCAGCACCGCGGAGATGCCGCCGGGACTGGAGGCCGCGCGCAGCAGCCCCGCCCACCAGGCGCGCGCCTGGGGATCACGAGCCAGGCTCGGCGCAAAAGTTTCGATCCCGACCGGGCCGCCCCATTGCGCGACGAGCTGCTGGCGCCAGGCGTCATACTGGCTGGCGCGCAGCGCATGCGGATAGTCCTGCGACCAGCAGCCCTTGGCCAGGGCGCCGAACAGGATGAGGCCGGCCACGAGGCGCGGCTCATCGACCGCAAATTTGATGCAGGCCGGCCCGCACTCGGATGCGCCGAACAGCACGACGCGGCGCGCATTCGCCGCGCGCAGGACAGTGCCGATATCCTCCGCGGTGACGTCGATGCCAGGGGCCGATCCGACCCGGTCGGACAGCCCGATGCCGCGACGATCGAACACGATCAGCCGCCCGAGCTTCATCAACGACGTCAGAAACGTCCGGCTCGCGGGATGCTCCCAGGCGCGCTCCACATGCGACACGAAGCCGGGCATGACCAGGATATCGAGCGGGCCGCTGCCATAGGTCTGATACGCCAGATGCACGCCGGCGCCCTTCACATAGCGTGTCGCCGGAACGGCGAGCGCTGTCGCCGCGGGACTCATCAGCGCTTCGGTCTCGGCTTCCGGCGCAACCCCGAGCTCGTCGCGCAGCCGCTGCGTCAGCGCCGCGTGGTGCCGCTCAGCCGCGCTTCGGTCACCGGCCAGCAGCAGGCTGCGGATCAGATGGCGGCCATAGACTTCGCTGAGCGGATCGAGCTCGACCAGACGTCCCGCATGCACCGTGGCGGCAAAATGCTCGCCCGCGGCGTTCTTGTCCTGCACCAGCCGCTCCAGCGCGTTCATGAGCCGCCCCCGCAGCGCCTCCCGGCGGAAGAACGCCCAATCGTCGAATTCGGGACAGTCGTCCAGCGCGAAGCCGGCCAGGAAGTCACTCCGGTAGATCCGGCAGGCCTGCTCAAAGTCGCCGCGGTCGCAGGCGCTCTCGAACAGATGCGTATCGACTTTCAGCGCGATCGCGGGTGACCATCGCACGCTGGCGCGATCAGTCTCGAACACCGGCTGGCCGAGCGTCTGCTCGATGCGGTGAAGCAGCCGCCGCAATCGCGCACGTCCGGTCTCGCCGGGGCTCTCGGGCCACAGCAGCGTGGCCACGACGTCCCGCGCCACAGCACCCTTGGCCTCCGCGACATAGACCAGCAGCGCAAGACCCTTGCGTAAGGCCAGCTTGATCGGGCGGTCGTCGGCATGAACCTCGGGGAAGCCAAATGTTCCCAGCGAGAAGGCCGTCATGGAAATCCTCCCTCCCCGGCCGGGGGACGCTCAGGGGACGGTCCAGCGATAACAGTCGAGTCAGATCGAGCCCGCTCGCCGGTGAGCGATTGAGGCTCCTGCATGCGGCACTGCCGCCGTCCGCACAATAGGAAAAAACATGTTCGCGCGCCTCGCAATCCTGCTCTACGCCATCGTGAGCTATGCCGTATTCACGGTCTCATTTCTCTACGCCCTCGGTTTCGTCGGCAATTATGTCGTGCCGAAGTCGATCGACGTCGGCAGCCCCACGAAGCTGGGCGAGGCCATCCTCGTCAACCTGCTGCTGATGAGCCTGTTTGCCATCCAGCACAGCGTCATGGCGCGCCCGGCCTTCAAACGATGGTGGGCCAAATTCCTTCCCCTGGCCTGCCAGCGCAGCACCTACGTGCTGCTCTCCAGCCTGATCCTCCTGCTGCTGTTCTGGCAGTGGCGTCCGATCCCGACGCCGGTCTGGCAAACGAGCGGAATAGCGGCCTGGTTGCTGATCGGCGTGCATTGGCTCGGCTGGCTGATCGCGTTTGCCTCGACCCACATGATCGACCATTTCGATCTGTTCGGTCTGCGTCAGGCTTTCGTCGCGTTCCGCGGGACCGAGATATCAGGTCAATCCTTCAGGACGCCGCTGCTCTACAAGATCGTGCGGCATCCGCTCATGCTCGGCTTCCTGCTCGCGTTCTGGGCGACGCCCGCGATGACCGCCGGCCACTTGCTGTTCACGCTCGCGAACACGGCCTACATCCTGGTGGCGTTGCAGTTCGAGGAGCGGGATCTGATCGCCGAGTTCGGCGCGACCTACCAGGACTATCGCCGCCGCGTTCCCATGCTGGTGCCGCGCCTTTTCGCCCGCCGCCGGACGGACGATCGGAAATCGCCTCGTCATGTTGGAGCACCCCGATGAAAGCGGTTCTGTGCAGCTCGTTCACCGGCCCTGCGGACTTGCGCCTCAGCGAGATCGACGAGCCGAGGCCTGCCGGCGACGAGATTCTCATCGACGTCCACGCGGCGTCCGTGAGCTTCATGGACCAGTTAATGGTCTCGGGCCTTTACCAGATGCGGCCGCCGACCCCCTTCGTGCCCGGCACGGAAGCATCCGGCATCGTCGTCGCGGTCGGCGACAAGGTCACGGCATTCGCCCCGGGCGATCGGGTGGCGTGCAGCAGCTGGACCGGCGGCTACGCCGAACGGATGACCGCGAAGGAATCGAAGAGCGTGCGTCTGCCCGATGGCGTCGCGTTCGAAGCGGCAGCGACGGTGCTGCACAATTACGGCACGGCCTATTATGCGCTGGTCGAGCGCGCACGGGCGCAAGCCGGCGAAACCGTGTTCATCACCGGCGCTGCCGGCGGCGTTGGACTAGCCGCCGTGGACCTCGGCCGCCATTTCGGCCTGCGCGTCGTCGCCGGTGTCGGCTCCGATGACAAGGCCGCCCTGGTGCGCGGTTACGGTGCCTGCGCAATCGTCAACTACCGCAGCGAAGACCTGCGCGACCGGATCAAGTCGATCACATCGGGACAAGGCATCGACGTCGGCTTTGACAGTGTCGGCGGCGCGGTCTTCGAGCAGATGGCGCGGCTGATGAAATGGGGCGGACGGCTGCTGCCGATCGGATTCACCAGCGGCGAGATTCCGCAGGTCCCGATGAACCTGCCGCTCCTGAAAAACTATTCCATCATCGGCGTCTTCGTCGGCGCGTGGGCGGAGAGGTTTTCCGCGGAGGCCGCGCAGATGAACGACACGCTGATGCAATTGCTGGCCGACGGACAGATCCGCCCGCATATCGACTGTGTCCTCCCTTTGGAGGAGGCCGGGGACGCCATGCGCGCCGTGGCCAATCGCACGGTTCAGGGACGAATTGTCCTCAAGATCAGGTAGAGTGTGCCGACGAGGAAGAGAGAACATAACCGATGACCCGGATCATCATCGACAAGCGCTATTGCGGTCCTCCGAACTCCGGCAACGGCGGTTATGTCTGCGGCCGGCTGGCACGGCACATTTCCGGCGCTGCGGAGGTGACGCTGCGCGCACCGCCGCCGCTGGACAGGCCGCTCGATGCGATCGCGACCGACGACGGCACATGGGAGCTCCGCGATGGCGCCAAGCTCGTCGCGACCGGGCGGCCGACAAATGTCGAACTGGCGCGGCTGGAGAAAGCCAGCTTCGAGGAGGCCCGCGCCGCCGAGCTGCGGACACCGGTCAAGCCGCACGAGCATCCGTTGCCGACCTGCTTCGTGTGCGGCCCCGCACGGGCGAAGGGAGACGGCCTTCGCATTTTCGCCGGACCGCTCGGGCGTGATGTGCGGAATGCCGTTCTCGCGGCGAGCTGGATACCGGATCCGAATCTGGCCGCCGAGGACGGCCTTGTCGCGAGCGAATTTCTCTGGTCGGCGCTCGATTGTCCCACCGGCTATGCCTGCAACTACAATCAGGAGAGCGACAGCTTCGACCAGGCGCCGCTCCTGCTGGGACGGATGTCGGCACGCATCGAGGCCCGGCCGCGCCCCGGCGACCGCTGCGTCATCACGGCCTGGCCGACCGGCCGCGACGGCCGCAAGCGCACGGCCGAGGCCGCAGTGCATGATGAGACCGGGAGGTTGCTGGCCGTGGCGCGGGCAACATGGATTGCGGTGGAGCGCGAGGTGCAGCTGGGGTGCGGGTGATGCTCGGCGGGCGACGGCAGAAGCCCCCGCCCGATACCTTTTCAAGTGCAAAAGCGCCGCGGCGATGAGCTGACTTCGGCCAACCAAACGCAATGCGACCAAACCACGCCGAACGGCCCGTGGCGGGTGTAAGCGGCTCTTCCAAGGCTATTCACACCTCAATCGGGCATTTTTAACTACCGCAACCTGTGTTACTCTGCCGGCCGTCCGGGCTTCGGACGGCGGCTTCCGCCGCGCGGTGCGATTGCTTCGAAAATCACTTTGGTGCGCTCGCGGCTGCAGTTTCGAAATGCGCCGCCTGCAAAAAATATAGTGCTTATGCGATAGGAGTGCCTGATGCGTCTTGCCCCAGCCTCTCTGCTGTTTTCGACCAGCCTGTTCGGATTTTTCCTACTGTGCGACAGTTCGGCGCCGGCGAACCCAACCTACGTCTGTCCCATGGCATCCGCCGCGCTTGAAGATGACACGCTGTACGCATTCGACGGTCGAACGATGACCCCGGTCATTTCCGCGAGTGAGTTCGAGGCCCCCCAGCGAAGGTGGACAACTCTCTATTTCGTCGTCAAGACGGCCGGCGATGACCGGGCCGGTGCGATCGTGATAAAGACGGCGAGGCTTGGACCGCAACTGACCTCCGACCGGCCGGACTATGGCCGCGTCTTGTTGCGACGATCCGGCGTCGGCTCGAATTGTGGAAGCCAGCGTTCATATTTGAACAGCGTTTCAACGCTCGCATACGAGGCCTATCACGACCTGGGTTACGATCGCGGCGAGATCCTGGAGCGCCCGGACGGGAGCGACACTGGCCTCACTACCTTGCAACACTTCCATACTGGCTACGACGCAACGGACTATGCTTCTCGTGACCAGAAATGCAGGCGAACGGATGACAAAAAGCGTTACGATGGAAGCTACGAAGCGCGAAGTAACCGCTCACAATTTTCGTTTGTGACAGATATCGTCGACCACGGCATCAGCGGCGCGGCTTCGCAAGCGGCCTCGGGGGGCTTTCGGTGGGTCGCGTCCCTGATTGTTCCTCCAGCTTCTGCCAACAGAGAAAATTTGCGGGAGCGTCGGGTTGAGATCAAGCCCTATCAGACAGTTGCCGGCATCGCTTGCGTACCCTTCCGGATCAGCCCACGAGGCACCGCGCAGGTGATCCGGGTTAACGATCTCGATCGCAGGAAACAGGTTGGGTTCGACTTCGGCAGAGTGAAGGAAATCCGGCTAGGTCCGACAACCGGAGGGGAGCCTTAGAAGCGCCGGCTGCGCGACTCATCACCCAGCGGGCGCGCTCGGAGCCGGAGCAGCAAAAGGCGGGGCCCCCGTCAACCGCCGAACGAAGTCGTCTGCTGTGGCAGCGGCATCCAACCCAAATGCACTTGCCATCATTTCGACGCTGGACCAGCCCAGGTCTCGATATGCCTCGAACTGGGCCGAGTCGAAAAACTGATCGACAGTGGATTGATTCGGGAAATCAGGATATTTGGCCTTGTACCCTTTGGTGGAAAAGCTGAGCTGCTTGATCATTCCCGATTTCAGATAAACGAATGTTCCGGTCTTCGCTTGGTCCGCAATCCCGGCACGGTGCTCGGCAGGATAATCGATCGAGGCCACGAAGTAGGATTTCTTCGCGAACTTCGCGCCGGCCGGATAGCCCATGTCCCCTGCAGGCGCGATGGTATCTGCCTCTGCCTCGATCTTGATGATGACACCAAAATCTTCGCGCACTCGCTGACATACCGAGGCGAGGGCCGACATTGCCGTTGACGGGTCCTCCTCCGAGTCGAGCACGATCACCACATCGCAGCGCCTCCGGATGAGCTCGTAGGCTCCCAGATTGTCGAAGTGCCCTCCGTCGCTCAGCTCGAGAAAATCGCTGTCGCGCTGATAGCCGGACCGAAACACCCCGTACTTGAGGCCCGGCGAGAAATAGTTCGGCGTGCCCCGAGATGCGCCGGGAGCGCCAATCCAAAGGCCGAGGCGGAGATTGAAGAGCATCATGACGGTCGAGATCAACCGATCACGCGTGATGCCGGTCCCGATAAAACCGGCATTCGCGTTGGCAGCGGCGCCCGAGGCTGCCATGGCAGAGGCGAGCGTCATTGGACCATGCCGCTTGCCATGGTCCGATGTCGAAAGCCATCCCGTTGTAAAACTCCCGACATAACACGGGCTCAACAGAAAACTGGCTCCGCCGCGAAGCGCAACCGTCTGATCGAGGTCGTTGACCAGAATGACGTTGGTGTTGATCAGTGGATAAGGAAGCGGACTGGTCTGTTTGGGTGGCCATATCGCCGCCAATGGCAACCGGTCCGCATCGCTATAATTTGGCGCATCCGCCGCCTTTTGCTCAATCGTCGGCATGAAGGCTTCCATCAGGCGGTCGCGATAGAAGCGATGCAGACCGAGGTAGTTGACGTTGCTCCACCATCCAAAGGCAACTGAAAACACCAGGAGCGCAGCGAAAAACTCGCGGCAATATTGTGCCTGGTCTGCGGTGAGATGTTGCGGCTGGATTAGAAATCTCGCTCCGGCATAGGCGATCACGAGTATGAGATAGAGAAAGGCACCGGCCGCCAAAGTGGCCGCGACGCGGGTGGCAAGAGAGGGCGCGAGCCGCTGCGCCTGCACAAAGTGACCATAAAGACCGGAAAGAAATCCGCTGGCGACGGTGAAGATTCCGATCAGCGCCTTTCCCCCGGTTGGATAGCTCTTGGTGGAATCCGCGATTGCCTCGAACACAAAGGGAAGAGATCCGAACGTGAGGCACGCGATCAGGGTGGGAAACCACACCGTCGCGGCCAACTCGTATTTGCGCCGCACCGCATAGTTGACGCCGAACTCCAGTATCCCTGAAAGCTGCAGAATGCCGACAATAATCGCGCACGCGCCGAACAGACCGAATCCGGCGGTCGCAATCAACAGCGCCGAAGTGACGGGATCGACAGTAGCCAGATCGAAACGTGCTCCGAAGTGACCGAACGTGAAGTAGGAGACCAGCAGCCCGGCGATGCCGACGGCGGCACAACGCCCGGCCCGGGCGATGCGATCACTGCGATTTTCCGTGGTCTCGGGAGGAATGAGGATCGAGATGATCGCAAGGAATATCGTCCCGATCAGCGCAATCGCCAGAAGCAACACAATGGCGAAAATGAAGACACCGGCAAACGCCGAAACGCAGATGCCGATCCATGGCAACGACAGGGTCATGGCTTCCAGTTTTGGGACGGTTAGCTCTCCCATGGTCCCGTACGATTCGTAGAAGGCGTGAAAGCCGGTGGCCACGAATACGACCAGCATGAACGCGATCGCCAGTGGGAGCCAGAAGAAAACGCCGATCAGAAACGTGCGAAGCAGAACCGCGATTCCCGACCAGATCGAGATGCCGCCGCCTGGCGCGAGAAAGCTGGCGTGCCAGCGCAAATACTTCAGGCTCTCATTTTCACTTGCAAGAGATTGCGTTTGCTCGCTGCCATAGGGAAAGTTTGCGCCCGCGTCGGTGTTGGGATCGTCATGCCATTTCCACTGCACCGCCGACGCTGCATATCCGCCGCCGGACACGCTCGATATGTAGTCGAAATGCTTGAGCAAGCCGCTGTTGGCAAATCTTTGCAATGCGCCGAGACAGAACGTCGCCGAGCGAATGCCTCCCCCTGACAGCGCGAGCCCAATCCAGGGGCCGGTTACAGCTCTCTTCCGGCCCACGGCCACAGCAGCGCGTTCATCCTGCAAAACGGCGGCTTCGTGCTGCCGCGCGATCGCTGTGGCCCCCGCCTGCGTCAAGCTCCTTTTTCGAAAAAGCACAAGCGCCCCCACAACCAGCGAATGAGGTGAACAAGCCCGACAATCTTAGCCGCTTGTCCGTGGACGGAAAGGCAAAAGCTGGATTTCGGAACAGTTCAGCCCGCTGAGGCATGGGCCGTGGTGGATAAGTCTTGGGTACTTCAGGTCTTGGACATCATGGACTGGAGAACCGTAAGGCCACTCTCCAGATCCCGCTCCACATCCGCCGCCCGGATCTCCAGCACGCGATAGTCGCGCGCCTCGAGCCATGTCCGCCGGCCCGCGCGATCCGCCGCGATCGTCTCGCCCTCGCCGGGGTTCACCAGCTCGATCGCGATACGGTGCGGGAACGAGACGAAGTCCGGAATGTGCCGGCCGACCGGGGTCTGGCGCTTGAACTGGCCTGCGAAGCGGCGGTCGCGGGTCAGCGACTGCCAGAGCAGGCGCTCGGCGTCGGTCGGGTTGCGGCGGAGCAGGCGGGCGAGCCCGCGCACGGTCGAGCCGCTGTCGGGGACACCGCCGCCCTGGCCGTGCTCGGCCAAGAGTGCGCGCAGGCGGGTTGCCTGCTCGCCGTCGAGCACGCCGCCCTTGGCCGGGCCCTTGCGCCCCTCCGCGATCGCCATGACGACGCCATGGAGGGTGTGCATGTCCTGCTTGGTCGGCTCCATCCGGCTGAAGATGTTGCGCAGGTTGACCAGCATGGTGTCGCGCTTCTCGGCCGGCCGCAGGAACTCGACCTTATCGAGCTCGCGCACGAGATTGTCGAAGAAGGCCTGCATCTGGTGCTGCGAGGCGCGCTCGGAGCGCTCCGGCATGGCGTGCGGCAGCTCGCCGGATGTCGCCAGCTTGAACCATTCATAGCCGATCAGGAGCACGGCCTGGGCGAGGTTGAGCGAGGCAAAGCCCGGATTGACCGGGAAGGTGATGATGCGGTTGGCGAGGCCGACCTCCTCGTTGGTCAGCCCCCAGCGCTCGCGGCCGAACAGGATACCGGCCTTGCCCCCGGTCGCGACGTGCCCGGAGATCTCGGCCGCTGCGGCTTCCGGACCCACCACGGGCTTGGCCTGGTCATGGGGGCGCGCGGTGGTGGCGAACAGCAGGTCGAGATCGGCGACGGCCTCACCGACCGTGTCGAACAATTCGACCTTTTCCAGAATGTAGTCGGCGCCGGCGGCAGCGCGCTGGGCGGCGATGTTGGGCCAGCCGTCGCGGGGGTTAACGATGCGCAAGCGGCTCAGGGCGAAGTTGCCCATGGCGCGCGCGGCCATGCCGATGTTTTCGCCAAGCTGCGGCTCGACCAGGATCACGATCGGACCGTCGAGGGAAAGACCCGCCTTGCTCTTGTCAGTCCCCGACATTTCGTTTCGCTTTCACTCTTCGTCTCAAGGCCTTGGCAAGGCGCTCTCAGGAATTGATTCAAGGCCCGCCGCCAGCCGGCGCGCCCTGCCCGCCCGTCGTTTGCCTGTCCTGACGAAATTCTCAAGGGAAATAACGACTTGGATTCGACTTTTGAATCTCTTCTGAAGCCTCAGGCCGGCCCTCGCCGGCGGGCCGCTCCCCGCCCCCCATCTGGGGAAGCTGGATGAGCTAAAAGTGCATAATCCCTTGGCTTTCGCCCGCCGCGCGGCGGTGCTAAGAGGCGGCGGATATTCCCGTGGCGCGCCAATAGCGCCGTTCCCAAGAGGCTTCCCCGATCATGGCAAAAATCAAGGTATCCAATCCCGTCGTCGAACTCGATGGCGACGAGATGACCCGGATCATCTGGCAGTACATCAAGGACAAGCTGATCACCCCGTTCCTGGATGTCGAGCTGATGTATTTCGACCTGGGGATGGAATACCGCGACCATACCAACGATCAGGTGACCATCGACGCCGCCGAGGCGATCAAGAAGGTCGGCGTCGGCGTCAAGTGCGCCACCATCACCCCTGATGAGGCCCGGGTGAAGGAGTTCAACCTCAAGCAGATGTGGAAGTCGCCGAACGGCACCATCCGCAACATCCTTGGCGGCGTGATCTTCCGCGAGCCGATCATCTGCAAGAACGTGCCGCGCCTGGTTCCCGGCTGGACCAAGCCGATCATCATCGGCCGCCATGCCTATGGCGACCAGTACCGCGCCACCGATTTCAAGTTCCCGGGCAAGGGCACCCTGTCGATGAAGTTCGTCGGCGAGGACGGCACCGTGATCGAGAAGGAAGTGTTCAAGGCCCCCGGCGCCGGCGTCGCCATGGAGATGTACAATCTCGACGACTCCATCATCGACTTCGCCCGCGCCTCGCTGAACTACGGCCTGCTGCGCAACTACCCGGTCTATCTGTCGACCAAGAACACCATCCTCAAGGTCTATGACGGTCGCTTCAAGGACATCTTCCAGGACATCTACGACCGCGAGTTCAAGAAGGAATTCGAGGCCAAGGGCCTGACCTACGAGCACCGCCTGATCGACGACATGGTGGCCTCGGCGCTGAAATGGTCCGGCGGCTATGTCTGGGCCTGCAAGAACTACGACGGCGACGTGCAGTCCGACACGGTCGCGCAGGGCTACGGCTCGCTCGGCCTGATGACCTCGGTGCTGCTCACCCCCGACGGCAAGACCGTGGAAGCGGAAGCCGCCCACGGCACGGTGACCCGCCACTACCGCGAGCACCAGAAGGGCAAGGAGACCTCGACCAACTCGATCGCGTCGATCTTCGCCTGGACCCGTGGCCTCGCCCACCGCGCCAAGCTCGACAACAACGCCGAGCTCGCCAAGTTCGCGAACACCCTCGAGAAGGTCTGCGTCGACACCGTCGAGGCCGGCTACATGACCAAGGACCTCGCGCTGCTGGTCGGCGCCGACCAGCGCTGGCTCTCGACCACCGGCTTCCTCGACAAAGTCGCGGAGAACCTCACCAAGGCGATGGCGGCGTAAGCCGACCGCAATTTCGCCCGACTGGGCCGGACATCATCACGGGCCGCGCCTTTGAGCGCGGCCCGTTTGTTTTTTGAAACCCTTTGCGGAGACCGCCATGTTCAGCAAGCTTGCCGCCCCCACCCTGATGCTCGCGGCCCTGATCGGACCGGCGGGAGCTGCGGAGCCGCTTCCCGAGGCCATCGCCGCACCGGGCGAGACCGTCGTGCTCAGCGTCCACGCCGAGGGCGCGCAGGTCTATGAGTGCAAGGCCGGCGCTGAGGGCAAGCTCGCCTGGTCCTTCCGCGAACCGGTCGCGACGCTGCTGTCCGAAGGCAAGACCGTCGGCCGCCACTATGCCGGGCCGAACTGGGAGCTTGCCGATAGCAGCGCCGTGGTCGGCAAGGCCATCGGCAACGCGCCGGGCGCCACCGCCGCCGATATCCCCTGGCTGAAGCTGGAGGTCGCCTCCCGCCGCGGCAGCGGCGTCCTGACGCCGGTCACCACCGTCCAGCGCATCAACACCCATGGCGGCAAGCTCGACGGTGCTTGCGACAAGGCCGGCGAGTTCAAGAGCGCGCCGTACTCGGCCGACTATGTTTTCCTGAAGAAGGGCTGACCGCTCAGCGGTCGGTGCCCTCGCGCTCGGCCTGGGCCAGTTCCGCCGCAGCGAGATCGCCGGTCTCTTCCAGCCGCGCCTTCGCGGTCTTGTGGACGTGGGCCGCGAGCGTCGGCATGCGCTCGATCAGGGCGTGGAAATCCTGGGCGTCGAGCACCAGCAGCCGGGTCTTGCGCGTCGCCGTTACCGTGCCGCTGCGCTTGGTCTTGTGCAGCAGCGCGATCTCGCCGAAGAAGGTGCCGTCGGTGAGCCGCACATTCTGGGTCGGCAGCGCGATCTCGACCTCGCCGGCGGTGATGAAATACATCGACGTGGCGGCATCGCCCCGCCGCACCAGGATCTCGCCCTGCTCGATGGTGCGCGCCCGCAAGAGCCGCATGATGTCGGCGATCTCCGAGGCCGACAAATGCGAGAACAGCGGCACCCGCGCCAGCATGCCCCAGGTGACGACGAAGTCGCGCCGCTTCACCTCTTCCGCGAAGGCGGTGGAGATGATCGCGACCGGCAGCGCGATCATGGCAAAGCCTGAGATGATCGCGAACACCGAGACGAACTTGCCGAGCGCCGTCACCGGCACGACGTCGCCATAGCCGACGGTGCCGAGCGTCACGATCGCCCACCACATCGCCTGCGGGATGGTGCCGAGCTTGTCCGGCTGCACGTCGCGCTCGATGGCGTAGAGCAGCGAGGCGAAGGTCAGGACCACGCCGATCAGGATGACGATGCAGCCGATCAGCGCCCGCCGCTCGGCGTGCACGGCGGCGAGCAGCGAGCGCATTGCCGGCGAATAGCGGATCAGCTTGAAGAACGGCAGCACGCCGAGCGCCGCCAGCGTCGCATGCCGGCCCGTGGCGAGCACGATTGCCGCGGGCAGGAACGCCATGAGGTCGATGATGCCGAGCGCGGAGAAGGCATAAGAGAGCCGGTCGGACAGCGCGGACGCCTTGCGCTGGGTGTGTCCGGCGACCGTCCACAGCCGCGCGGCATATTCCAGCGCGAACACGATCACGGCGAAGACCTTAATCGCCGAGAACAGCGTGCCGAACTGCGCGTCCAGATCCGGCACCGAGGCGAGGACCATCGCGACCACGTCGAGCACGATGACGCCGATGATCAGCTGGATGAAGCGCGACCCGACCGAATAGGCCAGCGGATCGTGCTCCAGCAATTCGTAGAGGCGATCCCTTAAATTGGGGTCGCGAAGCCCACGTCCTCGCGGAACGAGGCCCACGGCCTCACGCGCCCGCCATGGCTTTTTCGATCGCCGCAAGCGCCTCGGGCGCCTTGGCACCGTCGGGGCCACCGGCCTGCGCCATGTCGGGCCGGCCGCCGCCGCCCTTGCCGCCGAGCGCTTCGGAGGCGACGCGCACGAGGTTCACGGCGTTGAAGCGCGAAGTCAGGTCCGCGGTGACGCCGACCACGATTCCGGCCTTGCCGTCCCCGGTGACGCCGACGATGGCGACCACGCCGGAGCCGATCTGCTTCTTGCCGTCGTCGGCAAGGCTCTTGAGATCCTTCATCTCGATGCCCTCGACCGCACGCGCCATCAGCTTGACGTCGCCGACCTCGCGCACGCCGGAGGCTGCGCCATTGCTGGCGGCAGCACCGCCGCCCATCGCCAGCTTCTTGCGGGCGTCGGAGAGCTCGCGCTCGAGCTTCTTGCGCTCCTCCATCAGGGCGGTGATGCGCGCCGGCACGTCGTCGATCGAGGTGCGCAGCTCGTTCGCCGCGGTCTTCGCCAGCGCCATGGTGTCGTTGGCGTGCTTGCGCGCGTAATTGCCGGTCAGCGCCTCGATGCGGCGCACGCCCGAGGCGACCGCGCTCTCGCCGGTCAGCGTGATCAGGCCGATGTCGCCGGTGCGCCGCACATGGGTGCCGCCGCAGAGCTCGACCGACCAGCCGAGCGCGTTGGCACCGCGCTCGCGCGCGGTCCTGCCCATCGAGACGACGCGGACCTCGTCGCCGTATTTCTCGCCGAACAGCGCGCGCGCCCCGGCCTCACGAGCTTCATCGACGCCCATGACGCGGGTCGTGACCTCGTCGTTCTCCAGCACCACGTCGTTGGCGATGTCCTCGACGCGGGCAAGCTCCTCCGCCGTGATCGGCTTGGGATGCACGAAGTCGAAGCGCAGCCGGTCCGGCGCGACCATCGAACCGCGCTGGGCGATGTGGTCGCCGAGCACCTGGCGCAGCGCCTCGTGGATGAGATGCGTCGCCGAGTGATGGGCGCGGATCGAGGAGCGGCGCGAATGATCGACCTCGAGCTGGAGCGCGGTGCCGAGCTTCAGCTCGCCGCTCTCGACCGTGCCGACGTGGACGAAAAGATCGCCGAGCTTCTTCTGCGTGTCGGTGACGCGGAACTTGATGCCGCCCTCGCCGGTCAAAACACCGGTGTCGCCGACCTGGCCGCCGGACTCCGCGTAGAACGGTGTCTGGTTGAGCACCAGCGCGCCGGTCTCACCGGCCTTGAGGCTCGTGGCTTCCTGGCCGTCCTTCACCAGCGCGGAGACCACGCCTTCGGCGCTCTCGGTCTCGTAGCCGAGGAATTCGGTGGCGCCGAGCTTCTCGCGCAGCGGGAACCAGATCGCTTCGGAAGCCGCCTCGCCGGAGCCCTTCCAGGACTCGCGCGCCTTGGCTTTCTGGCGCTCCATCGCATCGGTGAAGGCGGACTGGTCCACGCCGATGCCGCGCGACTTCAGCGCGTCCTGCGTCAGGTCGAGCGGGAAGCCGTAGGTGTCGTAGAGCGTGAAGGCGACGTCGCCGTCGAACATGTCGCCCTTCTTCAACGAAGCGCTCTTCTCGTCGAGGATGGCGAGGCCGCGCGTCAGCGTCTTGCGGAAACGCGTCTCTTCCAGCCGCAGCGTTTCCTCGATCAGCTTCTCCGCGCGCATCAGCTCGGGATAGGCCTGGCCCATCTCGCGGACCAGCGCCCAGACCAGCCGATGCATCAGCGGCTCTTTCGCACCCAGCAGCTGAGCATGGCGCATCGCGCGGCGCATGATCCGGCGCAGCACGTAGCCGCGGCCTTCATTGGAGGGCAGCACGCCGTCGGAGACGAGGAAGGCCGAGGAGCGTAAGTGGTCGGCGATGACGCGGAACGAGGCCACGGTCTGCTCGTTCGGCCCGCTGCCGAGCGCGGAGGCCGTCGCGTCGATCAAGTGACGGAACAGGTCGGTCTCGAACACGCTGTCGACGCCCTGCATGATGCAGGCCATGCGCTCGAGGCCCATGCCGGTGTCGATCGAGGGACGCGGCAGATCCACGCGCTCCTCCTTCGTCACCTGCTCGTACTGCATGAACACGAGATTCCAGAATTCGAGGAAGCGGTCGCCGTCCTCTTCCGGCGAGCCCGGAGGTCCGCCCCAGATGTGCTCGCCGCGATCGATGAAGATCTCCGAGCACGGGCCGCACGGCCCGGTGTCGCCCATCGCCCAGAAATTGTCCGAGGTCGGGATGCGGATGATGCGGTCGTCGGAGAAGCCGGCGATCTTCTTCCACAGCCCGGCCGCCTCGTCGTCGGTGTGGTAGACGGTGACGAGCAGCTTGTCCTTCTTCAGCCCGAACTCGCGGGTAATCAGCGTCCAGGCCAGCTCGATCGCGCGCTCCTTGAAATAGTCGCCGAACGAGAAGTTGCCGAGCATCTCGAAGAAGGTGAGATGGCGCGCGGTGTAGCCGACATTGTCGAGGTCGTTGTGCTTGCCGCCGGCGCGCACGCATTTCTGCGAGGTGGTGGCGCGCTGATAGGGCCGCTTCTCGACGCCGGTGAAGACGTTCTTGAACTGCACCATGCCGGCGTTGGTGAACATCAACGTGGGGTCGTTGCGCGGCACCAGGGGCGAGGACGGCACGATCTCGTGGCCGTTCTCGGCAAAGAAGTTCAGAAAGGTCGACCTGATCTCGTTGACGCCGCTCATGTTCATCCAATCGGGTGTGTTCGGACCCGCGACCGCCGTCCAAACCGGAAATTAAGGCTGATATCTGCGGGTCAAAGCGCTTTTAGACAAGGCCAGCTTCGCTGTCCAGAAACTGTGCAGAGAGATCAGAGGGTTGCCGCAGGCGCTCAATCCCGTTGCAATCCCGTTGAAAGACGCAAAGGCCGCGTTGACAGGCTTGGCTGGCCTGTGGTCTGTACCCATCTGTATCGTACGGCCACGTCGGGAGAGACCGGCTTTAGGCAGCCGGCGCCGAAGGAGCAACCGCCCCGGAAACTCTCAGGCAAAAGGACCGCGTGGCTTTGACAGCATCTGGAAAGAGGCGCCGACGAGCTTGAGGCTCGGACAGCGTCCGCCGACGGGATAATACTCTCAGGCACAGCGACAGATGGGGCTTCGACTGGTTGGCTCGGGGAATCGTCCCCGGGGAACCGCCGAGGGCCCCTGTGATGCTAGCTCACGACCAAGACTCCCTGAAACGTACGCCCCTCTACGACCTTCATGTGTCCCTCGGGGGCAAGATGGTGCCGTTCGCGGGCTATGACATGCCCGTGCAGTACCCCGCTGGCGTGCTGAAGGAACACCTCCATACCCGCAGCCAGGCCGGCCTGTTCGACGTCTCCCACATGGGCCAGCTCCGCTTGCTGCCGAAATCCGGCAAGGTCGAGGACGCCGCCCGCGCGCTGGAACGGCTGGTGCCGCAGGATATCGTCGCGATTGCACCGGGCCGGCAGCGCTACGCCCAGTTCACCAATGCCGATGGCGGCATTCTCGACGACCTGATGGTCGCCAATTTCGGCGACCACCTGTTCCTGGTCGTCAACGCCGCCTGCAAGGCAGAGGACGAGGCGCATCTGCGCGCGCATCTCTCGGACGACTGCGTCATCGATTCGCTGGCCGACCGCGCGCTGATCGCGCTGCAGGGTCCGAAGGCGGAAGCGGTGCTGGCGAAATTCTGTGCAAAGGCGCCGTCCATGAAGTTCATGGACGCCGGTCCGCATGAGGTCGCCGGCATCAAGTGCTTCGTCTCGCGCTCCGGCTACACCGGCGAGGACGGGTTCGAGATTTCGGTTCCCGCCGCGGACGCCGAGCGTCTGGCGAAAACGCTGCTGGAAAACCCCGACGTACTGCCGATCGGGCTCGGCGCCCGCGACAGCCTGCGGCTGGAAGCCGGGCTCTGCCTCTACGGCCACGACATCGACACCGCCACCACGCCGGTCGAGGCCGCGCTGGAATGGTCGGTGCAGAAGAGCCGCCGCAGCGGCGGCGCGCGCGCGGGTGGTTTCCCCGGCGCCGAGAAGATTCTCGCTCATTTCGACCAGGGTGCGGCCCGCCGCCGCGTCGGCCTGCGCGCGCAAGGCCGCGCGCCGGTGCGCGAGGGAGCGCTGCTGTTTGCTGATAGCGCATCCGCCGAGCCGATCGGACAAGTCACATCGGGCGGCTTCGGCCCGAGCCTGAACGCGCCGGTTGCGATGGGTTACGTGCCCACCGCATCGAGCGCGCTCGGCACAAGCCTGTTCGCCGAGGTGCGCGGCCAGCGGCTGCCGCTCACGGTCGCCGCCATGCCCTTCGTGAAAAACACCTACAAACGCTGAGGACTTCAGAAATGACCACGACGCTGTACACCTCCGACCATGAATGGCTCGCCATCGAGGGCGATGTCGCCACCGTCGGGATCACCGACTACGCGCAGTCGCAGCTCGGCGACGTCGTGTTCATCGAGCTGCCCAAGCTCGGCCGCGCGCTGAAGAAGGCGGAAGCCGCCGCCGTGGTGGAGTCCGTGAAGGCCGCCTCCGACGTCTACGCGCCTGTGACGGGCGAGGTGATCGAGACCAACGATGCGCTCGCCGCCGAGCCGGCGCTGGTGAACTCGGATGCGCAAGGCAAGGCCTGGTTCTTCAAGATCAAGATTGCCGACAAGAGCGAACTCGGCGGCCTCATGGATGAAGCCGCCTACAAGGCACACACGGCGTGAGATGAAGCGAACTCTGACCTCACATTCGGTGTCATCGTCCGCGACGGCGGACGATCCAGTACGCCGCGGCTTCTCGGTTCTAGCCGTGATGGCTGCGTTTACTGGATGCCCCGCCTTCGCGGGGCATGACGGCGACAGCGAAATCTAAAGCGAGGACCCATGATGACCGCGCACCGCAAATCCAACGGCGACACCACCAATTTCGCTCGCCGCCACATCGGCCCGTCGGCGCGCGACGTCGCCGCGATGCTAGAGACCGTCGGCGCCAAAAGCGTCGACGCGCTGATGGCGGAGACGCTGCCGGCCTCGATCCGGCAGGCCGCCCCGCTCGATCTCGGCAAGCCGCTCAGCGAGACCGAGGCGATCGCGCATATGGGCGAGCTCGCTGCCCAAAACCAGGTCTTCACCTCGCTGATCGGCCAAGGCTATTCGGGCACGATCCTGCCCGCGGTGATCCAGCGCAACATCCTGGAGAATCCGGCCTGGTACACGGCCTACACCCCCTACCAGCCCGAGATCAGCCAGGGCCGGCTGGAGGCGCTGTTCAACTTCCAGACCATGATCTGCGACCTCACCGGGCTCGACGTCGCCAACGCCTCGCTGCTCGACGAGGCCACCGCGGCCGCCGAGGCGATGGCGCTGGCGGAGCGGCACTCGCGGGTCGAAGCAAAGGCCTTCTTCGTCGACAAGGACGTGCATCCGCAGACGCTGGCGGTGATGCGCACCCGCGCCGAGCCACTGGGTTGGAATTTGATCGTCGGCGATCCCCTCACCGATCTCGACAAGGCCGACGTGCTCGGCGCGCTGCTGCAATATCCGGGCTCATCGGGCGCGTTGCGCGACCTCAGGCCCGCGATCGCGGCGTTGAAGGCCAAGGGCGCACTTGCGATCGTTGCCGCCGACCTGCTGGCCCTGACACTGCTCGCCTCGCCCGGCGAGCTCGGCGCCGACATCGCCATCGGTTCGGCGCAGCGCTTCGGCGTGCCGATGGGCTATGGCGGACCGCACGCGGCCTACATGGCGGTGCGCGATGCGCTGAAGCGCTCGCTGCCCGGCCGCATCGTCGGCCTCTCCGTGGATTCGCGCGGGATGCCGGCCTACCGCCTCGCGCTGCAGACCCGCGAGCAGCACATCCGCCGCGAGAAGGCGACCTCCAACATCTGCACCGCGCAGGTGCTGCTCGCCGTGATCGCCGCGATGTATGCGGTCTATCACGGCCCCGAGGGGCTTTCGCAGATCGCACGCCAGGTGCATCGCCGCGCCGCCGTGCTCGCCGCGGGCCTGCGCAAGCTCGGCTTTGCGCCGCAATCGGAAACCTTCTTCGACACACTCAGCGTCGATGCCGGCGCCAAACGCGCCGAGATCGTCGCGCGCGCGGCGGCCGAGAAGATCAATCTCGGCGTCGGTGAAACCGCGCTGCGCATCGCGCTCGACGAGACCACCACGCCGGCGACCGTCGAGGCGGTCTGGCGCGCCTTCGGCGGCCAGCTCGCTTACGCCGAGTTGGACGCGACCACGCGCGAGGCGCTGCCGGAGGCGCTGAAGCGCACGACCGCGTTCCTCACCCACCCGGTGTTCCACGCGCATCGCTCGGAGACCGAGATGCTGCGCTACATGCGCAAGCTCAGCGACCGCGACCTCGCGCTCGACCGCGCCATGATCCCGCTCGGCTCCTGCACGATGAAGCTGAACGCGACCACCGAGATGATGCCGCTGACCTGGCCGGAATTCGGCAGCCTGCACCCGTTCGCCCCGCGCGAGCAGGCCAAGGGCTATCACGCGCTGTTCGCGCGGCTGGAGAAGTGGCTGTGCGACATCACCGGCTATGACGCGATCTCGCTGCAGCCGAATTCCGGCGCGCAAGGCGAGTACGCCGGCCTTCTGGCCATCCGCGGCTATCACGCCGCGCGCGGCGAGAGCCACCGCAAGATCTGCCTGATCCCCTCCTCCGCCCACGGCACCAACCCGGCCTCGGCCGCGATGGTCGGCATGGACGTGGTGGTGGTTGCCTGCGAGAAGAACGGCGACGTCGACGTCAACGATCTCCGCGCCAAGGCCGACAAGCACGCGAATGACCTCGCCGCGGTCATGATCACCTATCCCTCGACCCACGGCGTGTTCGAGGAGCATATCCGCGAGATCTGCGACATCGTCCACGGCCATGGCGGCCAGGTCTATCTGGACGGCGCCAACCTCAACGCGCAGGTCGGCCTGTCCCGGCCCGGCGATTACGGCGCCGACGTCAGCCACCTCAATCTGCACAAGACCTTCTGCATCCCGCATGGCGGCGGCGGCCCGGGCATGGGCCCGATCGGCGTGAAGGCGCATCTCGCGCCGTTCCTGCCGGGCCATCCGGCGACGCGAGGCGACGCACCGGTCGGGCCGGTCTCGGCCGCGCCGTTCGGCTCGGCCTCGATCCTGACCATCTCCTACATCTACATCCTGATGATGGGCGGCGAAGGCCTGAAGCGCGCCACCGAGATCGCAATCCTCAACGCCAACTACATCGCCGCACGGCTCGATGCGCATTTCCCGGTGCTCTACAAGAACGCGAAGGGCCGCGTCGCGCATGAGTGCATCGTCGATCCGCGTGCGCTGAAGACGACCAGCGGCGTCACCGTGGACGACATCGCCAAACGGCTGATCGATTACGGCTTCCACGCGCCGACCATGAGCTTCCCGGTGCCGGGCACGCTGATGATCGAGCCGACCGAATCGGAATCGAAGGCGGAGCTGGACCGCTTCTGCGACGCCATGATCGCGATCCGGAAGGAGATCGCCGAGGTCGAGGCCGGCCGCTTCAAGATCGAGGCCTCGCCCTTGCGCCACGCCCCGCACACCGTGCACGACATCGCCGACGATGCGTGGGCCCGCGCCTATAGCCGTGCCGAGGGCTGCTTCCCCGACGGCGTCTCGCGCACCGACAAATACTGGAGCCCGGTCGGACGCGTCGACAACGTCTATGGCGACCGCAATTTGGTGTGCTCGTGCCCGCCGGTGAGCGACTACGCGGAAGCGGCGGAGTAAGACGCGACGGAAGTTTCGTAGGGTGGGCAAAGCAGAGCGTGCCCACCACATTTGTGCACGTTGAGATATGGTGGGCACGGCTCTCGCGCGCCTTTGCCCACCTTACGGCTCTGCCCTCTACCCATCCTACAACCTAGCTCAAGGCGCCACCAGCGAACGACTTTGCGCGTCCCAGCGCCAGAGCCGTTCGTTGGTCAGAAGCGTGCCGCCCCACCAGCGCCGGATCGGATTGTGGCTGCGGAAATCGTCCCGGCCCGCAAGCACCGCTTTGCCGAACTCCGTCAGCAACAGCCGGCTCCGCCGATAAGCGGCGTTGCGACCTCGCGCATCGTGCGGGGCGAGGGTTAGTTTCGAATCGAGACCCGCGACCGCCGGCATCGGACCGGACGCAAGCCCTTCGAGCAAAGGGCCGAGCTCCCACTGGTCGTACACACGTGTTTCGAGCAGGCCGCCCGGCTGAAACAGCTCCCTGGTACGGTTGTGTCCCCTCGCAATCAATTCGAGAAGCCGCGCTTCCGTCGCACCCAGTCCGGTGATTGGTGACGGCAGTTCTGCCAGCAATTCTTCCATCGCCGGCTTCAGGAAAGGTAGCCTGGGGAAATCCCTGCTCAGGAGCCCGAGACAGAGCTCAGGCGTTGGCGCGCGGTAGACCTCCCAGGCCATGCGGGCAACCTCGAAGTCGCGCTCCGTCACATCGAGCGCCCGCACGGTACGCTCGCGGAGCCCCGCGACGTCTGCTCCGAGCAAATCGAAATCGACCAGCCGCAATCGCAGACGCTCGACCATGTAGGGTTCGGCGCGGAGATAGTCGAGGATCCAGACCAACTGCAATTGATTGTTCGGGCTGGGATCAAACCACAGCTCGATGAGCTCGACACCGCAGGTCTCGCAGAACCAGACCAGTCCGAGTTCTCGGTGCGCACGACCGGTCTGGGGCGATTGGACAACAAGATCGGACCAACGCACCTCCGGATCGCCTCTGAAAGAGCCTCCCGTGAGATAGGTCTGGAGGTGATGCGACGTCGGCAGCGGCCCCGACACGAACCGAAAGATGAGCGGGACAACCATGTCGGCGCGGTCCGCGTAGGTGAGACCGACGCCGGACGAACTGGTCAGGATCATACGCTTCATCGTCGATGCGCCCGCCCCCACGCAAAACGAAACGGGCCCCGAAGACGTCGGCAACTCAACGTCCTCAGTGCCCGCTCCTCGCGAAAAACTCTCCGCGTTAAGACTTACTCGTCCGCCGGCTCCTCGCCGTCGGCGTCGCGCTCGGGGGTGCCGGCCAGAATCTGCTCGGCGATCAGGCCGGAGTTCTGGCGGATCGCGGTCTCGATCTTGGCGGTGATGTCGGGGTTGGCCTTCAGGAACGCTTTCGAGTTCTCGCGGCCCTGGCCGAGGCGCTGGCTGTCATAGGAGAACCAGGCGCCGGACTTTTCGACGATGCCGGCCTTGACGCCGAGATCGAGGATCTCGCCCATCTTGGAAACGCCCTCGCCGTACATGATGTCGAACTCGACCTGCTTGAAGGGCGGCGCCAGCTTGTTCTTCACCACCTTGACGCGCGTGGTGTTGCCGACCACTTCGTCGCGCTCCTTGATCGCGCCGATGCGGCGGATGTCGAGGCGGACGGAGGCGTAGAACTTCAGCGCGTTGCCGCCGGTGGTGGTCTCCGGTGAGCCATACATCACACCGATCTTCATGCGGATCTGGTTGATGAAGATCACCATGGTGTGGGACTTGTTGATGGACGCCGTCAGCTTGCGCAGCGCCTGGCTCATCAACCGCGCTTGAAGTCCCGGCAGCGCATCGCCCATCTCGCCCTCGAGCTCGGCCTTCGGCACCAGCGCCGCGACCGAATCGACCACCAGAACGTCCACCGCACCCGAGCGCACCAGCGTGTCGCAGATTTCCAGCGCCTGCTCGCCGGTGTCCGGCTGCGAAATCAGCAGCTCGTCGATGTTGACGCCCAGCTTGCGCGCATAGACCGGGTCGAGCGCGTGCTCGGCGTCGATGAAGGCACAGATGCCGCCCTTCTTCTGCGCTTCCGCCACCGTGTGCAGCGCCAGCGTGGTCTTGCCCGAGGATTCCGGCCCGTAGATTTCCACGACGCGCCCCTTGGGCAGACCGCCGATCCCCAGTGCAATGTCGAGCCCGAGAGAACCGGAGGACACCGCCTCGACGTCCATCGACCGGTCGTTCTTGCCGAGCTTCATCACCGAGCCCTTGCCGAACTGGCGCTCGATCTGGGAGAGCGCGGCGGCCAGAGCTTTACTCTTGTCCATGGAAGATCCTTCGACGATACGCAGGGCAGTTGCGGACATTGGGTCGTGCTCCTTATGGCGAGGATTCGCTAGGGGGACAAACGATTGGCGAGGCGGGCCGGCGATAAAAGCAATGTACCCTATTTGTTCCTAGTTCGCAATATGTTCTTTTGCGGACTTCGGTACTGTCCGTATTTAACCCCCAGTGTCCTAAGCTGAATTCGGAAATGTCCTAATTTGTTCTTGATCGGACACAACCTGTTCATGCGCGTTTAGGATTAACTCGTTATGGGTGTAGCGTATAAGGGCCGGGGCGTTCCGCCAGAAGAACACCCTGGCCACCAGAAGAACACCCTGAAACGTTCACTTTGGAACAGAAGGCAGGCTGACTGCATATTAAGCTCGCAAGAACTCAAACCCTGCGGTTAGGACCCGTAAAGACCAAGACGAGGTTGTGTCATGAGGCAGCGCCGTCGTTTCACGCAAACCGTCCCTCTTGAGGAGCGACTTTCCGAAGAAGCGAAACGTCTCCGCGAACGGGCCAAAGCCCTCCCCCATGGTCCTCAACGAGAGGACCTCCTGCGCAAAGCCCGCCAAGCCGAGATCGGCTCGCACATGAGCGAGTGGCTCACATCGCCGGGGCTTCAACCGCCAAAGCCAGCGTAGGCGCAAAGCACGCCTCAGGTATCGAGTTGCCCGGCATAGATCCGGATTCGTCCCGGCGTGGTCATTCGCAGCCTGCCCTGAAGAAAGACCATGTAGCCTAGCGCGATCAATCGGGCGCGATGTTTGGCAGGGATCGCAGGCGCAGCGCTATTTGCAGCCGCATGACCGACCGCGAGCAAAGAGGCGAACTCTTCATGGGTGAGCTTTTTCGCTTTTGCGGTCATGACCTCAGCATGAACCGCTTCGGCGATCCTGCATGTTCGGTTTTGCTCAGATCCCTGGAAATAAATAAATAAAGGCCGCCTCAGTTGGCGGCCAGTAGTCCTGTTTGTCGGCGGCTCCTTCGCTGATCCCCAGTGTCCCAGGCTGAATGACGTTGGGGTCCTTCTGGAGTTCGATCGGCATTAAACCGAATTGGGTCCTGATTCCCCCTCCGCGGGTGTCCTGCTCCGGCACAATGAACCTTGGCATGGCGTGTGCAGACGAAGGATTACCGGGGTTTTGCATCATCCCCCCTGGGGCTGGAAAGCCGCCGCCCGCGCCATATTTGAGCGGGCGGCGTTTTTATTTGCGGACAGCAAAAGGCCCCAACTCAAGGGGAACGGGGAGCTGGGGCCAAGGTACTGGGCCAGCCAAGGCTACCGCCGGCCCAGGCGCATCAACATGCACCAGGGCGCCATCCCCGGGCGATGGGGCAATCGGCTTAGTCAGGATTTGCAAGCGAGTGCCCCACATGCAGCGGCCCCGCCTCGCTGGATGCGCGGTGGGGCCGCCTGCTCTCCGGACTGGGGCTGGATCCGTCCGGTGGGCCAATTCAGCCTATGCCCGTTAGCGGGAAGTCGTGACTGCTCAAAAGGGGCATCCCTCGGGTGTCCCAATTCGGTATTGCGGGTGTCCTAATTGGACAGCACCCGGATTTTGGTGCTGGCAGGAGCGGCAAGGAACCGTCCAAGCCTCTCGCCTCGAATTAAGGCCGTGGCAGTGGCCGGCCTCAGCGGCCGGTTTGAAGATCGCGGAGGCTGATTTGCTTTCGTTGACTTTTCCCGAGGTGGTCAAGATTGACCATGTGTCCGGCAGCGGACATGTCAGACTGTGCCGTCACCGCGCGCCCCCTGGCTTTGATCGGTGATGAGAACGCCACCAGCGCTCCCGCCTCCTCCGGAAAGGAGCAGCGCCATGCAGCGCCCCCATGTCAAGCACACCACGTCCCTTGAAGAGCGCCTTGCCGAACAAGCGCAGCGACTCCATGCGGAAGCCAGATCGCTTCCACCAGGCATCGAGCGTGAGCGTACAATCCGCAAAGCCCGGCAAGCCGAGATCGGCGCTCACATCAGCGAGTGGCTGAGATCGCCCGGACTGCAACCGCCGGATTGAAGGCTGCAACCAACTGGCCGCCAACTCATTGTCCCCCATCACCGGCCGGGGCTCTGCCGTAGGCGCCGGTGACTGAGAGAGATGCGCGCTCCCGCCTGCATTCTGGAGAGCGCCTGCGATGGCCATCTATTACTTCGACCTGCGCGACGGGGACGAGATTGTTCCCGACGAAGAAGGTGTAGAATTGCGAGACCTGCTCGCGGTGCAGGAAGAAGCCGCCCGCGCGCTCGCCGGCCTCTCGTGGGACTCCGTGCAAAACTTCAAAGGCGCGCAAAGTCACAGGATGTCGATTGAAGTCAGGGACACCTATGGCCCTGTGATGCAGGTCAGGTTCGTCTTCGATATCAGCAGGCGGCAATGAGACCGCTGCGGTTGGAGGCATCTCGGTGAGGCTCTCAGAACTTGCGCGTCAACGCCTCTGATTCCGATCTCGCAGCAACCTCCTTCGACTCAAGCTGACGTGCATCAAAGACGCATGAGCAGGGCGCCGTCATGCTTCCGCAATCCTACGGCATCGAACCTTTTCGCGGTCTGCGGCTTCTCTGGATTGGACCGCAACAGTGGGGATCTCGGTCATGACGGAAAACACGCACCAGGATGCAACCAGGCGCAATCGCCTGCTGGAGGCGGCGCATGAGGAGATGGTCAAGTTCGAGCGGAAGGAAAACGAGTTCCGCAAGAGGGATCGCCAGGAGCGTGCCGCCGAGCTCCATTTGCCCCTGGACGTGATCAAGGTTCATTAGCGACCGGCTGCGGAGCCGACCAGGCGCGCCGGCGAAGTGACAGGCAGCGCCCGCCTCCTCCCGCCGGGCACGCGTCACGGAAAGCAGCGGCCGCCTGTTCGTGACATAGGCCCGGCACCGCGTCGGCGATGCCCGCCTCAGGGACGATCGCATGCTATAGGTACCTAAATACTACCACCAAATCATTGATCGAACAGCGAAATCCCCAGCCCAGCTACTGTGCATGGGGTTGTTCTCCAATTTCTTGAAAGACAGTGCCAGCCGCCGGCGCATGCCGGCCTGGCCCCGCTGCCATCTCCCCACCCGCGCATGCCGGCCGGACCTACATCAGCGCCAGCAGCCCGATGCCGATCACCAGCACGACGAAGCCAATCGCCGTCGCGGCGGCGAACGACCGCTCTACGTTATCCATGATGCCACCCCGTTGCCGGCGTGCCACGTTTCCCCCATGGCAGCACCGGACCTTGCGGAATCTCGCTTGCGGCTGTGGCTCGAGTGTTGCGATCGGGTGACCAAATTGGGACCGGTGCGGGGCCAGTCTGCGGCTCTCTCCCGCGCGGGCCTCGATGCCGCCGTCAGGCATCCGTAAGCCTGATCGCCTAATGTCGTCCCGCCCGGTGGACCAACACCGGGCCTCCATACCCAACCGACGACCCCGCTCACCACCGAGCGGGGTTTTCTGCTTGCGGGCATGGGTGGGCGCCGGCCAGGATTCGATTCGCGGACTTGTCAGGCTGTCGTAAGCTCAGCCCGCTAGGGTCGTCCGGCTTATGGTGTTGCAGCCCAGCACCTCAGCCTCCAATAACCTCTGACCCGCCTGGCTCTCCCCGGGCGGGTTTTTTTCACGCCGGCCGGTTCACGAGCCCCTCTCCTCCCGCGTCAGCCGCAGCGAGAAGGCGCGGATCGCGGGCGCCGCCAGCAGCACCACGGGCAGCATCGCGGCCCATGCGATCAGCCATGACACCATCCAGTGCCGGGCGAACAGCATCGCGCCGTCAGCGGGCAGGCTGGCGATCCCCGCCGCGATCAGCGAGGTCAGTCCGGACTGGAGGACACCGAAGACGAAATGACTATAACGGCGGGGAATGCCGAGCATGACGCGCCCATGTTGCTTGCCGTCACGAGGCCAAGCAAGGCACATGCCGGGGCCCGCATCGCGGCGGGCCTGGACTCTTCCCGTTCGATCGGGATCGTCAGTCAGTGCCGCGCGTTGGACAGCGGCGCGCCCCGCATCGGCTCGGTGCGATCGGAGCAGCACGACAATCCTTCGAAGCGCCAGAAGGTGACGAGGCTGGCCTCGCCGCACTCTTCGCAGACGAGCGTCTCGTCACCGAGCATGAAGCGGCCGCGCCTGAATATCGGGGACGACGCCGGATGCCGGCAATGCGGACAGACCAGCGAGAACTTCCGTACACCCCAACGTAACGCAAGACGTCTCAGCCAGTTCACGCGGTCCTCTTCGCTGACGGCGTGCTCGTGCCGTGCTTCGATGTCAGCACAGCATGGATGCCCGGCACGCAAAAGTGGAAATGCTTCAAGCGCACATGCTCGCTTCGAATAGCCGCGCCCGCACAGTTGCGGTTCCTCACATCTGCGATGGAGCGCAGGATGTCTCGCCACTCCCGCGTTCAACCTGGCATGTCGCCTGCGGCCATCGACGCGAAGATTCCCGGCGCTGAGTCCTGGAGCAACCGATCGTTAACCGATGGCCATCGAATGGCCCCGTGGTTCTCCGACCATGAACAGAGTTCCTGAGCCGCGCACAGCTGAATCAGCGCAGCGGGCGATGGACTTGCACCGCTTGGCGGGCTGGCATCTTTCGGAATGCGATTTCGTTTGCTTCGGAGCGCGCGCGCTTTCGAATTTCCGTGAACTGTCCAAGGCTTAACAGCTGATTTTGCTTGTCCCGGGAATATAATCACGCTCACCATGTTAGAGTGATCGAAGGTGAATCGTGGGGAGGTAACCATGAATCACAGGGGCATCGAGTTCACCGTCGCCAAGACGGCCATTCCTGGAATCTGGCAATGGCAGTTCCGAATCGGCGAGCAGGTCAAGACCGGTAAGACCGAGACCAAGATCGATCAGCTGGCGATCCGGCGGGTGCAGCTGCGGATCGATCGGGAACTGAAGGCCATCGGGCGCAAGACGGCCTGAACAACACGGCCTGAGCCGGACGCACCAGATCGGCGGCGCCCCGGCGCATCCCGTAGCCGCCCGGAATTGATCTGCCTGTGGTTTGGGATTGCAGTGCGCGCCACGGCCTTGGGGGCGGGGCCGTCACGCGATCGGGCCAGCCATGCCGCTCTATTTCTTTCGAATCCGAAACGGCCGCTATTCCGGCTGTGCGGACCAGGCGTCGGAATTTGCCGATCGCGATTTGGCCTGGAAGGAGATGACCAGCGCCTGCGCCGACATGGCCGCTGGCATCGCCCGCAAGCTCCAGGAAAACTCCGAATGGCACATGGAGCTCCTGGACGAGGCCAAGGAGCCGGTGTTCCGCATCCGCATCGTCGCCGAGACGCTCGACTAGACGCGGACCTCAATCTGCGCTGGGCAGCCGCCGCATGGTGAATTCGATGTCGCCGCCGGGCAGCTCGCGCCAGGTCTCGACCGCGCTCATATAGCCGGCCTTGGGGTAGCGGGCGAAGAAGGCCTGCGCCCTCGCCCGCGCCGCCGCGCGCGGCAGCGTAAAGGTCTCGCGCAGATAGCCGTCGCCGGTGCACTCGCCCGGCTTGCCGCCGATCCTGCGCCGGCGCGCCATCCGCTCGGCGAGATCTCGCGGACGATCGGCCATGACCTGTCCTCCTCTACGCAACACCTGCCAATAATGTAGGGAGCGGGCCGGACGATGAGGAGTCCCGGCCGAAAGGCGCATGCCGCCTCCGGCCGCCAGCTTCAGTTGGCGGCCGTGCCGGTCTTGGTCTTCTTCGGCGCGCCGGTGGTTGCGGCGGACGCCTTCGGCGCAGCCTGCTTCGGCGGATCGGAGCGCATGCCGCCCCAGGGGTCGTTGGACGCCTTGGCGTCCGGAATCTTCTTCAGCGTTTCCTTGTAGGCCTTGTCACGCTCGGCTTCCGCGGCCTTCTCCTCCGGGGTCTTGCCCGGGCCCTCCTGCAACAAATTGAGATTGGGCATTTGCGCGTAGGCCGGTCCCGCCAGCACGGCCAGCAGCACCGCCGCCATACGGAAAAGCTTCATCTTTGACTCCTTAGACCATTCATGGAGGCGCGGATCGCCCGTGCCTTGTCATCCCAGTGCGGCCGCTGAGGGGCCGCAGGAACCGCTACGATCGGCACGACTTCGGCGCGTGCAGCCAGTCGTCCCAGATCGGGCCGCACCTGGTGCACCCGCTCAGCGCCAGACCAAGCGCAATCAGACAAAAGACGAGGACATACCGACGCAACATAACCCACCCGTACCCAACCAAGGCATCATATCGGGCGAAGTCGGGCATTTTCAAGCCGACCGGACCGGCATCAGACCGGGTGACTTTGCCGCGCCGATCCGCGCAGAATGGCCGAAACATCCGGCAACAATGGAGGACACGACAGCAATGCCATCGCAGCCAGAAGCCGAGTTCGGCATCACCGAGGCCAGACGCATCCTCGGCGCGGTCTTTGCACCCTGGGTCCAGGATCTCAACCTCTCGGTCGAGCGTATCGAGCACGCGCAGCCCGCGGATGTGACGGACTGGCAGCCGGGCGCGCTGCTCCGGATGGCGTTTTCGGAGCGGCTGTGCCGGAACGGCGGCGTGGTCTGTGGCCAGGCGCTGATGGCCCTCGCCGACACCGCGATGGTGATCGCAATCCTCGCCGCCAATCGCGGCTACCGTCCGATGACGACGGTCGACCAGACCACGCATTTCATGCGCGCCGCCACCTCGTCGGACGTGCTCGCAGACGCCCGCGTGGTGCGGCTCGGGCGCACCATGAGCTTTGGCCGCGTCACGCTGCTCTCGGCCGCCGACAACAAGCCGGTGGCGATGGTGTCGAGCGCGTTCGCGATGTTGCCGGGATGAGCCCCACGAAAAATGAAGGGAGCCGCGTGAACGCAAGGCGCATCGCGGCTCTCCATCACGTTCGCATCGAAGCGAGAGGCCGAAGCGCGATTGCGTCCGCACTTCAGTCCGCTTCAAGAGTTACTTGCCGAGGATCTCGTCGGCCGCGGTGACGACGCTGACGGTCGGATTCTTTCCGCAATAGGCACCGAACTTCTTGGCGTTCTCGATGAACACCTCGGTGTCGATGATCGCGTTGTCCTCGTCGCCCTTGTACCAGCCGTCCATCCAGGTCAGCACGACCGCGATGTTGTCTTCGCCGCTCTCGAGGAACTGCTTGCAGGTCATGGTCGAGAGGTCCCACTTGACGGCGTGGGCGGGCATCGACGACAGCGAGAGCGCTGCGGCGAACAGGATCGAAAGCATGGTCTTCATCGGAATCTCCATCGGCGCGTAAGGCCACAAAGGAAAGGCTTGTGAGGAAAGTCGTCGGGACGTGACTGACCGCTTCAACGTCGTAAACGAAGTCTGAAGCGCTGTGCAAATAGCGCCAGTATTGAGTTTAGTTCAACGTAATTTCTATGCACTACTTCACAATCATCATTGTGGATTAACGCAGATGACCGAGAAGCGTGCAGCCCAACGTTACCGTGTTTTCAAGGGTGGAACGATCACCTTTGAAAACAACGGCATCGCGTGCACCGTGCGAAACATGTCCGCGGGCGGCGTGGCGATCGACCTCGAGACCCCCGTCACATTGCCGCAATCGTTCACACTCTCGATCGCGCGCGACAATTTCGTGCGGACTTGCCGCCCCGTATGGCGCAGCGACAGGCGCGTCGGTCTCGCTTTCGTGCAATAGCGCGCACGATGTGAACGACTGTTCGTATCGCATCCACAATGCGGTTATGAGTGCCTGCTACGATGGCAGCGGCGCAAGGCGCAGGCCCGCCATCGCGCGTGCGATCGCCGACGATGCCGCAAACTCTTGCACTGGGACGTTCGAGATCATCGGCGGCGCCGAGCGCCGGAGAATCCTGCCGGCCGTCAGATCGACTGCGACCATCTCGCTCTCGACCGGCCACATCGGCTCGCCGGTGTCCGGGTCGAGCACGACGACAAGACCCTGCCTGGTCGGCCGGATCACGGCGTCGCGCCGACTGTCGCCAGTATCGAGGCGTGCCCGCTATCGTTCGGGCGCTTGTCGCCCCATCGCCACCCCGACGCTTCTCACGCGTTGCCCGGCCGCGACGACGACAAGAACAGCGCGATGCGAGCGGTCAAACGGCACAGGCGTGTCGCCAGTGCCCATCGCGCTCATTTGGGCTTCTTGGCAGGTTCAGGCGGACGGGCTCCGCTCCACGGATCGTACTTCTCCTTGGGCTCCGGAATGCGCTCAAGCGCGGCCTTGTAGGCCTTCTCGTCGACCTTGGGCTTGTTGTCCGTCTTCTGGGCGCCCTCGTTCGGCTGGCGTCTGCCGCCACCCATCTGCGCCTGCGCCGAGGCAACCGTCAGCGCCAGCACCGCCGCCGCTATGACCAAAATCCTCATTGGTGCAATCCCCCTCGTCTGGGATACAAACTAGCCCGCAATCCCGTAATAGCAACTGCCGGGGGTTCCAGGCCTTCAGCAAATCTTGATCGGTCGGGATTTTGCCAGATCGCATTCGTGCCTATCTGTTGGCCCGCGGGGGGACCTTCACGGATGTTGCGGATCATTGCTCATGCGGCGCTGCTGGCCGGCGCGCTCGCGCTCGGTGCCTGCGGCTTTGCCGACAGCCGCGCGCCGGTGCCCGAGTTCATGCGCATGAAGGAAACCGAGCAGCCACCGCCCGAGCCGCCCCCCGACGTCAAGCGCGTGGTGCGCGAGCAGATCGATGTCGTCTTCGTCAACACGTCCTATCCGCGCGAGGTGCACGTCGCCCCGCCGCATCGTGAGGTGCGAGGACCCGGCTGGACGGCCTGCGTCCGCGCGCAGCTCACCTCCGCAACCGGCTCCGCGCTCGGTGCCCAGACCTACATCGTGACCATCAGCGGCGGAAAGGTCGTCGATCGCCGGCGCGCGGAAGCCGACGACATCTGCGGGACCGAGACCTACGAGCCGATCTAGGAACAAGCGGCGCCGTCAGCTCTGTGTAAGGTGAAATATCTTGAGGGCATCCGAGACCAGATCGGCGTTTCCGCTCGCTCAAACTGCATCATGAAAAGCAATCGCGATACCGGCAGTTGAGGGTGATCGTCATTTGGACGTGCGCCGATAAGGCAGGCTTGGACGATCATGGCGGCCGTCGGCATCCAGTAGCGCTTCAGCCTCCCCCAGAAAGGAAATCGGCAAACGGCTCCAAGCAATCATGATGATTCGCCGGATTGATGGGTTTCGCCCCCGGGAACATTGCCGACGCTCCAAATCCAGTTCCGGGAAAATCCTGCATTTGGCCCGGAACGATCGCCGCCTCCCATTCTTGTTACCGCAGTGGGCAGTTTCGGAGGAGGATATGATGCGGACATTTTCGATTGCACTGCTGGCGGGCGTCGCGGCCCTCGCTGCGGCGAGCGGCGCGAAGGCTGCCGACATCTACACGACCAGCGAATACGCCAACCCCGATCTCATCCAGGAAGTCCGGCTCGTCTGCGATGACGCCGGCAATTGCTATCGTACCCGCGGCGGGGCGCGCGTGATCGTGCGCGACTCCTACAACACCATGCCGCGCGAGCGCTATTATGAGCGCCGCACCTATCGCGACTGGGACGACGGCCCGCGAGGCGGCGTCGGCATTCGCGCGCCCGGTGTCAGCGTGGGCGTCGGTGTCGGCGGCGACCGCTGGTAATCATTAGAACCAAGACGGATGGGACCGGACGAGGCAACTCGCCCGGTCCCATCACATATGATTGCATCCGGTCACAGGCGTCAGGCGGCAACCGATTGCTGCTGAAATTGCTCGTAGGCTGCGATCGCATCGGCGGCGTACATCAGCGACGGCCCGCCGCCCATATAGACCGCCATGCCGAGCGTCTCCTCGATCTCCTCGCGCGTTGCACCGAGCTTGACAAGGGCCTCTGTATGAAAGCCGATGCAGCCGTCGCAATGCGCCGCGACGCCGAGCGCCAGCGCCATCAGCTCCTTGGTCTTCTTGTCCAGCGCGCCGTCACGCGTCGCGGCCTGGGCGAGCGCGGCAAATCCCTTCATGGTGTCGGGAATGTCACTCCGCAGCTTGCGCAGATTGGCGGAGATATTCCGGGTGATATCAACGTAGTTCTTGTCCATCAAATCCTCGCTAGCTGAATTTAGTCGTCGTGGAAGCCGCCTTGTGCGGCGTGCGCAGGGCGACGTAGATCGCAGGGATGACGAGCACGGTGAGCAGCGTCGAGGACGCGAGCCCGAAGAGAAGCGAGATCGCCAATCCCTGGAAGATCGGATCGAGCAGGATGGTCGCGGCGCCGATCATGGCGGCAAGTGCGGTCAGCAAGATCGGCTTGAAACGAACGGCGCCGGCTTCAAGCACGACCTCACGAAGCGACTTGCCTTCCCCGCCACTGTGCCGGATGAAATCGACAAGCAGAATCGAGTTCCGCACGATGATGCCGGCAAGCGCGATGAAGCCGATCATCGAGGTGGCCGTGAACGGCGCGCCCAGCAGCCAATGTCCCACCAGGATGCCGATCAGCGTCAGCGGGATCGGCGTCAGGATCACGAGCGGCAGGCGGAAGCTCTTGAACTGAGCGACGACCAGCACGTAAATGCCGAGAATGGCTGCACCGAAGGCGGCACCCATATCGCGGAACGTCACCCATGTGATCTCCCATTCGCCGTCCCACAGCAAAGTGGGACGGGATTCATCGGTCGGCTGACCGTGCAGGCTGATCGCAGGCTTCGGCAGATTGCCCCAATCATGCGCATCCACGCGATCCGCAACAGCCAGCATGCCGTAGAGTGGCGCTTCAAAACGCCCGGCAAGCTCAGCCATCACCATGTCGGCGAAGCGCCCGTCGCGGCGGAAGATCGTCGGCGAGCCCTCCTCCATGGTCGCCTTCACGACCTGGCCAAGCTCGACGACCGTCTTGCTGCCGGGCAGCGTGTTGGCGGGCACCGGTGTCGAGGCCAGTGCCTCGTCCCAGACCAGGTGGCGCTTGCCGAGATGCACCGCGATCTCGATCGGGTTGCGATCCTCGCCACGATGCGAGTAGCCGATCGAGATGCCGCCGAACAATGCCTGGATCGTGTCATAGACATCGCGCTGCTCGACGCCGAAAAACTCGAGCCGGTCCTGGTCGATCGACAGCCGCAGCCGCGGCCGCTTCTCGCCGATGGAATCGTCCACATCGACGATGAAGGGGACCTCGGCAAAGACCTTCTTCAGCTCGGCCGTCACAGCGCGGCGCGTCGCGGCGTCGGGACCGTAGATTTCGGCCAACAGCGTCGCCAGCACCGGCGGCCCGGGCGGCACTTCGACCACCTTGATGCTGGTGCCCTTCGGGATGTCAAGCGCCTTCAGCCTTTGCCGCAGCTCCAGAGCGATGTCATGGCTTGCCCGATGGCGCTCGCCGCGGGCAGCCAGGTTGACCTGCAGCTCGCCCATCTCTGGCTTTTCGCGCAGATAATAGTGCCGCACCAGGCCGTTGAAATTGAACGGCGCCGACGTGCCGGCATAGGATTGTAGCGAGGTTGCCTCCAGCAATTGCCGCGCGATCTCCGCCGCGCCGAACAGTGTGCGCTCGGTCGCCTCCAGGCTCGCCCCTTCCGGAAGGTCGACCACAACGGCGATTTCCGACTTGTTGTCGAACGGCAGCAGCTTCACCGTGACCGACTTGGTCGCGAACAGCATCATTGACAGCAGAGTCGCGATGCCGACGCCGAGCAGGAAGATCCACGCGGCGCGCTTACTCCGAACGATGGGAGTGGCAAAGCGCCGATAGAGCCGCCCCAGCCGCCCTTCCTGGTGGCCGGCCTCGATCCCTGCAGCCTCAGTTTTCGGCGCCAGCTTGAGCATGAGCCAGGGTGCTACGACCATCGCTACAAAGAAGGAGAACAGCATCGCCGCCGAGGCATTCGCCGGGATCGGCGCCATGTAGGGGCCCATCAATCCAGAGACGAACAGCATCGGCAACAGCGCAGCGACCACCGTGAGCGTGGCAACGATAGTCGGGTTGCCGACCTCCGCCACCGCCTCGATCGTCGCCTGCAATCTCGGCCGGCCGTCGCGCATGCCCCAATGCCTCGCGATATTCTCAACCACGACGATGGCGTCATCGACCAGGATGCCGATCGAGAAGATCAGCGCGAACAGACTGACCCGGTTGATGGTGTAACCCATCAGATTGGCCGCGAACATTGTGAGCAGGATGGTCGTAGGAATGACGACGAAGGTCACAACCGCCTCGCGCCATCCGATCGCGATCGCAATCAGCACTACGATCGAGACCGTGGCGAGCCCAAGGTGGAATAGGAGTTCGTTGGCCTTCTCGTTGGCAGTCTCGCCATAGTCGCGCGTCACCGTTACCTGAACGTCGTCGGGAATGAGGCGCCCCTTCAATCCCTCGAGGCGCCGGCCGATGTCGGCCGAGACCACGACTGCATTGGCGCCGGCGCGCTTGGCGAGCGCCAGGCTGACCGCGGGTACACGCGTCCACTGCCCCTTCTCGTCGCGCGCGTCGTTCCAGACCCGATGCTCGGCCGTATTTGGTCCGATGATGACGGAAGCGACGTCCTTGACATAGACCGGCCGACCGTCGCGCGTCGAGATCAAGAGCAATCCAATGTCGGGAATGCCCGCGAGCGTCTGGCCGGCCGCGACATTGCGCACGACGCCGGCATCGCGGACCTGGCCAGCCAGGAACGAGCGATTGGCGTCCTTCACCTTGGCCACGAGCTGCTGCAGCGTGACGCCGAACAGCGACAATTTTTCCGGATCTGGCTCGACCCTGATCTGCTGCGCCGCGCCGCCAGAGATGTAGGTCAGTCCGATGCTGTCGATCTTTATGAGCTCCGAGCGCAGCTTGTCGGCGAGCTCGAACAGGTCCTTGTCCGTCCAGCGCCCGGCCGCCTCTGGCTTCGGCGCCAGTGTCAATACCGTCACCGCGACATCATTGATGCCACGACCGACGATCAGCGGTTCGGGGATGCCGACTGGGATGCGATCGATATTGGCGCGGATCTTCTCATGGACGCGGAGGATCGCATCCTCCGACTTCGTTCCGACCAGGAACCGCGCGGTGACCATCACGCGGTCGTCCTCGGTCTGGCTGTAGACATGCTCGACGCCGTCGATGCCCTTGACGATCGCTTCCAGCGGCTTCGTGACGAGTTCAACTGCGTCGGGACCGCGCAAGCCATCGGCATTGACGCGGATATCGACCATTGGCACGCTGATTTGCGGCTCTTCCTCACGCGGGATCACCACTACGGCGATGAGGCCGACCACGAGCGCCGCGAGCAGGAACAACGGTGTCAACGGCGAGGCGATCGTCGCCTTGGTAAGCCGGCCCGAGAGTCCGAGATTCACGGCCGCACCAATTGGTCGCCGGCACGGATGCCGGACAGGATCTCGAGCCCATCGGGAAGCGCGGGCGTCGGCAGCTCGCGACCGCGCTGCACCGGCACGTCGACAACCCCGCCCGCCTTCTGAAGCCGCACGTAGTCGATCCCGAACCGGGTCGTCACGTAGCCTGCCGGAATGACGAATGCCTGCCGCAGGCCGCCGGAGATCCACACCCGCAGCCGATCCCCGACGAAGTATTCGCCGAGACCCTGGACGCTGGCGTCTGCAATGACACGACCTTCCTCGATCTGCGGATAGACGAGATCGATGACGCCCCATTTGGACGCATCCTCGCCAAGCTCGGCGCCGTCGACCCGAATCCTGTCGCCGGCCTTGAGCAGACGCGCGTGCCGCTCCGGCACCCGCAATCGCAGCTTGAAGTGCTGCTGCGCGACGGTGACGATCGCGTCGCCGGACATCACCACAGAGCCGACAGTCACGAGCTTTCTCAACACCCGGCCACCGGAAGGCGCCAGCACCTGACCCTCGCTGAGCTGCTGCGCGATCACGGCGCGCTCGGCGGTCTTCGCGCGCAGCCCGTTCTCGGCGACGTTCAGCGCGGTCCTCGCCTCGTCAAGCTTGACGCGCGGGAGGGTGCCGCGTTCGACAAGGCCTTCGATCCGCGAGAAATCGATCTGCGCCTGATTGGCTTGAGCCTGGAGCGCCTCGATCTGCGCATCGAGGGCCTTCATCTGAAGGGCCAGCTTCTCGTCACCAATGATCGCGATCGCCTGGCCGGCAGTAACAGGATCCCCTTCCCTGACATTGAGCTGGACCACAATTCCGCCGATACGTCCGCGCGCGGGCACCACGCTGACACTCTCCACCGTTGCAAACACGGCCTTTTCGTCTGCGACGGGGTGCTGTGTCACGGTGAACGCTTCCGCAGCGGCGAGACCGGTCTGCAGGGCGGTGGCCGCAAGAACCGCCAACAATCCTAGGAGTCGCATGGGGCGTGTCCGGGCGATCATGGAACCATTACACCGCGGCGCGGTGTCCTTGTGTGTGATTTCGTTCAGCTTTATCGGGGTCGCGCGTTGATCTTGCTCAACGCGCCGCAACTTGAGCGCTCGTAGATTTCACTTCGACCTTGCGGACTTGGGTGCACAAAACACCTGATAGAGCGTCTTCAGGATCTCGCGGGCCGGCTCGCTCGCGATCGAATAGAAAATCGTCTGCGCGTCGCGACGTGAGGACACAAGGCCATCCTTGCGGAGGAGCGCAAGATGCTGAGAGACCGTGGAATCTCGCAGGCTCAGGAACTCGGCGAGTTCGCCGACCGAGCGCTCACCCTCGATGAGCTGGCAGATGATGAGAAGCCGGTGGCGGTTGGAAAGCGCCTTCAACAGGTCGCTCGCCTGGTCGGCCGCCCGCTCCATGGTTTCGCTATCTATTTTCATACTTGCGTATATACGAATTTATGAATATCTTGTCAAGCGTCGCGGCAGAACAGCCAGGCCCAACTGGCGGAGCCGCTTATCCAGCGGAGGTAACCCATGGCGGAAGTTGTCGTAATTGGAGCCGGTCTTAGCGGGACGCTGATGGCCTATGAATTGCTGCCCCAGCTCGGAAAGGACGATCGTCTGAGCGTGATCTCGCAGGGCGCTATCTATCATTTCGTCCCATCGAACCCCTGGGTCGCGGTCGGCTGGCGAAAGCGCGATGAGATCGAGATCGATCTCGTTGACATCATGAAGCGCAAGGGCGTGCGGCTACTGACGCAGGGCGCCAAGCGCCTGCACCCGACCGAGAACCGCGTCGAACTCAGCGATGGCACGTCGATCAACTACGACTATCTGGTCGTCGCGACGGGGCCCGAGCTTGCCTTCGACGAGATTCCCGGCCTGGGCCCGCAAGGCCACACGCAATCAATCTGCCACGTCGATCACGCCTCGCACGCCAAGGACGCATTCGAAAAGCTCGCAGCCCGTCCCGGCCCGGTCGTGATCGGCGCGGTCCAAGGGGCCTCCTGCTTCGGCCCGGCGTACGAATTCCTGTTCATCCTGGAAACCGAGTTGCGCCGGCGCAAGCTACGCGATCAAGTCCCCATGACGTTCGTCACCTCGGAGCCCTATGTCGGCCACCTCGGCCTGGACGGCGTCGGCGACACCAAGGGCCTTCTCGAAGGCGAGATGCGCGAGAAGCACGTCAAGTGGATTACCAACGCACGCGTCAAGGGCGTCGAGGCGGGCAAGATGGTCGTCGAAGAGCTCGGCGAGGGCGGCGCGGTGTACAAGACACACGAGCTGCCCTTTGCATATTCCATGATGCTGCCCGCGTTCCGCGGCGTCGAGGCGGTTCGCGGCATCGACAAGCTGACCAACCCGCGCGGCTTCGTGATAGTCGACAAGCACCAGCGCAACCCCGCCTTCCCAAATGTCTTTGCCGTCGGCGTCTGCGTGGCAATCGCGCCGGTCGGTGCAACGCCGGTGTCGGTAGGCGTGCCGAAAACCGGCTTCATGATCGAATCCATGGTGACCGCGACCGCGCTGAATATCGGCGCCCTGCTCCGGGGCAAGGAGCCGAGCGCCCAGCCGACCTGGAATGCGATCTGCCTTGCCGATTTCGGCGATTCCGGCGTCGCCTTCCTGGCGCAACCGCAGATTCCGCCGCGTAATGTCAACTGGTCGTCCAAGGGCGAGTGGGTGCACTACGCCAAGGTCGCCTTCGAGAAGTATTTCCTCCGCAAGATGCGACGCGGCGAGAGCGAACCGTTCTATGAACGCTTCCTGCTCGACAAGCTGAACATCGCCAAGATCAAGGAGGTCCGGACGGGCACATGAGCGAGACACGCCAGATCGTCTGTGGGCATTGCGGGCGGACCAACCGCCTGCCAGCCGAGCGTACGCCGGAAGGCGCGCGCTGCGGCGCCTGCCACCAGCCGATGTTTACCGGCCATCCCATCGAGGTGGACGAGGAAGCCTTTGGACGTCATGTCGTCAACAGCGACATTCCCGTTCTGGTCGACGTCTGGGCGCCCTGGTGCGGGCCATGCCGCGCCATGGCGCCGATGTTCGAACGCGCCGCGCAGCAACTGGAGCCGCAGATCCGGCTGTTGAAGCTCAATTCGGACAACGCTCCTGCGTTGTCGTCGCGCCTCAACATCACCGGCATCCCGACCTTGCTGCTGATGCGCGGCGGCCGCGAGATCGCCCGCCACGCCGGCGCGATGGATGCACGCAGCATTGTGGCTTGGACCCAAGCCAGCCTGACCCGTTCGTAACGCCAACATAGTCAAAGAGGAGCATGCCATGAATGTCGACAAAGCCGTTCTCGCCTTCGCAGGTTTCGTCGTCCTGCTTGGGCTCGCACTGGGCACCTACGTGAATGCGTACTGGTATCTGCTGACGGCGTTCGCCGGGCTGAACATGCTGCAGGCCTCGTTCACGGGCTTCTGCCCCGCTGCGATCGTGTTCAAGAAGCTCGGCCTGAGCAGCGGCTGCGCGTTCTCCTGAGCGCGACGCGGCGAAGACAGCCCAATTCCACGGAGACAGTCCATGACCTATCACTTCTCGAAAACGGTCGACCTGCCGTTCGACGCGGCGGTTGCGGCCACGACCGCAGCGCTGAAGCACCATGGCTTCGGCGTGCTCACCCAGATCGACGTCAAGGATACCCTGAACAAGAAACTCGGGGCCGAGTTTCGACCCTACCTCATCCTCGGAGCATGCAATCCCAAGCTCGCCTATGAGGCGCTGACCCTCGAGGACAAGATCGGTACGATGCTTCCCTGCAACGTCGTAGTTCAGCAGCGGGAGGGCGGCAAGGTCGAGATTTCGGCAGTGGATCCCGTCGCCTCGATGGCGGCGATCGAGAATCCGAAGCTCGGCGCTGTCGCCGGACAGGTTCGCGAGTTGCTGAAGCAAGTCGTCGCCGAGATTGCGTGAGACCATTCGCAGATTGCAGAGGCCGACCATGAGCGACGACACCTTCATCGAGGGACCTCTCTACGAGAAGCGGAAGAAGGTCTATCCGCAATCCGTCCAGGGCCCTTTCCGCCGCATCAAATGGGCGATCCTCTGCGTCACGCTCGGGACCTACTATCTCCTGCCCTTCGTGCGCTGGAATCGCGGACCCGGCCTGCCGGACCAGGCGGTGCTGATCGATCTTCCGCATCGGCGCTTCTACTTCTTCTTCATCGAGCTGTGGCCGCAGGAGGTCTACTATTTCACCGGGCTCTTGATCATCGCGGCGATGACGCTGTTTTTGATGAACGCGGTCGCCGGCCGGCTGTGGTGCGGCTACATGTGCCCGCAGACGGTGTGGACCGACCTGTTCTACGCGGTCGAGCGCTGGGTCGAGGGCGACCGGCGCGAGCGCATGCAGGGCGACAAGCGCTACTGGACGTTCGATCACATCCGGAAGGTCGCGCTGAAGCACTTTCTCTGGATCATGATCGCCTGGTGGACCGGCGGCGCCTGGGTGCTGTATTTTTCCGACGCGCCGACGCTGGTGAAGGAGCTCGCCACCTTCCAGGCCCCGTTCATCGCCTATCTCTGGATCGGCATCCTCACCGCCACGACCTATGTCTTTGCCGGTCACGCCCGCGAGCAGATGTGCATCTACATGTGTCCGTGGCCGCGCATCCAGGCGGCGCTGACCGACGAATGGGCGCTCAACGTCACCTATCGCCGCGACCGCGGCGAGCCGCGCATGTCGGTGAAGAAGGCGGACGCGGCCCGCGCGCACGGCGATCGCGCCGGTGACTGCGTCGATTGCCATCAGTGCATAAATGTCTGCCCGACCGGCGTCGACATCCGCAACGGAATCCAGCTCGGCTGCATCCAGTGCGGCCTGTGCATCGACGCCTGCGACAACGTGATGCGCGAGATCGGCCGGCCCGCCGGCCTGATCGGCTACGATACCGACATCAACATGCAGCGCCGGCGCGAGGGCAAGGCGCCGCTCTACCGCATCATCCGTCCGCGCACGCTGACCTATGCCGCGGCTATCGCCATCGTCGGCGGCATCATGCTCTATGCCCTCGCGACGCGTACGACGATGGACGTCAACGTGCTGCATGAGCGCAATCCCCTCTTCGTCCAGCTCTCGGATGGCGGGGTGCGCAACGACTACACCGTCCGTATCCTCAACAAGGGCGCGCAGCGATCGTTTGCGCTCGAGGTCTCCGGCCTGCCCGGCGCCACCGTTCGCGTCGCCGGCATCGAAGCCGGCTCCGACGGCAAGCCCGTCATCGAGGTCGGGCAGGATCAGACCCGCGAGGTCAGGCTGTCGGTGCAGGTCGGTCCCGGCGACCTGCCGAAGACCTCCCGCGACGTCGGCATCGCCATCACCGACACCGCCGGTGGCGGACGCGCAAGCGCCCGCGATCATTTCGTGCCGGGCGAGCAGTAGCTCCCACATGCCATGGCGCATCCGGCGGCTGCCGCCGGATGCTGAACGAGACGTTAACACTACCGCTCGAATTGAAGCGGTATCCCAACGGGATTTTCCAATCTTTGCGCTAAGGATGACCGCGTAACCCGGGCTCAGCCCGCGTGAACGGGGACGACGGGACGTGGTCGACATCGCGCACCAGGCAGCGATCAATCCGGCATCGGCAAAGCATGCCACGACGACGCGCGCGCTCGTCCCGCTTGATGCAATTGAAGCCGGCCAATGGCGCGCGCTCGCGCAGCGGGCGGTCGAGCCGAACGGATATTACCTGCCCGCATGGGAGCTCGCCGTCAGCGCGACCGCGCGCGGCCGCACGGGGGCCTCGGCACTGCCCGCATTGGACGGATCTTCGACGCGACTGATCGGGCTGATGCCGGTGATCTCGCTGTGGCGGGCATGGAAGATTCCCCTGCCCGCGTTGGTGAGCGCGCATCCCTATGGCACGCTGTGCAGCCCGCTGATCGACCGCGACGCTCCGATCGAGGCGGCGACGCGTCTGCTGCAGCAGGCGCGAGAGACCGGCGCGCATGCGCTCGTGCTGAACGACGTCGCGCTCGACGGCGCGGCCATGGCGTCGCTCAAACAGGCTCTCAATCGCGACGGCCTGAAGCCGCGTGTTCTCAGCTCCTACATCCGCGCCAGCCTCGATGCGACGCAGGACGGCGAGACGCTGCTGCGCGAAGCGCTCGGCGCCAGGAAGCTCAAGGAGCTGCGTCGCCAGCGCCATCGTCTCGAAGAGCACGGCCCCGTCGTGTTCGAGGTCGCGCGCCGGCCTGACGAGATCGGGCCCGCACTCGAAACATTCTTGCAGCTCGAAGCCAGCGGCTGGAAGGGCAAGCGCGGCACCGCGCTGATCCAGCATGCGGGCGATGCGACCTTCATCCGCCGCGCGGTGCCGGCGCTGGCAGAGTCCGCGCAGTGCGAGATCGTCACGCTGCGCGCCGGCACGATTCCGGTCGCCGCCGGCATCGTGCTGCGCCATCAGGACCGCGCCTTCTTCTTCAAGCTCGGCATCGACGAACGCTTTGCAAGATATTCGCCGGGCGTGCAGCTCACGCTCGACCTCACCCGTCGCCTCTGCGCCGACCCCGCCATCGCCAGCGCGGATTCCACCGCGAGCGCCGACCACCCCATGATCAACCCGATCTGGCGCGGGCGCTTTGCGATCGGTGACGTGCTGATTCCGCTGCGGCGGAACGATCCGGTCGTGCCGCTCGTTCACGCAGCACTGGTCGGCCTCAACGCCGCGCACGAGGCCACGCGACGCGTGGTCCGCCGCCTCCGCAAATAAGCGAAACCTACTCCGCCGCCTGCGCGTTGATCTCCGCCGAGACCTGGCGGATGGCGCGGGCGAGCAGGTTCGGGTCCTGCGCGCCGGAGACGGCGTATTTCTGCGCGAAGACATAGGTCGGCACGCCGGAGATGCCCTTCTCGGAGGCTTCCTGCGCGTCGGCCGAGACGCGCGCGACGTCCTCGTCGGTGGCAAGGCGCTTGCGCACGTCGTCGGCATCGAGGCCGACATCGGCGGCCGCCTGCACCAGCACGTTGACGTCGGTGAGGTCGCCGCCATCGCGGAAGTAGAGCTCCATCAGGCGCTGCTTCATCTCGGGCGCCTTGCCGATCGCTTCCGCCCAGAGGATCAGGCGGTGACAGTCGGTCGTGTTGGGCTGACGTGCGACCAGCTCCGGCTTGTAGACGAGGCCCTCTTCGCTCGCGGCCGCGACGACGCGCCCCGCAATGCCCTTATAGGCCTCGACCGAGCCGAACTTCTGGGTGAGATAGGCCTCGCGGCTGATGCCCTCGCGCGGCACCCACGGATTGAGGAAAAAGGGGCGGAAATTCAGCTTGACCGGAACGTCGGGCACGAGCGCCAGCGCGCTTTCGATGCGATGCTTGCCGATATAGCACCACGGGCACACCACGTCGGAGACGACGTCGATCTGGAGCGGTTTCAGCGTGCTCATGTCAGGCGCCTCCTTCGGGCACTTTAAGGGTTCGCCCAAAGATAGGCCGAACCCGGCCCGAGGCAAGAGCGCTATGTCATAGCTGCTGCCATCTGCTTCAGCCGCTCCGCGGTACGCTCGTCGGCCGGAAAGAACGTCTCCAGCGCAAGCTCCGACAGGGTGATGTCCACGGGCGTGCCGAACACCATGGTGGTGGAGAAGAAACTTAGTATCTCGCCGTTGTGGCGCAGCTTGAAGGGGATGGCGACATTGTCGCTCGACAGCGGCGCCGAGCGTGCCGGGATCGGGTAGCTCTTCAGGTCGTTGTAGAGCTTGATCAGCTCCGGATCGGCCATTGCCTCGCATTGCCGGTGCAGCCGCTCCAGCAGATGCCCGCACCACTCCGCGAGATTGACCGTGCGCGGCGCCAGCGCCTCGGGATGAAACGCGAGCCGCAGCACGTTGAACGGTTGGCCGAGCAGCCGCTGCGGAATGCCGTCGAGCAACGGCGCCACCATGCGGTTTGCGGAGACCAGGTTCCAGTGCCGGTCCACCGCGAGCGCCGGATTGGGCTCGTGTGCCTTGAGGACGAGGTCGATCGCCTGGCGGGCTGATTTCAAGGCGGGATCCTCCAGCGGGCGCTGCGGAAACGCCGGCGCAAAGCCGGCGGCGACCAGCAGCACGTTGCGTTCGCGCAAGGGCACGTCGAGACGTTCGGCGAGCCTCAGCACCATGTCGCGCGAGGGCGCGGCGCGGCCGGTCTCGACGAAGCTCAGATGCCGTGCGGAAATCTCCGCCTCGCCCGCCAGATCGAGCTGGCTCATCCGGCGGCGCTGACGCCATTCGCGCAAATGGTCACCGATATGGATCGGCTGGCTTCGTTCGGCGTGCGCCGTGGATGCATGTGCGTTCATGGTCGAAAACCTAGCACGCGGATTTCAGCCCTTCCATTACCCGCGAGGTAATCGAATTGGCGCTTGAGTTCCAGAAATCGCTGGATTGCCGACGAGCGTCGATGTCCGCGCAATGGTCATGCAAGACCATTGCCGGGCATTTCCTGGGCCGTCTTGCAGCGCGACCACAGTGGCCTCGAACGCGCAGCCTGCACCGTCCGAGCGCCACTGGCCGATAAGTCCCGCGACAGATGCAGAATGGCTACTGCGACCGATCCGACGTCCACCCCTTGTACTCGGCGACATTGTCCCGGGTCACAAGCTTCGACGGCAGAAGCTCGACGGTCGATGCCGGCTTCTGGCCATTGAGAATACCGACACCGACCTGCACGGCGCGCCGCGCCATGAAGAACGGATCCTGTGACGCGGAAGCCTGGATCTGTAGCGATGCGGGATCCTTCAGCGCGGCCTCGATATCGGGCGCGCCGTCGACCGCGGTGATGACGATGCCGGTGCGGTTTTGCTGGCGCGCTGCGAGGTCGGTGCCGATCGCCTGCGGATCGTTGATGGCGAAGATGGCGTCGATCTTGGGGAAGCGGGTCAGGTAACCCTGCGCAACGGTGAGGCCGCCCTCGCGCGAGCCCTTGCCGTCCTGGTCGTTGGACAGCACCTTGATGCCGGGATTCTTCGAGAAGACGTTCTTGCAGCCGACGACGCGGTCGATCACGGCGGAAACCTGCGGCCCGTTCTCGATGATGACGTCGCCCTTGCCTCCCAGCTTGTCGACGATGTACTGGCAGGAAATTTCGCCGGCCTGGACGTTGTTCGTGGTCACGGTGGCATCGGCGCCTTCGGCCGCGGTGTCGACCGCGACGACGACGATACCCGCCGCCTGTGCCTTCTTGATCGCCGGTCCGATCGCCTTGGGGTCGCCGGGGTTCAACAGGATCAGGTCGACGCCGGCGGCGATGAAATTGTCGATCTGGGTGACCTGCTTGCCGAGGTCGTATTCGAAGCCGACCGTGGTGACCTTCACATTGGGATTGGCCTTCTTGGCCTCGAACTCGGCGCCCTTCGACAGCGCGACGAAGAACGGGTTGCCCAGCGAGCCGAGCGAAACGCCGATCGACTTGAGCTCCTTGGCGAAGGACGGCGCGGTGCTTAGGGCAAGCACCGTCGCGGCGCCGGCAAGCGTGATCGTCTTCAACATTGGCTTCCTCCCTGGTCTGTCTTCATCTCCGGCACGGCTGACCAGTTGCCGTACCGGAATCTCGCATCGAACCACCCGCGCTCAGCTGCGCGCCGCACCTTTCAAGTTCTGGCCGAGCCTTGCAACCGGTAGCGGTCCAGCGCCACGGCGCCGATGATCACCAGGCCCTTGATCACATATTGCCAGATGTCCGAGACGCCGGTGAGGATCAGGCCGTTCGACAGCACCGCGATGATCAGCGCGCCGACCAGCGTGCCCCAGATCGAGCCGATACCGCCGACGAAAGAGGTGCCGCCGAGGATCACGGCGGTGATGGCGTCGAGCTCATAGGACTGGCCGAGTTGAAGACCGTTGGCCGCATAGAGCCGCGCCGCCTGCATGGCGCCGCCAAGTCCGGCCAGCAGCCCCGATGCGCCGTAGACGAAGATCAGCACGGCCCAGACCTTGATGCCGGCAAGCCGCGCCGCGCTCTCGTTGCCGCCCACCGCGTAGATGTGCACGCCGAGCACGGTCCGGCGCAGCACCAGCCACGAGACGAGGATGACGAGCAAAGCGATCACCGAGAGCCACGGGATCGAAGCAACGCCCGGAACGAGCGTCAGCGAGCCGTTGCCGATGAAAGCGTAGGGAATGGAAGGATTGAACACCGTGGTGTCGGCGCCGAGCAGCCGCGCCAGACCGCGCACGGCGGTGAGCGAGCCCAGCGTCACGATGAACGGCGGCAGGCGCAACAGCGCGATCAGCGCGCCATTGACGACACCGAAGCCGAGGCCGGTGAGAACGGCGGCCGGCAGCCACAGCGCCCCGAGCTCCGGCAGTTTCGAGATCGTCAGGCCGGCCATCGCGGACGCCGCCAGGATCGAGCCGACCGAGAGATCGATGCCGCCGGTCAGGATGACGAAGGTCATGCCCGCGGCAAGCACGGTGTTGACGGCGGCCTGCTGCAAGACGATGCCGAGATTCTGTCCGGTGAAGAAACGGCCATCCGACAGGTAGTGAAAGCCGGCGCATAGCAGCAGCAACACCGGCAGCATGCCGGCCGCGCGGATCAGAAGCCTGATGCGCTGACGCCTGGTCTCCTGGGCGGCGGCCAGGCCGTTTGCCGTGGCGGCCTTCGCCTGCGTCGATCCGTTATCAGGCATCGAGATGCTCCATCCCCGTAGCAAGTGCCATGATATCCTCCTGATTGAGCGGCGCCGTCTCGGTTCGGCTGACCTCGCCTGCGATGTGTCCCGACCGCATCACGATGACGCGATCGCAGATGCCGATGATCTCCGGCAGGTCGGACGAGATGACGAGGATCGCTGTGCCGGCCTTGGCGAGATTGTCGATGATCGAATAGATCTCCGACTTCGCGCCGACATCGACGCCGCGCGTCGGCTCGTCGAGGATCAGGATCTTTGGCGCGATGGCGAGAAGCCGCGACAAGAGCACCTTCTGCTGGTTGCCGCCGGACAGGCCCCCGGCCGGGACGCTGACATTGGCCGCGCGGATGCTGAGCCCCGCGAAGGCCCTGTCGGCGCGCTCGCGCGCCTTGTCACCATCCAGGAACCAGCCAAGCTTCGCATCGCGCCCGAGCACCGCGAGATTGATGTTGTCCAAGCATGACATGTCGAGAAACAGGCCGAGCGCCTTCCTGTCCTCCGTCAGATAGGCGATGCCGGCCTCGAGCGCCTCGCCGGGCGTGCGGATGTCGATCGGGCGGCCTTCGAGTTCGAGACGGCCCGACGTTTTTGCCGCCGCGCCGATGATGAGATGCGCAAGCTCCGTGCGTCCGGCACCGATCAGGCCGGCAAGCCCCACTACCTCGCCGGCATGCACGGTGAGCGAGCAGCCCTTGACGCGCCGGCCGTCAGACATGTCGATCGCACTGAGCACAGGGTGTCCCCGCCCCGCCTCCGGGTCATGGTCCTTCTTGTAGAAAGAGGAGACGTCGCGCCCCACCATCAGCCGCACGATGGTATCGGCCCGGATTTCCGGCTTGTCGAGCGAGCCCACGAGACGGCCATCGCGCAAGACGGTGACGCGGTCGCCGAGCGCGTAGACCTCGTCCATGCGATGCGAGATGTAGATGATGGCGAGCCCCTCGGCGCGGAGCTGACGGATCAGCGCGAACAGCCGTTCGCTCTCGCCGGCCGACAGCGCAGTGGTCGGCTCGTCCATGATCAGGATTTTCGACCTCGCGTGCAGCGCACGCGCGATCTCGACGAGCTGGCGCTGGCCCATCGACAGATGCGCCACCAATGTCGATGGCTGGAAGTCCGCGCCCAGCCGTTCCAGGATGGGGCCGACGCCCTGGCGCATGGCGCCGCGCGCCAGCAAGCCCGAGCGCGAGATCTCGCGGCCGAGATAAATATTCTCCGCGACACTGAGATTGGGAGCCAAAGACAGCTCCTGATAGATGATGGAGATGCCCGCGGCGCGGCCGCCGAGCGGGCCTTCGATCCGCACCGGCCTGCCTTCGATGCGGATCTCTCCGCCCGAATCGGGCCGGTAGGCGCCGGACAATATCTTCATCAGAGTCGATTTGCCGGCGCCATTCTCGCCCATCAGGGCATGGATTTCGCCGGGATAGACGGTGAGATCGACGGCACGCAGCGCCTTGATGCCGAAGAAGCTTTTCGAGACCCCGCGCATCTCGAGGATCGGATCGTTCATCGTGCCTCCCGACGCACAATGCGTTTCCCACCCGCGTCTCGTTTTCTCAGCGCGGTTCGCGCATTAAACAAAACGCCGCGGCACAGGGCAATACCGAACAGACGGGAAAGCGAAATCGAAACGGCGCTAGCGGCGTGGCCGATACAGTTCGCGCCAGGCGGGAAGCCGATCGGCATAGGCATCGACGAGCACGCGATCAGGCTCGAACGTCTCGACGCGTCGCGGCGGCGTGCAGACGGCGTCGATTGCCTCACCCGTGACAGCAAGACGCCCCAATCTTGCCGCACCGAACGCCGCGCCGGTTTCACCTTCGGCAAAGCGATGGATCGGAACATTCAGAACGCTTGCCAGCACCGACAACCAGAACCGGGACCGTGAACCGCCTCCGATGGCATCGGCTTCCGCGACCGCAATGCCGGCATCCGCGAGCACGTCGCGGCAATCCGCGAGCGCGAAGGCAACGCCCTCGAGCACGGCCTGCACGATCGCCTCGCGATCGGTGCCGTGGCTCAAGCCATCGAGCATGCCGCGCACGGCAGGATCGTCGTGCGGTGTCCGCTCACCCGCCAGGTAAGGCAGGAAGCTCACCGGCGAGGGCATCTGCGGGCGCGACCCAAGCGGTGCCAGCAATTCCGCCTCGGCAATGCCGAACAAGCGCGAAATCCAGGCAAGACAGGAGGCCGCGGAGAGAATCGCGCCAGCCTGAATCCACATTGCGGGAATGGCGTGGCAGAACGTATGCACCCCGCGATCCGGGTTGGCGGCGATCCTGCTCGTCGGCACCAGCAAGGCGCCCGAGGTTCCCAGCGAGATGAACGCGGTTCCCGCCCTGATCGCGCCAATGCCGACGGCACCCGCCGGATTGTCACCCGCACCGCCCGCGAAGGTCGGCCGTCTGACCATGCCCCAGCGTTGCGCGAGCTCGCTGCGCAATGTTGCCGCGGGCGCGCAGCCCTCGACCAGTCGCGGCATGTGATCGCGCGACAGGCCGGTCGCGGCCAGTGCTGCATCCGACCAGTCCCTGCGCGCGGCGTCGAGCCACAGCGAGCCCGATGCGTCCGAGACATCCTCGACGGCTTCGCCCGTCAGGACCAGGCGCAAATAGGCCTTCGGAAGCAGGACGCGTTTCGTCGCGGCAAAAACCTCGGGCTCGTGCGTCGCAATCCAGAGCAGCTTTGGCGCGGTGAATCCGGGCATCGCCTTGTTGCCCGTCGTCGCGCGCAAGGCGGGCCAGCGTTGCTCCAGGATGCGGCACTCGGCGACGGACCGCCCGTCGTTCCAGAGGATACAAGGCCGCAGCGGTCTTGCGCTCGCGTCGAGCAGCGTGGCGCCATGCATCTGGCCCGACAGTCCGATGCCTTCGACCACGGCCAACGCGCCGGCATGCGTCGCCTTCAAGGCATCCAGCGTGGCGAAGGTCGCCTCGACCCACTGCGCGGGATCCTGCTCGGAGTAGCCGGGCCGCGGCGAAGCGGTCGCGAGCGGCCGGCTTTCGCTGGCAATCACGCGCTGCGCGGAGTCGACGAGAACGGTCTTGACCGCCGAGGTGCCGAGATCGATGCCGAGATACATGGATGCGTACAATTGCCGACGCCGGATGGACGACGGCGGTCGGATGGCCCAATCAATCCAAGAAGCCTGATCGCGTCAAGGCAGGCTCTGCCATTCGTCGATCTCCAGGCCGAAAGAGCCGCAGAGCCGCCCCGCTTACCTGCGAGGTAATCGAATTCGGCGTCGCTGCGGCGCATCTTCCCTAGCACAGGAGATGATCATGATCGCGCTGCTGCTCTACCGGACCGTTGCAGACCACCTTGTTCCCTGGGCCATGGCGCTCGCCACCCGCATGCTGGCGCGCAGCCTCAACATGCCCGAGCCGCTGGTGCATTCGACCGGCGACTATGTGGTCGCACAGGTGCTCGCCTTCGAGCACGGCGTCGGCAGGAGCCTCTGCCCGTTCCGCATCGCCCGCCTGCTCAGCGCCTGGTGGCGCGGACTGCGCTGAATTCCACCCCAAGATTCCACCCCCAAGCCCAACCCAAGCAAGGAGACCTACGATGATTGACGCATCCACCTTCCTGCGTCGCGCCCTGCTCGCCGACGCGATCTTCAGCGGCGCGGCCGCCCTCGGCTTCACTTTCGGCGCAGGCGCCTTCGCAACGTTGTTCAACCTGCCCGAAGCGCTGCTGCGCGAGACCGGCCTGTTCCTGATCGCCTACACCGCGCTGGTCGGCTGGTTTGCCGCGCGCGCCGCGGTGCCGAAGCCGCTCGTCCTGCTCGTTGTGGTCGGCAACGCGGCCTGGACGGTCGGCAGCATCGCGCTGCTGCTCTCGGGCGCGGTCTCGCCGAACATCGCGGGCGAGCTCATGGTCGTGGCCCAGGCGATCGCCACCGGCGTCTTCGCCGAGCTGCAATATGTGGGATTGCGGAAGAGCGGGCGCGTCGTGGCGGCGTGAGGCCGCATCCGCTGCTGTCGTCGCCCGGTTTAGCCGGGCGACCCAGTATTCCAGAGACGCCTGAGGGATACGGAGAAGCCGCGGCGTACTGGATGCCCCGCTTTCGCGGGGCATGACACCGCGATGAACGGCTACGCCCGCGCGCTGCCGTTGGCCTTGCCGACGGCGTGGCCGTTGAGCTTCTTCTTTTTGACGGCCTTGGCGCCTGCCTTCTTGGCCTTGGCTTCCGTGCGCGCCTTCACCTTGGCGCGTTCGGCCCGCTCCTCGGCGCGCAGCTTCTTGCGCTTGGTCTCGCAGGAGGCGCATTTGCAGCCGATCGGCTTCAGATAGGCTTTGAAGTAGTCGGTGCCGTAATCGTAGTTGATCTCGTCGCCCGGCTCGATGTTCTTGATGGCGCGGATGAAGACCTTGCGCTCGCGCGGGCGAACGTCGGACTCGGCGTTGGGCCGGCAGGAATGGTTGATGTAGCGGGCGAGGTTCTTGCGCACCGAGCCGTCGATGGTCCAGCGGCCGTTGAGCTCGAACAGATATTTGTTCTCGATCTCGTCGTGCGCAGGGATCCGCGAGTCCAGGATCGGTCCGAAATAACGGATGATCCGGGTCCCCTTCTTGATCGGTTTGGTGGCGAAGAGGCCGAGCCCGGTCTTGGAGCGGCCGACGCGATAAGGTTTGTTCGACGAAATGGCTGGCATGATCTGGAGAACGAGGACGCGAACAAGGCCGGACGGGCCCAAGCGAAGCCGCTCTTCTAGAACGATTCCGCGCCGCTGTCAGGTCTCAGGTAGGCCTGTTTGAACCTTGCCCACAATCAAGACGTCTGATGGTACGGAGTTCCCGATGCATCAAAGCCTCATGATGACCCGCATCACCACAACGTGCCTGGCCGTGTTGCTGATGTGCACCGTCCTTGGTGGCGCAAACGCCCAATCCGTGGGCAGCACGTACACTTCGACGGCGCCCAAGGACTGCCGCCAGCTCGGAAAGCCCAGCGAGCTCGACGGCAGCACGACGCGTATGTGTCCCGGCAAAGATGGCCTGATGGTGCTGATCGCCGAGGACGATCTTCGCGAGATCGTCTCGGTCGGGCGCAATCGCAAGGAAGCGGCCGAGGAACCGGCGGCCAAGATCTGGTTCGCCCCGTTCAATTCATCCGAGACCACCGTCGAGTGGCGCGCCGCCGGCCAAAAGCCGTTTGCGATCATCCAGCGCTGGCACATCGCCGACGGCACCGATCCCGACAAGCAGGGGCGGCCGAACACCAAGGCCATGCTGGTCGTCACGCGGCTGCCGCCGGGCCCGGTCTGCCACGTCGCCTATGTCGATGCGATCGCCAACCCGAACGCCAATGAGCTCGCACGCAAGGCCGCGGACGATTTTGCCCGCGGCTTCACCTGCTGCAAGGACGAGGTGAAGGTCATCGGCACGCGCGGCCGCGCCGTCGAGCTCGCGACGATGCGGTAGGGGCTGCGCCCGATCGAAGGCGCTATGTCGGCAACTTCGCTGTAATCGGCGCCGTCAGCATCACCTCAAGCAGCCGTTCGGCCGTCGTCCCCTCGGGCAGCCGCTCCAAAATATCCTTGAGCCGTCCGTCGAGCAGCAGGGTGGTGAAGCCGTGCACCATCGACCAAGCGCGCGCGATCGCGGCGCCCTGGTCGAGCGTCAGCGCGTCGCCGCTGATCTGCTCCTGCCGCATCGCGCCGATGGCGTTGGCAAGTCCGGCGAAGGAGGCTTCGGCAGCCTCGTGCAGCGAGGGCCTGGAATAGTCGAGCCGCTCGGTGCGGAACATGATGCCGTACATGCCGGGATGGGCCTGCGCATAGGCGACATAGGCTTTCGGCCGCGCCAGCGCGCGCGCGAGCGGCGTGGTCGCGGTGTCGCAGGCTGACGCCATCGCCGCGTTGAACTGGCGGAAGCCGACGGCCGCGAGCTCGCTGAGAAGGCCGGTGAGATCGCCGAAATGATGGGTCGGCGCAGCATGCGATACACCCGCCTCGCGCGCCACCGCGCGCAACGTCAGGCCCGCAAGCCCGTCGCGCTCCAGCACCCGTTCGGCGGCCTGGAGCAGCGCCTCGCGCAGCGCGCCGTGATGATACGGCGCCTCCGTCTTCGCACTCGCCGCACGGCGCACCGGGCGCGATGCCGCGGTCGACGTCATTCTTCTGGGGGCACGCGAGCTTCGCGCCATTTCGCCTTTGGTGTCGGTCTTGGCCATTTGCAAGCTATATGACGCAATATTGACAGTGTAAAGATTTCACTTGACCAGAACTGCCGACACGGCTAATTGATCTTTACGATGTAAAGATAAGGGGGCACGCCGTGCAGCACGACGCCATCGCCGAGCGCCGCAACAATATCGCGCCGATTCCATTCGAGGCCGACGCGCCCTTCCTCAAGATCATCGGCGAATTGCCGCGCGAGCTGAACGGCACGCTCTTTCGCAACGGCCCCAATCCGCAATTCGACGCGCCCGGCGCGCACTGGTTCGTCGGCGACGGCATGCTGCACGCCTTCCACCTCGAGAATGGCCGCGCCAGCTACCGCAACCGCTGGGTCCGCACGCCGAAATGGCTCGCCGAGCACGACGCGGGCCGCGCTTTGTTCGGCGGCTTCGGCCGCAAGCTGCCGGATGCCCCGGCTGATCTCACCGACGGCGGCGTCGCCAACACCAACATCATCTTCCACGCCGGCAAGCTGCTGGCGCTGGAAGAAGCGCATCTGCCGACCGAGATCGAGCCGGGCACGCTGGCCACGCGCGGCTATCACAATTATCGGGGCCGCATCGCCGGCAGCTTCACGGCGCATCCGAAGGTCGATCCCGTCACCGGCGAGATGCTGTTCTTCGGTTACAACGCCGCGGGACCGCTGACGCCTGCCCTCTCCTACGGATCGATCGATGCCGCCGGCAAGGCGACGCGGTTCGAACGTTTCGAGGCGCCCTATGCCAGCATGGTGCACGACTTCATCGTCACCGCGAACCATGTGCTGTTTCCGATCCTTCCCATCGCCGGCAGCATGGAGCGCGCGATGAGCGGACGGCCGCCCTATGCCTGGGAGCCGGACAAGGGCGCCTATGTCGGCGTGATGAAGCGCAACGGCACGGCCAAGGACATCGTCTGGTTCCGCGGTGAAGCCTGCTACGTCTTCCACATCATGAATGCCTGGGAGGAAGGCAACCGCATCGTCGCCGACGTCATGCAGTTCGAGGAAGCGCCGCTGTTTCCGCATCCCGACGGCCGGCCGACGGATCCGGAAAAATCGCGCGCCCGCCATTGCCGCTGGACCTTCGATCTCTCGGGGAATACCGATCGCTTCCAGCAGACGTATCTGGACGACCTCACCGGCGAATTCCCGCGCATCGACGATCGCCGCGCCGGGCTGAAGAGCCGTCACGGCTGGTACGCCTGCGCCAATCCGAAACTGCCGATGTTCGGCGCGCTGTCCGGCATCGTCCATGTCGACGGCAACGGCAAACGGCTCGGCCATTATCTGCTGCCGGCCGGCGACACCATCTCCGAGCCGGTCTTCGTCGAGCGATCGAGCGATGCAGCCGAAGGCGACGGCTGGCTGCTCGCCGTGGTGTGGCGCGCGCGGGAGAACCGCAGCGACCTCGCCGTGTTCAATGCCACCGACATCGAGGCCGGCCCCGCCGCATTGGTGCAACTCGGCCACCGCGTGCCCGACGGCTTTCACGGCAATTGGGTGGGAGCGGCATAGCCGTCATTCCGGGGTGCGACGAAGTCGCGAACCCGGAATCCATTTCACCGCGTGCTCTGCGGCTCGACGGATCCTCAAACACGCAATTGCGCACCGCAGCTCGACGCTTCGCGTGCCCCGGAATGACGGAAAGAGGAATTTCCCATGCACATGCCCTCGATCACCGCCGACTGTCTCGCCGTCCTCGCCCTGGCCTGCGCCGCGCTCGCACTCTGGATGACCTGGCTGTGGCGGGGAAGCCATGGCACCTTCAACGGCGGCATCTTGCTCTCCGCCGGCTTCATGACCGGCTGCGCGCTGCCGCTCCTGCCCTGGGCGGAATTGGCCACGGAGGCATCGGACCAAGTCGTTGCAGGCCTTCATCTTTTGGAGGTCGCCTACGTGATTTTGACACTGTAAAGATATTGCTTGACCCACGCGCGCCCCTGAAGTAGGAATCTTTCCATTGTAAAGATCGGCTCGACCGAGGCGGCCCATGACAATTTTCCTGATCCTCGCGCCCTACGGCGCCTACACTTTCCTGATGCTGGTGACGTCGGCCACGGTCAGCGTCTTCGCGGCCTCCGCGATCTGCCTCGCCACCGTGGCCATCGACGTGGCGCAGGGCCGCTCGGTGAAGATCCTGGCTGCGGGCTCCGCGATCGAGTTCGCCGCGATCGGCCTCTACCTCGCGCTGATCGACCCCGCACTCGGCACGCTCGGCATCAAGCTGTCGGTCGATGTCGGGATCTTCGTCATCTCGCTCGGCTCGATGCTGGTCCGCCGTCCCTTCACCCTGCAATATGCGATCGAATCGGTCCCGGCCGAGACCGCGGCGATGCCCGGCTTTCTCTATGCCAATTACGTCATCACCGGCGCTTGGACCGCGGCGGCGCTGCTGATGGCAGCCGCCAATCTCGTGCTGCTCTATGTCCCGGGCCTGCCGCTCTGGTCGAGCCTTGCGGTCGCCTTCGCCGCCCGCAACAGCGCGATCTACTTCACAAAATGGTATCCCGAGTATCGCCAGATCAAGTACGGTACGCCGGCCGCCGCGCTGCCCAACGCCCGCTGAACAGGATCGACGATGAAGGACGTATTCGCCCGCCTCGCCTCCGACTTCCTCTCCGCCATCGTCTTCCTTATCGTCTACCTCATCACCGACAACGTCGTCCTGGCAACGTCGGTGGCGATTGCCGGTGCGATCGCGCAGATGATCTACGCCCGCGTCAAGGGGCAGCAGCTCAACTACATGACCTATGCAAGCCTCGCGCTCGTCGTCGTGCTGGGCACGGTCACGCTACTGACCAATGATCCCCGCTTCATGCTGGCAAAGCCCTCGATCGCGCATTTCGCGATCGGCGCCATCATGCTCAAGCGCGGCTGGATGCTGCGCTACATGCCGCCGATCGTCGCTGAGACCGTTCCGGAATATGTCACCGCTGCGGGCTATGCCTGGGCGGCGCTGATGTTCGTGATCGGCGCCGGCATGATCGCGGTCGCCGCTACGGGCGATCTGAAGCTGTGGGCGTTCTACATCACGGTGGTCGCGGGCGGCGCCAAGATCCTCGCCTTTGCCGTGCAGTATGTCGTGCTCCGGCTCATCGTCACCAGCCGCCGGCGCGCCGCGGCCCGCGCCTAAATGCCTCCAATGCAGCGTTAGGCAGGCGCGCCGAGTTGGGTTATAGGCTCGCTCAGGACTGGCCGCGGATCGTCGCGGCCCGCCGGGATTTGTTCGGGAGACGGGAATGGCCGTAGACGGCAACTGGAATCTGACCATGACGACGCCGATGGGCGAGCGCAACTCGACGCTCAGCCTGAAGGCCGCGGGCGGCACGCTCACGGGCGCGCAGATTGCGGAAGGTAACTCCGCCGAGATCTTCGACGGCACCGTCTCTGGCGACAACGTCTCCTGGAAAGTCTCGATCGACAAACCGATGCCGCTCACGCTCGAATTCAACGGCACCGTCTCCGGCGACAGCATCAGCGGCGAGATGGGCATCGGCCCGATGGGCAGCTTCCCGTTCACGGGCGCGCGGGCGTAAGGCCACGCAGCCATGCGCGTGCTCCGTTTCATCGCGGCGGCGATTCTGTGCGTCGTCACACAAGCAGCGCGCGCGGATGACACCGAACCGGCGTGGCGCGCAAGCGCGCTCGCCATGGTGCCGGCGGGCTTTGTGGCCGGCACCGCCTATCGGACCGACGGCTCGACCGGTTACCTCGCCGTTTATCCCGCGACATCGAATGATCCGAAGACGCCCGCAAGCGTGTTCGCCGCACGCCAGGCGCTCGTGGTCAAGCTGATGCCGGATGCGACGCGCGCCGTCTCAGCCGAGCTGAAGCCGCGCACCGGGCCGGATCCTGACAACGACGACACCGATTTCGCAAAGCTGCACGCCGATCTCGCCGCCAAGCGCGCGACGCTGCCCGATGGCACCGAGCCCTGCGACCTCGGCGCCTGGTCGATCGACAAGGACCCTGATGGCCTCAACGTGCGCGCCGAGCCGTCAGTGAAGGCGCGTGTGCTCGGCACGCTGCCGCCACCCTATCGGCTAAGACTGGGCGGCGCCGAGAACACGCCCGACGGCGGCTGGCTGACCGAATTCCGCATCATCGGATTCAAGGACGGCTGGTTTCTGATCGAAGGCGCCAAGCCGCCGGGCAAGGACTACGAGGACGACAAGAGATATCCGCGCAGCGCGCCAAAGCCCTATGCCGGGCGCGGCTGGGTCGCCTCCAACAAGGTCGGCGCCGCCTACGCCAACGGCGCCACGCGCATGGGCGGGCTGTTCCAGGCGCCGTTCGTCGATGCCACATGGATGCCCGCCCAGCGCGAGCTCGGCGGCGCGATCGATACCGACGGCGGCCCCAAGCGCCTGCTCGCTTGCAGCGGTCTCTGGGGCCTCGTCGAGAGCCACGACGGCGTCCGCGGCTGGTGGCGCGCGCTGTGCTCCAACCAGGTCACGAATTGCAGTTGAACTCTTCCCCCTCGCTCCGCTTGCGGGGACGCGACGAGCTTCGCTCGCCCTGAGAGGGTTGGAGTGAGGGGGAGTCTCCGCGAGGACGGTGACAGTTGGACTCGTGGAGAGTCCCCCTCACCCGGACTTTGCGCGACGCGCAAAGTCCGACCTCTCCCCGCAAGCGGGGAGAGGTGAAGAGCTAGCCCAGATTCAACTCCTTGAAGAAGTCGTTCCCCTTGTCATCGATGATGATGAACGCCGGGAAATCCACGACTTCGATGCGCCAGATCGCTTCCATGCCGAGCTCGGGATATTCGAGCACCTCGACCTTCTTGATGCAGTGCTCGGCGAGGTTCGCCGCGGCGCCGCCGATCGAGCCGAGATAGAAGCCGCCATATTTCTTGCAGGCCTCGCGCACGGCCGGCGCGCGGTTGCCCTTGGCCACCATCACCATGGAGCCGCCCGCGGCCTGGAACTGGTCCACGAAGGAATCCATGCGGCCCGCGGTGGTCGGACCGAACGCTCCGGAGGCGTAGCCCTCGGGCGTCTTGGCGGGACCAGCATAGTAGACCGGATGGTTCTTGAAGTAGTCCGGCAGCGGCTCGCCCTTCTCCAGCCGCTCGCGCAGCTTGGCATGGGCGGAATCGCGCGCGACGATCATGGTGCCGGTCATCGAGACCCGGGTCTTGATCGGGTGCTTCGAGAACGTCGCCAAAATGTCCTTCATCGGCTGGTTGAGGTCGATCTTGACGACCTCGCCGCCCAGCGCCTCTTCGACCTGCGGCAGATATTGCGCCGGGTTGTGCTCGAGCTCCTCGAGATAGACGCCGTCCCTGGTGATCTTGCCGAGCACCTGGCGATCGGCCGAGCAGGACACGCCAAGCCCGATCGGGAGCGAGGCGCCATGGCGCGGCATGCGGATCACGCGCACGTCGTGGCAGAAATATTTGCCGCCGAACTGCGCGCCGACGCCGAGCGACTGCGTCATCTTGTGGATTTCCTTCTCCATCTCGACGTCGCGGAAGGCGTTGCCGTCGGGCGAGCCGTGGGCCGGCAGCGCGTCGAGATAGCGGGCGGAAGCGAGCTTCACCGTCTTCATGCAGAGCTCGGCCGAGGTGCCGCCGATCACGATGGCGAGGTGATAGGGCGGGCACGCCGCGGTGCCGAGCGTGAGGATCTTTTCCTTCAGGAAGGCGAGCAGGCGGTCCTTGGTCAGCACCGAGGGCGTCGCCTGGAACAGGAAGCTCTTGTTGGCGCTGCCGCCGCCCTTCGCCATGAACATGAACTTGTAGGCGTCGTCGCCCTCGGCGTAGATCTCGCACTGCGCCGGCATGTTGTTGGCGGTGTTCTTCTCCTCGTACATCGAGAGCGGCGCGACCTGCGAGTAGCGCAGGTTGCGGCGCAGGTACGCATCGCGCGCGCCTTCCGACAGCGCCGCCTCGTCGTCACCGTCGGTGATGACGTTGCAGCCCTTCTTGCCCATGATGATCGCGGTGCCGGTGTCCTGGCACATCGGCAGCACGCCGCCGGCCGCGATGTTGGCGTTCTTCAAGAAGTCGAGCGCGACGAACTTGTCGTTCGGGCTCGCCTCGCCGTCCTCCAGGATCGCGCGGAGCTGCTTCAAATGGCCGGGGCGCAGGTAATGGTTGATGTCGCCGAAAGCCGCCTCCGACAGCGCCCGCAGCGCCTCGCGCGACACCACCAGCATGTCCTTGCCCAGGACCTTCTCGACCCGGATACCCTCGGACGAAATCTTCTTGTAGGGCGTCTCGTCCTTGCCCAACGGGAACAGCGGGGTGTGCTTGTAGGGCGGAACGGGCTTTGCGGGGTCGGGGAAGGCGGTGGGAGCGTTCATGGAGCGAATCTCGGGGTTTTGGAGCCCTGGCGCGGGCCCCTGGCATAGAAGCGTTCTAAGCTTTTTTGCCGTAAAGGGAAGGCGTTCCGGCGCGGTCGGGGCATCCCGATTCGACGTCATGACGGCCCTTTTTCGGTCACCGTCGGCCGCCCGCAGGCGGTGATGATCGTGCCCGGCAGGCCTTGCGTCCACCCCTTGCGCTCGGCGCGCGACGAAGGTTGAATGCGCGCCCTAAGGGGCTTTTCATCATGATTTTCGAACCGAACTTCCGCGGCGCGATCCTGGTCGCCGCCGCCATCACCGGCCTTGTGACCCTCGCCTCGCCTGCCCGCGCGGACCAGTGCGATGACATCGCAAAGCAGCTTGCGAGCGGCATCGACAGGCTGAAGGTCAACTTCAAGGCCGCCAACATCATCTACCTCACCCACCCGGCGGCGAAGGAGCTCTCGCTCGGCTGCCGCGCGCAGGGGCAAAACTATTCCAACGAGCTCTATGCCAAGGGCGATCGCAAGCCGACGCCGCAGTTCTATGACCTCGTCGCGTCCGCGGCCGCGATCATCTTCACGGTGCCGAAGGACGACACCGCGAAAGGCGCAACGCGCTGCCTGAAGCGCATGGGCCTGCTCCGCGGCGACAAGGTGTCGATGCGCTTCAAGCGCCTCAACATGGATTGCTCGCGCACCAAGACGGAAGCCTCGATCGCGATCACGCGTCCGAAGGACGAGTAGGCCGGCGCGTCTGCCGCAGGCCTCGCGCTTTCCGCAGGCGCGACTCGCGTGTGTCGTAACGTCGCCCGCTGCATACTCCGTCATTGCGAGTCCCTCCGCGGAGACAGACTGGATTGCTTCGCTGCGCTCGCAATGACGGATGAGAGAGCTGGCGCCCGTTGAAATTGCACAATGACAGGCGCGAAGACGCCTCCCACCGCACCAGATCCCTCGCATTTTAACGATTGGCTTGAGGGAAATTTCGCTCCTCGCAGGACAGACTCAATTGTTTCCATGTGTGAGGATTTGTGGATGAGCGTTTCTACCGTTGCGCCGCCGCCGATCGCGATCGTGGTCCCGAGCTACGACACGACCAAGCAGCAGGACGATCAGGCCAAGACCAAGGACACCGACCCGACCTACAAGCCGCAGCCGCCCGTGCCGCTGCCGCCGGGTCAGGGCACGCGGATCGATCAGCTCGCCTGATCCGGCCTGCTGAAGTTGAAGCGCCCGATCCGGTCGATCGGGCTTTTCGCGTGTCCGGCCGCATCTTTGCCGGATAGCCGGGTCAATATGGCGCGGGATTGCCCCGGGACCTGCGCATGATCGCACGGCTCTTGTTGCAGAACACGGTCTTCGTCGTCGCGACGGGCGCGCTGCTGTTCGCGTCCGCCGGCACGCTGCAGTGGCCCGGCGCCTGGGTGATGCTGATCGCCTCCGCGCTACTCGGCCCGCTCTGCGGCTGGTGGCTCTACCGGCTTGATCCGGCGCTGCTCGCCGAGCGTCTCCGTCCGGTCATCCAGAAAGACCAGCCGCCCGCCGACAAGGCGTTCATCGCCGTGTTCGTGCTCGCGATACTGGCCTGGCTGGTCGCGATGGGCCTCGACCGGCGCCAGCTTGCCTCCGGCATGCCGCTCGCTTTGCAGGTCCTCGGCCTCGTGCTGTTCCTCGCCTCGACGCTGTTCACGATGTGGGTGTTCCGCGAAAACTCGTTCGCCGCGCCGGTGGTGAAGCTGCAAGCCGAACGCGCGCAGCACGTGATCTCGACGGGGCCCTACGCGCATGTGCGCCATCCCATGTACAGCGGCATGATCCTGTTCTTCGCCGGCGTCCCGCTGCTGCTGGGCTCGTGGTGGGGTCTTGCGATGGAGCCGCTCTTCCTCGCGCTGCTAGCAGTCCGAATCCGCATCGAGGAGCGCACGCTGCGCGAGGGCCTGCCGGGCTATGCCGACTATGCGATGCGGGTGCGCTACCGTCTGCTGCCCGGCGTGTGGTGAGCGCGCATCATTGTCCCGTGCAAGAGTCGAAACTCCTAGGAAAGCGCCTGCCCTCCTCCGATCGACTGACGTCGCCGCAACCGAAGCCCGCTAGAGGGAGCCCGCACCCACGTGAACGGGAGACGCGACGATGTTCTGCAAGCCCCCCTGCCCTGACGAGCATGACCTCGCTCCCGCCCCTCATGATTCAAACGATCGATCTGGTCCGGAGCGTTCACGGATGCTCGGGAGCCACGACGCGTTCGGGCGATTGATCGCGCCCGAACCGGCCGGTCCGGAACGGGGGCTGCCGCCAGCCTCCCTCCGGACCGGCTAACTATCGAGCTCCTTGTAGCGCCGGAAGATGCCCTGCTCGTTGAAGGCAATGCGACGCTCGCCCGCAAGGTAGGCCTTGATGTTCGGTCGCGCGGCGACGCGGTCGTGCAGGCCGACGAGGCCCGGTATGTCTGCCTCGAACGCCTTCATGCGCCTGGGGAAGGCATAGCGCAGCCCGGCGACGATCTGGAACAGCGAGAGGTCGACATAGGTCAGCCGGCGGCCGGTGACGTAAGTGCCGCCATTGCCGGCGAGCAGCTGTTCGAAATAGCCGAGATATTTCGGCACGCGCTCGCTCCAGAACTCGGCCGTGCGCTTCTTCGCCGCGGGCCGCGCGTCCTCGTAATAGAGCGAGGGCCCAAGTGGATGATGGGTGTCGTGAACCTCCAGCACGAGGTCGGTGATGGTGAGCTGGAGCTGGTGCACCCAGAGTTTGCCTGCTTCCGTCTTCGGCGCGAGGGCATGGCGGGCGCCGAGATAGAGCAGGATGTTGGCGGTCTGGCCGATGACGAGCTTGCCGGCTTTGAGGAATGGCGGCGCGAAGGGCGGCGTGCCCTCATGCGCGTCCATCATCTTCATCATCGCGGCCGTTCCGCGCGCGCCGCGCGCAACGTCGACGTAGGCCGCACCCGCCTCCTCCAGCGCCAGCCGCACATATTCGCCGCGGCCCTGGATCTCGGGCCAGTAGTAGAGCTCGTATTTCATGGAAACAGTCCGTGATTGCGTTGCGGCAAGTGTAGCACGCAACCACGAACTCGATGACGGTGGACGGTGTTCCGCGCCTCAATTCGCCGCGAAGCAATACAGCAGCCCGTCGCCACCCGTGCTCTTCAAATCGGCCTGCGAGCAGCCGCCATCGGGACCGCGCGAGGGGTGCGAGCTGTTCCACGATTTCGACGGCTCGTCGTCACGCAGGCCCCGCCGGTCGGCATGGCCGACGACCGCAGTACCTTGCGTGCTGGACGACCAGTTCTTGCAGGTCTTGTCGTCGCCGGCGGCAAATGCAGTGCCGTCGGGTTGCGTCCCCGTGAGAATGTCGTGGCGGTTCGGCGTATCGCCGACTCCGTTGGAGACCTCCCCCTTCTCGCTGAGCGCCGTCTGCTTGGTCAGGTTGTTGGCGGGGCCATGAAGCTCGGCAACATCCTTGGCGATGACCGCGCCCTTCGCATTCTGCCACGGCCCCTTGCCGATGCGGTCGCGCGCGTTGACGGCCGGCTTGCCGTCGGCGGCCTGGGTCGAGAGATAGGCGCGCCAGGTTTTGGCGCCGGCGCCGACGGCCTGAGCGAGCTTCTGGCAGTGCGCATCGGCCCCTTCCAGGCCGCCGAGATCGGCACCCTTGCCCGGCCCGCTCGAGGTCACGAAGAAGGTCATATCGGCTGACTGCGCCAGCACCGATGGACTTGCGAAGACCGCGAGCGCAGCGCCTGCTGGTACGATGACCCTGGCAATAAAGTTCATCCTATCCTCCCGTTTGGTCCTGCGATTGCTCTTGGCTGGCCCGTCTTTGACCCTCTGACACGAACCCGTCACGACGGACATTATTCCGGCCGCCCACCGCGCGTCACCTCGAGCGGAGGCGCGGGACCGGCCGCCCCCGAAGGCCGTGTCGATTAATTGCTTCCCGGGACCGTAGCGCCGGGTGAGCATGCCAGCACGGGCCGATCCTCAAGCGATCGCCCAGGGGAGGACGCGGGAGTCCGTTGCGGAGCCGTTCAGGGCGGCATCCGCGATCATATCGGGGCTGCCGCCGGGCGCGGCGCGAGGGGAGATCGTCATGCACTGGAACACCGTCCGCCCAATTGCGGCAATTGCCGGCTATGCCGCGCTTTGCTGCGTTGCCATCGGTCCGGGCTGCGCCTCGGCCGCGGAATTGCTCAAAGCCCGGCTGGCGCAGAACCTCGGACCGATCTCCGGCCTTGCGATCGTCGCCAAATCGAAGGGGATTTTCGAAAAGAACGGACTGGACATCACGGTCTCGAACTTCACGTCCGGCAAGCAGTGCCTGGACACCGTGATCGGGGGCGGCGCCGACATCGCGACGACGGCGGAGGCGCCGGTCACCGCTTCGGCGATGGCAAACCAACCCATCGCCTTCGTCGCCGGCATGGAATATTCCGACCTCAAGACGGTCGTCGCGGCCAAGGCCGGCGTCAAGACCAAGGCAGAGCTTCGCGGCAAGCGAATCGGATTCACGGCCGGCACAGGCAGCGAGGTCTACACGGCGACGTTGCTGAAGTCGGCGGGATTGACGCCCAAGGATGTCACCCTCGTCAACCTGCGGCCGCAGGAAATGCTGCCGGCACTGGCAGCCGGAAGCATCGACGCGATCGACACTTGGGAACCCCACATCGCCAACGCGAAGAAGGCCCTGGGCGAAGCCGTCGCTGAGCTCGATACAACGGGCACCTACTCCGAGACGTTCAACATCGTCGTCATGAGGACCTATCTGGATGCCAACCCTGCGGTGGTCGAGAAGTTCATCGCCGCACTGATCGATGCCGAGGTCTGGATGAAGGCACATCAGGACGAAGCGATCACGGTGGTGGCGGACGCGGTCGGCATGAAGCGGGACGACCTCGCTCCCATCTGGGCCGACTATGTCTACCGGGTGCGTCTCGACGATCGGCTGATCGAGATTCTCAAGACTCACTCCGCATGGCGCCTCGAGAGCGGCAACCATCCTCCGGGAGCGGCGATGCCCGACTTCAGCAAGGTCGTCGTCGCCGAGCCACTGAAGAAGGTCGACCCCGCACGCGTCACCCTCTCGTGGAAATAGGCACCCGCACAGCCATGCAGGACGGCACTTCAGCACGACAGGAGATTGCTCTCCGGACCGACGGTCGCGGTCGGCGGCCGGATTCAGCCCGTCTTCGCCGCCTCAACATTCTGATCGGGGCGCTTTCGCTTCCCTTGTTCGTCGGCCTTTGGGAACTGGTCTCTCGTTCCGGGGCCGTCAACATGGTGCTGTTTCCGCCGCCGACGGTGGTTGCTGCGGCGGTCCTCGAGTGGATACGAAGCGGACAGTTCCTTGGCGATCTGCTGGCCAGCCTCTTTCGCGTCACCACGGGGTTCATCGTGGGCGGCGCGCTCGGCATCCTGCTCGGCATCCTCACCGGCCAATTCCCTGTCATCTCGAGCTTGCTGTCCCCGCTATTCCATATCCTCCGGCCAATTCCGCCGATTGCCTTCGTGCCGATCGTCATCCTCTGGTTCGGCCTGTCGGAGGCGGGAAAACTGTTCCTCGTCGTATGGGGCGTGTTCTTCACGGTTTGGCTTTCGACCCACATCGGCGTGCAGAAGGTCGATCGCGGCCTGATTCGGGCGGCGTTGATGCTCGGCACGCCACGGCGGCAGATGCTCCAGGAGATCGTGCTGCTGGGCGCGCTTCCCTACATCGTGGTCGGATTGCGCACCGCCGTCAGCATCTCCTTCTACACGCTTGTCGCGGCCGAACTTGCCGGCGCTTTCGCCGGCATTGTCTACAGGATCGAGATTGCGCAGCAGAATTTGCAAACGGGCCAGGTCATGGGCGGGCTCGCAGCGCTCGGGTTGATTTCGTTCATGGCCGACCGGCTGTTTTCGGCGCTTGCAGAACGTACCGTCTGGTGGCGCTGATGTCGGGACCTCGATCGATCATGAAACTGGCTCTGGCAAGCTCGCCCGCCTCCGTCGAATCGGCACGGAAACAACCGGCCATTCAAGTCTCAAACCTGAGCATCGTTTTTGACACCAATCGCGGTCAGACCATCGCGGTGGATCGCGTTTCCTTTGACGTGGCGCCTGGCGAGTTCGTTTGCATCGTCGGGCCCTCCGGCTGCGGCAAGTCGACGGTGCTCAATACGATCGCCGGACTGGAAGTGCCGTTTGAAGGCGACATCCTGGTCGAGGGCTCGCGTGTCTACAGCCCGCGCCCCGATGTCGGCATGGTGTTCCAGCAGCCGCATCTTTTCCCCTGGAAGTCTGTCCGCAGGAACATCGCCCACGGCCCCAGGATGCTTGGGAAGTCCAGGACGGAAGCGAATGCCATCGCCGACGATCTGATCGCGATGATCGGTCTCAAGCGTTTCGCCGACGCCTATCCGAACACGCTGTCCGGCGGCATGCAACAGCGCGTGGCGATCGCGCGAGCGTTGGCCAATCAGCCCCGCGTGTTGCTGATGGACGAGCCCTTCGGAGCCCTCGACGCCCAGACCCGGGCGGTGATGCAAGACAATCTGCTGGAGCTGCGCGACCGGATCAAGGCGACGATCGTGTTCGTCACCCATGACATCGATGAAGCCATCGTGCTGGCCGACCGCGTTCTCATCATGAGCGCGGGACCCGGCCGCATCCTGCGCGAAGTCGCGGTCAAGCTGCCGCGCCCGCGGTCGAGTGCCGTCATGGTCGAGCCAACCTATCTTTCCCTCAAGAAGGATTGTCTCGACGTCATCCGCGCAGAAGGGCTGCGGGCGTTCAATCAGTCGGACGCGAGCTGATCGCCCAGAACTCGGAAATCGAGCAGCAGCCGGCAGCGCGCTGGCATGGTTCTTGAATAATCGATGCCGGGTCTCACAGTGGAGCCGGCGATGCACAGGGCGAATAGCGCGATAGCGGCAGGCGTGATGCTGGCCGAGTCGGACAATCTCGTCAGGCCGCTGCCCGGCTTGCTGGACGGTCTCAGCCGGGCCGATTGCAATCGGCTGCGCGCGATCGGACGCGAGAAGGCCCTGGAAGCCGGCCAACTCGTTTGGTCTCAGGGCGACACACAGGCCGGGATCTACCTGATCAGCGAGGGACGCATCCGCAGCTACTATGCGGCGCCGTCGGGGCGCGAGGTCACGCTCGCCTACTGGTTTCCCGGCAACTTCGTCGGCGGCCCCGATATATTCGGAACGGGCCCGCACATGTGGACATCGGTTGCGGCCGAACGCAGCCGGTTGACGTTCATGCCCGGACCGGCGCTGCGGCGGCTTGCGCTCGAATCGCCGACGATCGCCGTCGCCTTGCTGGATGCCCTGGCATTCAAGGCGCGATGCTATTCGGCGATGGCCCAGATGCTCGGGACGCGCTCGGTGACCGAGCGGCTGCACAGCCTGTTGATCTTCCTGTCGCACGTCTACGGCGTGAAGCGCGGCGGCGAGATCGTCGTCGGGATGCCGTTTACCCACGGCGATCTCGCCAATCTCATCGGCTCCACCCGCCAATGGGTAACAGTACAACTCGCGCGGCTCCAGGAGGAAGGCGTGATCAGGTACGACAGATCCGTGATTTCGATCCTGGCTCTTTCGACGCTCGGGCAAGGGATGGAATAATATCCGCCCTTCAGCCGCCAGACTTCAATTCGAAAGCCGCTCGGCCTGCACTGGCCTCGAACCGCCGCGCCAGTCCGATCAGCGCGCGATCATGCCAGGCCGGCGCCAGCAGGGTCACGCCCATGGGCATGCCGTTCGGCAATGTCGCGTTCGGAACCGCCACGCCGCAGAGATCGAGCAGATTGGCGAAGTACGAGTAGTAGCCGAGGCGATTGTTGAGCGTGATCGGATCGCGATCCATCTCCTCCAGCGTGAACGGCCGCGGTGCGGTCGGGACCACCAGCGCATCGATACCCGCAAAGATCGCCTCGGCGTCGCGGCGAAGTCGGTGCAACCGGTGAATGGCACCAAACGTGTCGATCGCTGAATAGCCGGCGGCTGAGCCCAGCACGGTCCTCGTGACGTCAAGCAGGGAGCCGGAATCGATGTCCATCAGCGAAGCGATGGCCGAGTGCCGCTCCGCGACCCAGGGCCCGCTGAACATCAACTCCCCGGCCTGGCGGAACGGGGCGAAGTCCACCTCGATCGCCGTTCCTCCGATCTGCGTGAAACGCTCGCAGGCGCGCTCATAGAGCTCGCCGCATTCCGGCATGCCGAAGCATTCGAGATCGGCGGACGCGATGCGGCCGAACCGGAACGATGGCACCGTCCCTGTGGCGAAGGAAAAGGCCCTGGGCACGCGGCTGTAGGGATCTTCGAAATCGAACCCCTCGATAATTTCGATGATCGCCTCGCCGTCGCTGACGGTATTGCAGAACACCGAGACGCAATCGATCGTCGGGCAATTCGGCACCAGCCCGCGTGATGACACCAGCCCAACGGTCGGCTTGATTCCGACGATGTTGTTGAAGCCGGCAGGTATGCGGCCGGATCCGCCGGTATCGGTGCCGAGCGCGAACGCGACGTGCCCGGCCGCCACGGCGACCGCGGACCCGGAACTGGAGCCGCCCGAAACATAGCGCGCGTCGGCAACCGACGCGCAGGGGCCATAGGGCGAACGCGCGCCGGACAGGCCTGTGGCGAACTGGTCGAGATTGGTCTTTCCGAGACAAATTGCGCCGGCCGCGGTGAGGCGTTCGACGCTGTGCGCGGAATGCCAGGGCGTGTAGCTGAACGCCGGGCATGCGGCGGTGGTCGGCATTCCCTCGACGTCGATATTGTCCTTCACACCGAAGGGAATGCCGAGCAGCGGAAGATTTTCGCCCGTCCGCGCGCGCGCCACCAGCTTGCGGCATTCTTCCAGCGCCTCCTCCCGCGGGCGGAGATAGATCCAGCAATTGCGCTCGCGCTCGGCCTCGATCCGGTCGTACGCCGTTTCGATCGCCTCCAGCGCCGATGACGAATTCCTGGCGATGGTTTCGTGATTTGTCCTGGAGCGCGCGACAGACTGACTCACCGAATATCTCCTTCGCTGACCGGCGGGCGCGAAATTGCGGGAGCAGCGCGCGGGCAACAAGCAATTAAGTGCTTCGCCCAAATGGTCGGCCGGATCGAGGATAAATGCGGCTCAAAGAAAAAGGCGCCGTGCCGAAGCACGACGCCCTGATTGTTCAATTCGCTCGCGATCAGTTGGTCTGCTGGATCGCCGACAATTCCCAGGTGCCGCCCGGGCGTCGGGCGAAGGTCCAGACTTCGGTGACCTCACCCGGCTGCTCGCTGCCGGCAACCACAGCGCCGGTGTTGCGGTCAAGCGTCTTGTCGGTGAGCGCGAAGCGCAGCGCCACCGTGGCGTAGTCGGTCTCGCCCTCGCGCCAGGCTTCCGCGAGGTCGCCCTGCAACAGCTTCACGTTCGTGACCTTGTTGACGACGTTGCGCGCGCGGTTCTGGCCGAGGTCCTGCTCGAAATAGGAGACCATTTCCGGCGTCGCGAGCGTGTGCAGCTTGGCCACGTCCTCGTTCGACCATGCGGTCTGGACATCGCCGAGCAGGCGCTCGAACGCCTCATAGTCGACCGGCTTGATCTCGAGCGGCGCGTTGTTGGCGCCGAAACCGAAGCCGCCGAGACCGCCACCGAGGCCGCTGCGATAGCTCGTCTGCGGTCCCGGACCGCTACCTGCATCAGCGTTGGCATAGGCCGCCTGCGGCGTGTGGCGGCGCTGCCACCACGACATCGCCAGCCGCACCACCAACACCACGAGCACGATCTGGATGATCAGGCCCAGGATCGACGACAGGCCGCCGAGGCCGCCGAACAGGCCGCCGCCGAACAGCATGCCCAAGAGGCCTGCGCCGAGGAAGCCGGCCGCAAGGCCGCCCAGGAAACCGCCGCCGCGGCCGAACAGGCCGCCGCGCGCGGGCGCGGTCGCGGCCGAATTCATGCCTGCGCCCGGCTGGGTGTAGGTGCGGTTGAACTGCGAGGTCGAGCCCGGCGCGGTCGTGGTTGACGGCGGCGCCGAATAGGTCCGCGAGCCGCGCGAACCCGACGACATGCCGCCACCGACGCGCGCGTCGGCGGACGAGATCGCCAGCGCTGTCGGCAGCGCAAGCGCCAGCACGACGGCGATCGTCTTGAAGAGACTGCGGGAGCGTTGCGAGAAATTCATGTTCGTTTCCCAAATCCCCGGCATGGGGACGTGCCCCTAAGATGGGCAGCCGGAGCGAAAAGTGAAGCCGGTTTCGGAACTTGTAGCTGCGGCCCTCAGTCGCGGGGATGTGGCAAAAGCCCATATTTGGCGGGGGTTTGGCCGGGCCGCGCGCGAAGGGCCATGGTCGCCCGTTACCGGCGGCCTTTAGGGCTAAAATTCCGCTTTTTCCTCGTCATTGAGCCCTTGCGACAAGGCAATCCAGTCTGGTTCCGCGGAGACAGTCTGGATTGCTTCGCCACGTTCGCAATGACGGTGTTGGGACAATTGCGCGCGGTCTCCTCGATGTCGTCCTGGCGAACGCCAGGACCCATTATCCCAAGAAGCGGTTTGGCGAAGACTGGTCGTTCCGGATTGGCCCCGCGCGCAATCGATGGATCACGCGGTATGGGTCCTGACGTTCGCCAGGACGACGGCGGAGATTGCCGCGCGGTGTGTGCATCCCACGCGCAACGCTCACCCCTGCTTCGTCATCGTCTCCTTCACCGCCGCCACGAGCTGGCTGAGCGTGAACGGCTTTGGCAGGAAGTCGAACTGCTGGCCCTCGGGCAAGCTCTTCTCGAACGCGTCCTCGGCGTAGCCGGAGACGAAGATGAACTTGATATCAGGGTTCTTCTCGCGCATCGCCTTCAGCAGCGTCGGGCCGTCCATCTCCGGCATCACCACGTCGGAGACGACGAGATCGATCGCACCGCTCTGCTCCTCCAGCATCTCCATGGCCTCGACGCCGTTCTCGGCCTCGACCACGGTGTAGCCGCGCGAGCGCAGGCCGCGTGCGTTGAGGGCGCGCAGGCCTTCTTCATCCTCGACGAGAAGGATCGTGCCTTGTCCGGTCAGATCGGTGCGCGGCTTCGCTTCGGCCGTGGCGGGAACGGCTTCCTTCGCGGCGCCATTGGCCGTGCTGACCACTGCCGCGGGCTGCTCGACCTGCACTTCCGGCTCGGCATGGTGGCGCGGCAGGAAGATGTGGAACGAGGTACCCTGCCCCGGCTCGGAGTCGACATAGATGAAGCCGCCGGTCTGCTTGACGATGCCGTAGACGGTGGAGAGGCCGAGGCCGGTGCCCTTGCCGACTTCCTTGGTCGAGAAGAACGGCTCGAAGATCTTGTCGCGGATGTCGGCGGGGATGCCGGTGCCGGTGTCGGCGACCTCGATCCGCACATAGTCCGCCGCCGGCATGCCCTTGTAGGCGAGCTTGCCCGCATCCTCGGTGGCGACGTTGGCGGTGCGGATGATCAGCTTGCCGCCGTCGGGCATGGCGTCGCGGGCGTTCACCGCGAGATTGACGATCACCTGCTCGAACTGGGAGACGTCGACCTTCACCGGCCAGAGGTCGCGGCCGTGGATCAGATCGAGCTTGACCTTCTCGCCGATCAGCCGGCGCAGCAGCATGGTGAGGTCGGAAAGCGCATCGCCGAGATCCAGCACCTGCGGGCGCAGCGTCTGCCGCCGCGAGAACGCGAGCAACTGCCGCACCAGTGTCGCGGCGCGCGTCGCGTTCTGCTTGATCTGCATGATGTCCTGGAACGACGGATCGGTCGGCTTGTGCGCGTTCAGCAGGAAGTCGTTCGCCATCATGATGGCGGACAGCACGTTGTTGAAGTCGTGGGCGATGCCGCCGGCGAGCTGGCCGACCGTCTCCATCTTCTGCGACTGGTTGATCTGGTTCTCCAGCGCGCGCCGCTCGGTGGTCTCGAGCATGTGCACGATGGCGGCTTCAGCGTCGTTCTCGGCAGCGTCGACCGGCGTGACGAAGAACTGGCCCCAGCGCTCCTTGGTTCCTTCCAGCGCCACCTCGACCGGCGCGATGTCGGCCTTGCCTTCGGCGGCCTGGTTGATGGCCGTGATCACCAGGTGGCGGTCACGTGAATTGATGGCGCGGAAGATCGACTTGCTGGCGCTGTCGAGGCCGAGGCCCTGCGCGAGCTTGGCGTAGCGCGCGTTCGCGCGCACGACGTTGCCGCCGCGGTCGACGGTGGCGATCGCCATCGGCGTGTGGTCGAAGAAGCGCATGAAACGCACTTCGGCGGCGCGGTCCGGATCGCTGCGCTCGTCGCGGGCGCGGCTGATCACGAGCGTGCGCGACGGCCCCGGCGCGCCGTCGGCCCCGAAGGCGAGCTTGTGATAGAGCCGCACCGGCATGGTCTTGCCGGTGCGCATGCGCAGGTCGATATCGAAGACCTCGGTCTTCACCTCGCCCGGCACCGCCACGATCGAGCTGAGCAGCGAAGCGCCATCGCCGGAGACGATGTCGGAGAGCTTCAGCCCGCCCGAGCCGATCTCGGCGAGGTCGTAATCGAGCCAGTTCGCCAGCGTCGCGTTGACGTAAGCGAGCTCGCCGGCCGGATTGACCGAGAAGAAGCCGCAAGGCGCGTGATCGAGATATTCGATCGCATGCTGGAGCTCCTGGAACACGTCCTCCTGGCGCTCGCGGTCGCGGGTGATGTCGGCGATCGACCACACCGCGTATTTCGCCTCGCGCTTTCCGGTGCCGAGCGGGCGCACCCGCATGCGCAGCCAGCGGCCCTGGCTGCCGTCATGGCCGGAGATGCGCACCTCTTCCTGCTGCCGCTTGCCTTCCCGGGCGGCCTTCAGCAGACGGAACACGGCTTCGGAGACGTCGGGATTGCCGATGAAGACGCGCTCGACGGGGCGCACGTCCTGCGGGCCCGTGGCACCGGTCAGCGTCAGATAGGCCGCGTTGGAATAGACCACATGGCCGCGCGGATCGGTCACGGCCAGCCCGTCGAAGCCATGATCGGCGATACGACCCACGACTGGATCGTCGAGACTGCGGTCGGCGAAGCGGATGATGCCGGCAGCGAAGGCGAACAGGTTGAACAGGCCGACCATCGCCAGCACGGCGAGGATACCGAGGATATAGGGCTGCGCCTGCGCACGGCCGAGCGTCATCAGCCCGACGGCGACCGCGACCAGGCCGGCGGCCACCAGCAGCACCAGCGCAATGCTGCCCGAGCGCGGCGAAGGCTCGTGCGCCGCAACGGGCTCGCGTGTGAGGTCGTGGTCGGTCTCAGCAGTCATCTCGAGCTGGCGCAGCCTGTCGGCAGAGAATCAACGCGCTGCGGCGCGCGTGGGGTCCTCCCTGCCTGAATCGGACCCGCAGGCGCAAGGGCAGCAAGGGCGAAAGGTACGCTGATTCCCAGATTACGGCCATTTCCGGTACTTTTCGGGTATTTTATCCCCGCCCGGCGCCGAATCCGCGCTTCAGCCGCATGACGTAGCCGATGACCTCGGCGACCGCATGGTAGTGCTCGGTCGGGATTTCCTGGTCGATCTCGACGGTGGCGTAGAGCGCACGGGCCAGCGGCACGTTCTCGACGATGGGGATGTCGTGCTCGCGCGCGATCTCCCTGATCTTGAAGGCGAGATTGTCGACGCCCTTGGCGACGCAGATCGGTGCCTGCATGCCGCGCTCGTAGGACAGCGCCACCGAATAGTGGGTCGGGTTGGTGATGATCACGGAGGCCTTGGGAACCGCCGCCATCATGCGCTTCTTGGCGCGCTGCTGCCGCAGCTGCCTGATCTTGCCCTTGATGTGCGGGTCGCCTTCGGACTGCTTGAACTCTTCCTTGATCTCCTGGAGCGACATCTTCTGCCGCTGGAACCAGCTTCGGTACTGGAAGAAGTAGTCGCCTATGGCGATGATCGCGAGCGCCGCGACCACCGCGCCGAGCAGGTGAATGGTCAAGCTGGTGGTGGCGCCGAGCATGGCGGCCGGATCGAGCCTGACCATCGCCTCCATGCGATGCCGCTCCGGCCACAGGATCGTGCCCATGACCACGCCGAGCACGATCAGCTTGCCGAGGCCTTTCAGGAAGTTCGCGGCCGCCTGCTTGCCGAAGATGCGCTTGAAACCGGCCGCGGGCGAGAGCTTGCTGAATTTGGGCTTGAGGGATTCGGCCGACCAGACCAAGCGGTGCTGGAGCATGTTGCCGGCGACGGCCGCCAGCACCAGCATCAGCAGGGGCACGCCGATCGCCGCAAGCACCGCGAATTCGATCTGCTGCAGCAGCGCAAGCAGGGCCCGGCCGTCGGTCTTGATCATCCAGGAATTGGCGAGCAGGTTGCGCATCGGCGTCACCAGCCCGCTGCCCACCGAGCCCGAGAAGGTCGAGACCACGAGCGTGCCGCCAGCGATCATGAACCAGGTGTTGATCTCCTGGCTCTTGGCGACGTCGCCGCGTTCGAGCGCCTCGTCGAGGCGTTTTTGCGTCGGGTCTTCTGTTTGGCTCTCTGGATCGTTGTCTTCCGCCATCGATCACCTACTTGAGCGGCATCATCTGGTGCATGACACCGATGAAATAGTCCAGAAAGGTGCCCATCATCGCGGTGAGCACCACGGCCAGCACCAGGAAGCCGGCGAAGATCGACAGCGGCACGCCGACGAAATAGACCTGCATCTGCGGCATCAGCCGCGCCAACACCCCGAGCCCAATGTTGAAGACGAGGCCGAACACCAGGAACGGTCCGGAGAGCTGCAGGCCGAGGCGGAACGCGGCGGCGAAGGCGCGCGTTGCAAGCGAGGCGACATCGCCGCTAGACACGGTCTCGCCCGGCGAGAAGATCGCATAGCTGTCGTTCAGCGCCGCGATCACCAGGTGATGGCTGTCGGTGGCGAACAGCAGCGTCACCCCGAGCATGGTCAGGAAGTTGCCGACCAGCACGCCCTGCTGTCCCTGCGTCGGATCGACCGAGGTGACGAAGCCGAGCCCCATCTGCTGCGCGATCACGGAACCCGCAACCTGGAGCGCCGACAGCGTCACGCGCGCGGTTGCCCCCAGCACGATGCCGATCGCGATCTCATGCAACATCAGCACCAGAAGCGGCGCCAGCGAGCCCATGTCGACGTGATAGGCGCTGCGATGCAGCGGCAGGATGATCAGCGTGAGCAGGAGCGCGATCGACAGCTTCACCCGCGTCGGGATGTTGGTCTCGCCCAGGCCCGGCAACAGCATCACCATCGCGCCGACCCGGGCGAAGACGAGCATGAAGGCCGCCGCAAGCGCCGGCAGCAGCGAGACGTCGATGCGCATAATCTACGCATCTTGCCTCAGCCGCCGATGATTCGCGACGATATCCGCAGCATGTGGGCGTGGAGCGAGTCGGCCATGAACGGCAGCGCCAACAGCATTGTGGCGAAGATGGCCAGAATCTTCGGCACGTAGATCAGCGTCTGCTCCTGGATCTGCGTCAGCGCCTGGAACAGCGACACGATCACGCCGACCACGAGGCCGACCACCATCAGGGGCGACGACACGATCACGATTGTCCAGATCGCATCGCGCGCGACGTCGAGGGTCTCGGGTCCGGTCATTTTCGATTTCTCACTTTGAATTGTTTGTCGTCATTCCGGGGCTCGCGAAGCGAGAACCCGGAATCTCGGGATTCCGGGTTCGGTGCTTCGCACCGCCCCGGAGTGACGCGCCAAAAATCAGATCGGCATCTTCATGATGTCTTCATACGCCGAGATCACGCGGTCGCGGACCGAGACCAGCGTGGAGACGGCAACGTCGGTGTCAGCGACCGCCGTCACCACGTCCATCACGTTGGCCTTGCCGGCGGCCATCGCCACGGTCTGCGCGTCGGATTTGCGCCCGGACTCCATGACGCTGCCGACGGCGTCCTTCAGGAGCGAGGCGAAGGACTGCCCGCTTGCTTCGCTGCCCTTGCCGGCGCCGCTGTTCTCCAGCACGCGGGCAAGGTTGGCATAGGCGTTGGCGGCGATTGTCGGTGATGCCATGGCTCAAATGTCCTGTTCAGCTCTTGAGGATGTCGAGCGTGCGCTGGATCATCCGGCGCGTCGCACTGATGATGTTGAGATTGGCCTCATAGGACCGCTGCGCGTCGCGCATGTCGGTCATCTCGACCACCGAGTTCACGTTGGGATATTTGACGTTGCCGGTCGCATCGGCGGCCGGATTGTTCGGTTCGTATTTAGTGCGGAAGTTCGACTGGTCCGGCTTGATCCTGCCGAGGGTGACGACCTGCGCGTCGAGCGTGCGGTCGAGCGCGGAGGAGAAGGTCGGCACCTTGCGCCGGTAGGGATCGCCGCCGGCCGTCTGCGACGTCGAATCCGCGTTCGCGATGTTCTCCGAGATCACCCGCATGCGCCCGGCCTGCGCGCGCAGGCCGGAGGTCGCGATCGCCATCGAGCGGGCAAAGTCGCTGCTGTCATTGGCCATGATGCGCCTCCTCTAGCTCTTCTGTTCCGGGATCATGCTCTAGCCCTTGCCGATCGCGGTCTTGAGCAGACGCAGGCTTTTCGAATAGAGCGAGGTCGCCGCCGCGTAGTCCATCTGGTTGCTGGCGGCCTTCATCATCTCCTCTTCGAGATTGACGGCGTTGCCCGCAGGGCGGGTCTCGAAGCCGGCATTCCTGTTCTGGTCGAAACCCGAGGCCGCGCCCGATGGCGTCATGTGAGACGCGCTGGTGACGGTCATTGCCAGCGGGCCCATCGCCCCCGTGACCGCGCCAGCCTTGTCGAGCTTCGGCTCGACCAGGTCGCGCGGCCGGAATTTGGGCGTGTCGGAATTGGAGACGTTCTCGGACAGGACGCGCTGGCGTTCCTGATGCCACTGCATCTTGGTGCGAAGCGCCGACAGCACCGGGAGGTCGTTGATGGACATCGTCGCGGCTCCTTCCGCCTCTTCCGGACCCAGGGTCCGAAGCTAGGCAGAATTTGCCGCCTGTATGGTTAACAGGTGGTTAAGGATGTCACAGATGCATGTCCCGGGCCGGGACACGGATTCGTTCCCCCGTGATTCTACGCCTCCAAAAGTGGCATTAACCCAACCGCTTGGCGGCGCATGCACAGGCCAAGAAGTCGTTTTGGATCGGGCGATTCATAGGTTATTAAGAGTTGGGGACGGCAAAACTTGCCGTGGGACGTTAAGAGATCGCAGTTTGGGGCATCGTAGGCCGGTGGTTGGCGCGTCTGACCATTGGCACGAGAAGAGCGCCATTTCTCGGGGACAAGTATGCAAGGCAGCCCTATCACCTTCATCGTCGCGTTCATCGTCGTTCTGGCGTTGATCGGCGTCGCTGCATGGCTGGTTCGCCGATTCGCCAGCAGCCGGCTCGGCGCCAACACCCAGCGCGGCCGGATGCCCCGGCTCGCCGTGATCGATGCTGCCGCCGTCGACGGCCGGCGCCGCCTGGTGCTGGTCCGGCGCGACAATGTCGAACACCTCCTGATGATCGGCGGCCCGACCGACATCGTCGTCGAGCCCAACATCGTGCGCGCCGCGCCCGGCCGCGACCAGCTTCCGCAGCGTCCCAACGCCGCCGAACCGCCGCGCCTTGCCCCGATGCCCGATGCCGGCAGCTGGGCCGACGAAGTGCCGCGGCCCGAGATGCTCGATCATCCCGAGCCGCAAATGCCCGAGCCGCCGCCGCGGCCCGCGCGCCCGTCCTTCGCCGACGAAGTCCGCCGGCCCGCGCCCGCACTGGCCGAACGCCGCAGCGAGCCGCCGCTGGCGGGCTTTCCGCCCGAGCCGATCGCGCCGCGTCCCGAGCGCGAGCCGCGGCCTGAGCCGCTGCC